>JAEEVW010000022.1 GCA_016291085.1 Prevotella sp.
ATTTCACCTCGTTACGGGCCTCGAGCTCCTTCTTGGTCATCACGCCCAGGCTCTCGAACATCTCAATGCTCTCCGGATCAAGGTAACGCTCGAAGATTTTCGGACAAGACTTCTCCACGTCGAGACCGCGTTTTCCAGCCTCAACAACCCACTCGTCGCTGTAGCCGTTGCCGTCGAAGCGAATAGGCTTACAGGTCTTGATATCCTCACGCAGCACATCGATGATGGCGTGGAAAACTGCGCTGTGATCAGTGCCACTCAGTTTCTTCTCGAACTCAGGAATCTTGGCATCAACACGCTTCTTGAACGAGACAAGGGCCTCAGCAACTGCAGAGTTCAGGGCAATCATCGCACTGGCGCAGTTGGCCTCAGAACCTACGGCACGGAACTCGAAACGGTTACCAGTGAAGGCAAATGGAGACGTGCGGTTACGGTCGGTATTGTCAATGAGCAGTTCTGGAATCTCAGGGATATCCATCTTCAGTCCCTGCTTACCGGTCATCGCGAGGATGTCCTCCTTGTCGGCCTTCTCAATATGGTCTAAGAGCTCAGAAACCTGTTTGCCGAGGAACGATGATACGATGGCAGGAGGTGCCTCGTTGGCGCCCAAACGATGGGCGTTGGTAGCACTCATGATAGAGGCCTTCAGCAGACCATTGTGCTTGTAGACACCCATCAGCGTCTCAACGATGAATGTTGCGAAACGCAGGTTCTGCTCAGCAGTCTTACCAGGAGCATGCAGCAGGATACCGTTGTCTGTGCTCAGACTCCAGTTGTTGTGCTTACCAGAGCCGTTGATTCCTGCGAATGGCTTCTCATGCAGCAGTACTCGGAAGCCGTGCTTGCGGGCCACCTTCTTCATCACTGACATCAGCAGCATGTTGTGGTCAACGGCAAGATTCGTCTCTTCGAAAATTGGTGCCAACTCGAACTGGTTGGGAGCCACCTCATTGTGACGGGTCTTGCAGGGGATGCCGAGTTCAAGTGCCTCAATCTCCAGTTCACGCATAAAGGCTGCGACACGCTCAGGGATAGCACCGAAGTAGTGGTCGTCCATCTGCTGGTTCTTGGCAGAGTCGTGTCCCATCAGCGTGCGACCCGTCAGCAGCAGGTCAGGACGGGCGGCATAGAGTCCTTCGTCAACGAGGAAATACTCCTGCTCCCAACCGAGGTTCGAAGTTACCTTCTTCACCGTGGGGTCGAAATAGTGGCACACCTCCGTAGCAGCCACGTTGACGGCATGCAGGGCACGCAGCAATGGAGCCTTATAGTCGAGTGCCTCACCACTATAACTGATAAATACGGTAGGAATACACAGCGTGTCGTCAATAATAAAGACAGGGCTTGTGGGGTCCCATGCAGAGTAGCCGCGAGCCTCGAAGGTGCTTCTGATACCGCCGCTGGGGAATGAGCTGGCGTCTGGCTCCTGCTGAACGAGCAGTTTGCCAGAGAACTCTTCCACCATACCACCCTTGCCGTCGTGCTCGATGAACGAGTCGTGCTTCTCGGCCGTTCCTTCGGTCAGAGGCTGGAACCAGTGTGTATAGTGTGTGACACCACACTCTATGGCCCACTGCTTCATGCCTGCAGCCACAGCGTCGGCAATGTCACGATCCAGACGGGCACCATTGTCCATCACGTCAATCATCTTCTCATAAACCTGCTTCGGCAGATACTTGTACATCTTCTCGCGATTGAAGACCTTCTTACCAAAATACTCGTAAGGTCTTGCACTGGGTGTTTTTACGTCGAGGGGCTTCTTCTTGAATGCCTCGCCGACAACCTGAAATCTTAATGCTTCCATAATTTTACCTTGTTAAATATAAAAATTACTATTTGATTGTTTGCGAGTGCAAAGGTACTGCATTTTGTAGGGAAAAGATGGTTTTTGCTTACTTTTTGTTTATAGAAAACGTAACAAACTAACACTTTGTAAAGTTTTGAGGTATATTCTCTTTCTATTTGTTATCACTTTGTATCCAAAACCTGCCATTTCGTTACAATCTGTAATCTGACGCAGAATTTAAAAATCTCCCCCTGCCATCAAGACAAGGGGAGAAATTCACCTGGAAAGATCAGGGCTGCAGCGTAAACCCGAAAACCAGGTATGCTTTTTGTGAACAAGGGTTGGCAGCAATCTGTCCGAAGACAGGTATTGAGAATGAATCCGTAACCTTGATGTCCTTCGTGGCTTTCAGTGACAGGTTGGTCACCGCAAAGCCGCTTGTGCCGTACAGGGGGGACTCAAAGGGGACGGCGCCGGCTGTAGCAGTCCAATCGATGGCAGAAAGTTTGAATGGGACAACTACTTCCACATAACTGCTGTAGGCCCGGTCGCCATCCTCCTTATAGTCATTGCCGGAAAAATTCGTAAACCACTGGAGTGATGCGAAACCGAAGTCGTAGCCGATGTTACCCTCGAAGACGTGGTTCGTGCCATGGGCGTCGTACTTGAAATAGCGTGCGTCCGGATCGAGACCGGCGTCGAACCAATAGTCGGTTACGCCTATGTTCAGTCCGCCAGTGGTGTAAGCCAGCGTTAGGTCGAACTCCTTTGTGTCAGCGGTGTTTATCAGTCCGTAGCTGCCCCAGGCGGTCAACGACAGTCCCTTATATCCCACGCCTAATGTTGGCTGAATAGCGGCACTTCCCAAGTCCTGGCCACGCCAGATATAACTACTTACGATATCTCCACAAATCGTTGTTTCCACTTTATCCTGTGCAATGGCGGTTGCACTGGCAACCAGCATCATTGCTAAAACAAATCTTTTTTTCATAATCTTTTTTCTATTTCTTTACTATTTACTCCCCTCCATTTAGGGAGGGGCAGGGGGTGGGTCTCTTAGTTATAACACAATTCTCCATGCTCATAAACATCGAGGCCTTCCTCTTCGATGCGCTTGTCAACGCGCAGACCGTGCAGTTTCTTGATGCCGTAGAACAAGGCAAAGCCACAGGCAGCAGCCCAGAGGTCGATGACCAGGATGCCAAACAGCTCAGCTCCGAAGAATCCCCAGCCGTGACCGTAGAAGGCACCGTTAGAAGTGGACAGCAGACCTGTTATCAGCGTACCCAGAATACCGCAGACGCCATGTACGGAAGAGGCACCAACGGGATCGTCGATATGCAGTTTGTGGTCGATAAACTCGATGGCATATACCAGTACGATACCACAGACGAGACCAATGATGATGGCTCCGAAGGGCGATACGAGATCACAACCAGCCGTGATGCCTACGAGACCTGCCAGCACACCGTTCAGCGTAAGAGAAAGTGACGGTTTGCCGTATTTAATATAAGTGAGGAACATCGTTGCCACACCACCTGCTGCAGCAGCGAGGTTTGTGGTCAGGAAGACGTGGCTGATGGCGATGCGGTTCACCTCACCACTTGCAGCCAACTGTGAACCGGGGTTAAAACCAAACCATCCCAACCAGAGGATGAATACACCCAGTGCTGCCATTGCCAGATTGTGACCAGGGATAGCGTTGCTCTTCTTGTCAGCACTGTATTTGCCGATACGGGGGCCCAGAGCCAGCGCACCAATCAGCGCCAGCACACCACCTACGCTATGCACGATGGCAGAACCCGCAAAGTCGTGGAACACATCGCCAAATGTCATCATCATAAAGCTGTCGGCAGCATCGTTGCAGAGCCAGCCACCGCCCCACGTCCAGTGTCCCTCGATGGGATAGATCAGCAGCGAGATGACTGCACTATAAATCAGGTACATTGAGAACTTCGTGCGCTCAGCCATAGCACCGCTGACGATGGTGGCAGAGGTGGCACAGAACACCGTCTCGAAAATCAAGAAGCCCTCCGTCGGCAGGTCGCCCTTATAGAAACTCAGGTCGCCCCAGTTGGGCATACCGATAAAGCCTCCCAGCGCATCGCTGCCGAACATAAAGCCGAAGCCGAGGAAGAAGAACAACAACGAGCCGAACATAAAGTCCACAAAGTTCTTCATCAGGATGTTCGCCGTGTTCTTACTACGCGTAAAACCTGCTTCACACAGCGCAAAGCCCGGCTGCATCCAGAAAACCAACATGGCTGCCAATAGCATCCATACAGTATCGAGTGATAATCCAATTTCGTTCATAATCCTGAAAATTTTGAGTTTTTACTTTTTTACCTTTTTACTCTTTTACTTCTTATCACGAAGTACCGTGTCACCATGCTCTCCTGTGCGGATAGACCATGTGTCAATCACGTCACTCACGAAGATGCGACCGTCGCCAACCTCACCCGTATGGGCTACCTGTAGTATCACCTTTATCGTCGGGTCGACAATGATGTCGCGACAAACGATGGTGATGGCAACGCGTTCGATGACATCGGTCGAATACTGGACGCCACGATATATACGCTCCTGACGGCTCTGGCCGATGCCATGCACGTCGTGGTACTCAAACCAGTCGATGTCGGATGACAGCAAAGCAGCTTTCACCTCTTCGAACTTCGTCTTGCGGATAATTGCTTCAATCTTTTTCATACCTTTTTACCTTAAATTAATTAATACTATACCCTCTCATTGGGTGTCACTTTGTTATTTTTACGCTGCAAAGATACGACGTTTTGAATATAAAATCAGTAAAATACTTTCGTTTTGTTTGTTAAAAACTTAATTAAGTGACAAAATGTAAACTACTCTAAACTAAAGCCTATCTATTTGCTATCACTTTGTCTCGTAATCCTATCATTTCGTTACAAAGTGTCAGAATCGATAAAATTGTGCACGAACACAGAAATCTTTGTCACAACAAAAAATCCGCGGAAGCCTAACAGGTCCCGCGGAAATAACAAAAAAGAAGAAAATTAATTTGTCAGCCTTTGCTCCAGGCTTTTATACGATTCAGAGCCTCTTCTGTCTTTTCGTGACTGCCGAAGGCGGTGAAGCGGACGTAGCCTTCACCAGAGGGACCGAAGCCGACACCGGGAGTGCAGACGACGTTGGCACCATAGAGCAGGGCCTCGAAGAATTGCCAGGACGACATACCGTCGGGAGTGCGCATCCAGACGTAAGGAGCATTCTCGCCGCCGTAGCACTCGTAGCCGAGGGAGCGCAGGGTGGCAAGCATCTTTTTAGCGTTCTGCATGTAGTAGTCTATGGTGGCCTTGATCTGTTGCTTACCCTCGGGCGTGTAGATGGCCTCGGCGGCACGCTGACTGATATAGCTGCAGCCGTTGAACTTGGTACACTGGCGACGGAGCCACAGTTGGTTGAGCGATATGCGCTCACCCTCGAAGGTGCTGACGGTGACCTCTTTCGGCACGATGGTATAGCCGCAGCGGACACCCGTGAAGCCAGCTGTCTTGGAATAGGAACGGAACTCGACGGCGCACTTGCGGGCTCCGCGAATCTCGTAGATGGAGTGCGGTATCTTCGGGTCTTGGATATAGGCCTGGTAGGCAGCATCGTAGAGGATGAGGGCATCGTTCTTCAGCGCGTAGTTTACCCACTTGCGCAGCTCCTGCTTGCTGATGACCGTACCCGTCGGGTTGTTGGGATAGCAGAGGTAGATGACATCGACGGGACGGCCCTTAGGAAGGTCAGGAACAAAACCGTTCTCTGCATGGGTGGGCATATAGCGCACATTGGTCCAGCGCCCATCTTTGTAGACGCCGCAGCGACCTATCATCACGTTGGAGTCGATATAGACGGGATAGATAGGGTCGGTCACGCCGATGAAGTTATCCCAGTGGAGTAGTTCCTGGAAGTTGCCTGTGTCGGACTTCGCACCGTCATTGATAAAAACCTCGTCGATGTCGAGGTGGATGCCACGCGGTAGGAAGTCGTTCTTCAGGATGGCCTCGCGCAGGAAGTCGTAGCCCTGCTCAGGACCGTAGCCACGGAATCCCTCAGCGGATGCCATCTCGTTGACAGCCTTGTGCATAGCCTCGGTAACGGCAGGACACAGCGGTTGGGTGACGTCGCCGATGCCGAGCGAGATGACGTCGGCACCAGGGTGCATCACCTTGAAGGCGTTGACCTTTTTGGCGATGTCGGCGAACAGGTAGTTGTTCTGGAGGTTCAGGAAGTGGATGTTAACTAATGCCATATTTCTTATGTTGTTTGAAGTTCTATTTCTCCATCGAAGACGAATTCAGCGGAACCGGTCATGAGGACGTGATTGTCACTTTCGCGGAGTTCGATGTTGAGCGTACCACCGTCCATGACAATCTGTGACTGCCGACCAGCACGCCCCGTGATGAAGGCAGCAACTGCCGTAGCGCAGGCGCCTGTGCCACAGGCCTGGGTAATGCCGCTGCCACGCTCCCAGACGCGAGTACGGATGATTCCATCAGCCTCGATACGAGCAAACTCGATATTGCAACGCTGAGGGAAGGCGGGATGATGTTCAAGAACACGTCCTGTCTCGCCCACCTGATCCACATTGTCTGTGAAGATGACGTAGTGGGGATTGCCCATTGATACGAAAAGGGCAGACCCTCCCCCTTGCCCCTCCCTGTAATGGAGGGGAGCAGATAGACTCTTCGCGATTTGTGGGTTGAAGAGCTTTTCGTCCTCCAAGACTGGCTCGCCCATATCGACCGTGACGGATTCAACGATACCCTTGACGATGTGAAGATAGAGCATCTTGATGCCAGACTTTGTAAGCAGACGAATCACGGTCTCTTGGTAACCATTCCCCTCACTTACAGGGAGGGGCCAGGGGTGGGTCTTTTCATAGAGATACTTCCCAATACACCGCGAGGCATTGCCACACATCATGGCCTCAGAGCCGTCGGCATTGAAGATACGCATGGTATAGTTTGCCTCAGGGATGGGCGACGCACCAATCAGCACCAGTCCGTCGCTGCCGATGCCCTTGTGGCGGTCGCTCCAGAGAATGGCAGCCTGGACAGGGTCGGCGATGGGGTACTGCATGGTGTCGACGTAGATATAGTCGTTGCCGCAGCCGTGCATCTTGGTGAAATGGATTTTACTCATTTTGAAAGATAATTGTTTACTTTAGTTGCTGTCTGCTTGCCGCTGGCCATAGCGCGAACCACGAGGCTGGCACCGTTGGCGGAATCGCCACAGACGAAGACGTTCTCTGGGTACTCTGGATGCTCAGGCTTTAAGAAGCCCATAGCCAACAGAACGAGTTCGGCCTTGATAATCTCAGGCTTGCCTTTCTCAACCATGATGGGGCGACCACCGTTGGGATTCGGTTCCCAATCGATTTCTTGGACGCGGACGCCAGTTAGTTTGCCATTCTCGCCCAAGAACTCCAAAGTGTTGATGTTCCAACGGCGGGTGCAGCCCTCCTCGTGACTTGAGGTGGTCTTGAGGGTGCGAGGCCAGTTGGGCCAAGGGTTCTGCGGGTCTTCTGGACCTTCAACGGGCTTAGGCATAATCTCAATCTGAGTGACGCTCTTGCAACCTTGACGATGAGCCGTGCCGATGCAGTCAGAGCCAGTGTCGCCGCCACCGATCACGAGGACATCCTTGCCCTTGGCGGTGATGCGCTCGTCTTTGCTGAACTCAATACCTGCCAATACGCGGTTCTGCTGAGAGAGAAGTTCGAGGGCGAAGTGGACGCCTTTCAATTCTCTTCCTGGAGCCTTCAAATCGCGTGCCGTTGGCGTTCCTGTAGAGATGACAACAGCATCGAAATCGGGAGCAATTGATGCAGGATCAGAGATATTCTGATTATACTTAAACTCAATGCCCTCGGCTTCGAGCAGGCGGATGCGGCGGTCGATGATGGCCTTATTCAGTTTGAAATTAGGGATACCGTAGCGGAGCAGTCCACCAGCAGCCTCGTTCTTCTCGAAGACGGTGACGATATAACCCATCAGGTTCAGGTCGTTGGCAGCGGCGAGTCCGGCAGGGCCGGCGCCGATGACAGCCACTTTTTTGCCATTGCGCACGATGTCGGTTTTGGGCTGGATAAATCCCTCCTGGAAGGCCATCTCGGTGATGGCGCACTCGTCCTCACGGTTCGTCGTCGGCTCGTTGTTAAAACGGTTTAGCACGCAGGCTTTTTCGCACAGAGCGGGACAGATGCGACCCGTGAACTCTGGGAATGGGTTAGTGCTGTTCAGCAATCGGTAAGCCAACTCCCAGTCGCCTTTATACAGCGCGTCGTTCCACTCGGGGGCCTTGTTGCCCAACGGACAAGCCCAGTGGCAGAAAGGTACGCCGCAGTCCATGCAGCGCGATGCCTGCAGTTTACGTTCGCGCGTGTTGAGCGTCTGCTCTACCTCGCCAAAGTCGTGGATTCTATCGTGAATCGGACGGTAACCCGCCTCTTGGCGGTGTATCTCTAAAAATGCTTTTGGATTTCCCATAATCAATAGTCTCTTTGGATGTTTGCAATTTTTTCTTGGAGTTTCTTGTTCTGCTCCTCCTGAAGCACGCGTTTGTACTCGATAGGCACTACCTGAATGAAGTCTACTACGTAACGTTGCCAATCGTCGAGCATGCGGCCTGCGAGGGCAGAACCTGTATGAAGATAGTGCTGACGGATAAGTTCGAGCAGTTCCTTGCGACTAACGCTGTCTTCAACGAGTCCTAACTCCACCATATCCATATTACAGAAGTAGTCGAAGGTGTGATCTGGATCGTAGACGTAAGCGACACCACCACTCATACCTGCGGCGAAGTTGCGACCAGTCTTACCCAGCACTACCACACGACCGCCAGTCATATACTCGCAGCAGTGGTCGCCAGCACCCTCGATAACAGCTATGGCACCTGAGTTACGCACACCAAAGCGCTCACCCACCTTACCATTGATATAGAGTTCACCAGAGGTGGCACCATACAAACCAGTATTGCCGGCAATGATATTATCCTCGGCATGGAAATCCTCACCGCTTCGGGCAGGCGGCAGAATAGAGATGCGTCCGCCCGAGAGTCCCTTTCCGAAGTAGTCGTTGCACTCACCCTCGAGCTTCAGGTTCAGTCCGTGAACGGCGAAGGCTCCAAAACTCTGTCCTGCCGAACCCTTGAACTTGATGTTGATGGTATTATCAGGCAGACCAGCCTCTCCGTATTTCTTGGCGATGACACCACTGAGCATGGTGGCTACAGCACGATCTGTATTCTTGATGGCGTAGTCGAGTGTCACCTCCTCTTGGCTCTCGATAGCCTTTTGCGCAGCCTTTATAATCTCTTCGTCCTTCACGCCGCTCACCTTTGTGAATGCTCCACGATCCCAGAACAGAGCCTTATCAGTCTCAGGCTTGTGCAGCAATCGGGCGAAGTCGATGGACTTCTGCTTATCGGTAGCGTTAGTGGTATCCACCTCGATGAGCTCTGTGTGACCGATAATCTCTTTCAGACTCTTCACACCAATCTCACTGAGGTACTCGCGCACCTGCTCGGCCAGGAAGGTGAAGAAGTTCACCACGTACTCGGCTCGCCCCTCGAAGTGCTTGCGCAACTCCGGATTCTGCGTTGCCACACCCATCGGACAGGTATTGGTATTACACTTACGCATCATCACGCAGCCCAGCACAATCAGGGGCAGCGTACCAAACGAGAACTCGTCGGCGCCCAGCATCGCCATAATGATTACGTCCTTAGCAGTCTTCAACTGTCCGTCGGTCTGCAGACGAACCTGATTTCTCAGTCCGTTCATCACCAGTGTCTGCTGAGTCTCAGCGAGACCAATCTCAGGTGAGATACCAGCGAAGCGCATTGATGAAGCTGGCGATGCACCTGTACCCCCCTCGGCGCCGGAGATGACGATGAGGTCGGCCTTGGCCTTAGCCACACCAGCAGCGATGGTTCCCACACCGCTCTCGGCTACGAGCTTCACGCTGACGGCAGCTGTTGGGTTGATATTCTTCAGGTCGAAGATGAGCTGTGCCAGGTCCTCGATAGAATAGATGTCGTGATGAGGTGGAGGCGAAATCAGAGAAATGCCAGGGATAGCGTTACGCGTCTTGGCGATAATCTCGTTGACCTTGAAGCCAGGCAGCTGTCCGCCCTCACCAGGCTTAGCACCCTGTGCCACCTTAATCTGTATCTCTTCGGCATTCACCAGGTATTCGGCTGTCACGCCAAAGCGTCCTGATGCAATCTGCTTGGTCTTGCTTGAAAGGCTGACGCCATCCACCTCTGAGTGATAGCGGGCGTTGTCCTCACCACCCTCACCAGTGTTAGAGCGTGCACCCAACTTGTTCATGGCCAGAGCCAGTGCCTCGTGGGCCTCGATGCTCAGGGCGCCAAAGCTCATGGCACCTGTTACAAAGTGCTTTACGATGCTTTCTACGGGCTCCACCTCGTCGATAGGTGTTGGCTTAGCAGCCTTCTTGAACTTGAAGAAGTCGCGGATGAAGATGGGGCTTTCCTTCTCATCGACGATCTTAGACCAATCCTTGAATTTATCGTAGTTGCCCTGACGGGTAGCCAACTGTAACTGGGCAATTGTCTCCGGGTTCCAGGCGTGCTTAATGCCGTCCTTGCGCCATGAGAACTGTCCCTGATTCTGCAATGTCCCGTTTGTTGCGACTAAGTCGCAACCCATCTCATGCAGCCTGATTGCATCCCTCGCAATTTCCTTCAGACCTACACCACCGATGGTGCTCACTTCTGTGCCGAAGTAGCGACGAAGCAGGTCCTCGCTCAGGCCGATGCTCTCGAAAATCTTAGCACCACGATAGCTGCGGATGGTCGAAATACCCATCTTACTCATAATCTTCTTCAGACCTTTATCCACCGCCTTGATATAATTCTTCTCGGCAGTAGCGTATTCCTCCTGAATCTTGTGCTTCTTAACAAGGTCATCAAGAATAGCAAACGTCATATATGGACACAACGCACTGGCACCATAGCCCAGAAGCAATGCAGCATGCATCACCTCGCGAATCTCTCCGCTCTCAACAATCAGGGCGGTCTGTACGCGCTTGCCCACAGAAATCAGATAGTGGTGAACAGCACTTACAGCCAACAGCGATGGGATGGCGGCATACGTCTCGTCGATGTCGCGATCAGAGAGGATGATGTAGTTCACACCCTCGTCAACACTGGCCTCGGCTTGATGACACAGATTGTCCAATGCCTGACGCAAGCCTTCTTCGCCCTTACTCATTTCAAAGAGGATGGGCAGTTTCTTGGTGTTAAAGCCCTTATAGCGGATATTACATAATATATCGAGTTGTGTGTTGGTCAATACAGGCTGTGGCAGACGCACCATCTTACAGTTCGATGCATCGGGCGTCAGGATGTTGGTTCCCACGGCGCCGATGTATTCTGTCAAGCTCATCACCAACTCTTCACGAATTGGGTCAATGGCAGGGTTGGTAACCTGCGCAAACTGCTGACGGAAATAGTTGAACAGCACCTGTGGACGGTCTGAAATGACTGCCAGCGGTGTGTCGTTACCCATCGCTGCTACCGGCTCCTGACCGGCTGTTGCCATCGGGATAATAGTCTTGTCGATATCCTCCTGACCAAAGCCGAAGGTGACAAGCTTCTGCTCGAAGTTGCTTACTGAGTTGTCAACCTTACGGCCACTCTTCAACTTTTCCAGCTGCACGCGGTTCTCGTTCAGCCACTCGCGATAAGGATGCGCCTTAGCCAACTGCTCCTTAATCTCGCCGTCGTAGTAAATCTTGCCTTCCTGAGTATCAATCAGCAGAATCTTACCAGGCTGCAGACGACCTTTCGATACCACATCGCCTGGCTCAAAGTCCATCACGCCAACCTCGCTGGCTACCACCATCATACCCTGCTTGGTAATGGTGTAGCGACTGGGGCGCAGTCCGTTTCTGTCGAGCATTCCACCTGCGTAGCGACCATCGCTAAACAGCAGGGCTGCAGGACCGTCCCATGGTTCCATCAAGATGGAGTGATACTCGTAGAACGCCTTCAGGTCTTCCGAGATGGGGTTCTTGTCGTTAAAGCTCTCAGGCACCAAAATGGCCATCGCCTGTGGCAATGAGAGTCCGCTCAACATCAGGAACTCAAAGACGTTGTCCAGCGAAGCCGAGTCGCTCATACCCTCCTGCACGATGGGACGCAGGTCCTTGATGGCGCCCAACGCCTCACTGCTCAGCACGCTCTCGCGAGCCTTCATCCAACCGCGGTTACCACGAATGGTATTTATTTCTCCGTTGTGGGCCAGCAGACGGAAAGGCTGGGCCAACTTCCATTTGGGGAATGTGTTAGTGCTGAAACGGGAGTGTACCAATGCCAATCCGCTGGTAAAGTAATCGTTGCTCAAATCAGGGAAATAGCGACGCAGCTGTCCACTGGTCAGCATACCCTTGTAGATGATATTCTTGTTCGACAGCGAGCAAATATAAAAGTCCTCGTTGTCCACGCGGTTTTCAATCCTTTTACGAACCTTATATAATATACGCTCGAACACGGGAACCTGTTCGTCAGAGATTCCAGTCACGAAAATCTGCTTGATGTCAGGCTCCACTTCACGAGCTGCAGCACCCAGCACCTCAGGATTTGTAGGCACAGCCCTCAGGTGCATCAGTTGCAGTCCCTCGCGCTCAATCTCCTCAATCATCACGCTAAGAATCTCCTGCTGCGCCTGGGCATCCTTCGGCAGGAAAACCAGACCTGTACCATACTTTCCTTTCTCGGGCACGGGGATACCCTGCAACAGAATAAACTCGTGCGGAATCTGTACCATGATACCGGCTCCGTCGCCAGTCTTGTCGCGCGTCTCGGCACCGCGATGTTCCATGTTTTCCAGCACCCTCAGCGCATTATCCACCAGTTCGTGACTCTTACCGCCGTGGATGTTCACTACCATTCCCACGCCGCAAGCATCATGCTCGTACTGGCTCTGGTAAAGCCCTTGCTGCGAATGTGCTTCTTTTTGTAACCTTTCTGGTGTTTGAAGTTTACATTTTGTCATATTATCCTTACTTTTACTTTCCTTTTGTTTCTTTTCGGTTGCAAAGGTAAATCAAAATGTTTAAATACGCAAGAAATGACTTACATTTTTATTATCCAATTATACAACAACTATCACTTTGTAACAAATTGTATCATTTTTTAAGCATAATGTTAGCAAAACGACATTTTTATTCGTTTATGCTTTACATTTTGATATTTGTACACGCTTTTAACAATCAAAACGGAAGCATTTACTTTGCATAACTATCAAATTATTATACCTTTGCACCTTGAAATAGCAAAGTGTAATATATTATTTAATAGGTAAAAAAGGTATGAAGATTAAGAAACGTTGGATAATCCTGATGACGGCGATGACGCTGATAGCCGTTGCGGGGCTTTGCGTGGGGGAGCCTACGTTTGAATGTGACTGGTCAGTAATCTCTGCGGCTGATGTGGCCTGGCTGATTACCGCCACAATTTTTGTGCTGATGATGACGCCCGGACTGTCGTTCTTCTATGGCGGCATGGTGGGGGCGAAGAACGTGATATCGACGATGTTGCAGTCGTTTATCGCCATGGGACTGATCTCGGTGCTATGGGTGGTAATCGGCTTCTCGCTGTGCTTTGGCGACGACATCGGCGGGGTGATAGGCAATCCGCTGACGTTCCTGATGTTCCAGAACGTGGGGGCAGAGGTGTACACCACACCGGCAGGCAACGTGCTGGGCGGAGCCACGATACCGCTGGCGCTGTTTGCGTTGTTCCAGATGAAGTTCGCCATCATCACACCGTCGCTGATTACGGGTTCGTTTGCCGAGCGCGTGAGGTTTTCGGCCTATATGTTCTTCATGATGTTCTTCTTCTTCGTCATCTACTGTCCGCTGGCCCACATGACGTGGCATCCTGAGGGACTCTTTATGAAATGGGGCGTTATCGACTTTGCCGGCGGCATCGTGGTGCATGCATCGAGCGGTGTGGCTGCGCTGGCGGGTGCTATCTACTTAGGCAGACGCAAGGCGGAGACCCGTAAAAGCGAACCGGCCAACATCCCCTTTGTGCTTCTGGGAGCCGCCATGCTGTGGCTGGGTTGGTTCGGCTTCAATGCGGGTTCTTCGCTGCATGCCGACGGACAGGCCATCAAGGCGTTTCTGAACACGAATACGGCCTCGGCAACGGCCATGATGACGTGGATATTCTTCGACTGTCTGCGTGGTCGTAAACCGTCGGCGATGGGTGCTGCCGTGGGTTGTGTGGTCGGTCTGGTGGCCATCACACCGTCGGCAGGTTACGTCACCGTGGGACAGAGCATCTTTATCGCTTTCGTCATCACGCTGATCTGTAACGTCGCCGTCTATTGGCGTTCGCACACCAGCATCGACGATGCCCTCGACGTGTTCCCTACGCACGGCACAGGCGGTATCTTCGGCACGGTGCTGACGGGTATCTTTATCCAGGAGGGCCTCATCGCCGGCACGTGGGACGGTTTTGTGATTTTCCTCTACCATCTGCTGGCCATCGTCATCGTGTTCGCCTATACCTTCGCCATGAGTTGGGCGGGCTACAAACTCATCGACAGCCTCATCCCCATGCGTGTGTCGGAATACAGCGAAAAGGTGGGACTCGACTTCTCGCAGCACGATGAGCACTACGGACTGGCGCACATCGGAGAGCGCGAGTTGGCGGAGTATGAGGAACACATCAGACAGAAAGTGAAAAGTGAAGAGTGAAAAGTGAAAAATTTGCTACCGCAATCAAGATTTTAGAATGCAAACTTCAAAACAACATAGAATGAATACAAAGTACATTTTCGTAACTGGCGGTGTGGTTTCCTCGCTTGGCAAGGGCATCATCTCCGCCAGCATCGGTAAACTGCTGCAGGCACGTGGCTTTAAGGTCACGATTCAGAAATTCGATCCGTACATCAACATCGACCCGGGGACGCTGAACCCCTATGAGCACGGCGAGTGCTACGTGACGGAGGATGGTTTCGAGACCGACCTCGACCTGGGACATTACGAACGGTTTACGGGCATACACACCACGCGCAACAACTCGATTACGACGGGGCGCATCTACAAGACGGTGATAGACCGCGAGCGGCACGGCGACTATCTGGGCAAGACGATTCAGGTGGTGCCGCATATTACGGACGAGATAAAACGGAGGATGCTCCGCGAGGGTCTGGACGAGGGGCTCGACTTCGTGATCACCGAGGTGGGCGGTACCATCGGCGACATAGAGAGTGCACCGTTTATGGAGGCCATCCGACAGTTGCGATGGCAATTGGGACGTGATGCGGTGTGCGTACATCTGACTTACGTACCTTATCTGAAAGCTGCCGATGAACTGAAGACGAAGCCGACGCAACACTCTGTAAAGGAACTGCAAGGGATGGGTATTCAGCCGGATATCCTCGTCCTCAGGACGGAACGCCACCTCGACGACCATGTGCGCATGAAGGTGGCGTCTTTCTGTAATGTGGACCTTGAGTGCGTGGTACAGAGCGAAGATATGCCGAGCATCTACGAGGTGCCGGTGAATATGCAGAAGCAGGGGCTGGACGCTGCCATCATGCGGAAGATAGGAATACCTGTTGGCGAGACACCAGCCATGAAACCCTGGCACGACTTCCTCGACAAACAGCGCAACGCCAAGCGCGAGGTACACATCGGACTGGTGGGTAAGTACGACCTGCAGGATGCCTACAAGAGCATTCGCGAGAGTCTGAATCTGGCTGGCATCTACAACGACGTGAAGGCACGGCTGCACTTTATCAACAGCGAAGAGATTACGAGTGAGAACGTCTCAGAGAAAC
The DNA here is from genome assembly GCA_016291085.1 of Prevotella sp. Classification (GTDB taxonomy): domain Bacteria; phylum Bacteroidota; class Bacteroidia; order Bacteroidales; family Bacteroidaceae; genus Prevotella. The sequence continues at coordinate 15,633 of JAEEVW010000022.1, forward strand.
TCGACGGCATGACAGGTATCATCATCTGTCCAGGTTTCGGACAGCGAGGTATCGAGGGGAAGATTATCGCGGCAGAATACACGCGCACCAACGATATCCCCACCTTCGGCATCTGTCTGGGTATGCAGATGATGGTGATTGAGTTTGCCCGCAATGTGCTGGGCTACAAGGATGCCAACAGTCGCGAGATGGACGAGCAGACACCACACAACGTCATCGACATCATGGAGGAGCAGAAGAGCATCACGCAGATGGGCGGTACGATGCGACTAGGTGCTTACGAATGTGAACTACAGAAAGGCAGTCGGGTTTACGAGGCCTACGATAAAGAGACGCTGATTAGTGAGAGACATCGTCACCGCTATGAGTTCAACAACGCTTATAAAGAGGAATACGAGGCAAAAGGTATGAAGTGCGTGGGTATCAATCCTGCTGCAAACCTCGTGGAAATCGTCGAGATACCAGAGAAGCGCTGGTATATCGGCACGCAGTTCCACCCTGAATACTCGTCAACGGTACTGCATCCACATCCGCTGTTCATGAGTTTCGTAAAGGAGTGCGCAAATAGCTAAATAGTCCACTTGTCAAATAAATAGTAAATGGTAAATTGTCAAATCGTAAATTGATATGGGGGAACAATTAAAACATGAATGTGGTGTGGCGATGATCCGCCTGTTGAAGCCGCTGGACTATTATGCCCAGAAGTACGGCACGTGGGCCTACGGATTCAACAAGCTCTACCTGATGATGGAGAAGCAGCACAACCGCGGTCAGGAGGGTGCTGGTATCGCATCCGTCAGTCTGAACAATGAGCCTGGCACGGAATATATGTTTCGCGAAAAGGCCGAGGGCAAGGATGCCATTACGGAGATTTTCAGCCGTGTCACGCAAGAGATGTCTGGAGAACTGCTGATGGGGCATCTGCGCTATTCGACGACAGGCAAAAGCGGGCTGACGTTTGTGCATCCCTTCCTGCGTCGCAACAACTGGCGCGCCAAGAATCTCTGTCTGTGCGGCAACTTCAACATGACCAACATCGACGAGGTGTTTCAGTTTCTGACGTCGCAAGGGCAGTCGCCGCGTATCTATGGCGACTCATACATCACGCTAGAACTGATGGGCCACCGTCTGGATCGTGAGGTGGAACGGCTGTTTGAGGAAGCCAAGGCGAAGGGACTTGAAGGACTCGACATCACGCGATACATCGACGATCATGTGGAGATGGCCAACGTGCTGCGGAAGACGATGGAGCACTACGACGGCGGCTATGTGATGTGCGGACTGACGGGTAGCGGTGAAATGTTCAGCGTGCGCGATCCTTGGGGCATCCGTCCAGCGTTCTACTATCGCGACGACGAGATTATCGCCCTTGCCAGCGAACGCCCCGTGCTGCAGACTACCTTCGACCTGCCATGCGAGGATATCCACGAGCTGAAGCCTGGTGAGGCACTCATTGTACGTCGCAATGGCGAGAGCCACTTGGAGCAGATTATGCCTGCACAGAAGTTGAGTGCATGCTCGTTTGAGCGCATCTACTTCAGCCGAGGTTCCGACCGCGATATCTATCAGGAGCGCAAACGCCTTGGTGAACAGCTGACGCCCGCCATCCTGAAAGTCATTGATGGCGACGTAGAGAACACGGTCTTTTCGTATATCCCCAATACCGCCGAGGTGGCCTTCTACGGCATGACCGACGGTTTCCGTAAGCTACACGGAGAGGTGCGGACGGAAAAAGTGGTATGGAAGGACATCAAGCTGCGCACGTTTATCTCTGCCAACACAGAGCGCAACGATCTGGCGGCTCACGTCTATGACATCAGTTATGGTTCGTTGCGCCCCTATGAAGACAATCTGGTGATTATCGACGACTCGATTGTCCGCGGCACGACGCTGCGCGAGAGCATCTTCAAGATTCTCGACCGTCTGCATCCCAAGAAGATTGTGATGGTGTCGAGTTCGCCTCAGATCCGCTACCCCGACTATTACGGCATCGACATGCCCCGTCTGGAGGAGTTCTGCGCCTTCCGTGCCACGATGGCCCTTATCGAGGAGCGCGGCATGTGGCAGCTGGTGAGCGACACTTATCTGGCCTGCAAGAAAGCCATTGACCATTCACCATTGACCATTGACCATTCACCATTGACCATTGACCATTCCAGTGCGCAGCCAATGTTCAATGTTCAGTGTTCAATGTTCAATGAAAACTACGTTCGTGCGCTCTACGAGCCCTTTACCGTCGAGGAAATCAACGAGAAAATCGTGGAAATGTTGCGCCCAAAAGATATGCAGGCACCCATCGAACTGGTGTTCCAAAGCATTGAGGGACTGCATGAGGCTTGTCCCAACCATCCTGGCGACTGGTACTTCACCGGCCACTATCCCACGCCTGGCGGCACACGACTCGTCAATCAGGCATTCGTGAACTATATTGACAGCAAACTTAACAACGTTGATTCTTGTCACGACTCGGTCAATCATGCAAGCATGTAGACGCTCGCTGCTCCAAGAATTCAAAAACAATAAATGATGAAAAAAGAAGCAAAATTAATACTCAGCGACGGCACGGTATTCTGCGGTTGGTCGTTCGGATATGACGGTGATACTGCGGGCGAGGTGGTTTTTAACACCGCCATGACAGGTTATCCTGAGAGTCTGACAGACCCCAGCTATGCAGGACAGATACTGGTGACGACATTTCCGCTGATAGGCAACTACGGTGTACCTGATACGGGCATCGGCGAGGATGGACTCCCGCTATTTATGGAGAGTGAGCGCATCCATCCGAAAGCAATCGTTGTGGCCGATTATAGCGAACAGTTTTCGCATTGGAATGCGAAGGAGTCGCTGGCTGCATGGCTGAAGCGCGAAAAGGTTCCTGGAATAACGGGGATTGATACGCGAAGACTGACGAAGGTGCTTCGCGAGCATGGCGTGATGATGGGACGCATTATGATTGAAGGGCTTGCGACGGAACCGCAGCAAACGGAACAAGACTACGGTTCAGTAAACTGGGTGGAGAAGGTAAGTTGCAAAGATATTATCCGTTATAATGAGGGAGCTGATAAAAAGGTGGCGCTTGTGGATTGTGGCGTAAAGGCGAACATCATCCGTTGTCTGATTAGACGGGGTGTTGAGGTGATTCGTGTGCCTTGGGATTACAACTTCAACCAGTTGGAGTTCGACGGTCTTTTCTTGGCCAATGGTCCTGGCGACCCGGAGCAATGCGGCAAGACGGTGGAACACATCCGAACGTTCCTGAATAATAAAGAGGTGAAGCCGTGCATGGGCATCTGTCTCGGCAACCAACTGCTGGCTCGTGCGGCAGGAGCGAAGACATACAAACTGAAATACGGTCATCGCTCGCACAACCAACCGGTGCGTGAGGTGAACACAAACCATTGCTACATCACGAGCCAGAATCACGGCTATGCTGTGGATGACTCAACGCTGCCTTTGGATTGGGAACCACTCTTCGTGAACATGAACGACGGCTCGAACGAGGGTATCCGCCACAAGTCGAATCCCTGGATGTCGTCACAGTTCCATCCAGAGGCATGTAGCGGTCCAACGGATACGGAATGGATGTTTGATGAATTTGTAAAAATGTTAGGATGATGGATAGGAAAGAGATCAAAAAGGTCTTGCTTCTGGGTTCAGGAGCATTGAAGATAGGTCAGGCGGGTGAGTTTGACTACTCGGGTGCACAGGCACTGAAAGCACTGAAGGAAGAGGGCATTCACTCGGTGCTTATCAATCCCAACATCGCGACGGTACAGACATCAAAGGATGTGGCGGATACGGTCTATTTCCAACCCGTTACACCAGAGTTTGTGGAGCGTGTCATCGAAAAGGAGCGTCCTGACGGTATTCTCTTGTCGTTCGGTGGACAGACGGCCTTGAACTGTGGCGTGGTACTCTACGAAAAGGGTATCTTGGAGAAATACGGCGTCGAGGTGCTGGGTACGCCCGTGCAGGCCATTATCGACACGGAAGACCGCGACCTGTTTGTGAAGCGACTCGACGAGATTGGCGTGAAGACTATCAAGAGCGAGGCGTGCTTGACGGTCGAAGAAGTGCAAAAGGCGGCACACGAGCTGGGCTTTCCCGTTATATTACGTGCCGCCTACGCCCTTGGCGGACTCGGCAGCGGTTTCTGCGACAACGATGAGCAGTTGCTGGCACAGGCCGAAGAAGCGTTCTCGTTCTCGCCGCAGGTGCTGGTGGAGAAATCGCTGAAGGGTTGGAAGGAGATAGAGTACGAGGTGGTGCGCGACCGCTTCGACAACTGCATCACGGTGTGCAACATGGAGAACTTCGACCCGCTGGGCATCCATACGGGTGAAAGTATCGTCGTGGCACCGAGTCAGACGCTCTCGAATAGCGAGTATCACAAGCTCCGTGCACTGGCCATCAAGATTATCCGGCATATCGGCATCGTGGGCGAGTGTAACGTGCAATATGCGCTCGACCCCAATAGCGAGGACTATCGCGTCATCGAGGTCAACGCCCGTCTGTCGCGCTCGTCGGCATTGGCATCGAAGGCGACTGGCTATCCATTGGCTTTTGTTGCCGCAAAGCTTGGTCTCGGCTACGGACTCTTCGACCTGAAGAACAGCGTCACCAAGACGACATCGGCCTTCTTCGAGCCTGCCCTCGACTATGTAGTAGTCAAGATTCCGCGCTGGGATCTGACGAAGTTCCACGGCGTGAAGCGTGAACTTGGCTCGTCGATGAAGAGCGTGGGCGAGGTGATGGCCATCGGACGAACCTTCGAGGAGGCACTACAAAAGGGATTGCGTATGATTGGACAGGGCATGCATGGGTTTGTGGAGAATCATGAAATCAAGATTCCTGATATCGAAAAGTCTCTGCATGAGCCGACGGATATGCGTATCTTCGTCGTATCGAAAGCATTGAAGATTGGCTATACCGTTGAGCAGATTCATCAGTTGACGATGATTGACCGCTGGTTCTTGCAGAAGTTGAAGCACATCGTTGACATTGACCAGCAGCTGAAGGAGAACGCTCTGCTTTCCGAGGTGTCGGAGTATATGGAACCCAGCGAATTCATGGAGTATCTGAGGTCGCCGGAAATCTTCCCGCTGTTGCGAGCCGCCAAGATTTACGGTTTCTCCGACTTCCAGATAGGCCGTGCCATAGGCTTGGAGAATCGCATGAAGATGGAACTGGCCGGCCTTACTGTACGCAAGTGGCGCAAGACTCTCGGCATTGTCCCCACTGTCAACCAAATAGACACCCTCGCGGCAGAATATCCTGCCCAAACGAATTATCTTTACCTCTCGTATTTATAATTATCCATTGTCAATTATCAATTAGAATATTATGTGTGGAATCGTAGCAATATTGAACGTTAAAGAGCAGACACAGGCTCTTCGTCAGAAAGCATTGAAAATGAGTCAGAAAATCCGTCATCGCGGACCTGACTGGAGTGGAATTTATTGTGGCGGCAGCGCCATCCTTGCCCACGAACGACTGAGTATCGTTGACCCAGAGAGTGGCGGACAACCGCTTTATTCACCAGATTGTAAGCAGGTGTTGGCTGTGAACGGCGAGATCTATAACCATCAGGAGATTCGTCGTCGTTATGCAGGACGCTATGAGTTTCAGACGGGCAGCGACTGTGAGGTGGTCCTGGCACTCTACAGAAGCCTCACCCCCAACCCCTCTCCAAAGGGCGAGGGGAGTAGTTACACTCATGAGCAGATTTGCAACATGTTGGAAAAGTTGAACGGCATCTTTGCCTTCGCCCTCTACGACGAGGAACGTGATGAGTTCCTGATAGCTCGCGATCCCATTGGCGTGATACCTCTTTATATAGGCTATGATAGCGACGGCACCGTGTATGTCGCCTCAGAGCTGAAAGCCCTCGAAGGACAATGTGAGCACTATGAACCCTTCCTGCCTGGACACTATTATTGGAGCAAGGAGCCAGGCATTAAACGCTATTATCAGCGCGACTGGTTTGACTATGAAACCGTGAAAGACAATTCGGCTTCAGTCTCCGCCATCCACGATGCGCTGACCGCTGCCGTCAAGCGTCAGCTGATGTCTGATGTGCCCTACGGCGTATTGCTCTCGGGCGGTCTCGATTCATCTGTCATCTCTGCCATTGCTGAGAAGTTCTCAGAGCACCGCATCGAGGACGATTCGAAGACCAAGGCTTATTGGCCCCGTCTGCACTCCTTTGCCGTCGGTCTGAAGGGTGCTCCCGATTTGGCTAAGGCCAAGATGGTGGCAGACCATATCGGTACTGTTCACCATGAGATTAACTACACTATCCAAGAAGGTTTGGATGCCATCCGCGACGTCATCTACTTCATTGAAACCTACGATGTCACTACTGTCCGTGCCTCTACGCCAATGTACTTGTTGGCGCGAGTCATTAAGTCGATGGGCATCAAGATGGTGCTCAGCGGTGAGGGTGCCGACGAGATTTTTGGAGGTTACCTCTATTTCCACAAAGCCCCTTCTGCTCAGGCCTTCCACGAAGAAACCGTCCGCAAATTAGGCAAACTCTATCTCTACGACTGTCTGCGCGCCAATAAAAGCCTGTCGGCTTGGGGTGTAGAGGGCCGTGTGCCTTTCCTCGACAAGGACTTTTTGGATGTCGCCATGCGTACTAATCCCGAGACCAAGATGTGTCCAGGCACAACGATGGAGAAGAAGATTGTCCGCGAGGCCTTTGCCGACATGCTGCCCGCCGAAGTCGCCTGGCGACAGAAAGAGCAGTTCAGCGATGGCGTAGGCTACTCATGGATTGACACGCTGAAACAAATCACCTCAGAGGCTGTGTCTGATGAACAGATGGCCCACGCTGCCGAACGTTTCCCCATCAACCCGCCAAAGAACAAAGAGGAATACTACTACCGCAGCATCTTCGCCGAGCATTTCCCCAGCGACTCTGCTGCTCGTAGTGTCCCCTCCGAAGCCTCCGTGGCCTGTAGTACCGCCATCGCACTCGAATGGGATGCCGCCTTCAAAGGCATGAACGACCCCAGCGGCCGTGCCGTCAAAGGCGTGCACGAAAGTTCCTATTGATGTCATAGATATCATTTTTGCTTAATCATTATAAAAAGTATGATAATCATTCCTTTCTACTAATACAATATGAGCCCCACTGCGCCAAAATAACTTGGAATAACAAAGAGCAATTAGGAGTTGTTAACACAGAAAAAGCCCTCAAAACGAGAGCTTTAGTGATAGTTTATCTAAATTGTTCTAAGTTACTGATAATCAGTTATTTGCCCACGCAGAAATTTTTAAAGATATTTCCTAATACTTCGTTAGGGGTTATCTGACCGCCGGTGATTTCGGCGAGGGTATCGATGGTGAGGCGGAGGTCTTCTGAAAGAAGGTCTCCGCTGATTTGTTTGTCAAGGCCGTCGAGGATGCGCTGCAAGTGACTGCGTGCGCGTGTGAGGGCTTCGTAGTGACGGGCGTTGGTGACGATGATGTCAGCGGAACTGAGGAAGGAGAGGTCTGCAGAATCGTAGATGGCCTGCTCTAAGTCAGCAAGGTGGGTGCCATGCTTGGCTGAAATCTCGATGAAAGGAATTTTAACTATTGTAAACGGGGCGTTTTCTGTTTTGTCTATTTTGTTTCTTACAATGATAAGTTTTTTATTATCAGTAAGTTCTTTTATTTTATTGAATTCTTCTTGCGAGGGTTCCTCGTCGACTATCCATAAGACGATGGTGGCTTTGTCGATAGCTGCAAAAGTGCGCTCGATGCCTATCTGCTCGACATGATCGGAAGTCTGTCGGATGCCTGCGGTGTCGATAAAACGGAAGGTGACGCCTTGCAGATCGATGGTGTCCTCGATGGTGTCGCGCGTGGTTCCGTGAACGTTGGAGACAATGGCGCGATCATCCTTTAACAGTCGGTTCAGTAGGGTTGATTTTCCCACGTTGGTCTTGCCGACAATGGCCACAGGGATACCTTGTTTGATGGCTTGCCCAGCCTCGAAGGAATGGGCGAGAGTAGTGATTTGTTTGTCAATAGTTTTTGTCAGTTCCTGCAGCTCTGTGCGATTGGCAAATTCAAGGTCTTCGTGGTCGGAGAAATCGAGTTCAAGTTCGAGGAGTGACGTGAGCTTGAGCAACTGTTCGCGCAGTTGAGCGAGGCGGGACGAGAAATGACCACGCAGTTGGCTCATCGCTATCTGGTGGGTGGCTTGGTTGTTGGATGCGATGAGGTCGGCGACGGCTTCGGCCTGCGAGAGGTCCATCTTGCCGTTGAGGTAGGCGCGCATGGTGTATTCGCCGGGTTCAGCCATGCGGCAGCCATTCTCGACCAGCAATTCCAGCACCTTGTTCAAAATATAGCGAGAACCGTGGCACGAGATTTCTGCGCTGTCTTCACCGGTGTAACTGTGGGGAGCGCGGAAGACGGAAACGAGGGCTTCGTCGATGACTTCGTGACCCGCTGGAAAACCAGCGGACACAGTGGACACGATGTGTCCGTAGTGGATGGTGTTGGGCAGGGCGGTCGTTAGGTCCTTGGTGAATATACTGGAAAGAATCTCAAGCGCCTGAGGGCCTGAGATTCTTATAATGCCTAACGCTCCGCCGGGAGCAGTTGCTAATGCACAAATTGTTCCGTTCATTTAGATGCGGTCGAGCACTTTTTGGATGATGGTGTCGATAGAGTTCTTGTAGTCGGTGTTCATCTTCTGGGCATAGCGGTTGGCGATGACCATGCAGCAGGTCATGGCGCGGTGACCCAGCAGAGATGCAAGACCAGCCAAAGCCGAAGACTCCATTTCGAAGTTACAGATCTTCATGCCCTCATACTCGAACGACTCGATCTTCTTGTTCTGTTCAGGATCGGCAATGTCGGCACGCAGCTGACGGCCCTGAGGACCATAGAAGCCGCCACAGGCAACGGTGTAACCCTTGACCATGTCGTCGGCAGCTATCTGATTGATTAGATCGGCATCGGCAACGGCCACATAGGGCGCACCCTTGATGGGGTCCCACTGCATGTGCTCCCTGAAGGCTTTCTCCATGGGAATGTCGCAGACCACATTGCGGCCGGCATAGTAGTTGAGCAGTCCGTCGAAACCGATGCTCTTGACGGAGGCAATGAACGAACCTGTGGGTGTGAAGGGCTGCAAGCCTCCGCAGGTGCCGATGCGTACCATCGTCAGCGTGCGGTGTTCCTCTTTCTCTTCGCGGGTGTTGTAGTCAATATTGGCCAGTGTGTCGAGTTCGTTGACCACGATGTCGATGTTGTCGCAGCCAATGCCGTGCGACTGGCAGGTGATGCGCTTGCCCTTGTACATGCCGGTAATGGTGTGGAACTCGCGGCTCGACACTTCGTGCTCGATGCTGTCGAAGTGGGCGGCAACGGTGTTGACACGGGCGGGATCGCCGACGAGAATAACCTTGTCAGCCAGGAATTCAGGCTTCAGGTGGAGGTGGAAACATGAGCCGTCACCATTGATGATGAGTTCGGACTCGGGGAATGTTCTTTTTGCCATAGTATTACTAGTTTTTAGTTAGAAATATGATTTCGTTATTACGAATTGTTTTCTCTGTATCATGAATTTGGCGTCGCAGCTGTTGTTCGGTCCGTTCGCTGGTGAGTATCTCGGAACGCAGCTCGTCGCGTTCGCCCTTGGCAGCCTGTGCGTAGTAGTCGCGGGCCTTGTCGAGGGCTTCCTGGAGACGCTGGTGGCGCTGACGCAAACTCTGAAGTTCCTGGAACAGTCGCTTACTGCCCGGGTCGCGGAAGTCGACCAACCTCGTGTAGGTGAGCTCGTCGTTGATGACGAAGGTGAACTCGTGGTCAACGGGTTTCTGATGCTGGCGGCGGGTGACATCTTGTAGTCGCGCCAGCGCTTGCTGACGGGCCGTTTCGTCGGTCCATGTGTCGGCAATGCGGTCGATGCGGGCGTAGGGAGCTATTTCCTCAGGACTTAAGGCCGAGGCGCTGTAGGTCTGTCGGCTTGCTGGAGGCAGGAAAAGGTAGACGCACACGGAGTCAGCCGGCTGGTTGCGGTCGGTGGCAAACCAACCCAGATTGCTGTACTCGTCGATGATGTAGAGATAGTCGTTGGCCTCGCTATTGAAGGGCATACCGATATTGACAGGGTGCAGGAACTGGTTGTCCTCTGCATCGTATCGTGTCACATAAATGTCGTAGCCGCCCAGTCCGTCGCTGCCTTCTGCTGCGAAGTAGAATGTCTGTCCGTCACCCATCATGAAAGGATAGTTGATGCGATGGAACTGGTTGTCGTCGTTGATGCCTTTCAGCAGTTGCGGACGCGACCAACGATTGTTGATGTTCTCACTCATGTAGAGTTGCATGGTGGTGTCCGTCGGTGCCAGTGAGAGATAGCAGCGCGATCCCAATTCATTGACGTGAACGTAGGCATCGGGTTGCTGCTGGGTTTGGAAAATGTCCTGATAGCGAGCAACTTGTCCCACTTCGGGTGAAAGGAAATAGGAGGCAAGGAACTGCTGCTTGGGAACCACCACGCTGTCGACAAAAAGGATGCGCTGTGTTTTTTCCGTCATTCGCTCCAGCTTGGCTTGGTGCTCTATCTGTTCTGGCGTGAGTTTAGGCTTAGGAGCCCTGCGCTTCTGGGCCGTAGCTGATAGCGTAAGGAGCATGAGGAACGATATGAACAGGCAACGCGTCTTCATCATTAGGCAAAGATACGAAAAAGTAATGGATTTTGTATCTTTGATACAATACAATTAAAGATATTTAATACTCTACGAGCTTGTTGTCGGCTTCCAGGGCCCGCCAGATACTGTATCGTGCCTCGGGGTTAAGCCGTTGGAAATGTTCAAACAATTCGGACGCTGTTGTGCGGTTGGTGTCCTTCTCGTAAGGGCATTGCTTTAGTTGTTTTTCATAGCCTTGCTGCTCGGCGTAGGCGCGGATGTCGTCTTCCTGGCAGAGGCAGAGTGGCCGGATGATGGTAAGTGGCATCTTTCGCATGCGCAGCTTGGCAGGCATGGTGGCAAAATGTCCTTGGAAGGTGAGATTCATGAGGGCCGTGTGGATAATGTCGTCCTGATGGTGCCCTAGGGCAATCTTGGCGCAGCCCAGTTCTTGTGCAAGGTTGAAGAGTTGTTTTCTTCGTTGCCACGAACAAAGGAAACAGGCGGGCTTTTTGCTGCCCGACGGAAATCCGTCGGGAGTTGTGGTAAACGAGGTGGTGACGATGTGGAGGGGGACGCCGAGGTGGTCGCAGAACGACTGAAGGTAGGTGGTGTCCGTTTCGTAATGAATATTAATCATGCGGACATGCAGTGCCTCGACGGTAAAGTGGGGGACATGGATTTTGGAGCGGCGGGCGAGAAACTCGAGCAAACAGAGCGAGTCCTTGCCACCAGACAAACCGACGAGGATTTTGTCGTCCTCGTCGATGAGCTGATATTGTCCTAGCGCTTTGTTAAATTGTTTCCAAAGCCGTTCGTCGAGTGTCATTTAGTTCTCCATAAACACCAGATAGACAGCGCAGATAATGAGGAAGAAGGCCAGGATGTGGTTCCAATGCAGATGAGTGCCTTGGAACATGATGTTGGCAATGATGCAGAAGACAGCCAGCGAGATACATTCCTGAATAACCTTCAGCTGAATGAGGTTGAAGGGTCCGCCGTTTTCGACAAACCCCAATCGGTTGGCGGGAACCTGGCAACAATACTCAAAGAAGGCAATGCCCCATGAGAAGGCAATGACACCTATCAGCGGCCAGTGGTTCGACACGCCGTTCTCCTGTAACTTTAAATGCCCATACCAAGCCAGCGTCATGAAGACGTTGCTTAGTATGAGCAATATGATGGTATAAAGTCCGTTCACGTTTACTTTTTTACCTTTTTACTTTTTTACTTTTTCTTCAGGAATTCGTCCATGTTTTGTGCAGCACGACGACCGTCACCCATGGCAAGAATCACCGTTGCACCACCACGCACGATATCACCACCGGCGAAGATTTCGCTGCGAGATGACTGCATCTCCTCAGAGACGACAATCGTGTTTTTGCGACCAAGTTCCAGGCCCTCGATAGACTTCGGCACCAACGGGTTGGGTGATACGCCAACGGCCACAATGACCTGATCGACATCGAGTGTCACGGTCTTACCCTCAACGGGGACAGGACTGCGACGCCCTGATGCATCGGGCTCGCCCAGCTCCATCACTTGCAGCACGGCCTGCTTAACGGCACCCTGCTCGTCGGCAATGTATTCGATGGGATTGTGGAGCGTCAGGAAGTTGATACCTTCCTCCTTGGCGTGCTTAACCTCCTCGAGACGAGCTGGCATCTCAACCTCTGAACGGCGATAAACCAACGTTACATCAGCACCTAGACGCTTGGCTGTACGACAAGAGTCCATAGCTGTGTTACCACCACCCACTACGAGCACGCTCTTGGCGGGATTCAACGGAGTGTCGGTTGTCGGATTGGCAGCATCCATCAGGTTCACACGAGTAAGATACTCGTTACTTGACATGATGTTTATAGAGTTCTCGCCAGGGATATTCATGAAGTTTGGCAGACCAGCGCCAGAACCTACGAAGATGCCCTTAAAGCCTTGAGCCTCAAGCTGCTCAACGCTGATGGTCTTGCCTACGATAACGTCGGTCTGGAAGTGAACGCCCATCTTGGCGAGGTTCTCGATTTCGACGTCGACAATCTTGTTGGGCAGACGGAACTCGGGGATGCCATACTTCAGCACACCACCAATCTCGTGCAGAGCCTCGAAGACGTAAACATCGTAGCCCTTCTTCACCATGTCGCCGGCGAAGCTCAGTCCAGCAGGACCAGAACCCACGACGGCAATCTTAATGCTGTTGGCAGGTGCAATCTCAGGCAGAGAGATGTTTCCGCTCTCACGCTCGAAGTCTGCAGCAAAACGCTCCAGATAGCCGATAGCCACAGCGGGCTCGTTCATCTTCAGGTGGATACACTTGCTCTCGCATTGTTTTTCCTGAGGACAGACACGGCCACAAACAGCGGGGAGGGCAGAGGTGTTCTTCAGCACCTTCGCAGCAGCCAGGAACTGGCCACGCTCGATGTTCTTGATGAACGATGGGATATTGATATTCACAGGACAACCCTCTACACATGTAGGTTTAGCGCAGTCGAGACAACGCTTGGCCTCGGTCATAGCCATCTCCTTGGTCAGACCAATGTTTACCTCCTCAGTACGAGTGGTAGCACGATAGACGGGGTCGAGTTCAGGCATGATGACACGTTCAATCTGGGTGCGCTCCTTCGGTTTCATCGAAGCACGCAGTTCCTTACGCCATTCAGCGTCGCGATCGGTCAGAATGTCTATGGTGTCGTTGGTCGGATCGTCATCCATGACAATGTCGGTGGTTTTCTCGACGGCAGATCCGTCGAGCATACTACCGTTGGTCAGGTGCTCCTCGTAATGAGCCAGCTCTTCCTGCTCTTCGCGCTTGAAGGTGCCCATGCGCTTGAACATCTCGTCCCAATCAACGAGTGCGCCGTCGAACTCAGGGCCATCGATGCAGACGAACTTCGTCTTACTGCCAATTGTCAGTCGGCAAGCACCACACATACCAGTACCATCGACCATAATGGTGTTCAGTGAAACTTCGCAGGGGATGTTATGTTTCTGAGCGGTGAGGTTCGAGAACTTCATCATGATGGGAGGTCCAATAGCAAATACCTTATCGACATGTTCCTGCTCGAAGAATTTCTCCATACCAACGGTAACTACACCCTTTTCGCCGTACGAACCATCATCGGTCATGATGATTACCTCGTCAGAACTCTCACGAACCTTGTCCTCGAGGATAATCAAATCCTTCGAACGGCCTGCCATCACGCTCAGGACTCTGTTGCCAGCAGCCTTCAGTGCCTGGATGATAGGCAACATGGGAGCCACACCGAGTCCGCCACCGGCACAAACCACCGTGCCGTATTTCTCGATACGCGTAGGATTGCCCAGCGGACCGACCACGTCGGCTACGAAGTCACCCTCGCCGAGGGCACAGAGTTTCTTTGATGACAGTCCTACCATCTGGACCACCAGCGTAATGGTGCCACGATCGATGTCGGCACCAGCGATGGTCAGCGGCATGCGTTCACCTTTCTTGTCGACACGCACAATCACGAAGTTACCAGCCTTACGACTCTTCGCAATCAGCGGTGCCTCAATTTCAAAGAGAAAAACCTTCTCTGAGAATTGCTCTTTTCTTACGATTTTATTCATAATCCTATTGCTTGGTTTACATTTTGTGTGCAAAGGTACAAAAATATAAGAAAAATGCCAAATAAATCGTGGTTTATTTGGCATTTTGAAATGATGTCCTTAGCGATATTTCTTGTTCTATCCGATGTACTTAAGTATCAGCTCGACAATTTCATCCTCGGTTTTTCCTTCCATGTTGAAGACGAGGTCGTAGTTGCGAGTGTCGTAACGCGATGTGCCAGTATACTTCTTGACATAGGTCTCGCGCATTTCGTCCACTTTCTTGATGACCTTCTCAGCCTCCTCGTGGCTCAGGTTCTGCTTAGTCATGAGGCGCTGGATGCGGTGCTCCAGAGGAGCCTGAATGAGGATGCTCAGGTGATTGGGGTGCTCGGCAAATACGTGGAAACCAGAACGTCCTGCTACGACGCACGATTCCTCAGCGGCTACGTTAGTCAGGATTTCCTTCTCAACTTTAAACATCTCACCGCTGGTCAGCAGAGTTGCTCCCTGACCAGTCATTTGCTGGTAGTACCACATCTCGTTCATGCCCTGGCCCATATACATGGCGGCATTGATGAATTCGCGAAGCCAATTCGTCTTGCTGGCTTTCAGCTTCTCAATTTCACCGGTAGTCAGATGATACTTTTCTTTCAGCTCGTTGATAAGTGCCTTGTCGTAGAAAGGAACACTCAGCTTCTCGGCCAACTTTCTACCAACAGTACGACCGCCGCTACCTAATTCGCGATTAATCGTGATGACATACTTTTGATTTTTGTCCATATTGTTAGTTTTTTGGGTTAATAATAATCCAACGTTTGTTTGTAATTTGTTGCAAAGATACAAAAACTTTATTGATTATCAAAGAAAAAAGTCACAAAAATATTTTGTCCTGCGAATTAGTCAATGATCTCAAAGCCCGTATAAGGTACCAAAGCAGCCGGAATCTTGATGCCGTTCTCCGTCTGGTTGTTCTCCAACAGAGCAGCGACGATGCGCGGGAGAGCGAGAGCAGAGCCGTTCAGCGTGTGGCAGAGTTCAGGCTTCTTGCTGCCTTCTGGACGGAAGCGACACTTCAGACGGTTGGCCTGATAGGTGTCGAAATTCGATACTGACGATACCTCAAGCCAGCGTCCCTGAGCCTCAGAATAAACCTCGAAATCGTAGCAAATAGCACTCGTAAAGCTTTGATCGCCACCGCATAGCAACAGAATTCTATAGGGAAGCTCCAACTTCTTCAGCAGGCCTTCTACATGTTCCAGCATCTCCTTGTGGCTCTCCTTTGAATGTTCGGGTTTGTCGATGCGTACAATCTCAATCTTCGAGAACTCATGCAGGCGGTTCAGTCCGCGAACGTCTTTACCATAGCTACCAGCCTCGCGACGGAAACACTCCGTGTAGGCACAGTTCTTGATGGGCAGATCCTTCTCGTCGAGAATCACGTCGCGATAGATATTGGTGACAGGAACTTCAGCGGTAGGAATCAGATAGAAGTCGTCAACCTCGCAATGATACATTTGGCCTTCCTTGTCAGGCAGCTGACCCGTACCATAGCCAGAAGCAGCGTTCACTACCGTCGGAGGCATAATCTCCGTATAGCCGGCCTTGTTGGCTTCAGCAAGGAAGAAATTGATCAGTGCACGCTGCAGACGGGCACCCTTGCCGATATACACGGGGAAACCAGCACCTGTGATCTTTACGCCCAAGTCGAAGTCGATGAGGTTGTATTTCTTGGCCAGTTCCCAGTGGGGCAGGGGGTTGGCAATGCCCAGCGAGGGGTTCACGTCCCAGTTGCCGACGGTGTCGTCAGGACCACACTCCTTCAGGTTCGACTTCACCACGTGGTTGTCCTCAGCGGCCTTGCCCTCGGGTACCTCGTCGTAGGGAATATTGGGAATCTGGCAGAGCAGCGTGGTCATCTCTTCCTGAGCCTTGGCCATCGTCTCGTCCATCAGCTTCGACTTCTCCTTCAGCTGGGCCACCTGAGCCTTTACCTGCTCAGCCTCGTCCTTCTTGCCTTCCTTCATCAGACGGCCAATCTGACCAGACAACTGCTTCTGCTCGTTCAGGCTCTTGTCCAGCTCCTGCTGGGCCTCACGGCGTTTCTTGTCGACGGCCAATACCTGGTCGATAGCCTCTTTGGCACCCTGAAAGTGCTTCTTTTCCAATCCGCGAATCACGCGGTCTGTCTCTTCTGTAATAAGCTTCAGTGTAAGCATAACATCTATTTACTGTTTGACTATTTACTATTTATTATTTTCGTATTTTACTATTAGTGCCTGCAAAAGTAATAAAAAAAAATGGACTGACCAAAAGTCAGCCCATTTTTATAATAAAATTGAATTCGTTAGCTTACACAATGCCTTGAGTACCCTCAAGGCTTTGTGCACCTTGACTTCGTCGAGCTTACACGATGCCTTGAGCCATCATGGCATTGGCAACCTTCATGAAGCCGGCAACGTTAGCACCCTTCACGTAGTTGATGTAGCCATCAGCCTGCGTACCGTACTTCACGCAGTTTTCGTGAATATCGTTCATGATGCGCTTCAGATAGTCGTCAACCTCCTTAGCGGTCCAGCTCAGACGCTCAGAGTTCTGCGACATCTCAAGACCAGATACTGACACACCACCAGCGTTAGAAGCCTTACCAGGAGCATAGAGAATCTTAGCATCTTGGAAAATCTTGATAGCCTCGGGCAGTGAAGGCATGTTGGCACCCTCAGCAACAGCAATCACACCATTGTCAATCAGGGCCTGAGCCTGCTCGCCGTTGATCTCGTTCTGAGTAGCGCAAGGCAGAGCGATGTCGGCCTTCTCGTGCCAGGGGCGCTCGCCAGCCACATACTTGGCATTGGGATACTCTTCAGCATACTCCTTGATACGTCCGCGCTCAACATTCTTCAGTTCCTTTACATACTCGAGCTTCTCCTGAGTGATACCGTCTGGATCGTAGATGTAACCGTCAGAGTCAGACAGCGTCATGGGGATGGCACCCAGCTGGATGCACTTCTCAGTAGCATACTGAGCCACGTTACCAGAACCGGAAATCAGCACCTTCTTACCCTTCAGCTCGATACCGCGGGTAGCCAGCATAGAAGTCAAGAAGTATACGCAACCGTAACCAGTAGCCTCAGGACGGATCAGTGAACCACCGAATGAGAGACCCTTACCGGTCAGCACGCCCTGGAACTGATGAGTCAGCTTCTTGTACTGTCCGAACAAATAACCAACCTCACGGCCACCGACGCCGATGTCACCAGCGGGAACGTCCTCATCAGGACCGATGACGCGATACAGTTCGTTCATGAATGCCTGACAGAAGCGCATCACCTCAGCGTCGCTCTTGCCACGGGGCGAGAAGTCTGAACCACCCTTAGCACCACCCATAGGCAGCGTGGTCAGTGAGTTCTTGAAGGTCTGCTCGAAAGCCAGGAACTTCAGGATACCCAGGTTTACGCTCTTGTGATAGCGGAGACCTCCTTTGTACGGGCCAATGGCGTTATTGTGCTGGATACGATAACCCATGTTGGTCTGTACCTTACCCTGGTCGTCAACCCATGTGATGCGGAACTCACAAACACGATCGGGGATGCAAAGGCGCTCAATCAGATTGGCCTTTTCAAACTCGGGGTGCTTGTTGTACTCTTCCTCGATGGTGGGAAGTACCTGACTTACGGCCTGGATGTACTCCGGCTCGTTGGGAAATCTCTGTTTCAGTTCCTCTACAACTTTTGCTGCATTCATAATCTTTTTACTTTTAAAGTTATTGTACTATTGAAAATATTGTTATTTCTCGTTTGCGGTTGCAAAATTACATCAAAAACTATAAAATACCAAACATTTTGCAAGAAAAATCACGAAAACGCTTACGTTTTGTTACTTAATTGATTTATATCAAGTCAAAATGTGTATAGATACAAAAAATATGTGCGCGAAAACAATTCGCGCACATACCTTATTATATTATAAGGCGAGAGTTAACTCTCAACTCTTAATTCTTAACTCTTAACTAAGAATTACTCGCCCTTCTCCATCTTTGCCTTCAGCTCAGCCAGTACGTCGATATCGCCCAGCGTGGTGCTTGCAGCTACGTTCTCAATCTTTGGCGTGTCATCCTTCTTCGGAGCACGAGCAGCCTTCTTGGCAGCAGCCTTCTCCTCACGCTTCGGATCCTCGAAGGTGCGGCTGTGCGACAGAATGATGCGCTTCGAGTCCTTGTTGAACTCAATCACCTTGAAGGGCAGAGTCTCGCCCTGAGCGGCCTGTGAACCATCCTCCTTAACGAGGTGCTTAGGAGTTGCAAAGCCCTCAACGTTCTCGTCGAGCTGAACAACGGCACCCTTCTCGAGCAGTTCAACAATCTTACCCTCGTGGATAGAACCAACGGTGTACTTGCCCTCGAATACGTCCCAAGGATTCTCCTCGAGCTGCTTGTGGCCAAGGCTGAGACGACGGTTCTCCTTATCGATATCCAGCACGATGACGTCAATCTGTGCGCCTACCTGAGTGAACTCAGAGGGATGCTTTACTTTCTTGGTCCAGCTGAGGTCGCTGATGTGAATCAGACCATCAACACCCTCCTCGAGTTCCACAAATACACCGAAGTTGGTGAAGTTGCGAACCTTGGCAGTGTGCTTGCTGCCCACAGGATACTTAACCTCGATAGCCTCCCAGGGATCTTCCTTCAACTGCTTGATGCCCAGCGACATCTTGCGCTCGTCGCGGTCGAGTGTGATGATTACAGCCTCTACCTCGTCGCCAACCTTCAGGAACTCCTGAGCTGAGCGCAGGTGCTGGCTCCAAGACATCTCGCTGACGTGGATCAGACCCTCTACACCAGGCTGAATCTCAACGAATGCACCATAGTCGGCAATAACGACAACCTTACCCTTCACATGGTCGCCCACCTTGAGATCAGCATCCAGAGCATCCCAAGGATGCGGAGTGAGCTGCTTCAGACCCAGGGCAATGCGCTTCTTCTCCTCATCGAAGTCGAGGATAACGACATTGATCTTCTGGTCAAGTTCAACCACCTTGTGGGGATCGTCAACGCGGCCCCAAGACAGGTCGGTGATGTGGATCAGTCCGTCAACACCACCCAGGTCTACGAATACACCGTAGCTGGTAATGTTCTTGACGACACCTTCCAGAATCTGACCCTTCTCGAGCTTCGACATGATTTCCTGCTTCTGAGCCTCGAGTTCAGCCTCGATAAGAGCCTTGTGCGAAACAACAACGTTGCGGAACTCCTGGTTGATCTTCACAATCTTGAACTCCATCGTCTTGTCTACGAACTGGTCGTAGTCGCGTATGGGATGAACGTCGATCTGTGAGCCGGGCAGGAAGGCCTCGATGCCGAATACGTCGACAATCATACCACCCTTCGTGCGGCACTTGATGTAACCATTGACAACCTCCTGGGCCTCCAGGGCGGCATTGACACGGTCCCAAGACTTCGACAGGCGAGCCTTCTTGTGAGACAGAACGAGCTGCCCTTTCTTATCCTCTGCGTTCTCAACATAAACCTCTACGATGTCGCCGGCCTTCAGCTCGGGATTGTAGCGGAATTCAGAAGCGGGGATGATACCGTCGCTCTTGTAGCCGATGTTGACAACAACCTCTTTTTTGTCGACGCTGATAACTTTACCGTCAACGACCTGATGCTCGCTAACCTTGTTCAGAGTCTCGTCGTACGCCTTGTCAAGCTCCTCTTTGCTGACGTTAGCGGTCATGCCATTTTCAAACTGTTCCCAGTCGAAGTCCTGTAATGGCTGGACGTTCTTTGTTAATTCTGACATAATTAAAAATATATATTGCCCAATCTCTCGACGGGCGGTGGCCTGAACAGACGTTTATCAGACCGTTGTTTTAAAGGGTTAATAATGATAGGTGCCAGCGCCTGTTCCGGCACCTATTTCCCCTTTGGGGATGATGCGTTCTTATAATTGAGGTGCAAAGGTACAACTTTTAGTTGAGAGATAAGAAACGAGCGTATGGGATGGGTGATGATTTATATTTTTTTAACTCTTTGGGCGTCGTACTCCCGTAAACGCGCCATATTATATAATCAGTTTCACGCGGAAGCCACGCTTGGTGGGTTCCTCGATGACTTGCTTGCACTGCCCGGAGAGTTCGCTGCGATGCGCGTCGGTCAGCGGTGTGGCGGTCATCTGCTCTACCATGAAGTCGAGGGCGGTGACACCCGACTGTTCGCTGTGGGTGATGCGGACAGTAATGGGGCGGTACTGCGCCATCGGGCCGTCGAGCATATGGTCTGTCAGCCGCTCCGCCGTCTCCAGTTTCTCGGCGATGCCGTACTTGTGGCAGAAGGCGCCCATCGCAGAGTGCATGCCCAGGAAGTCGAAGTCGGGACCCTCAATCTCGAACACCTCCTTGCGGATGCGCTGTATGAAGGCCTTGGTGGCGCTATGGACTGGATTCTCAAAGATCTGCTCGGGCGTGCCGTCCTCGTGGATGTAGCCATCGTACATGAAGAAGATGCGGGTGCTCACATCGTGAGCGAACTTCATCTCGTGGGTGACGATAAGCATGGTCATGCCCTCCTTGGCCAACTGGCGGATGACGCTGAGCACTTCGCCTACCATCGTGGGGTCAAGGGCCGATGTGGGTTCGTCGAAGAGGATAACGTCGGGTTTCATGGCCAGTGCTCGGGCTATGGCCACACGCTGTTTCTGTCCGCCGGAGAGACTCGACGGATAGACGTCGGCCTTTTCGGCCAGTCCTACCTTGCGCAGCAGTGCCAGTCCTTCCTTGCGTGCCTCTTCCTCTGGCTCATGGCGTAGTTGGCAAGGCGCAAATATGACGTTCTCCAGCACGGTCTTGTGCTCGAAGAGATTAAAACTCTGGAACACCATACCCATCTTCTGGCGCAGCATATTAATGGGATAGCCCTTAGTGAGGATGTCCTCGCCATCAACGATGATACTGCCGCCGGTGGGCTGTTCCAGAAGGTTCAGGCAGCGCAGGAAGGTACTCTTGCCCGTACCCGAAGGGCCGATGATGGAGATGACCTCGCCGCGATGTACTTCAGTATTGATGTCACGTAAGACATCGAGCGAACCGTAGCTTTTCTTCAGGTGAGAAAGCCTCACCCCCGACCCCTCTCCAAAGGGCGAGGGGAGTGGAATGTTATGTGATTTCTTTTTTCTGTGGACAATAAGCCATACCCCACCTCCTATTATAATAAGGATAACAACGCCCCACCAAAGGTATCCACTCCCCTCGCCCTTTGGAGAGGGGCCGGGGGTGAGGCTGGTGAGTATATTGCTTTCCCCTTTTCGCGTCATCAGCACGATGTGCGAATCGATATAGCCATCGGAGAACAGTACCTGCTTCTGACGTTCTTCGGTGATGCTGATAGCTCCCATGGCCATGTCGGCCTTGCCCGTCTGCACAGCAGGTATCTGTGCAGCAAAGTCCATGATGAGGTATTCCAGTTGCCAGTTACGCCGGTTGGCCCATTCCGTCAGCAGTTCCGGCTCCAGACCAGAAGGTTTCCCGTAATTGATGAAATTAAACGGAGGCATGGCGGGGTAGGTGGCTACGCGTAGGGTGCGCCCCGTACCGCGTGATTGGGGAATGTCCATGGCCGAGGGGTCGTCGGCATTGCTCCAGCGATCCAGAATCTTCTGGTAGGTGCCGTCACTGTGGATTTCGGTCAGGAAATGGTTGAAGTCCTGCTGCAATTCGGTATTGTCGAGTCGGTAACAGGCGCCTATCGGAATCGGTGTAAGCCCTGCACCCACAGAATCCACCTTTTCAAGCAGTTCCTTGTTGAACAACAGTGTCAGACTCTCACCGCCTGCTGCATCTACCTTGCCGTTCTCCAAGGCTGCCAGCAGGTCGGTCTGACTGGTCATGCGCAGGATGTTGGCATCGGGTGCCATGTCGGTGACGGCAATGTCCTGTATGCTGCCGATAATCACTGCCACATTCTTGCCGTTAAGCGCTTGGAAAGCAGGAGGAACGTTCGATGATCCGTCAGTGTGGGTGGCGATTTCCCCGCCACCATCCGCTAATGAGGGCACGTAGCCCAGCAAACCAAACAATGTCAGCACCATGGCAGCAGCGATTGCCTTCACGCGCTGGCGCTGAACGAGACTCTGAAGTAGCAGTCCGATAAGCCACGCCATGAGGAAATAGATGATGGCCGTGACGATGAGCGGGAAGAAGGCGTCGAACGTGCGCGAACGTATCAAGTCGGAAGCGCGTGTCATGTCGGCTACAGCAATGTAGCCTACGATGCTCGTGCCCTTCAGCAGACTGATAATCTCTCCTTGATAGACGGGCATCACCGCCTTGATCACCTGTGGCAACACTATCTTGAAGAACGTCTGTCGCGGTGTGAACCCCAATGCTAATCCCGCCTCGGTCTGTCCGCGGTCGATGCCCTGAATGGTAGTGCGCAGCATCTCGCTGATGTAGGCCGCCGTGTTCATGGCGAAGGTGACGATAGCCACCACGATGCCCGTAGCATCCATCGGTGCCATTACCACATAGTACATCAGCATGAGCAGCACCAGGACGGGTGTGCCGCGCATCAGTTCGATATACACCTTGGCCACTTGCTGCAACCACCTGCGGCGACTCATGCGCATCCAGCACACCAGTCCGCCCAGCAGCGTGCCCAGCACGGCGGCGCAGAACGTGATGACGAGTGTCACCTGCAAACCGTCGAGGATCATCCTGTAGCGATCCTCAGCTATCAGGTTGTTGGTAAAACTCTCCGTCATGGAGCCTATCAATGCTATTATCCTATTCATGGCTTTATCGAATATTTAATCACATTTTAAACTTGATCCGATCACCAATAAACAGACTTATAGCTGTCTTTATTTTGTTTTCCTGAAGATAGGGAAGATTGATATGAAAGGCTGATGGCCAGATACAGATGGCCCTTCCTGCCATAATCTGGGAGATATGCCCCATTTTCTCTTTGAGTTCAGAAGTACCCCAGCGAGGGCCAAAATACTGCATCCCCATGGCTTCATAGAAGAGTTTCAGTGCTTTCCGGTCCATGTGGAACAGGTTCCGAAGGACGGGATTGGGCCCTAAATGGTGCATGTGGGCAAGAATACAAAAATCCATCAAAGGATCTCCATAGCCGAAATCGCCCAAATCAATCCAGTACACTTTGCCGCGGGCAATGATGATGTTACAGGGGTTAATGTCCCCATGCAGGCAGGTAGTGACGGGTTCAAGGTCGTCTATGTAGCCAAGAAGCCTGGTTTTTATATTGTCAGGAATGACATTCTGCTATCAAACTCCGTATGCGTAAGGGAACGCTGTCAAAGACCTCCGTGTCGCAGGGAATCCCGTGCAGGGCTTTGGCATAGTCGGCGGTCATGCCGGCAAGCTCCTCAAGCCGCTCTGGATGATCAGCAATGATTCGTCCGAAGGATTCCTTCCCTTGAATCCGCTCCACTATCATCCCATAGCGCTGCCCGTCGGTGACATATTCAAGGGGCTCAGCTGATGGGATGCTCATATCGTAGACAGCCTTGGAGCGCAGGAATTCTTTCCTTGCTGCATCTTCAGAGACACTGGGTTTGTTGAGTTTGAGAATCACCGAGTCGTCCGTCTTGTTGTAATAGGACGTCCCGAACCCTCCGCCACCGAAGGACTCCCATTCCTGAAGGTTTACTATTTTAGCATTCATGTTCAAACAGCCTATCAGGAATTATTTACTTGTGCGATTAATATAGTCCATGATAACTTCTACAGCATCGTTTTCCGTCAAGTCATCCATCGAGATTACGAGTTGATAGTTGCGGGTGTCATAGCGTGAGGTATCCTCATATTTCTTGATGTATGCCTCACGGGAGGCGTCCATCTTCGCAATGATGTCGCGGGCCTCCTGCTCGCTGACGTCCTGACGACGCATAACACGCTTAATGCGGTGTTCCATCGAAGCTTGGATAAAGATGCTTAGGTGGTTGGGCCATTCGCGGAACACCATGAAACCCGCGCGGCCTGCTACGACACACGATGACTGTGCAGCCAGTTCCTGCAGGATGCGTTTCTCCGTCTCGAACATGGTGGTGTTATCAAGCTTCACCTCGGCCTCCATAGGCTGACTGGCACTGTTGACCAGTGTATGGTAGTAGTTGTTGATGTCGTTCCACCACGATTTCTTCTGAGCCTTGATCTCTTCGATGCGCTCTGATGTGAGGCCGAACTTCTGGGTCAATCCGTCGATGACGGCCTTGTCGCAGTACTTCACACATAATTTCTCAGCCAGCTTACGGCCTACGGTACGTCCACCCGATCCGACTTCGCGGTTGATGGTGATGACAAATTTCTCGTTCTTGTTCATTTTTGTTTTATTTATTGTTAATTTGTTCTTGCAGTGACAAGTATCCTTATCGCATAAACGGCAGTGTCTTGGCCTGCTCCATTATCATGTCGGCCACGATACCGTTGGCATCATTTTCTCCATTGATGAGGTCGTAGAGTGATTTCAGACCGTCGCGGCCTCCGTCGTGCTTCAGCACATAGACCAGACAGAGATACTGCAAGGCTGTGTTTGAAGAGAGGATGTCGAGGTCGGTGATGGCCAGTTGCGAGAGTGCCAGCTGATAGGCATCTTCGCTGTTCTCGTCAATGAAGTGCTGCACCTGGCCGAGGGTCTCCATTCCGAATGACTCCAAAACCGGCAGATATGACATCACCGATACGGGCCAGATCTCGGCTTGGTTGACGGCTGCGATACGCTTATTCAGACGGTCAAACGGATGCAGTTCCAGATAGCTTCTGAACGTGTCGCGCGAGAGTGGCACATCGTCAAGCTTTCCGTTCTTTACCAGTGCCAGTGTCTGTCGGCGATAGTCGGTGAGGACTGTTCGCAGTCGGCTGAACTCATCGTCCATCAGCTCTGCCATTCCTGCCAGTCGGTTGAACTGTCGCAGGTACACGTCGGGAACTTTTACATCGCCTTTGTATCCTGTATCGTGCTCAATGGTAGACCACACATGCTGAAGGGCTGTACGCATCTGCAGCTCAAAGCGCGGACCACCGGTTTTCAGTCGGCAGATGTAGTGCAGGGAATTGTAGCCGAAGGAGTCCAGCTTGTGCAACTTACGCTTATCGACGCTTTCCTGCCAGTCGATGTCGAACACGCTCTTAGCGATGGCCGCCACCTTGTCCACCTCGTCGGTATAGAAGGTGATGACACGCAGACCAACGAGGTCGGTGATGTCGTCGATACTTTTGTATTTCGCACCCTTTAGCTCCAGTTTTCCCGTGAGCGACTTTTCTGTCTTCACCCGGTGCTCCATGGCTGTGATGTAGATGCCCTGTTCTTTCAGCGCATGCCGCAACAGGCTTGAGGCCTCGTCAGCCAGCTGTTGCAGCGTAGGACGCAGTTCGCGGTATTGCTGCAGCAGCATCTCACCATGTGGATCTAGATTCATATGCTCTTCACTTTTTACTTAAACTCGAAGATATTGCTGAATCCCGTGATGGTGAAGACTGCACGGACATTATCGTTGACGCCTTTGATATAGACATGTCCGCCTTTGGTCTGTGCGCTCTGCAGAATGCCCAGAAAGATGCGCAGACCAGCTGAAGAGATATATGCCAGGTCAGTGCAGTCGATGATAATGTCTTTACCCTCCACGTCGTTTAGTGGACTCATAGCCTTTTCGGTTTCTGCGGCAGCAGCTGTGTCGAGATTACCTTCCAGAATGGCAACTACATTGCCGTCTTGTTCTTCAATCGTTGTTTTCATTGTAATTATGTAATGCGTTATTACGTTATATCGTTATCACGTTATGTCGTCATTTTTCACTTTTAATCTTCTTCCTCAGTGTCAGCACATTCAGGTTGTCTATGCGCTCGTAGTTGATGGAGTCCATGTTCTGACGAATAATGTGGATGCCCAGTCCACCGATCTTCCGCTCTTGGGCCGAGAGCGTGGTGTCGACTTCCGACTGAACAGTGGGATCGAAAGGCATTCCGCAGTCGATAATGGTGAACTTCAGGCGTACATCGTTGGATGCTGCCTCGATGGTCACGTCGCGCTGCTGTCCTGGCGGATAGGCGTATTTCATCACGTTGACGACAGCCTCTTCGACGGCCACCTTGATACTCATGGTGGTCTGTTCGTCGAAGCCCACATCCTGGCAGACCTCTTCGACAAAGGCATTCAGTCGCGGCACCTCTTGCAGGTCGCAGGGCAACACAAGATTCTTGTGCATCCTGACGTCGCTCTGCTGACGGATATACTGGATGGCCATCATGGTCAGGTCGTCGCTCTGTTCGGCATCGCCCACAAAATCGTGAACGGCATCGGTCATCTGTGCGATGAGTTGGCGGGGCTCCTGTTGCCCGTGAGAGAGAGCTTGGAAGGCCACATCGTTGACACGCTCTATCTGGAACTGTGCATAGTCGGCATTCATAGCCTCCGTCAGTCCGTCGGTAAAGAGCAGGATGGTGGTGCCAGTGAAGATCTGTGTCTCCTGCAAGGAATACTTCCACGTGGGCATAAAGCCAACGGGGATATTTGAATCGCAGGCCAGTTCACCTACGCCTGCGCCAACGAGCAACGGCGCATCGTGGCCGGCGTTGCAGTAGTGCAGACGCCCTGTGGGCAGGTCTAGCACACCGACGAAGAGCGTGACGAACATGTGGGTCTTGTTCATGTCGGCAATCGCCTTGTTCATCGTAGTCACGATACGGTCTGGCATCGACTCGTGGGCCGACACGGTGCGGAAAGTAGAACGCGTGACGGCCATGAAGAGCGAAGCAGGCACACCCTTGCCCGATACGTCACCGATGCAGAAGAAGAGTTTCTCATCACGGAAATAGAAGTCGAACAGGTCGCCGCCCACCTCCTTGGCAGGGGTCAGCGAGGCATAGAGCTGCACGTCGTCGCGGTCGTCCCGCGTGGGGAACTTCTCGGGCAGCATACCCATCTGTATGCCGCTGGCAATGCGGAGATCGCTCTCTATTGAGGCCTTCTGGGCGGTAGTATTCTTCAGCTCGTCGATATATTTCACCAGCGATTGCTGCATGTTGCCGAATGAGTGGCTCAGCTGACCTATCTCATCAACACGTTGGAAGTCGGGCAACTCTGCATCAAACTGTCCCGAGGCAATAGTTTCGGCCTCATGAGCCAACCGTCGCAGAGGTTGCAGTTCGCGGGTGATAATGCGGATGAACAGGTAGAGCATCAGCAGCAGACCCACCAAGACAATGGCCCTGACACTGTTTCGCAGACGGTCGAAACCGCCGAAGATGTCGCTCTCAGGACAAACGATGGCCATTGAGCACCCCGTATGTCCGAGTGGTTTGTAGAATACGTAGCTGTCCTTGCCGTCGATATTCATGTGTTTCATGCCCTCCTCACCGCGCTGCATGGCGTAGCCCAGGGCTGTCAAGGCCGTGTCGGGCTGTTCCAGCGTCTGTGTGAAGATGGTCTGGCGGGTGATTTTCGTCGTGTCGGGATGTACGAAGTAGGTGCCGCCACGACCTATCATGATGCTATAGGAATTGGGATAGGGCTTGACCTCAGAGATAGTCTGCGAGAGCCAGGTGATGGAGAGACTGGTATTGATAACACCTATCACCTGTCCTTGTTTGTTCTTGATAGTCTGACAGTAGCTGGTCACCATCTCACTGGTGTTGGTGGCCACGTCGAGGTCCATATACGGTTCTGTCCAACAGGGCTTTCCAAGCAGTTGGGACATGAGATACCAGTCGGCAAAGAAATACTGGTAGTGGTCGCTGCCCCCCTGTATGGTACGTAGCGAGTCGCCGATATGTTTGGTGTAGGCAGAGAAGTAGCGCCCTTTGTCCTTGAAGTAGTAAGGTTCGAAGGCGATGGAGCAGTTGTAGAAGTCGGGGTTGTTCTGCAGCATGCCTCGGCTGTAGACGAACATCGAGTCGGCCTTGTTGGGATGCCGCATCACAAGCCATTTGGTCATGTTCGATGCCACCTCCACACGGTTCAGGATACCCTCTACACGCAGCGAGGTCTTATCCAGAATCGTCGTAGCACGGCTGATAGCCTCCTGGCGCACAGCCTCGCGCGACTGATAGAACAGGAATCCGAGGGCGACGTTGAAGATGATGGCAGCAAAGAATACCACCCACAGACTGACTCTCACTGAGAGTTTGCGACGGATATATGCGATGATCTTTTTCATAATTGTCAATTATCAATTGTCAATTAATTCCTTATACGTTACTTCGCGGCTCAGCATCTGGTTCTCCACCATCAGGCGGCTGGCCAGTTGCACCATGTCGGGGCGCAGTCTGAACTCGCGCTTCTTAGACTCACGGTCCACTTGCAGGCGCAGCACGTCCTCCAACATCAATTTCTGCATCACACGGTTGGTGGCGATGTGGTTCTTATCCACGTACTGCATCACTATGTCGAGTGCTTCCCGGGGGTGCGCGGCAGCCCACTCCCAACCCTTCCTGCTGGCCTGGGCAAAGCGGCGCGCCTGGTCCTTATGTTTAATATAGTACTCGCGGGTCATATACACGCCGTCTTCCTGCACGTTATAGCCGTGGTCGCAGAACCGGTACACGTTCTTGTCGGTCATCTTGACACCCGCCTGCACCAACTGGTAGTATTCGTTGTAGCTCATGGCTAGCGTGGCATCTAAGGCACCGGCCACAAACAGATTGACGTTCTGGGCGAAGCGCACCCACTGATAGTCCAGATGATCCTTGATGCTCATGCAGATGGCCAACTGTCCGAAGCCCACGCTCCAGATACCCACCTTGGCACCCTTCTGTGTCAGCGGGTCTTTACCACGTGCCGACACAATGACCATCGCATTGTTCATCGATGTCTGAAGGATGTTCACCAGGGGGATGCCGTCGTCAATAATCTCCAGTGCCTGACACAACTGCAGTGTTGTGGCCTGACATTCATTATTGCGCAGTCGGCTCATGGCCGGCTGCGTGGCCGACGGGTGCTCGATGCGCACCTTAACCCCCGCCTCACGGTAAAAGCCCTTTGCTTCCGCCACGTAATAGCCGGCGAACTGGGCCTGCGCCGTCCATTGGGGCGTAAACACGATGGTCTCGTTCTGTGCAGTCACAGTCTGAGCCATTGCCATCATAGCAATGAATAAATATAATGTCTGTTTCATTTTCCGAATACTTGATTGATGAGTTGCTTAAACTCCTTGTAGGCAAAGGTGTCGCGGAGTTCACTAAGCGCATCTGCCAGTCCCCGGTAGTGCCACTCGTGGTCTTTGGGGTCCTTGGCGTGGAAGAGATTCCAGAGCTGGTCGCCCTGCTCAGCATAGTCGCGGGCGATGGCTCGCATGTTTGAAAGTTTGTCGCCGAGAGCCACCATCTTGGCATCGTGTGAGGCACGGGCCAGACGGTCGATGGCAGCCTGTTTGCGGGCATGCCAACTGTCCTCCTCGCTCACACTCTCTGGCATGGTGTCGCTTTCCGAGACTACGAGCAAGGCGATGCGGTCGCCGAATTCAGCGCGTATCTGCTCTACAGTCGTGTCAGTATCCTCCACGGTATCGTGAAGAACGGCGGCGGCCAGCAGTTCCTGATCGCGTGTCATCGTGGCGACGATTTCCACAGCCTCCATCGGGTGAACGATATAGGGAAAACCCTTGCCGCGGCGCTCAGTCCCGGCATGGGCGCGGACAGCGAACACGATGGCGCGGTCCAGTAATGTTGTGTCTAACGGTTTGTTTGCCATACTATTTCAAATAATTTATTCTCAACTGTTGTTGCTCTAAAATTACAACTTTTTTATCGATTATCGTCCGAAATAGGCGATTTTATTTAGTGTCGGTGGTGGGTTTGCGCTGAAAGAGCGAACGCCATCCGTTGAAGTCCTTCTTCATGATGATGCCGATGCCCTGGGTGTTGAGTGACGAGCGGGTGAAGTAGCGGTCGTTGGTCTGGTTATAGACCTTCAGGGCAAGATTACCGTTAGGTGAGAGCAGGTATCGAATGTCGAAATCACCGATAAACGAGGGTGTCGTCGTAGTGGCATTGTCGCGATATCCGAATTGTCCGTTGATAAGCAGACGATTATTCAGCAAACGACCGTTAATGATACCTTCGTATTCGGCATTGTTCCATCCTTCGTCACCAGTCGAGATGTTTGCTCCGAAATTCCAGTTGTCGTTCTTGATGACTTGTCCCAGCATTGAGTTCAGTTGTCCGCTGAGCGTTCCTGACAGCAGACTCTGCATGGCCAGCGATGTGCTGTTACGTTGCGACTCGTTTTCTGCGGCATTGTTGGCTCCCTGCGGATAGAATCGTCCGATGGCCAGCAGATAGATAACCTGTTGGCGCATTTCGTCTTGTCCGTTGATAACGTTGCGCACCATCTGTTTCTCGTTGGAGTTGACGTTCAAGATGTCGAAGTCGAAGTCAACGATGGGAGCCCGCGGCTGGCCCGTGATATTCATCAGACAGTTGACGCGTACGGTGTTGGCGAACGACTGTCCGATGTTGAGGTCTGACAGGCTGACACCGTTGACGATGTGCTGGGCTTGCAGGTCTAACTGGGCGTCGTAGGGATCACCACTGAACACAATGGTTCCGCCTTCAGAGAAGGTGAAGTCTTTCTTGATGATGTTCTGGATGGTGACATTGTATTTGCCCTCGGTTACTTCGTAGTTGCCGAACATGTTGAAACCTCCCTTGTTGTAGTAGGTGGCCTGTAGGTCGCCTCGTCCTCGCAGGACGATGTAATCACCAGTACGGGCATCCATGAGCAGTCGCAACTGGGCGTCGGGCGTGGTATTCACCTTCAGACGCATGGTCAGGTCGCTACGGAAATTGTCGTCGTCGGTGGCAGAAGCTAATTTTTCACTATTCTCTTTTCCCTTTTCACTTGCTGAGCCCCATACGATGAATTCCTGGCTGCTGGCTACCTCAGGGCTGGATGCGTTGTAGACGAAGAAGGAATTCTTTTGCGGAGTAATGTCGGCTTCAATGATGGTTTCGTTCTCGCGACCGTGGATGGCTGCCTTGCCCCGTGCAAAGACCGTTCCGTAGAACATCTCCTCTCCGAAGTCGGGGAAGTCGTAGGCCAGCAGGTTTTCTGCGTCGACGTAGATGTCGAAAGTGAGATTAGTCAGTTCCTGGTGATGTATGCCGCCCGTCAAGATACCCTGGTTGCCATAGATGTCGTAGACCTCACAGCGTACAAACTCCATCTCGTTAGGTACCATACGAATCGTGTCGTTGCGCATCTCGTAGGTGCACCCCAGAGCTGTAACGTGGGCATGTCCGTTGAGTAGCAACTCTCCTGTCAGATTGATGGCGTCCAGCGGTCCGATAAGCCGTACGGCGCCGTTTGCGTGTCCGTCAACATGACTGCAGAAACTGCTGGTGAACGATTTGGCAAAGTCGAGGTACGTGCCTTCAGCGCGGATGCCTAAGTCGATGTAGTTGCGCTCGGGCGACACATAACCGTCGATGAGTGTCTTGGCTTCCGGACCGTCGTCGGCAATGGCGTGAATATCAATTTGTTTCTTTTCCTTGTTCCAGTTGACGTGGGCATCGAGTGTTCCCATGCGTCCATCCTCGAATTTGAACTCATCAACCTTCAGGGCTCCGTTGGCCTGCAGCTCTCCTAATACACCACTGACATTTCCGCTTCCAGTAGCCAGCCCGCTGAACGATACCGCGTGGAAGTTGACAAGGTTCAGCACGTAGCTGATGTCAATTCCCTTGAGGTTGAATTGTAGAGAGTCGAGATTGCTTTCCGATGCCGTGCCGTCTATCATCAAGTGCTGCTGATTGTGCCGAACGGCGAA
The DNA here is from genome assembly GCA_016291085.1 of Prevotella sp. Taxonomy (GTDB): domain Bacteria; phylum Bacteroidota; class Bacteroidia; order Bacteroidales; family Bacteroidaceae; genus Prevotella. The sequence goes on from JAEEVW010000022.1 coordinate 47,608, forward strand.
GTTGAAGATGTCCAGTCGATTGTCGTAATAGGCTATGTGACAGGGTTGTACATCCCAAACAGCATCGTTGATATTGATTTTCGACGAGGCGATGTCTACGTTTGTAATCGCCTTGCCTTCCAGTGTCGTGTTGAATTCTGCCATTGCCGTAATCATACCGCTCATGTGCTTTGTAGCATGATTGTCCCAAAGGAGCGATGCTGTCAACTGATTGTTATAAGCACTGCTTGTCACCTGCAGGTCCCATTTTTCACCATTGCCCATCAACTTGGTGGCGCTCAGGTCACAGAGCAGGGTGTTCATGGGTGATACAATGCTGAGGTTACAGTCGTCGTACTGGCTGTCTTTGTAAAACAGTTGGGGGATGTTGCACATGAGAACCATTTGCTGCATCTTGTCGTTCACCGTTCCGTGCAGTGTCAGCGGACGGGGCAGTTGGACGGGAACCTGCAGCAAGTGCTGTAGCCAGTCGGATTTGCGGATAGTGACGTCGATGGCAAAGTTGTTGTTCGTGTTCGGATTCACCTGAGGGAGTCCTGGCAGGGTGGGGAGCTTGGTGACAACAAAGTTGTTAATGCTCTGCAATAGTGTCCTGTAATCGAAATCGCCTTTGATGTTGGCTGTGGCAAAGTCGCTGTCCAATGTAATGTGGTGGACGTTGTCTTCAAATCCCGACTCCACGTGCAGGGCATTCATCTGATAGTTGACGTCCGGTGACACCATCGACAGGTCCGTCAGGTCTATGTTGCCCATGGCGTCGTTGGTGCCACTGGCCGTAAAGTCGGCTTTCAGATTAGCGGAAAAACGGGCTTCGCCCCATTTGTCAGACAGATGGATGGCCTGTGGTGAGAACTGATTGATGCTGGCTTCGACCTGTACATTCTTCGTCTGTCCTGTCCGTTTCAAAATACCGTCGACCGACAGTTGCAGGTTAGGGTCGTCAATGCTCAGCGTGCCGTGAATGTCGTCAGGACTGTACAGTCCGTTGACGGCAATGTTTTGGAATTGGTATCCTTTATAGTCAAACTGTTTGATGATGCCATCTGCTTCGAGGGTGATGTCGCTCTCAGTTGGCAATTTGCCGCTGAGGTTGATTTCGGTGGCCAGCATGCCGAACTGCTCGTCATCAGTCAGTTGTTTCAGGTTGATGCCATCGGTATGGATGTTGCCGCTGAATTCGCGTTGGCGGTTCAGCATCAGGTTCAGCGCCACATTGCCCGCATCTGTGGCCAGCTGGCTGTTGGTGGTGATTTCGCTGACGCCGGTGCCTTTGACAAATCCTTTCATGTGGATATTTCCCAGTCGGGTCACGATAGGTGGCACGTCCATCTGCTGGCCTTTCAGGTTTTCTGATATGAAACTGATGGTTTTGTCGGAGAGTCTCAAGTCGTTGATGTCTGCCAGCCAGGTGGGCTCAGGCAGCGTTAGGTCTCTTACCCAACCGTCAATGTCGATATCGATGTCTCCCGTTGTCGAATTCACCAGCAGATCGGAAACGATGACATCCTCACCTTGTCCGCGAAAGGAGGCAGAGAGAGTTAGGGTGCTGTTGAATGTTTTTAGCGAGGGCAACAGACAAGCCAGATCTGACAAGGTAATGGTCGACGGCTCGATACTTCCTTTATGAACCAGCGAAGGTATCATGAAATGCTTGTCCCTGAATTGGTATTTCGCCTCTATATCACCCAGTTTGATCTCGGTGCCAGGCATTTTCAGTTCGAAGTCCTGCAGATTGCTGTCGTGTCTGCCACCTTGGAAACGAAATGCCAGACGGTCAATCTGCAGTCCCGACTGTTCTTTCAGTGCCAGTCGCTTTAGGTTGATGTTGAGCGAGTCTTCAGTCAGTGTCTTGACGATGGCATGGATATTGATATCACTTATTTTCAGGTGATTAGGATTCAGTGCTCCAGGTGTCTCCGGCAGGTCCTGACGATCAAAGCTGATGCTGGAATGTCGCATGATCAGCGAGTTGAAACGCAGGTCGAGAGGGGCAGTACTGGTGGTATCCTTCGAGGCCAGCGAGTCGAGTGCAAACTGGAAGTTAGGCTTGCTTAGCGAGTCGCGTTGGTAGAACACTCCGTGGGCTCCGAAAATCTGTCCGGTGGCAATGGATATCTTTCCTTTCGTCAGTGGCAGCAGATCAATGGTGGCCGACAGTCTGCGGGCTGTCAGCATGTCCTTGTCCTGTTGGTCGCGAATCACAACATCATAGAGTGTCAGTCGGTTGGGGATGCCGACATCCGCCCTGCCGATGCTCACATTGGTGCCCAGTTTCTGAGCCACCACAGTGGCCAATTTCCCACCCAGCCATTGTTGCATGGCGGGTATCTTGAAGGTAAGGATGAACAATAAGTACAGGCCTAAAACGGTCCATACGATGATGTTCACTATGTACTTAAATACCTTCAAAACTGACAAATTGGGATAGCAAAACGTAGGGTTTGCCTCAAATTTTGGCACAAAATTACAAGAAAAAGTTGTGATTTGTGTTATTTTCAATCATTTTTTCTTCATCTTCTATCATTTTTTTATTAATTTTGCACCATTCTTATAAGAGAAGGCTATTCAAAATTCATTTTAGTTATATTCATGGCAAATGTAATCAAGTTACACAAAGGCCTGGACATTCACCTTCAGGGACGTGCTGAGGAGAAACTGATTCAGTTGAAGTCGAACGGCAAGTTTGCGCTTGTTCCCGATGATTTCGAGGGAGTCACTCCAAAGGTTGTCGTCAAGGAAGGCGATAAGGTCAAGGCTGGGGATGCTCTGTTTGTCAACAAACAGTATCCTGACGTGAAGTTTGCCTCACCGGTGAGCGGAACAGTCCGCGAGGTGGTACGTGGCGAACGCAGAAAGGTGCTCTCGATCAAGGTCGATGCCGACAGCCAGCAGGAGTTTACGGACTTCGGCAAGAAGGATGTCAGCACGATGGACGGCGCACAAGTCATTAACGCATTGCTGGAGGCGGGTATCTTCGGATACATCAACCAGTTGCCTTATGCTGTGTCTACTAATCCGCAGACGATGCCTAAGGCAATTTTTGTGTCTGCCCTGCGCGACAAGCCTTTAGCTGCCAGTTTCGATTATGAAGTGAAGGGCCAGGAGCAGGACTTCCAGACGGGTCTGACGGCGCTGTCGAAGATTGCAAAGACCTATCTTGGTTGTGGTGTTCACTCTACATGCGAGAACTACAAAGACGTCGAGGTGAATGTGTTCGATGGTAAGTGCCCCGCAGGCAACGTGGGCGTTCAGGTGAACAACATTGCCCCAGTCAACAAGGGCGAAGTGGTGTGGACCATTGGCGATCCGACCGTGGTGCTGTTCATCGGTCGTCTGTTCAATACTGGCAGGGTAAACCTGACTAGGCGAGTTGCACTCTGCGGTAGTGAGGTGACGAATCCCGCTTACGTGGATATGCTCGTTGGTGAGGAACTCTCTACGCTGCTCTCTAACAGTTACGATGCCACGAAGAGTGTTCGCATCATCAATGGCAACGTGCTGACAGGTCGTCCTACTACCAAAGAAGGTTTCCTGGGTGCTCACACCTCTGAGATTACTGTGATTCCCGAGGGTAACGATGCCGACGAGATGCTGGGCTGGATTCTTCCGCGCTTCAAGCAGTTCTCCGTCAACCGCAGCTATTTCTCTTGGCTTTGTGGCAAGAAGCAGTATGCGCTCGATGCTCGTATCAAGGGTGGTGAGCGCCACATGATTATGAGTGGTGAGTACGACAAGGTGCTGCCTATGGATATCTATGGTGAGTATCTCATCAAGGCTATCATCTCTGGTGATATCGACCGTCAGGAGGCGCTGGGTATCTATGAGGTGTCTCCTGAGGACTTTGCGCTGGCAGAGTTTGTCGACAGCTCTAAGCTCGAGTTGCAACGCATCGTGCGTGAAGGTCTTAACATTTTACGTAAAGAAAACGCATAACGAATATGAAAGCATTACGAAATTATCTCAATAAGGTAAAGCCGAACTTCGAAGAGGGTGGCAAGCTGCATGCTTTCCGTTCGATATTCGACGGCTTCGAGACCTTCCTTTATGTGCCTAATGACACAGCAAAGGCTGGTGGCGTGAACATTCACGACGCCATCGACTCGAAGCGCATTATGAGTATGGTGGTTATCGCCCTGATGCCAGCCATGCTGTTTGGTATGTATAACATCGGTTACCAGAACTACGCCGCTGCTGGCACACTGGCAACAGCAAGCTTCCTGGAAATCTTCTTCTATGGTTTCCTGGCTGTGCTGCCAAAGATTCTGGTATCTTACATCGTAGGTCTTGGCATCGAGTTTGCCTGGGCTCAGTGGAAGGGTGAGGAGATCCAGGAGGGTTACCTCGTATCTGGTATCATCATCCCGCTGATCATTCCTATCGGTTGTCCGCTGTGGATGCTGGCTTTGGCCTGTGCATTCTCAGTGATCTTCTGTAAGGAGATCTTCGGCGGAACGGGTATGAACATCTTCAATCCGGCTATCGCAGCCCGTATGTTCCTGTTCTTCGCCTATCCTTCAAAGATGACTGGTGATACAGTCTGGGTGGCTCAGGACTCTATCTTCGGACTGGGTAACACGCTACCCGACGGATTCACCGCTGCCACACCTCTTGGACAGATGGCACAGGGCATCAACCCCGATGCGTCTATCTGTGACATGATCTGTGGCTTCATCCCAGGTTCTATCGGTGAGACATCGCTCATCGCCATCGCCATCGGTGCCATTATCCTGTTGTGGGCAGGCATCGCTTCTTGGCGTACCATGCTGAGCGTCTTCGTGGGTGGTGCTGTTCTCGCATGCATCTTCGAGCAGACAGGTCAGTCAATGACTTGGTGGCATCACTTCGTACTTGGCGGCTTCGCTTTTGGTGCTGTCTTCATGGCAACAGACCCTGTTACTTCTTGCCGCACCACTACAGGTCAGTATATCTACGGATTCCTGATTGGTGCTATGGCTATCATCATCCGTGTGATGAATGCCGGCTATCCTGAGGGTATGATGCTTGCCATCTTCTTTGGTAATATGTTTGCTCCAACAATCGACCATTTCATCGTTGAGCGCAATATCTCGAAACGCTTAGCTCGAAAAAAGTAAAAAGGTAAAAAGTAAAACAGTAAGAATTATGGCTAAGTTAAATACGAATTCTAACGCGTACATTATTATATATAGCGCGATACTCGTAGTCATCGTGGCTTTCCTGCTGGCGTTTGTCTATCAGGCACTGAAGCCCATGCAGGATGCTAACGTGGCCCTCGATGTGAAGAAGCAGATTCTCTATTCGCTCAACATCCGCAACCTGGACGGCGCGGAGGCTGAGGCCAAATACGCTGAGGTTGTGAAAGACGAGGGTGAGATTGATGGTCAGAAATATTATTCATGCGAAATCAATGGTGAGGACATTCTTGTCGTCTCATTGAAAGGTATGGGACTCTGGGGCGGCATCAGTGGCTATGTTGCTATTCATGGCGATGATGATCCCGTTGTCTATGGTGCTTATTTCAACCATGAGAGCGAGACGGCCGGCCTGGGCGCAGAGATTAAGGACTCTCAGGAGTGGCAGGAGAAGTTCATTGGCAAGAAGGTCTTCGTTGACCCTGCTGATGGCAGCGAAGTAGCCCTCTCGGTAGTGAAGAAGGTGGAAGACCCCACGACGCAGGTTGACTGTGTGACGGGTGCTACCCTGACCTCTAATGGTGTGAACGATATGATTAAGGCTGGTTTAAAGGATGCAGGCAAGCGCTATGTACAACTGTTTGTAAAGATGCAGTGTACGAAAGATGAGCCTACTGACTCCACAGCCACAGAAACTAAAGCAGAGGAGGAGTAAACTATGGCTTTATTCAGTAAACAAAATAAGGAGGTTTTCACAAACCCGTTGAACCTCGACCATCCTATTCTCGGACAGGTATTGGGTATCTGCTCGGCTCTGGCTGTTACCAGTCAGCTGAAGCCTGCCATCGTGATGGGTCTTGCTGTAACGGTGATTACCGCTTTCTCTAACGTAATCATCTCGATTATCCGCAACACTATTCCTAACCGCATTCGTATTGTGGTTCAGCTGGTGGTTGTGGCTGCTCTTGTAACTATCGTGTCTCAGATTCTGAAGGCTTTCGCCTACGATGTTAGCGTTCAGCTGTCTGTGTATGTAGGTTTGATTATTACCAACTGTATCCTGATGGGACGCCTCGAGGCTTTTGCTATGCAGAACAAGCCTTGGCCTTCGTTCCTCGATGGAGTAGGTAACGGATTGGGCTACGCTATGATTCTGGTTATCGTGGGTGCTGTTCGCGAGCTTCTGGGCCGCGGCACTCTGCTGGGCTTCCAGATTATCCCTGATGCCTGCTACGACTTCGGCTATGTGAACAACGGTATGATGACGATGCCTGCTATGGCGCTCATTCTGGTTGGCTGTGTTATTTGGGTACATCGTGCATATTTTTATAAGGAGAAATAAGATATGGAACACGCAATATCATTACTATTCCGTTCGATTTTTGTCGACAATATGATCTTCGCTTTCTTCCTCGGCATGTGCTCATATCTGGCTGTGTCGAAGACTGTGAAGACTTCGCTGGGACTGGGACTGGCCGTTACATTCGTGCTCACAGTTACCGTTCCCGTTAACTATCTGTTGCAGACCAAGGTGCTGGGTCCCGACTGTCTGGTTGAGGGTGTAGACCTCAGTTACCTGTCGTTTATTCTCTTCATCGCCGTGATTGCCGGTATGGTGCAGTTGGTAGAGATGACAGTAGAGAAGTACTCTCCTTCGCTCTATGCAGCGCTGGGTATCTTCCTTCCTCTGATTGCCGTTAACTGCGCTATCATGGGTGCCTCGCTGTTCATGCAGCAGCGCATCCTGATGGATTCAAGCAACTCTCAGGCCATCACCTCTGTATGGGATGCCATCATCTATGGCTTCGGCTCTGGTATCGGTTGGGCTCTGGCCATCGTGGCTATGGGTGCCATCCGCGAGAAGATGCAGTACAGCGACGTTCCCAAGCCTCTGCAGGGCCTCGGCATTGTGTTTATCACCGTGGGCCTCATGGCTATGGCGATGATGTGTTTCTCTGGCTTAAATATCTAAGATTATGGCACAGTTTATAGCATATAGTATAGGGGTTTTCCTCTTGGTAATCATCCTGCTGGTGGTTATCCTGTTGGTGGCTAAGAAGTATCTGAGCCCCAGCGGCAACGTGAATATTACAGTAAATGGCGATAAGGTGCTCAATGTGCCTCAGGGCAATAACCTGATGGCTACTCTGAACCAGAACGGCATATTCCTGCCATCGGCTTGCGGTGGTAAGGCCTCTTGCGGACAGTGTAAGGTTCAGGTTCTTGAGGGTGGGGGTGAGATCCTCGACTCAGAGAAGCCTCACTTCACCCGTAAACAGATCAAGGACCACTGGCGCTTAGGTTGCCAGTGCAAGGTGAAGGGCGACCTGAAGATCCACGTAGACGAGAGCATTCTCGGCGTTAAGGAGTACGAGTGTACCGTTATCAGCAACAAGAACGTGGCTACCTTTATCAAGGAGTTCAAGGTACAGCTGCCTCCAGGCGAGCATATGGACTTCCTGCCTGGCTCTTACGCTCAGATTAAGATTCCTAAGTTCGATTGCATCGACTACGATAAGGACTTCGACAAGTCGCTCATTGGCGATGAGTATCTGCCAAGCTGGGAGAAGTTCGGACTGTTCCCACTGAAGTGTAAGAACCCCGAGGATACCATCCGTGCCTACTCAATGGCCAACTATCCTGCCGAGGGTGATGTCTTCATGCTGACAGTACGTATCGCCACACCTCCGTTCAAGCCCGATCGCAGCGGCTTCATGGATGTGAACCCGGGTATCGCTTCATCTTATATCTTCTCGCTCAAGCCGGGCGATAAGGTGATTATGAGCGGACCTTTCGGCGATTTCCACCCACACTTCGACTCGAAGAAGGAGATGATTTGGGTTGGTGGTGGTGCCGGTATGGCTCCTCTGCGCGCTCAGATCATGCACATGACGAAGACGCTGCACACCACCGATCGCGAGATGCACTACTTCTATGGTGCTCGCGCGCTCAACGAGGTGTTCTATCTCGACGACTTCCTTGGCTTGGAGAAGGAGTACCCCAACTTCCACTTCCACCTGGCTTTGGACCGTCCAGACCCTGCAGCCGATGCAGCTGGCGTCAAGTACACCCCAGGCTTTGTTCATCAGGTCATGCTGAACACCTATCTGAAGGACCACGAGGCTCCCGAGGATATCGAGTACTACATGTGTGGTCCTGGTCCAATGTCGAAGGCTGTCGTTTCTATGCTCGACTCGCTTGGCGTAGATCCTGAAAGCATTATGTACGACAATTTCGGAGGTTGATTAACCTCTCCTTACTATACACAAACAGCGCATCCATTTCGGGTGCGCTGCTTGTATATATGCTTGTTACTATTTGCTGAGCTTTTGTACGTATTTCACGGGTTCACCATCGCCTTTCAGAATTTCTGCAAAGGCCTGTGGCTTAATAGTAACAGGTCCATGCATGAACTCTGGAATATTGTAGCATTTCATGAACTGACGATGGTAGTCTGGGTCGGCACTGGGCAGTTCGAAAGGTTTGGTGCCTTGTCCGTTCTTGTCGATGTGTGCAAAGAAAGGACGGGTGTAGGTGCCATCGTTACGCCGACTACTGAAGACAACCCATTTGCCATTGCTTGACCAGGAATGGTAGCTCTCTGTGTCGGATGAGTTAAGTTCCTGTGCAGCCCGTGCCTCTCCATTCTGCAGGTCAATCATCCAAAGGTCGGCATCGTGGTGCCAAATGTGGAACACACCGTATTCTGCTAGTGTGAACATCAGGTAGCGTCCATCGGGTGAGATGCGTGGCAAGGTTGCACTCTTGTTGAGGCTGTCGGCAGAGAAGACGAGTTCGCGGGGACCGAAGGTCATCGTTTCCGGGTCGAAACTCTTGCGGTAGATATTATATTTCAGCTTTTTCGAATAATTCGTGAATTTCACGGTATTCCTTAGGGTTGAGTCCTGCCATTGAAAATGCGCACTACAGTAGTAGAGTGTTTTGCCGTCTGGAGCCCAAGCAGGAAACACTTCCAGTTCGGTGCTGTCATTCTCAAGGTTAGTAACTTCTCCCTTATCGATGTCGTAGGCAATGAGGTCACTCCCCATGTCATACACTTCAATCTTGTTGTGGTGCATGGTATGAAACCTCTGAGCGGTCTTGTTTGTGGAATAGACAATTAGTTTCAACCAAGGATGCCATGCAGGGTAGACACCACCTGAGAGAATGGAGTCGTTCTTCATGTCTACCTTTTTGGTCTTGCCGTCATAAGTGATGATGGTGCCACCATTGTTCTGACGTGCATGAAACTGCATGCGTTTAGGGTTATATTGTTGGTAGTTATGACAGTTGATGCACTGGCCGTCTTTCTCGAAAGTGCATAGGATGTTGTCGTAAATCACGTTTTCATCATAGTTTTCCAGACAACGCTGATTGATGGTCAGTGCCTCGTAACTGACGAAAGAGGGGAAGATAAGACGGTAACTTAGGTAGCTGTCGATACTGTCAGGCGATACAAAGATGTTGAAGGGCTTGTAGTGGGTCCATTGGTCAGCCTTACGGGCATAGACGTCAACGGTGATAGCACCACCCTTAGCCTTCTCTGTCAGCGTGCGCCAATCGTCCATATCAGGCTGTGCCTTATCCACACAGACTATCTCCTTATCACCTACGGCATAGCGGGCTATCATCTCATCGGCCTTCTCATCAAGTTCAAAGGTCAGTGGTGCTATGTTGATAGGAATGGTGACATCGGTATAGTCGGGATAAATCTTTGGCAGG
>JAEEVW010000023.1 GCA_016291085.1 Prevotella sp.
GCCACCGGCGATGATGAGCGGAATCATACCCGCAATCATCGTGACTACGGTCATCAAGATGGGACGCAGACGCTCCTCGCAGGCGGCAAATGCAGCATCGCGGATGCTCATGCCTTGTTCGCGACGCTCTGAGGCAAACTCGGTGATGAGGATGGCGGTCTTCGCCAATAGACCGATCAGCATGATCACACCCGTCTGCAAGTAGATGTTGTTCTCCATGCCAGGCAGATGCAGTAGCGAGACCAGCCAGATGGCGCCAAACGAGCCCATCAGACCGAAGGGCACGCTCAGCAGCACGCCCATCGGGGTGAACCATGAGTTGTAGAGTGATGCAAGAATCAGGTAAATGAGGATGGCGCAGATGCAGTAGATGAGTGCCGTGGCGTTAGAGCCCGCCGCTTCCTCCACCTCGCGCGACATGCCACCATATTCGTAGCTGTAGCCGTTAGGCATCGACTCTTTGAACACTTCGGCAATGGCCTTGTGAGCATCGCCCTCCGAGTATCCGCTGGCGGTCATCACACCGCAAGTGATGCTTTGGAATAGGTTGAAGTGATCGACCGAGGCCGAGCCGACAATCTCATACAAATTGACAAACTCCGAGATGGGAGCCATCTTGCCACCTTGCACACGCACAAAGATGTTATTGAGCGACGAGGGGTCAAGACGATATTCAGGCGCAGCGTTGGCCATGATGCGATACACCTTGCCAAACTGGTTGAAGTTGCCTACATAAGAGCCACCGCAATAGGCACCCAGGGTGCGGAGCACAGAAGCGGGTGTCACACCAGCGCGGTCGCACTGCGTAGCGTCGACTTCGACCTGATATTTCGGAAAACGCTCTGAATAGGTCGACATGGCCATCATGATTTCTGGACGCTCGTTCAGCTTGGTTAGGAATTGGGTCGCGTCGATGTTGAAGTCCGACATCGGGCGGTCCTGCATGTCTTGCAGCACCAGGTTCACACTGCTGTTCGAGCCGTAGCCTGGCACCTGTGGCATCTGGAATGGGATAACCCGGGCATTCTTGATGTCCTTGCAGTCCATGGCGAAGCGAGCGTAGACCAGCATGATGTTGTGGTTCATACCCGGACGGTCATCCCAGTTCTTCAAGCGGATGATGAGCGTGGCATAGCAGCTGCCCGAACGACCGGCCATCATGCCATAACCACTCACCACAGCGTAGCTCTCCAACTCGGGAATCTTCTTCACACGCTCCTCGACCATCTTCACAATCTCTTGGGTCTCATGCAGGGTGCAGCCCTCTGGAGCACGAACCTCGGCAAAGAACACGCCCTGGTCTTCTTGCGGCACAAGACCACTGGGAAGACCGCGCATGAAGATGACGAGCAGCACAGCAGCGATGGCGAGCAAGATGCCCGCGATCACCGGGCGCTTGATAAAGCGGCTCACGCTCTTGGTATATTTCCTCAGGATGGCGTTATAGCTGGCAGTGTAGGCCTTGGTGACATAGTAGTTCAGGTTCTTCTTCTCCTTGCCGTCCTTGGAATAGCGCATCATGATGGCGCAAAGGGCAGGACACAGCGTCAAAGCCGATACACACGACAGACCCACAGCCGATGCCAGCGTGACACCGAACTGCGTGAAGAACGAGCCCGAAGTACCCGGCATGAAGGCCACTGGGATAAACACAGCCATGAAGACCAAGGTACACGAGATGACGGCGACTGACACATCGTTCATAGCCTGACGCGTCGCCTCACGGGCATCGGTGATGCCACCCTCCATCTTCGCCATGACCGCCTCAACAACCACAATGGCGTCATCCACCACGGTACCGATAGCCAGCACAAGGGCGAATAGCGTCAAAATGTTCAGCGAGAAGCCTGCTAGCGACACGATGGCGAAGGTTCCCAACAACGACACGATGATCGAAATGGACGGGATAACCGTCGCCTTGAAGCTCTGCAGGAAGAAGTACACCACAAGGATCACGAGGATGATAGCGATGACTAGTGTCTCCACCACATTGTGGATGGCAGCGAACAGGAAGTCGTCACTGGTTTCCAAGATCAAAAACTCTAGCCCGGCAGGCATTGTCGGCTTCAGGTCTTCATAGAGCTTGTTGATGCGGGCGTTCACCTCGGTAGCGTTGGCGCCCGGTGCCTGGAACACCATGTAGATGGTGCCCGGCTTACCGTCGATGTTCGATGTGAAGTTGTAGCTCACGGCTCCAATCTCCACTTCGGCCACGTCGCTCAGGTGTAGCAGGTGACCGCTGTCGCTAGTGCGCAGCACAATGTCGTTGAACTCCTCGACAGTCTTCAGTGTACCCTTGTACTGCATCGAGTACTGGTAAGAGTTTTCCGACTGCTCACCCAGCGAACCCACGGCCGATACGAAACTCTGTCCGCCGATGGCTGCGAAGATCTCATTGGGCGTCAGACCATACTGTGCCATCACGTCGGGCTTCAGCCAGATGCGCAGGGCATAGGTGTTACCCAGACTCTGTACGTTACCCACACCGGTGATACGCATCAGTCGCGGTTTGATGTTGATGTCGACGAAGTTCGACACGAAGTCCTCGTCGTACTTGCCATCGGCACTCTTCACGGCGAAGATCTGCAGGATGTTGTTCTGACGTTTTTCTACTTTCACACCCACCTTGATGACGTCGGCAGGCAGCAGTGCCTGTGCTGAGGTCACGCGGTTCTGCACATTCACCGTTGCCATGTCAGGATCAGTACCCTGCTTGAAATAGACAGTAATATCAGCACTACCATCAGAGGCTGCCTTAGACGTCATGTAGGTCATGTCGGGCACACCATTGATGGCCTCTTCCAGAGGCTGGATGACCGACTTCATCACCGTGTTCTCGTCAGCACCGGAATAGCTTGTGTTGACACTCACCGTAGGCGGTGCGATATCTGGGTATTGCTCGACTGCCAGTGTGCTCATCGAGATATAGCCCACCAGTGCGATGACAATCGAGATGGCACATGCCATCACGTATTTATTGATAAAAATATTGTTTTTCATATTTCGAAATATCGATATTACGTTATAACGAAATTACTTTTCACTCTTCTTTTCCTCAGGGAACAGCACCTTCTGTCCCTCGGTGACATTATTGGCACCTGTGGTCACAATCTTGTCACCCACATTCAGGCCACTGGTGATGATGAAGTCCTTACCGTTGCCAGTGTCTGCCGTTGTCACTTCGACAGCCGTAGCCGTACTGTCGGCCTTCACCTTATAAACCTGCGACTTATCCTGAAGGCGTATCACAGCATTCTGGGGAACGACAATCAAATCCTTCTCGGCGAAGACTATCACCACCGTACCCTGTATGCCGGAATAAAGATGACCTTCGGGATTGGGGAATAAGACCTTAGCGGTCAACGAACCGGTAGCAGCATTCACAACACCCGTCAGGCTGGTAAAACGCCCCTTGTGAGGATACTCCGTACCATTCTTCATGACAAACGTTGCAGGAGGCAGTTGGGCAACATATTTCTCTATATCGGCAGCGTTCATACCCTCCTTCACCGCTGATTCGATGACGGCCTCCGTTATGGAGATTTCAGCATACATCGTCGTGTTGCCGCTCAGAATGGTCAGCTGTGTCATCGGCGACACCTGGTCACCAACACGCACGGGAATCTCGCCTATGACACCCGGCACCGTAGCCGTGATGGTGCAGAAGCCAAGGTTCACCTTCGCGCGGTTCACCGATGCTCGGGCCTGAGCCACCGACGCCTGCGCCTGCTTGTACGAGTTCTCCGAGTTGGTCAGCATATAGCTGCTCACGATTTTCTTCTCAAACAGGTTTTTGTTCGACTCGTACTCCAGCTTGGCCGAGTTTTCCTGAGCCAGGGCAGCCTGCAGGTTGGCCTGTGCTGCCTCCAGTTCCAGCTGGGCATTGCGGGAGTCGATGACGAACAGCGTCTGTCCCTTCTTCACCTGCTGACCTTCAGCCACACAAATCTTCATCAACTGACCACTCACCTGTGGTGTAACAGTTACGTCGTTCTGACCTTTCATCCTGGCACTGAACTTATAAGGAAGCTCAATGTCTGATTTCTTCACTGTCATCGTTTCAAACGACGAGTCTGTCTGCTTGGGCATGTCGATACTACATGCCGTCAGACCACTGGCCACCGTAGCTATCGCTACAGCCCATGTCAATACGCTTTTCTTTCTCATTTTGTTGTTTAGGTATTTATGTATATTTAATAATTTCATCGTTCATCAGACTTTTTCGTCCGATTTTCCTGCAAATTTACATATATTTTTGGAAACTACAAAGAAATTAACAGGAAAATAGCGCCAAACACTACAAATTTAAAAATCTTCTGAACGCTGACATTGCTGACATGCTGACATCAGTTTCCATAGAGTGATTAAAAAAGGGTATATAGCTAAAAATACCCTTTTTTATTTTTTTTATTACTCTTAGGAATCAATGTCAGCATGTCAGCAATGTCAGCAAACCGTCCCCTGTCCGACAATAACCCAGCCTTATTTTCCAATAACCTCCGCTTATTTTGAAATAACCCGCCCTTATTGGAAATTAAGGGCGGGTTATTGGTTTTTCACAACAGCTGCTCGAAGAGATCGACAGTGTCGTCTTCTCCTTCAGGGTCAATTGTCTGCTTAAAGTCCAATTGTTCGGAGCCAGCCAGCAGTTGCATGCATATGGGCACCACTTCTGTATCGGGTTTTATATAAATCTTTTTCATCATCGTAATTTACTATTATTATTTAATCATTTTTTTACCATTCACGATGTAGAGACCCTTGGCAGGTTGATCCACGCGCTGACCAGCGAGGTTGTAATAACTGTCAACAGTCACCTGTCCACTGTCAACTGAATTAATTCCGGTTGTTTCGCTGAAACCGAAGGAATTGAACTGCATCTTCACGCTGTCGTTCTTTTCATCCAGGAAGGTAAACGCCACCTTACAGCTGTCGCCGGCAACATACTGGGCATTTGCATCTGCCAGGACACCCGTCTTCAGTGTGGCACCACTGCTGCCCATGCCGGGAATCATGCTGTTGCTGCCACCGCCGTCGGAGTCTGAGATATAGAGATAGGTCATGATGCCGTCAGCCCGCTTGCCGGTCTGCAGCAGCCACTTGTCGTCGGACTGCTCCAGCGTCAGTATCAAGGCATCGTCGGGTACCTCAGTAATTTTGCCGTCGTTGCCAATGGTGATATTGCTGGCATTGCCACCGCCTCCGAACATCGATGCCATCGGGTTGCTGCTGTCGCTGCTGCCGCTGGAACCGGCCTTTCTGTTGAGCACCTTGGGTTTGTCGTCTATCGTAGCCACGATGAGCAGTTTGTCGTTAGGCTTCAACTGGCTGGCATCGGTTACCAACTCGTAGTTGCCCACCATGGTTCCGGCAGGCAGCACTTCACGGTCTCTCACGTCCAGGTTGAACTTACGCTTCATCTTGATGGTGTCGCCAGGCTGCAGCAGCACGGGTGCGTTGACCGTCACCGTGATGATGCCCGACTTCTTGGGAGTCAGCAGACTGTCTGCGTTTTCCACCACCCAGCTGGCAATGTCAGTATCGCTCAGCTTCAGCGAAGTCTTGGGCAGCGAGTTGTCCTGTGCGTTCGTGTTTGTAACCAGCGTGCCACCAAACATATCGGTGATCTGAAAGAGTTCGTCGGTTTGTTTCGTCTGACCATAGTACAATATGACATCTTTCGTAATGAGATTGCGCTCATGCTCCTGCAGGTAGTTGACACGTGGCATCTTCACCGTTTTCTCCTTGTCACCGCCGCCAAACATCGACATCATGTCGTTGTCTTCCGAATAATCCAGCGGACCATATACGGTCACCCAGTCGCCCACGCTGATGTCGTCGGCAGTCATATCAGCCAGTTGCAGTCCACGGCCATTGTTGACGGCCAGTGCGTCGCGGTCGACACCATTGTCGCTGATGGCGTAGGTCACGGTACCTGCTTCCTGTTCGCCCATGAACATGCTCATCATTGAACTCATATCGAAGCCTTCCATACCTTCCATCATGCCCGACATCATTTCCATCATGTCGCCCATGTCTTCCATACCAGCCATAGCTCCGCCGACGCTCGACACGATGCCCTTGACAAAATAGCAGACACCATTGGCAGTCTCCTCGGCATGGTCTTCCTTGGCGTAGGCAATAGCCTCGGCCACGGTGAAGGGATGGTTTCGTCCGCCGGCAGCCTCGCTATCGTCGATACGCAGGACATAGGACGTCAGGTAGTCGTCGTAGCTGGCTGTTGCTGCCACTTGAGCGTAGATGCGCACCGTGCCGCGCTTTTTTAACGTCACGGCACCTGTGTTCTTGTCTACTGTTGCCACGTTCTCGTTACTGCTCCAGTAGGTGATTGTTGCGCTGGCATCTTCGTCTACCACAGCCACGGGGGAAGTGAAGCTGCCATTCAAATCGGCCTCATAGTCATGGCCAGGGAAATGGACCGTAGGATCGGGCAATGAGGTCTCCACCTTCTTGAAGAAAGCCATCTTCGTGGCGGCGATTTCTTTGTTGACGTGTGTTTTACTTGGATCGTTGGCATCTACCGAATCCGCCTCCAGTTCCCAAGTGCTGCCGCCCATCATGGCCTGTATGCCGGAAGCTGTCTTCATACCAACATGGAAATCCTTGGATTTACCCTCGTCAATTTCCACATTTCCCATGAACAGCAGACCTTTGTCCAAATCAAACTTTCTTTTCCATGCATCGTTGTTGCTGACATAGCCCACGCGCAGGTTCTGATCGGAATTGAACAGATAGCGTGTGTTGCCCTTATTCTAGTCATACAAGGATTTCAACACATACTTGCTGTCCGTGCGGTCTGCCGTCCACTGGAGAGTGTCGGCCACCTCGCTGGTGATGCGGTCCAGTTCCTCCTTCAGTGTCACCCCCAGGGCAGGGGGTGCTGCCTTACTCACCGTGTTCTCCCCTTCATACTCAGGGTTATTAAGATTTCGTATTCCCGCACATCATCCTGACCCTCATTCTGAGCGGCAGCGCACGAGCCATGTACGACATGCGGCTCTTCACCCATCACAAAAACGACCTGACCATTATACTGCCAGGTCATGTCATGCACCCTTTGGAGTGTTCCGACGACTTTACCTACGCCCTGCTGTTCATATCGCCGAAGATGCTCGACGACCTCCGTTTCCATACCTTCAGCCACGACTACGAGAAATTCAACAGCGCCCCCTTCTGTTCGCTGACCGACGAACAGGCCGCACACCTGCTCGCCATCGTCGACCAGCTGGCCATCATCGCCAACCACACCGAGCGTGAACTGCCCCACCGCTACCAGGCCCTGTTGGCACAGCTCGCCGTGGGCTACGAGTTTCTCAACTACTACCGTCGCGATCAGGACCGGCAATGGGCAGAGAACCGCTATGCTGACACTTTCAAACGTTTCTGCGACCTCGTAGTAAAGCACTACCGGGAGTCGCGTGAGGTCCAATACTACGCCGATTTGCTGGAACTCACCCCCAAGCATCTCAGCAAAGTCATCCGCACGGCCACCAACGGTCTGTCGCCAGTCAAATGGATTGAACAATACGTGACGGCACAAGCCAAGCGTCTCATCGAGACACGCAGCACACAAACACTTCAGGAAATAGCCTATATGCTCGGATTCACCGAACCCACAGCCTTCTACCGCTACTTCAAGCGTGCCACCGGCATGACTGCCAAACAATACCGTGACAATGTATTATAGTTCTTCGATTACTTTACTACGAGCTTGCGGCCGTTGTTGATGTACACGCCCTTCTGGGTGGGCTGTCCGTAGAGGCGGCGGCCGTCGAGGGTGAACCAGTCGGCGGTGAAGGCCTTGCCGGCAGCGGATTTGGCGATGGAGGTGGGAACGGTCTGATCGGCCAAATAGACCAGTCGGTCGTAGCGGTAATAGCCTCCATTGGCGAAGGGCATGATGGTCGTCAGCAGGTCGTGGTTGGTGAAGACGAGCTCCACGAAGGGTTGGTCGGCAGTCGGTGTGCCTATCCAGCGCCATATCTTCCGGCCGTTGGCGGTGGTACCCACCAGTTCGCAGCGGTCACCGCCCTGTGGACTTTGCAGGTCGGTAGTGGTGTCACCGGCCGTGCGAACCTTGCAGTATATCGGTTCGTCCCAACAGAAGCGGGGCTCTTCGAAGTAGACGTAGTCGGCATCGTAAACCACCGACACGCAGTCGGGAGCATCGGCCGGACGGGTGTAGTCGGGTTTCTGAGGTTCCGGCAGCGGCTGTGCATCGGCATCGGGGAACACGGTGAGTCGCAGTTCCGTGCTGCCGTAGGGCACGAGGTCGATGTACTGTGTGGCGTCACTCTGCAACGTCAGGTGTCCCTGTTCGGGCAGGTGTGGCGTATAGCGGCCGTCCACGAGGTCCCACGCTATCTGCTTCACGGGGATGCGAATCCAACCCGTAACATCCTCAATGTCGAAGGGGAAAGGCGCTCCTGGCTGCAGCTCTGCAGCAATATACTCCAGCGGCTGGCCGTCGTCGGCATAGGCATAGTTGAAGGCGCCCGTCGGCGTGATGTTCCAGCACTTGAAGTCGGGGTTGTCGGGCTTCTTGCCGTGCATGCATTCATATTCCGTAGTGTCCTCGACCTTCTGCTGCGGAATGGCGTAGGAGTAGAGCAGCGGGCCGCGCTGGAAATAGACGCCCTGGCCCTCGATAGTATGCTTCTCGACCGTCATGGGCAGCGAGAGCATAACGAGATCGCCATTCTTGACCGCCTCGGGCAGGTGCACAAAGGTGCCGGCGGGGAGGGGGATGCCGGCGGAGGAACCGTTGACTGCGAGATAGGCATTGCTGCACCATGTGGGGATGCGCAGCGTCAGGGGGATGCTGGCACCTTCAGCTGCACTGACAGAGAAAATCAACATCGATTCAAAAGGATAAAGTGTAGCACAGTTAATGGTCACATCGCCCTTGGTAGTGGGGAATGTCGCCTTGCTGGGTCCGTAGATGGCAGCCACGGCCCCACCCTCGCTGTCGGTCATCCACATGCGACTAACCAGGTTGGGCAGCATGCGGTTCACGTTACCCGAACAGCACTCCGTCTCGTGCGTCGGACGGTAGGCCATCCATGTCGAGCCGTGCTTGTAGGTGTTATGGTTCGACGTACCCGTGGCAATGAACTGGTTAACCGACGAGAAGTACTGCAGCGAACGGAAGTCCTTGGTGATGGCACCCATGCCGGCATTGTATATGGCCCGCTCAATCTTGTCGGCCCACTCGGCCTCACCCGTCACAGCCAGATAATGGCTCAGCGTCCAGGTGAAGTCGACGATGTCGCAGGTCTCGTGACTGGTGTAGACATCGTCGCCCAGCAGGAACTCGGCACTCGACGGCACACCGTCGGGCAACATCGACTCGCGCTCCACCTTGTGGACAGCCGTCATGGCCAGGTCCAGATAGTGCTGCTTGCCCGTATAGGCATAGAGCAGCAGGGGCAGCTTCAGCATTTCGCAGAACGTCACGCTGTGCATGTAGAACGGCTCGGAGCTCAGAATGGCCGTCTCGTCGACGGCAAACTTGCCCTGAATGGCCCAGGCATCCTCGGCCAGCTGCAGCAGTTTCGCATTGCCCGTCTTGCCGTAGGTCCACAGGATGCCCTCGATGGATATGATGTTACGACCGCCGACGATACCACAGGCCAGCTGGTCGGGCGTGAAGTTCAGGTAGTGTTTCTCCAAAGCCTTCGGAATGCGCTCGTCGCCGTCGTGCTCGTATTTGGCCTGCAGCACACGGAAGTACACCGACATGGGCCATGTGATGCCCTCCAGCGTGGAGTTGCCCAGCTTACCGTTCTCGTCAGGATGAGCCAGCGTGTATTCGATGCCCTCCATAGCCTTATCGACCATCTCCTGGGCACCCAGCTCGTAGCCCAGCCGCAGCAGTCCGTCGGTATAGTATGCCGTCTGTTCGTAGCGCCACCAGTTTTCGCCATAGGCCTCGCCGTTGCGCGATATCTCGCCCGCCCACAGGCATGAATTATAAGGATACGACAGTGCCTCGGGGTGTCCGGTCAGTCCGTCGTGCTGCCGCTGCATCATGACATGCAGCCAGCCCTGCGGTTGGATGTCGGACACGCGACCCATGGTGAACTTAGTACTGTTTTGTGCCTCGACGCTGGCCGTCGTGCAGCAGAAAAATGCTGCAGCCAGCATCATGTGTGAAAAAGAAAATCTGGTCTTCATTGTTCAATCGTTGATAAATCGGTGCAAAGATAGCAAGAAAAACCGAAACTTCAGGGTGTGGAACGAAGAAAAATGGAGATTCGTTTGGATTATTGCAAAAAAATGATTATATTTGCAGAAAATTAATGATAATGACACGAAAGAAGAAGCCGCTTCCCATATTAGAACATATAGAAATCACGGACTTTGCCGCCGAGGGTAAATCGCTGGCAAGGGTCAACGACATGGTGGTCTTTGTGCCCTGGGCAGTGCCCGGCGATGTCGTCGACCTGCAGGTCCGGCGCAAGAAACACTCGTTCATGGAGGCAGAGGTCATCCGTTACCACGAATATAGTAAGGAACGCGCGAAGCCGTTCTGCCAGCATTTCGGCGTGTGCGGTGGTTGCAAGTGGCAACAGCTGCCCTACGCCGCCCAGCTGAAGATGAAGCAGCAGCAGGTGTACGACCAGCTGACGCGCATCGGCAAGGTGGAACTGCCTGAGTTCCGTCCCATCCTGGGCAGCGTGAAGACGCAGGAGTACAGGAACAAGCTGGATTTCGGCTGTGCCAACAAGCGCTGGCTGACCAGTTCAGAGCTGAAAGATGAGAGTTTAGAGAAAGATGTGCCAGCCATCGGGTTCCATATTACGGGGGCGTTCGACAAGATTCTGCCGATAGAGAAGTGCTGGCTGATGGACGACCTGCACAACGAGATCCGTAACGAGGTGCGCGACTACGCCATCGGGCACGGCCTGTCATTCTTCGACCTGCGCCAGCAGGTGGGACTGCTGCGCGACGTCATCATCCGCAACAGCGCCAGCGGCGAGTGGATGGTGATCTTCCAGTTCCACCTGGACATTCCGGAAAATCCGGATAATCAGAAAGACCGCTGGCAAAGCGCCGACGGCCAGCAGGCCCTAGCACTGCTTCAATATATAGCAGATAAGTTCCCGCAGATCACGTCGTTACTGTATCTGGACAATCAGAAGTGTAACGACACCATCGGCGACCAGGACATCCTGGTGTTCAAGGGGCAGGACCACATCTTCGAACTGATGGAGGACCTACGGTTCAAGGTGGGCCCGAAGTCGTTCTACCAGACGAACACCGAGCAGGCGTACCATCTGTACTCTGTCGCAAGGGAATTTGCATTCGCGCCAATTGAGAACGGAGAGCCTCTCAATTCTCCATTAGTCTACGACTTGTACACCGGCACGGGGACCATTGCCAATTTTGTGGCGCGACGGGCACGGAAGGTCATCGGCATCGAATATGTGCCCGAGGCCATCGAGGACGCCAAGGTGAACTCCCAGATAAACGGCATAGAGAACACGCTGTTCTTTGCCGGCGACATGAAGGACGTGCTGAGCGACGAGTTCATTGCCGAGCACGGACGTCCCGACGTCATCATCACCGACCCACCCAGGGCCGGCATGCACCCCGACGTGGTGAAAACCATTCTGAGGGCCGCTCCGCAGCGCATCGTCTATGTGTCGTGCAATCCCGCCACACAGGCCCGCGACCTGCAACTGCTGGACGAGCAATACCGCGTGGTGGAAGTGCAGCCCGTCGACATGTTCCCCCACACACCACACGTAGAGAATGTTGTACTACTAATCAAAAAATAACAACACGTATGAAAAAGCTTATGACACTGGCCCTCTTCGCGATGGGCTTCGCATTGACCGCCAATGCACAAGAGAAAAAGACGACGATTGAGGTTCCTCAATGGGTGAAGAACATCAAATTCAGCGGCTACGGCATGCTGCAGTATCAGGGTATGGACCCGTACAAAAAGGGGAAAGACGAAAACGGGAATCCTATTCTTGAAAAGAACTCGTCGAACACCTTCAACCTCCGTCTGGCCCGTTTCATTCTGGACGGCAAGATCGGTGACTTCGACTGGCGCGCACAGATTCAGGGCACCAACGCCACCGGCCCCGGACAGCCCACCGTTCAGCTGGTAGACCTGTATGCCGAATGGAGAAAATTCCCTGAGTTTAAGATTCGTGCCGGACAGTTCAAGCGTGCCTTTACCTTCGAGAACCCCACGCACCCCATCACGCAGGGCTGGCGCGGATATGCCGACGTCATCAACAAACTGTCGGCCTTCGGCGACCGTACCGGTGAGAAGAGCTCAGGCGGACGTGATATCGGTATCCAGTTCTCGGGCGACCTGTTCCCCAATGCCAACGGACGCCGCCTGTTCCACTATCAGGTGGGTGTCTACAATGGTGAGGGTGTCAATCAGAAGGATATGGACAACCGCAAGGATATCATCGGCGGTGTGTGGGTGATGCCCATCAAGGGCGTGCGCATCGGTGCCTTCGGATGGACCGGTAGCCGCGGTGGCATGCTGGATCCCGTGACTGGCGAGAAACGCAGCATCGAGAAGAATCGTTACGCCTTCTCGGCCGAGTACGACAAGGACGAGTACACGTTCCGTGCAGAGTATATCCACAGCCAGGGTTGGGGTGCCGCCTCGCCCGGTAACAACGTGCGCGAGATAGACTACAGCAAGGGCGACAAGGCCGACGGTTGGTACGTCTTCGGCATCGTGCCCATCATCAAGGGCAAGCTGCACGCCAAGGCCCGTTACGAGTCGTATCGTAACCAGAAGGACTGGGCAACATCAGTGAACCAGATTGAATGCGGTCTGAACTACTTCTTCACGAAGAACCTGGAGATGCACCTGGAATATTCGCGCGTGAACGACCGTAGCATTGAGATTGCCAACGAGAAGAAGCACAACTACAATCTGGTGGACGTAGAGCTGGACTTCAGATTCTAAGCCTGCTCCTCGGCTTTACGGATTCTAAAACGTCGCATCAACGATTGCCACAGGTGCGTCTTCTGATGCAGGACGTGAACAGAATAAGCCGTGCTGACAAGTGTCAGTGCGGCTTCTATTATCCAATAAACGAAACCATCAGTGCAAAGCGATACGGCATAAGCTAAAGCACCAATAGACATCTGAATCAACGCATATCGTCCCACTTGCCATGTGGGGCGATAGCTATATTGCCAGCAAGCATAGGCATTCACCGTTACACATTCCACCACATATGCCACCACAATAGCCAATCCGGTTCCCCAAATGCCCCACCATCGATAGCCCATCATGATGGCTACCACCAAGGTGACAAAATAGATTGTCTCAAGCAGCAGAAACGACAGCGAACGACTACGAGCCAACGTGATATAGGCCACAGGCATCGTCAACACCTTGAAATACATGGCCAACACCGCCACCTGAGCCATCGTTACCACAGGCAGGAAGTCGCTCCTAAACAACAACGGAATCAAAACAGGCAACAGCATCACCAAAGCCACCAGCATGGGTGACAGAAACAACAGCGACACCTCAGTCTGCTTGTTTACTGTTTCGTTAGTCGCCTCGATATTCTTACAAACAGAAGAGAGACGAGGGAAATAATCGGTTTCCATGGCCGAGAACACCATGCCGGCATAGGTGATGGTAATCATATAGGCTGCATTGTAAAAGCCGACATCATCCATGCTGCCCTCCACGTTCAGGAAGGCACGAATAGCCATCTCGGCACCACTACCGATTGCTGCTGCCAGCACAAAGGCCAAGCCAAGTTTTATCATGCCATAGCCATCGCGCAGATGACGACGCGTGAACTTCAGCTTCAACGGGCATTTACGATAGGAGTACCACAACGTTAAGAGCATGTTTAACGCTGCTATCAGCACAATGGCAGGAACCACGCCCGAATGCCCCTTGTAATAGTAAAGCGGAACCGAAAGCAACACAGCACCAATGGCGCCAACAACCTGGATACTGGCCAGAGAACCCATGCGACGAGTAGCCTTTAATATCGCAGTCTCGCCACCAGAAATAGCCAGCATTGCTACCGACACGCCCAACATAGCATAGTGCAGCGTATGGTCACCCCATGTAAACGTCATGCTGTTCACCCATCCGCTGGCAACTACACAAAACAGCAAGCCTAGCACAGCAGCTATCATACTCCATAGTCGGATGACCTGTATGTAGTAATCCAGTTGCTCATGATTGTCCTGCTCATAGAGTTCTGACAACTTCGGCACAGCACCAAACGAAAGACCAAGATTTGTACATTGAGCTGCAAAAGTCTGTACAGACATCATCAGCGCGTTGAAACCCATACCGCCGGCACCTATAAACACAGCCATAGCCTTGTTGCGTACAAGGCCTATCAAAATAATCAGACCCTGTATGCCACCAAACAAGCCAGTGTATTTAAGTATATGCTTATAGCTGCCGTCGCCTTGTTCCTTCATGCTTTTTCAGACAAACCGGCTGCAAAGTTACGAATAAGTAAGCAAAAAGCCAAAAATATTTTGCTTTTTCCTCTTTTTTCCGTACCTTTGCAAACATGAAGCTGAGTGTCATCATACCCGTTTACCGTGTGGAAGACACCCTCGACCGCTGTGTGGAGAGTGTTTTAAGCCAACACGTGGACGACATGGAAGTGATTCTCGTCGACGACGGTTCGCCCGACCAATGCCCCGCCATGTGTGACCGCTGGGCACAGAAAGACGCCCGTATCCGGGTGATTCACAAGGCGAACGGCGGACTGAGCGACGCCCGCAATGCCGGCATCGACATTGCACAGGGCGAATACCTGACCTTTGTCGATTCCGACGACTATCTGGAGGCTGACACGCTGGCACCCGTGCTGCTGCAGGCTGAGGATGCCGACATCGTGGAGTATGCCATCAGCGGCAGGTTTACACCGGCGGACCACACCTATACCGACATGGACGAATACTGGCTGAAAGGAGAGGTCTACCTGCACACCTATGCATGGAACAAGCTCTACCAGCGCAGGCTGTTCGAGACGGTGCGGTTTCCCAAGGGCAAGGTCTTTGAGGATGCCTACACGCTGCCCCTGCTGCTCAGGAAGGCACGGAAAGTAAATACCACAGCCCACGGATTCTATCACTACTGCTGGAACCCGGAAGGTATTACCGCCACTGCCACCGGCGAACAGCTGCGCCAGTTGCTAGAGGCTCACCTGACCAACGGGATGCTGATGGACGACAGCTATTACCTGCATCTGCTGAACATTCAGATTGATGTGTGTGAACAGACTCCTGACGCACCGACGCTCACACCAAGAACCGTAAACGTAGCGTCATTTAGCGGTTCTAAAAAACTTAAAGCAATAATAAATAACATATTAGGAATCAGACTACTATGCAAAATAATCCGCTTCGTACATCGATTCAAGAAACCCAGCCGCTGGTAACGTTCATCGTGACTTTCTACAACCTGCCGGTGCAGATGCTGTGTGAGTGCATCAACAGCATCATGGCGCTGTCGTTGAAACCCGAAGAACGCGAGATACTGATCATCGACGACGGTTCGGAGGTCAGTCCCATGAACGGTCTGATGCAGTATGGCGACGAGATCATCTACGTGCGCCAGCCCAACGGAGGACTGAGCGTGGCCCGCAATAAAGGCATCGAAACGGCAACAGGAAAATACCTGCAGTTCGTGGATGCCGACGACCACCTGATAACCACCGCCTACGACCACTGCCTGGACATCATCCGCACGAAGCAGGACATCGACATGGTGATGTTCGACTTTACCAGCGATGCAGACATTCAGTCGACATTCAGCGACCAGCCCATAGTCAGCGGAACGGAATACATGCTGAAAAACAATATCCATGGCACGGCATGTGGGTATCTCTTCAAACGTACCGTACTAAGCGAACTACGCTTCACCCCCGGCATCTGGCACGAAGACGAGGAGTTTACACCCCAACTGCTGATCCGCGCAGAACAACTCATTGTAACCAATGCCAAAGCATATTACTATTACAAGCATACCGGCAGCATCACCACACACGCCGACGACGAAAGCAAGGACAAGCGGCTGAGCGACATCAGGGGAGTCATTCACAGGCTTCACATACTCTGCGACCGCATACCCCGCAGCGACCGTATGGCCATGCAGCGACGTATCGCACAACTGACGATGGACTACATCTACCAGACCATCGTCCAGAAACGTTCCAGCAAGGCACTCGAGCAGTGTGTGGAGGAGCTGCGCGGAGAGGGACTGTTCCCCCTACCCAACCGCAACCACTCGAAGAAATACCAGTGGTTCCGGCAGCTGAGCAACACCCGACTGGGACGTGCCGTACTTCTGCGCACCCTGCCCCTATTAAAACGAGAAAGATGAAAATACTGCTCATAGGCGAATACAGCAACGTGCATGCCACACTGGCAGAGGGACTGCGTGCCATAGGACACGAGGTAACGGTGGTATCCAATGGCGACTTCTGGAAGAACTACCCGCGCGACATCGATGTGTCACGGCCTACGGGCAAGTTGGGTGGCTTACGGTTGATGGCAAAGCTCTGCGCCCTGCTGCCCAGACTGCGCGGATACGACGTCGTGCAGCTGATAAACCCCATGTTCTTTGAACTGAAGGCAGAGCGGATGTTCTTCTTCTACAACTACCTGCGGAAACACAACAAGAAGGTGTTCCTGAGTGCCTTCGGCATGGACTACTACTGGGTGCACGAGTGCATGGAACGGAAGCCCCTGCGGTATAGCGACTTCAACTTCGGCAACGAGCTGCGTACCGATGAAGCAGCCATCACAGAGCAGCGCGACTGGCTGGGCACCACGAAAGAACGGCTGAACAAAACAATAGCCGAGGACTGCGACGGCATCATCACCGGACTCTACGAGTATCAGGTGTGCTACGAGCCTAACTTCCCCGACAAAACGCGTTTCATTCCTTTCCCCATCAAGATGCCGGAAAGCAACCGCGTAGAGGAGCCTCACGACAAACTCAACCTGTTTATCGGCATCAGCAAGAAACGCAGTGCCTACAAAGGAACTGATATTATGTTGAAAGCCGCCGAAGCCATCGCAGAAAGATATCCGCAACAGGTTGTCCTGCAAGTGGCCAACGGTATTCCCTTTGCACAATACGAACGGATGCTCAACGCCAGCGATGTGATTCTCGACCAGCTGTATAGCTACACACCGGCCATGAATGCCCTGCTGGCCATGTCGAAGGGAATGATTGTCGTGGGCGGCGGTGAACCCGAGAACTACGAGATATTAGGGGAAGAAGAACTGCGGCCGATTGTCAACGTAGCGCCGAACTACGACAGTGTCTTCCATGAATTGGAACAACTGGTGCTGAAGCCTGAGCGCATCGCGGAACTGAAACGGCAAAGCGTGGAATACGTCAGACGCCATCATGACTACATCAAGGTAGCCAAAGAATACGAAGCATTCTACAACGAAAAAAGCCAGAAAGCATAACACTTTCTGACTTTTATTCGTTTCAAGTCGACTTGTTGCTTACTCAGCAGCCTCGGCGGGAGCCTCAGCAGCAGGAGCCTCCTCAGCGGGAGCCTCGGCAGCAGCGGCCTCAGCAGCCTTTGCAGCCTCTTCCTCGGCCTTAGCAGCAGCCTCAGCAGCCTTCTTCTCAGCAACCTTCTTAGCCTGTTCCTCGTTCTGAGCCTTCTCAGCCTTCAGCTGAGCAGCAGCAGCGTCCTTCTTAGCCTTAGCGTCAGCCTCAGCGATCTTGTTCAAACCGTTCTGCTTGTCTGCCTTCCAGGCATCGAACTTCTTCTGTGCAGTAGCCTCATCGAAAGCGCCCTTCTTAACGCCACCCTTCAGGTGCTTCATCAAGTAAACGCCCTCACGGCTGAGGATGTTACGTACAGTGTCGGTGGGCTGAGCACCAGTCTCTACCCAATACAGTGCACGCTCGAAATTCAGGTCTACTGTGGCAGGATTGGTGTTAGGGTTGTAAGTACCAATCTTTTCAGTGAAACGACCATCACGTGGTGCACGAGCGTCGGCGATAACGATGCGGTAGAAAGCATAGCTCTTACGTCCGCCGCGCTGCAATCTGATTTTTGTTGCCATTGTTTTTAAATGTAATTTTGTTGTTAAATAATTGAATTTCGTGCTCTTATCTCGTAAAAGCGGCTGCAAAGGTACGAACTTTCCGCGGAATAACCAAACATTTGCCTAACTTTTTTAGAAACTGATAAAAAGTGTGCTGGGGTTTGGTCAGGTCGTTTTTTATTTGTACCTTTGCAGCCGCTAATAATAAATAAGGTATAAAAGAGATGATAACAGTCACAAACTTAGCGATTCAGTTTGGAAAGAAAACGCTGTACAAAGACGTTAATTTGAAGTTCACAAGTGGTAATATCTACGGCATTATCGGTGCTAACGGTGCCGGTAAGTCTACCCTACTCCGCGCCATCAGCGGCGAGTTGGAGCCTAACAAGGGTACTATCGAGATGCAGCCTGGCGAGCGCCTGAGCGTGCTGGAACAGGACCACTTCAAATATGATGAATTCACCGTGATGGATACGGTGCTGATGGGACACCAGCCCCTGTGGCAGAATATGAAGGAGCGCGAGGCGCTGTATGCCAAACCCGAAATGACCGAGGAGGATGGTGTTCGTGCAGCCGACCTGGAGATGGCCTTTGCCGAGATGAACGGCTGGGAAGCCGAGAGCGAGGCTGCACAGCTGTTGCAGAACCTGGGTGTGGCAGAAGGTCAGCACTACAAGCAGATGGCAGAAATCTCGAACAATGAGAAGGTTCGTGTCATGCTGGCCAAGGCACTGTTCGGACATCCCGACAATCTGTTGCTTGACGAGCCTACCAACGACCTCGACCTTGACACCGTGCAGTGGTTGGAAGAGTACCTTTCCAATTTGGAACAATGCGTGCTGGTTGTATCGCACGACCGTCACTTCCTGGACGCCGTTTCCACACAGACCGTCGACATCGACTTCGGCAAGGTGACGCTGTTCTCGGGTAACTACTCGTTCTGGTACGAATCCAGTCAGCTGGCCCTGCGTCAGGCTCAGAACCAGAAGATGAAGGCCGAGGAGAAACGCAAGCAGTTGGAAGAGTTCATCCGCCGATTCTCTGCCAACGTAGCTAAGTCGAAACAGACCACATCGCGTAAGAAGATGTTGGAGAAACTGAACGTCGAGGAAATCACACCCTCTACGCGTAAGTATCCTGGCATCATCTTCTCGATGGAGCGCGAGCCTGGCACACAGATTCTCGAGGTGGAAGGACTGAAGGCCGTCGATGCAGACGGAACGGTGCTCTTCGACAATGTGTCGTTTACCATCGAGAAGGGCCAAAAGACCGTTTTCCTGTCGCACAACCCCAAGGCGATGACGGCATTGTTTGAGATCATCAACGGCAACCGCGAGGCCGACGCCGGTACCTACAAGTGGGGGGTTACCATTACCACCGCCTATCTGCCACTCGACAACACGGCTTTCTTCCAGAGCGAGATGAACCTCGTCGACTGGCTGTCACAGTACGGCACAGGCAACGAGGTAATGATGAAGTCGTTCCTGGGCCGTATGCTGTTCAAGGACGAGGACATCCAGAAGAAGGTCTGCGTGCTCTCCGGAGGTGAGAAGATGCGTTGTATGATTGCCCGCATGCAGCTGAAGAACGCCAACTGTCTGATTCTCGACACCCCGACGAACCATCTTGACCTGGAGTCTATTCAGGCCTTCAACAACAACCTCATCTCGTTCAAGGGCAACATTCTGTTTGCTTCTCACGACCATGAGTTCATCAATACCGTAGCCGATCGCATTATCGAGCTGACACCCAAGGGCACGATTGACAAGTTGACAACTTACGACGATTACATCTACGACGAGAGCATCAAGGAGAAGAAAGCTGAGATGTATGCGTAAGAATTGGCACGAAATTTGCAAGCAGGCCCTAAAAAGAAAAAAGGTTACAACTATGACAGAAGAAGAAAAGATAAACATGGAAGAGGAAGAAATCCTCGAAAACGAAGAGACACAGGAAACCCCGGACGCTCAGGAAAATTCTGAGAATCCGGAAGACTCAGAAGTTGCAGAACCCGCTGAGGAGAAAGATCCGTTGGAGGCTGCCCAGGAAGAGATTGAGCAGTTGAAGACTCAGATTCTCTACAAGACTGCCGAGTTCGACAACTACCGTAAGCGCACCCTGAAGGAGAAAGCCGAGCTGATTCTGAATGGTGGCGAGAAGGCCGTTGGTGCCATCCTGCCCGTCATTGACGACATGGAGCGCGCACTGGCTAATGGTGAAAAGACTGACGACCCTGCCGTGCTCCGTGAGGGCATGGAACTCATCTACAACAAGATGATGAAGGCATTGGAGAGTCTGGGTGTCAAGAAGATTGATACTGAAGACGCTGACTTCGATACGGACATGCACGAGGCTGTTGCTATGGTTCCCGGTATGGGCGACGACAAGAAAGGCAAGGTCATCGACTGTCTGCAGGCAGGCTATCAACTGAACGATAAAGTAATCCGCCACGCCAAAGTGGCAGTAGGACAATAAACCATGGCACAGAAAAGAGACTACTACGAGGTGCTTGGCGTTGACAAAAACGCCACAGAAGACCAGATCAAGAAGGCGTATCGCACCATCGCTATCAAATATCACCCCGACCGCAATCCCGGCAACAAGGAGGCTGAGGAGAAATTCAAAGAGGCTGCCGAGGCCTACGACGTATTGCACGACCCGCAGAAGCGCCAGCAGTACGACACCTTTGGTTTCAACGCTCCGGGAAGCGGTGGTTTCGATCCTTTCGGAGGAACATCCATGAATATGGATGACATCTTCTCGATGTTCGGCGACATCTTTGGCGGACACGCCGGTTTTGGCGGCTTTGGCGGCAGTGCCAAGCGCGGCCCACAGGTGCATCGCGGCAGCGACCTCCGTCTGAAGGTCCGTTTGTCGTTACAGGAGATAGCCCACGGCGTCACCAAGAAATTCAAGGTACGCAAGGACGTAGCCTGCTCACACTGTCATGGTACCGGTTCTGAAGACGGCTCAGCAACGGAGAAGTGTCCTACGTGTCACGGTACCGGTGTCATCACGCATACCACCCAGAGCATTTTCGGTATGATGCAGACGCAGGGTGTGTGTCCTACGTGCGACGGTGCCGGTACGGTCATCAAGAACAAGTGTCACCACTGTCACGGAACGGGTATCGAGAAGGGTGAAGAAGTCGTTGAGATCAAGATTCCTGCCGGCGTAGCCGAAGGCATGATAGTCAACGTACCTGGCAAGGGTAATGCCGGACTGCGCAACGGAGTGAATGGCGACATCCAGGTCTTTGTCGAGGAAGAGCCTAACGATACATTTATTCGCGACGACAACAACCTGATATACAACCTGTTGCTTGATTTCCCGACAGCAGCACTTGGCGGCGACGTTGAGATTCCCACCATCGAGGGAACACGTCTGAAGGTTAAGATGGAGCCAGGCACACAACCCGGCAAGACACTGCGTCTGCGTGGCAAGGGACTGCCTGCCGTACAAGGCTACGGACGTGGCAATGGCGACTTGGTGGTCAACGTCAGCGTGTATGTTCCGAAGACGCTGACGAGCGACGAGAAGCGAGCCATCGAACAATTCCGCCAGAGCGACAACTTCAAGGGCGATGCTGCCACCAAGCAAAGCATTTTCCAGAAGTTCAAGAATTATTTTAATTAAGGAGTTGAGGAATAAGGAGAGAAGGATATGACCTATCAGGAAACCTGCGATTACCTGTATAGCCAGATGCCCATGTTCGAACGACAGGGCGCTTCGGGCTACAAGGAAGGGCTTAGCAACACCCATGCACTTGACGAGCATTTCGGACATCCCCACCAGTCGTTTGCAACCATTCATGTGGCGGGCACGAATGGCAAGGGAAGCGTGTCACACATGCTGGCATCCGTACTTCAGGAGTGTGGTTATGTCGTAGGTCTCTACACCTCACCCCACCTGGTTGACTTCCGCGAACGCATTCGCATCAACGGACACCCCATCAGCGAGGAATACGTCGTCGATTTCGTCGAACACGAGCGTGCTTTCTTCGAACCCCTGCACCCGTCTTTCTTCGAGGTGACCACCGCGCTGGCCTTCAAGTATTTCAGCGACATGCAGGTCGATATAGCCGTTGTCGAGGTTGGACTTGGCGGACGGCTGGACTGCACCAACATCATCAATCCCGTCGTGTCGGTCATTACCAACATCAGCTTTGACCACACACAATTCCTGGGCGATACACTTGAAAAGATTGCCGAGGAAAAAGCGGGTATTATTAAAAGAGGAACGCCCGTAGTGATTGGTGAAAACCATCCGCTGACCCGCCCCGTCTTCGAGGCTAAAGCCAGGAAAATGGGAGCCCCCATCGTTTTCGCTGAGGACGAGCCCGAGATTATCAGTGCCCAGCCTACCGCAGATGGCGGCATGCACTACGAGACACGCCATGTGGGGGCGCTCGACGGTGACTTGGGCGGCATCTACCAGCAGAAGAATCTGAATACCGTGCTCCATGCGCTGAAAACGCTCGAGGAGCGCGGATTCCTTCACTTTCCCGGAAGCGACTGCATAGAACTGCACAATGGCATTGCCCATACATGCAGCAACACCGGACTCATGGGTCGCTGGCAAACCATCCAGCAGACGCCGCGTGTGGTTTGCGACACCGGACATAATGTTGGCGGATGGCAGTATCTGAGCCGTCAGCTGGCCATGGTTGAGTGCGAAAAAATGCACATCGTGTTCGGAATGGTGAACGACAAAGACATCGATAGTGTGCTCGAAATGCTTCCAAAGCATGCAATTTACTATTTTACGAAGGCTGACACAAAAAGAGCCCTTAACGAGCATTCTTTACGCCTTCTTGCTGTCAACCACGGACTCTCCGGAAATTGCTATCCCTCTGTAGATAAGGCATATAGCGCTGCTTTGGAACATGCCGGCGACAACGATTTTGTGTTCGTTGGAGGCTCCAGTTACGTGGTCGGCGACTTCCTCAAAAATTGCATTTAGAAGTTTTTAACACTCCCGTAAACGTTTTTTACGGCGTTTCATTTGCCATTCTCGTTTTTTTTCGGTTACTTTGCAACTTAGAATCAAGTAACTTAAAACGTTAACAATATGGCAAACACAACAGAAACAGCGAATCTGTGCGGTTTGAACCGCAAAGATTTCCAAACCACAATCAATGGTAAGAAGACGGATCTTTACATTCTGAAGAACCGTAAGGGTTATGAAGTAGCTATCTCCAACTATGGTGGAGCCATCTGCGCCATCATGGTTCCCGACAAGGATGGCAACGTGGCAAACGTCATTCAAGGACATGCCAATATCCAGCAGCTCACCAGCGGACAGGAACCCTACCTGTCTACACTTATTGGTCGTTGGGGTAACCGCATCTGCAAGGGTCAGTTCACGCTGAACGGCAAGGACTACCAGCTGGCACTCAACGATGGTCCTAACCACCTGCACGGTGGCAACAAGGGTTTCAACTGCAAGGTTTGGGACGCTCGTCAGATGGGACCTCGCTCACTGGCTCTGCACCGCATCTCTTCCTATGGTGAGGAAGGTTACACAGGCGAGTTGGACGTTACGGTAGAGTTCACCTTTACCGACCAGAACGAGCTGGTTATTGAGTATCTGGCCACCACGAACAAGAAAACCATCGTCAACCTGACGCACCACGCCTTCTTCTCACTGGCAGGCATCGCAGATCCCACTCCCACTATCGAGGATCAGATTTGCGAAATCAATGCCGACTTCTATCTGCCCACCGATGACACCGCTATTCCTACGGGTGAAATCCTGAAGGTGGCTGGCACTCCGTTCGATTTCCGCACTCCGAAGGCTTTCGGCAAGGACATCGACGCTGATGACGAGCAGATTAAGTTTGGTCATGGCTTCGACCACAACTACGTATTAAATAAGAAGGAAGAGGGCGAGTTGAGTTTTGCAGCCCGCATTACCGAACCCAAGAGCGGCCGCACCCTGGAGTGCTACACCACCGAACCCGGCATGCAGCTCTACACCGCCAACTTCGCTACCGGCTACAAGGGTGTTCAGGGTGCCACGTTCCCCCGTCGCAGCGCTGTCTGCCTCGAGACTCAGCACTTCCCCGACACGCCCAACCGCCCGTACTTCCCCTCGGTGATCCTGCATCCTGGACAGCAGTACAAGCATAAGACGATTTATCGCTTTGGCGTGGTTGAGTAATAAGCCATTGACAACTAATTAGACTTTATTACAATATGAGTAATCAAAAACAAAACGGAAGCATCATAGCCATTGTGACTATGATGTTTCTTTACGCCATGATTTCGTTTGTGACGAACCTTGGCGCGCCCATCGGTGTTATATGGAAGAACCAGCCTGAAATCGGCGGTTCCAACGTATTGGGTATCATGGGTAACTTCATGAACTTCTTTGCTTACCTGTTCATGGGTATTCCTGCTGGTAAGATGCTTACCAAGGTTGGCTACAAGAAGACGGCTCTCATCGGTATTGCCGTAGGTTTCATCGGCGTGCTCATCCAGTTCCTGTCAGGATTCTCAGGTGGCATCCCCGGCTTCTGCATCTATCTGTTTGGTGCCTTCGTGTCGGGTTTCTCCGTTTGTATCCTGAACACCGTCGTCAACCCCATGCTCAACCTGCTGGGTGGCGGTGGCAACCGTGGCAACCAGCTGAACCTTATCGGTGGCACGCTCAACTCGCTGTCAGGCACCATGACGCCTATGCTTGTCGGTGCACTCATCGGTACCGTGACAGCATCGACCCAGATGGCCGACGTCAATCTGGTGATGTATATCGCCATGACTGTCTTCGCAGCAGCCTTCATCATCCTCACCTTCATTCCCATTCAGGACCCCGAGTTGGGCAAGGTTACTGCTGAGACCAAGTTCGAGCACTCCCCTTGGTCATTCCGCCATTGTCTGTTGGGCGTTATCGCCATCTTCGTCTACGTAGGCGTCGAGGTTGGTATCCCTGGCGGTCTGAACTTCTATCTGTCCGACACCACAGCCAACGGTGCCTGGGTGAATCCCGAAGCCGTGCTCAACGCTGCCACCATCGGTGGTGCCGTAGCCGCCATGTACTGGTTGCTGATGCTCGTGGGCCGTATGATTGGCAGTGCCATTGGCGGTAAGTTCTCTTCACGTCAGATGATGCTGTTCACCACCTTTATCGGAATGGTACTCATCGTGGCTGCCATCCTCACTCCGAAGAGCGTAACGGCTACCATGCCGCTGGTGAAGATTCTCGAGGGTTCCGTCGAAATGACCACCGTGCCCCTGAGCGCCATTCTCCTGGTTCTCTGCGGTCTCTGCACCTCTATCATGTGGGCATCCATCTTCAATCTGGCTACCGAAGGTCTGGGCAAATACACCGCTCAGGCATCAGGTATCTTTATGATGATGGTTGTGGGCGGTGGCGTGCTCCCCGTCGTACAGAATTTCTTTGCTGACATTATGGGCTATATGCCAAGCTATTTCATCTATCTGCTCGCTATGGCCTATATGTTCTACTACGCCCTGCTCGGCTGCAAGAACGTCAACAAAGACATCCCAGTGGAGTAAATAGTAAATCGTCAAATAGTAAATTGATATGATGGAAATTGATTATGTAAGAAGCCGTTTCATCAAGCACTTTGATGGAAAGACCGGCAATGTATATGCCTCTCCAGGCCGTATTAACCTCATTGGCGAGCACACCGACTACAACGGCGGTTTCGTGTTCCCAGGCGCAGTTGACAAAGGTATCATGGCAGAAATGCGTGCCAACGGTACTGAAGACACCGTGATGGCCTATGCCATCGACCTGAAGGACCGCGTTGACTTCCACCTGAACGACCCCGCCGGTCCCCGTGCCTCATGGGCTCGCTACATCTACGGTATCGCCCTCGAAATGAAGAAGTTGGGCGTTCCCGTCAAGGGCTTCAACATCGCCTTTGCCGGTGATGTTCCCCTCGGTGCCGGCATGTCCAGCAGCGCTGCTATGGAGAGCTGCTTCGCCTGTGGCCTGAACGACATTTTCGGCGACAACAAGGTTTCTCAGTGGGATATGGCACTGGCCGGACAGGCTACCGAGCACAACTACTGCGGTGTCAACTGCGGCATCATGGACCAGTTTGCCTCCGTCTTCGGCAAGGCAGGCTGTCTGATGCGCCTCGACTGCCGTAGCCGCGAGTTCGAATACTTCCCCTTCAAGCCCGACGGCTATCGCCTCGTGCTGCTCGACAGCGTCGTGAAGCACCAGCTGGCAGGCTCACCCTACAACGACCGCCGCAACTCATGCGAAAATGTGGTGAAACACATCCAGGCCAAGCATCCGGAAGGCAAGTTCGAAACCCTGCGCGACTGCACATGGGAGCAGCTTGACGAAGTCCGTGCCGAGGTCGGCGAAGAGGACTACAAGCGCGCCAAGTTCGTGCTCGGCGAGAAAGACCGCGTACTCGGCGTCTGCGACGCCCTCAACGAAGGCGACTACGAGAAAGTTGGTGAGCTGATGTATCAGACCCACGAAGGCCTGTCGAAGGACTATGAGGTCAGCTGCGAAGAGCTTGACTTCCTGAACGACATCGCCCGCGAGTGTGGCGTTACCGGTTCACGCATCATGGGCGGCGGCTTCGGCGGTTGCACCATCAACCTCGTGCGCAACGACCTCTACCGTCAGTTCATCGCTACGGCCAAGCAGAAGTTCAACGAGAAGTACGGCCACGAGCCCAAGATCTACGATGTCGTCATCGGCGACGGCTCGCGCAAGCTCTGCTAATCATTGATCCTCCAAATAAAGAATGAGGGTATGGCAGTTTTGTCATACCCTCATTTCTTTCATTTTCCGCCTACGCTCCCTCGAAGCCGCTGGGGTCGTCGGCACCGCCGTCGCTCTTGACGAACTGCTTGGTGGTTACCTCACTCGACTGGCCGTCCTTGATGGCGATGGCCTTCAGAGTAACGGACGAGCTCACGGTGATGGCCTCGGTGTACAGCGTGCTGCTGGCCGTAGGCGTCGAGCCGTCCGAGGTGTAACGGATCTCAGCGCCCTCAGGACCTGACATGGTCACCTGCGTCGACGTGGTGAATGCTGCCTCACCGCCAATGGTCGGAGCCGCTACGCCAGTGGTAATCGAACCGCTGCCACCGCTGTTCGAACCGCCGGAGTTTCCGCCGCTGTTGCCGGAATTTCCAGTCTGTCCGGACTCACCACTGCTTCCCTTGGCGGCGGCGATGTCGGCCTTGGTCTTGTCGGTCCACGCCAGCTTGACGTCCTTCTTCAGCTCGTCACGGCTGAACTCGCCGGTCGACTGTGCCAGCAGCTTGATGACCTTCACGGCGGCACCGGTCTTCTGACCTTCGCCCAGCGTGCCGATCGAGGCCAGGGCCACCTTGTCGGCGTTGGCGTCGTAGAGCGTCTCCAGGGCGTTGGCCTCGACGGTGGCCTTGAAGATGGCCAGGTTGTCGATCTTCACCGTGTTGCCGTTCAACACCTGCTCGCGCACGCACTTCACGAAGTCGATGAGGATACCGCAGATGCTGCCCTCGGAGAACATCGTGTTGTGTTCCGCCATGTGGTGAGCCATGTCCTGCACGCTCATCGTCTGTTTGTAACTCACGCGGGCGTAAAGCTTGCCCGCCTGCTCGGTTTCCGAATTCTCGGCGACCTTACTCAAATAAAGTTCAATCATACTGTTTGTGTGTGTTAAAATGTGAATAAATAGGGTTAATTGTGTGTGTCTCTCAAGGTATCAGATTACCTCTTGAATGATGATACAAAGGTACGAAATAATTTCCAAACTACCAAATATTTCCGCACTTTTTTTCAAGTTTTTCTTGAAAAAAAATAACCCACCCTTATTCGGTCGTAAGGACGGGTTATTGACAGATAACCGAGGGTTATTTTCGGGTCAGAAAATACTCGCTGAAGTCCTTGCAGTCGGGGGGCAGCTGGTGGTGGACCAGCGTGGGCAGCAGCTCCTTCAGTTGCATGAAGAGCCGTTCGCCGGGCTCGTCGCGGTCGGGGAACATGTGGAGGTGAAGTGATAAGTGATGAGTGATAAGTGATAAGTGTTCGACGTCCTTGCGTTTCAGGAGGGTGGCCGAGGGGATGGCGATGGCTTTGTGACCGGCCGAGAGCATGGCCCAGCAGTCGGAGCAGCCTTCGGTGATCCACAGCGACTCGCCGGGCTTCAGCAGGTTCAGCACGGGTAGGTTGTAGATGGTGCACCTGGAGCCGCTGGGGAAGCGGAAGCGGGGAACCCCCTCCAAACCTCCCCGAGGGGAGGATTTTTTGTCCCCCGTGGGAGAGTGATTTAAAGCCTCCCCTTGGGGAGGTCTGGAGGGGGTCAGGTTGCGGTTCTGAATGCCGATCAGTTTGCCTTCGCGGTTGTAATACGGAATCTGCAGCCAGGGCACGCCCTGCTTGTCGCGCCACGAAGTCAACCGGCACCAGCGCACGACACGAGGGTCTATCCTGCGTTCGTCATAGAGAAACCGCCGCGCCTCGTCGTTCAGGAAAGGACGCTCGAAGAAGCGGGCGTAAAAAAACAGGTCTCGACCCCCTCCAAACCTCCCCGAGGGGAGGCTTTCTGAACGGGCAGTCCCTCCCCCTTGGGGGAGAAGGAGGGGGGGCCCCTCAGCCAGCCAACGGCAGGCTTCGCGGAAAGGTTTGCCGAGGTAGTGCATCACCAGGTCGATGGTGCCGCCGGATGCTCCGCAGACGAAGCAGCGGTAGCTGTTGCGGCGCACCGAGAACGACAGGCTGGCATGGTGGTCATCGTGGAACGGACAAAGGCACTTATGCCGCACGACCTGGAGTCCAAGTCGCTCTGCGACCCCCTCAATGGGCAGGTCGCGGAGCTTCTGAAGTTCTAGTCTATCCATTTTTCTTAACTCTTAACTCTTAATTCTTAACTCTTAATTCCCTTCAGGTATTCGTCTGTTTTAGTGTACAGTCCCGTCAGTTCCGAATAGGTGATGAACTTGCGGCACGTCCATTGGCGCAACTGGGCGTTGGTACCCTCCTTGCTCTTGCCAAGACTGGTGCGGAGTGCTTCCAACTGAGCCTCGTTGAAGGTGTCGGGCAGACTGTCGAGCATGTTCTTGGGGCCGCGACGCTGGGCCTCGCTCAGCAGGTCGTGATCCTTGCCAAGCATGTCGGCAAAGAGCTGCATCTTACTCCAGATGTCGTGGTAAACCAACCATTCCACCAGTTCGCCCATCGCCTTGGTCCAAGTCTGACCATTGAGCACCCACAGGATGCAACCAGCCTTCCATGCCGAGACCAGCGAGCGGTGTGACATCTCGAACAGCACGTCATCGTCGGTCAGATCGGCCAGCGTCGCCATGTCCTGAGCCAACTTATCGATTAGTTTGTTCAGGGGGCGGATGATGAAGCGGCCCTTGCAGATGTCGAGGCGGGCCAGAAACTCATCCAGCTTCTGGTAGAACTCGTCGGGGAATTTACCCAGGCGGGGTATCTTTCCATCGTAGTTGCCCCGTGGCTTCTTGTAGGAGAATACCATTCGGCCGAAAGTACCGTTCGTCAGCTCGTACTTGTAAAACTTGCGTGTGGACTCCGGATTCGACGAAATGGTGATACAGGCACGGACAATCGGGTTACCCGTCACACCGTCGGTCGTAGCACGCAAGGCACCGGTACGGGCAC
Source organism: Prevotella sp. (assembly GCA_016291085.1). Taxonomy (GTDB): domain Bacteria; phylum Bacteroidota; class Bacteroidia; order Bacteroidales; family Bacteroidaceae; genus Prevotella. Next base: position 29,680 of record JAEEVW010000023.1, read on the forward strand.
GGTCGTAGATGTTGCGGAGCATCAGCGATACCATCTTGTGACCACCACACAACTGGTCGGCCATCTCCACCTCAGGCAGATTGAAGTACTGCGTGCGACCACCACACGCCTCCAACGCAATCGCGTTCTTCAGGAAGGCAGGTTTGGTCGTGTCTATCGGAGGGAACCAATAAGCCACGATGGGTTCCTCGGGCTTATCCTTATTGGCGCCTTTGGTGTTCTTCAGTCTTTGCCATGCCAGGTACTTTTTTTCTTCAGCATCGTCGTGCTTGCGGAAATCACGGCAAATAGCTTCTACGATAAGTGGGAATTGGCCTTTGTTGTCGCCACTTTTCGCTACCAGATTGGCCATCATGCCCGTCGGTTCCTTCCAAGTGTTATCCGGATAGAGAAATTCCGTGCCGCTGATGTGTGCGCCAAGAACGGGGAAAAACATCGGAACGAAGGGTTCATGAGTGTCTTTTGAGGCCTGCGAGAGCAGGATTTTGATGCATTCTGTGCCCTTGCCGAGTGCCGGCATTGCGGGCGCTTTTGATTTTGAAATGTCGTATCTCATTGATTTTCTGCTTTTTAGATGAATTTGAATGGGCGGTTGTGACAGATGACAGTTGTGACAGTTGTTTTCCGAGAGGGTACCTACTCCTACTATTATATATATAACTATCTATATATCAATTAGTTATGAGTATTATTAAGGGTAATACACCCCTCGTTTTTTAATTGTCACAACTGTAACTGTCACACATTGCCCTGTTTTACCTTTTTACTTTTTTACCTTTTTACTTTTTCTCTAGCAGGCCTGTCAGTGCTTTGCGGAGTTCGCGGTACACCTCGAAGGCGTAGTTGTCGACGTTGAACATCTCGTCCGTCTTCATGGGCTTGAAGTTGGGCTTGAGCGTGCCGTCGTCACGACGCGTGATGGAGATGTACTGGCCGTTGAAGACGCGCGGGTTGCGCTTCATGGTCCAGGGCAGCGTCTCGACGAACGTGTAGTGCGCGTCGCGGCAGCGGAATTCATCGATGTCGGCATCATGGTCGCGGCGAAGCACGCCCTGATAGTCCTTGCCCGTCTTCATCGTGCGGTCGCTGTGAAGAATGGTTTTCAGGTCACAGCAGAGTTCTGTACTACGGTTCCAGCCCTGAAGCACGTCCTCAACGATGCTTCCCACGGGGCGGACCTTCTTTGAATTGTTGTTCTTAGCTTCCATTGTACTTATTTATTTTTTAGGAAGTGAACATCTGATGGCGTTTTCCAGTATTGCGGCCAGATGATTACCGGTACTGGCGGGAGCCACGCTTACGGCTTCAATCCCTTCGAATTCTGCTGCACTCATATACAAAAAAAGAATATTTGAAGCCCGAGATGGAGATTGTGAAGATTCAGCAGCAATGCCAGATTCTGGCCGGCAGCACGCAGGGCTTGAACGACACGCTGCAGGACGATGAGGTGGAAGATGGCTTTGTACCATTCTTCAACGGACTCGAATGGTAAGGCTCACACGGGGATAGGCACCCTGGGCTCACACGGGGACAGGCACCCTGTGAGGTCATAGAAAATAGAAAAGGGCTTGCTTCGCACCACGCGGAGCAGGCCTTTTTTTGTGCGAAAAAGTGCGAAAATAGTAGCCGAAAAATTTGTATATCTCAGATTTTTTTCGTACCTTTGTGTCATCGTAGAAAGGTAATCTAATACCTTGATACACACACAATTAACCCTATTTATTCACCTTTAAAACACACAACGCTATGAACAATAGTTCGTTAAAAATTCAATATACGGCCTAACGGCTAAGCCGCGCAGCCAAAGAGTTCTTTGAAAATGTGATTAATTAAAGTTTGGTTCGGTCGGTATCGGGATGCGTCAAAAATTCTTTTCGTCAGGAACGTATTGGTCATCAGCAACTTGAAGTTAGACATGGAATATTCCATTCCTCTTTCCTTCATCATGACCTTTGCCACGTTCAGCGATGCGAATGATGCGTTGAAAGCGCAGTCAAGTTTGTTCGTATCCCTTGCCTGAGAGTCCGTCAGCCCGCAGAATTGCTTGGCATCGCGAAAGCAAAATTCTATCTGGAACCTGGTTCTATAGAAGTCCAGTACCTCCTCTCCCATGAGCGAAGTGTCAGTAGAGAAGAACAGCTTATGCTTTTTGTCAGGCATGATCCAGATGACGAGACGCACCTTGCACTTCATCGCCTTTGAGTATGCTATCAGCGTGTAGGCAACACCTGGCAGGCCATCGACGAAGATAGGCAACATCCTTGACATGTCGAGCTTCTTCAGGTTGATCTTTCCGTCAATCATCTTAGGCCTTCCTCTCTTGCCAGTCCGCTCTCCCTCGTACAGATAGCACAGATGGGCGTTGTCGCGGAAGCGGCTAATAAGGTGGAAACCGTGCTTGTGGATGCCTTCATAGAAGGTGCGGGTTGAGAAGAATGCGTCGGCAACGATGAGATGTGACAGCTTCAGCAGTTCCTTATGGTATCGCTTGATGACAGCGATGTAGTGGTCTGCCAGCGTCATGTTGCGCTTCTTCAGCTCAAAGTTGCCCGGCGTCTGATGGGCACGAAGCATCATGCAGTTGTGACTGTCTATGTCTATCAGCCCCAGGCCCATAATCTCAAGCCCGTGTTTCACGGCACCTGCACAACCCGACCAGAAACGACCAATATGCGGAGTCTTCTTGCCCGCCTTGCTGATGTAGCTGGGATCAATGGCTATGGCCTTGCGACCCTCGCTGCCGAAGTACCGCAGGGCGAGAGAGACGTTGAAGCGAAGCCAGTTCAGGCTCTTCGAGCGCAAGCGTCCGAAGTTCTGACGGTAGCACTGTTCGCCGTGCCTGCCGTACTTGCCCATTTGGGTGAAATTTATCTTTCCTGGTATAACCATGTATAAAAGTAGTACCTCGATGATCACTTTCTCAAAACTTTTGCTTAACTTTGCAGCGGAGTCCACGATGGCCTCCTTGCATATGCCCGTATATTGGTCGAGTGCTTCTGATATTCTATTCATAAACTTAGTGTTGTAAGGGACTACTAAGTTACTGAAAATCAGGCACTTGGCCAAATTTTATTAGTTATATATTGTTAATGTAACTCATTGATTTTCAGATGATTAAATGTATAATTAACTAAGTATTGTATGAAGAAAAACAACAGTATTTGGGAAGTCCTTCTGAGGATTGTTATCGCAGCAGCAACGGCAGCACTGACTGCACTGGGCACCACCTCGTGCATGGGTTATGGACCATTCGACAGTCTGGCATGATGGACGATGTTCGCTTATCCCTACACTTTACGTCGGGAATTACCTGCGGCGACGAAGGGACGGTGCATAGGAGTGCCGGGAGAGGGGCTCTTCCGGGACTATGGGCAGGCGGCCGATGCCGTTCTGGAAGGCTGGCGAGATGCTGTCGAGGGTGAAGTCGTAGTAGAGGTTTTCCTCGTCGACGGTGCGGAAGTGCTGTTTGCCTTGCACGCTGTCCTTGGGTGTTTCAAAGATAACGCGCTCGATGCGTTTCTCGTCCTCTACCTTCGGCGTGCGCAAGAGGCAGTCGGCAAAGTGATAGTCGAAAACCACCGTTGAGTCGGCTATCTCGCCCATCACCACATCGTCGGCATAACCTGTCACCAGCGTATTGCTACAGCTCAAGGTCATGGGCTTCAGCTTGGTATTCACAAAATGCAGGGCATAGCCGCGATTGGCCGAGAAGGGATAGAACTGTGCCAGCGTGGTGCTCTGAACGTGGGCCTCACAGCCGAATAGTCCCAGACAGTCGCCGAAGGTGTTGCTGAGCTGACAATTATCCACAAACACCGTTGAATGACGGGCAGAAATGCCCACACCGCTGCTATTGTGAACTACCGTATTGAGAGCAAACAACGTGGTGCTGTCGCAAACGACAGCATCGACGGCATTGCGTATCTCACAGCTGATAAAGGAGTTATTTCCAGTAGCCGACGACAGCCGGATGCCACGCCATTGTCCACTGACGCGGTCGTAGGGCAGGTAGTCGAACATGCGGTCCAGACGGTCGCCCCGGAACAGACAGTTCTCTGCCGTCACGACTCCCTTGGCGTCGATGCCGGCACCATCGTGGAAGTAGAATACCGTGTTGCGCAAGGTCAGCGTGGCGCCTTCCTCGACGCGGATGCCCTGACCATAGACTATAAGGGGCACACTGGTCTCGATGGTCATGTCCTCGGTGACCACCAGGTCGGTGATTTTCTGTGCATCCCAGCTGTAGGTGCGCAGATTGACGCGCTGCTCTACCCCACTCTCGAGGGTGAAGATGAGGTTGTCCTCGACGAGTTGCGGCTCGTCGGCATGAGTCTCGCGGGTCGTAATCTCGACAAACACCAGGATGCTGTCGCCCTTGCGCACCTCGAAATCGGAACCTACGGGGTCCAGATACATGCCGTCGACATTGACGCGGTATCCCGACTGGTTGCTGCGTTCCAGACGGGCGGTGCGAATTCGGATGCCGTCGCCGCTCTCGTTTCTCACCCAGAAGACTTGCGTGGCAGAAGGCACCGTGCTGAACAACGTGTCGAACCGGACGGTGTCCTCCGAGAACGTCAGGCGGTTGCCCGAACTGGTGGTGAACGAATCGTTGTCTGTGCAAGCCGTCAGCAGCACAGCGATTATCGCGATGAAAAAGAAAAGTCGTCTTACCATACATTGATAAAACGACTTTTTGTAGGTTTTATTGTCTAGGAGGTCTAGAATAACTAGTATTTCTAGTATCTCTAGTAGAACTAGTTTTCCTAGATTACTTGAAGTAGCGCTTCAGCAGTCCAGCGAAGCCAGCACCATGACGAGCCTCGTCCTTTGCCATCTCGTGAACGGTGTCGTGGATGGCGTCGAAACCGGCAGCCTTGGCGTTCTTGGCAATGCGGAACTTGTCCTCGCAGGCACCAGCCTCGGCAGCAGCACGCTTCTCGAGATTGGTCTTCGTGTCCCAAACAACCTCACCCAGCAGCTCAGCGAAACGGCTGGCGTGGTCGGCCTCCTCGAAAGCATAGCGCCTGAAAGCCTCGGCAATCTCGGGATAGCCCTCGCGATCGGCCTGACGGGCCATCGCCAGATACATGCCTACCTCGCCACACTCACCATTGAAGTGGGCACGCAGGTCGTCAATCATCTCCTGGCTGACACCTTCGGGCTTGCCGTCGCCAATGCGGTGAACGGTGGCATAGGGGGTCTCACCCTCGTCCTTCAGTTCAGAGAACTTCGATGCGGGAGCCTTACAGATGGGGCACTTCTCGGGAGCTGCATCGCCTTCATAGATATATCCACAAACGGCGCAAATAAACTTTTTCTTCATAATCAATCCTGTGTTTGTTTAGTTAGTAAATATCATTATCTTTAAATCTCGTTTGCAAATATACGAATTAAAAATGAAACCCGCAAACTTTTTTTGCAATTTTATTGCATATCCTTTCCATATGTGGAAAAAAAGTGATACCTTTGCATCCGGAAACAGTTATAAACCAATATATGAATAAAATGATATCAGTTTATGGCATCGCATATCTTGTGTTGCTCATGTTGGTTATTGGGTTGCTTTGTATGTATCCCAAGCTGGAGCTTCACTTGTTACTAAATTCCTGGCACACAGAGTTCGAAGACACCTTCTTCAAGTATTACTCCATGTTGGCAGAAGGACCGTTATATGTCCTGGCTCTGCTCCCCATTCTTTGGAGGGAAATACAAATCACCGTCCTGTTTACCCTGAGCGAACTGACGGGAGGTGCAGTGCTGCAGGTGCTGAAACACACCTTCAGTTTCGATCGTCCTGTGTCAGCGTTCGAGCACTACGGCAACGCCATGCTGCCACTGGTGCAGGGAGTGGATATGCATCACAGCAATTCGTTCCCGTCAGGTCATGCTTCCACGTTCTTCGTATTCTTTACATGCTGTGCACTGTTTCTGGCATACAACTACAAGCAAAACCATCAGCCGGGCAATTCGAGGAAATGGTTTCTGATCAATGCGTCGATGCTGGCGCTGCTGATATTGGCTGCACTGGGGGCTTACTCGCGCATCTACCTGTCGCAGCACTTCCTGTCGGATGTCTGTGTGGGTAGCATCATCGGTTTCATGACACCATGCCTGTTTTTCTTCTTCGCCAAAGGCATGATTACAAAGATCAGTAATAAGTTGTATCAGCTGAAACGATGAAATCGCTACGTTCCCTTTCGCTCTTTATCTTTTCATGTATTGTCAGCATAGGCACCTTGTTGTGTTACAACCTGCCCTTCTTTCAATATGTAGCCAACAACAGCAATGAGAATGTGGGTGGAAAGATATTCCTGCTGGCGTCGCTGGTGGTGATCATGCTGGTGCTGAACTTCATGATGACCTATCTGGTCATGTTCCTGATGAGAATGGTGGGGCGCATCCTGCTGGCCATCCTTTCCATGATCAACGCAACGGCAGTCTATTTCATCATTACCTACAGCGTCATGATGGACCAAACAACCATTGAGAACGTGTTCAACACTCGATACTCGGAAGCCTCAGGATTCTTCAGTTGGTCGCTGTGGCTGTTCATCGCTGTCTTTGGCGTGCTGCCTGCCTTGTGGTGCCTGTTGCAACCGGTAGTCATCGGCAAGGCCAAGAAACTGGCCATCTATTGCGGGGCTTCTCTGGCCGTTGTTCTGGTGGTGGCATTGGCAAACATCGGCCAGACGCTGTGGATCAGCCAGCACGACACGGAATTGGGAGGACTGCTGCAGCCCTGGTCCTATCTGGTCAATACGGTTCGCATGATTAGCAGTCAGCACGACGAACAAGCCGAGGAAATCAAACTCCCCGACGGCAAGATTACGGACAACGAAAAGGCTGTGGTGGTGCTCGTCATCGGCGAGTCGGCCAGAAAAGCCAACTTTCAGCTCTACGGCTATCAGCGCAACACGAACCCATTGCTATCGAAACAAGACGGTCTGAAGGTGTACGAGGCTACGTCGTGTGCCACCTACACCACGGCCGGAAGCAAAGCCATTTTGGAACCGAAAAACACGGACGACCTGTATGAGCTGTTGCCCAACTACGCTTTCAGAACAGGCGTTGACGTGGCGTGGCGCACCTCGAACTGGGGCGAGCCTCCTATACACATTGACGAATATGTCACTGACGACAAGCTTGCCGAACACTATCCTGATGCGGAGGAAAAAAACTACGACGGCATACTCTTCCACGGGCTTCGCGAGCGTATCGAGTCAAGCCAGAAGGACAAGGTGCTGATTGTGCTGCATACCAGCACCAGTCACGGCCCGAAATATGCCGACAAGTATCCCAAGAAGTTCGAAGTGTTCAAGCCTGTGGCCAAGAATGTGGAAGAAGGCGAGAAGAATATCGGTATGCTGGTGAATGCCTACGACAACACCATCCTATACACCGACTTCCTGCTGGATGGACTTATCAACACTTTGCGCGCCATGACTGACTGGAAGAGCGCCATGATTTTTATTTCCGATCACGGGGAGTCGCTGGGCGAGAACAAGATGTTCATGCACGGAATGCCTATGCGACTGGCTCCCAAGGAGCAGTACGAAATACCGTTCCTGGTGTGGACTTCAGAAGGCTACAGAGACTACAAGCCAGAAGGCGAGCTGCCAGCGGTGCTGGAACAGCATTACATTTTCCACTCTGTGCTGAACCTGTTGTCGATAGAGTCACCCGCCTACGACAAAGAGTTTGATGTATATATAAAGAGGTGAGAGGTAAGAGGTAAGAAATAAACGAGGCTTGGGCAAATGCTCAAGCCTCGTTTGTTTGGAAGGAAAGGATGAATGCTTAGAGATTCAGACTCTTCTTGATAGCCTCAATCTTCTCCTCAGCAGCCTTCGAGCAGCGCTCATAATCAGCAGCGCCCTTGAAGCTGGCATCCTTCACCTCAGTATAGAATTTGATCTTAGGTTCAGTACCAGAGGGACGAACGGACACCTTTGTGCCATCTTCGCAGAACCACTGCAGCACGTTCGACTTATCGGGCATATCGAGCTTCTCGACAGTGCCGTCAGCCTTCTTGCTCTCAAGCAGCTGGAAGTCCTTCTGCAGCACAATCTTCGAACCACCGAGATCCTTGGGAGGGTTGTTGCGATAGTCGACCATCATCTGCTTGATCTCGTCGGCACCGGTCTTTCCCGGACGCACCACGTTGATGGTAATCTCCTTCGAGAATCCGTACTCCTTATAGATGTTCATGAGCAGGTCGTACAGCGTCATGCCATTGTCGCGAGCCCAGGCAGCAATCTCACAAATCAGACAGATAGCTGCGGGGGAGTCCTTATCACGAACCTTGTCGTATGGCAGGAAGCCGAACGACTCCTCACCACCACCGATGTACTTCTTCTTGCCTTCGTTGACACGAATCTCGTTGGCAATCCACTTGAAGCCGGTGTAGCAGTCCTTATATTCTACCTGATTCTTCTTGGCAATCTCGGCAATCACCTCAGTGGTCACAATGGTCTTTACCAGGAACTCGTTGCCCTTCAGCTGGCCGAGCTTCTTCTTATTGGCGATGATGTACCACGAGAACATCATGCAGGTCTGGTTACCATTCAGAATCTCCCACTCGCCCTTCGAGTTGCGGCAAACAATGGCCAAACGGTCAGCATCGGGGTCGGAAGCAATCACCAGGTCGGCATTGAGCTTCGTACCGAGCTTCATACCCAACGTCATAGCCTCGGCATTCTCAGGATTCGGGCTGACAACGGTGGGGAAGTTACCGTCGATGACCATCTGCTCGGGCACAACGTGGATGTTCTGGAAGCCCCAAGAGCGCAGAGCCATCGGGATAATGACGCGACCAGTACCGTGCATGGGCGAATAGACAATGTTGAGGTCTTTCTGGCGCAGGATGACATCCTGGTCGACCATAGCCTCCTTGACAGCCTGGATGTAGTCCCAGTCCATCTCACCGCCAATGGGGATGATGAGGTCCTTGTTGCCCTCGAATTTTACGTCGCTGATCTTCACCTTGTTCACCTCGTCGATGATACCCTTGTCGTGTGGGAACAGCACCTGAGCACCGTCGTCCCAGTAGGCCTTGTAGCCATTGTACTCGCGCGGGTTATGAGAAGCGGTGACGTTGACACCAGCCTGACAGCCGAGCTGACGGATGGCGAAAGAAATCTCAGGAGTAGGACGCAGGCTCTCGAAGAGATAGACCTTGATGCCGTTAGCCGAGAAGATGTCAGCAACAGACTCGGCAAACATGCGACCGTTGTTACGGCAGTCGTGACCAACCACCACTGAGCACTGCTTGCCTGGGAATGCCTTCAGGATGTAGTTGGCAAAACCCTGGGTAGCCATACCCACGATGTACTTGTTCATTCGGTTGGTACCAGCACCCATGATGCCGCGCAGTCCACCTGTACCAAATTCCAGGTCGCGGTAAAAAGCATCGATGAGAGCTGACTTGTCGGTGTCGTCCAACATAGCCTGTACTTCCTTACGTGTCTCCTCGTCAAAGGCCGGAGATAGCCATTCCTTCGCACGTGCCTCGCACTGAGCAATGAGTTCGTTATTTTCCATAATAGTTGTAATTAATGTTTTAGACTTGTATGTAGTAAATGCAAAGATACTGATTCTTTTTCAAAATCAGTATCTCTGCATGTATTTTTTTGCTTTTTTTAATTATTGAGCTTTTTCAGCACCTTGTCAATTTCATCAAACTGCTTGCCCATGTTCAAGTTCAGATAGACACGATAAAGTGCCGGCGCCCAGCGTCTTTTCTGGTCGGGAGCAAGTTTCCGGTATGCCTCCATATAGGGGCGTGCATCTTGGTAGAGTTTAATGAGTTTGAGACGGTTCTTGCGCGGTTCATTCTCTTTTTCAAGTGCAAGAGCCTGGTTCAGATGTGCCGTTGCTACATTGAAATAAGCCTCGGGCATCGTATCGTTGACGGCAATAAGCTGTTCGCTGGTCTGGAGGCAGTCTTCGTAGTTACCGGCATTCAGCTGTGCCACCGACTGTGCCAGCAGAAACAGTTGATTACGCGGATTGATCTTCAGTCCCCGGGCCGTCAGCTCGAGCACGCGGTCATACAGTCCCAACGACGTGTAATGGTCGGCCAGACGGGGAAAGAAGTAAGGATGCTCAGGATATTCCTCATAGCCTTGTTGCAGGGTGGCAACCAGCGCTGAGTCGTTCTGTTGCTGACGACAGGCCTCACAGACATACTGCAAGGTGAATTCACGCTTGGCAGTATCGCGCAATGCCAGATGGTGGTAACGCAATGTGCTGTCGGGCTGTTGCAGCTTATAGCCACAGAACGTGGCCCAGTAGGCGGCCTGCACCATCAGCGAGTCGCGCTTCAGGTAGTCGTAGCCCGTAAACAAGGGCTGGCTGTCAGCATCAAGGTAGGTATCGAAGAAGCTGTAGGCATCGGCATACTGTGCCTTGCGAACCTGAAACGTGCCTCCGTAATACAGGTTGCGGCGTAGCAGGTTCAGTTGGCTGGCATGATCCTCGCGGTATTCCGGACGCACTCGTCCTTTCTTGTCGGGACGAGCATCGAGACTGTCGAGCGACTCGGCAATCTGGTAGAGTTTACGGATCAGGCTGAAAAACTGTACCGTATCGTATTTCTGCTTCAGGTAAAGCTTTTCGTTGGCAGACTCGTACTGCAGAAGAGCGGCATCGTACCAGGTGGCATAGATGCGGGGATTCTGCCTGTTGGCAGAGTCTTTAGCCAACAAGTCCGTCATCAGCTTTTCAGCCGATGACAGATCCTTGTCTTTACCGTTCTTGATGTAAGTTCGCGCCTGACTGATCTCTTTCTTTTGTGCATCACACATCAGCACCGCCAGCAGACAGCAGCATACGGTTATTATCCTTCGCATCTTTATACCTTATATAATATATATAGTCATGAAGCCGACCTCAGCCAGCCTCATGCTATCAGCGGATTCTATCGGCAGCACGCACCAGCTTCTCGTCGGCAAGGATAGCCTTGCGCGCCATGAAGCAGAGTATGGCCGATACCAAGGGCAAAGCTGCCGTTAGCGGCAACTGTTCGGGGAGCTTTCCTTGTTGGATCAACACTGCCAGCACCACATACCACGCCAGACAGGCCAGTATGGGGATGAAGCAGAGGTTGGCCTGCACCTTGCGGCGCTTGTAGAGGAAGATGGCATATAGGCTGACTGCCGATGACAGCATCTGCAGGATGAAGAGCTGCCAGGTCATATAGAATACCATCCCCAGAATGACGGCCACCAAAAGGAAAAGCGTTTGTTTGCGCTGAATCATGATTAGCGGTCTTCTGATGAATTCTCGCGGGCAGGATCGCGCCAATACACCTTATCCTCGACAAACTCCTGAGTAGCCAGCAATGAGGGCTTGGGGAGTTTCTCGTAGTATCGTGAGATCTCAATTTGCTCACGATTCTCGAAGACCTCCTCGAGGGAGTCGTTATAAGAGGCAAATTCAGCGAGTTTCTTGCTGAGGTCGTCCTTAATCTGCGCGCTGATCTGATTAGCACGCTTAGAAATGATTGCTACACTCTCGTAGATGTTTCCGGTATCCTCACAGAGGTCCATAATGTTGCGCGTCACGGTATTAACCGGAGCTTTTGATTTCTTGTAATCCATCTTATTTATTTACTATTTGACTATTTCTGTTTATTTACTATTTGACAATTTACGATTTACGATTTATTTACCATTTGACTATTTACTATTTTATTATTTAAAACAGGTTCAGTCGCCCGTAACTTTCTTGCACTTGGCTATGTACCTTTCGGCCGTCTTGCACTCTTCCGACTCAGGGAATTCGTTGAGGAATCCGTAACATTCGTCCTCAGCATCGCGATAACGGTCCAGACGCTTCTCCTCGGAACTGTTCTGTGCCAATTCGAACTTGCTCTTCATGATGAGCACCGAGAATTTTTCGCGCAGCGACGAATAAGGATAGGTCTTCAACGCATTCTGAGCAGTGATAATGCATGACTCGTAGTTAGACTCCGTATTAGCATTGATATTGCCGAAGTAGCCGCCCAGATTGAAATACAGCTCAGCAGAAAGATACTCTTTCATAACCAGGTTATCCTGAAGAATGAAGAGTTTCTTCTGAGCCTCGTCACGCAGATGCGAATCAGGGAAATAGTCCATGAAATTCTGGTAGGCATTGATGGCACCAATGGTCGACGACTGGTCAAGGCGCGGGTCGGGCATGCTCTCAAAGAGCGACTGTCCAACATAGAACGATGCCTGCTCGGCAAAATCACCCTTCGGATAGCTTTGGAAATATTTCTTAAAGGTGGCACTGGCCGCCTCGTAATCTCTGTTGCAGTATTCTGCCATTGCCAGCATGTACAGACTTTCCTGGGCATTCTCCCTACCCTTCTGTACAGTAACCAGCTCAGAGAGCAATGTCACTGCATCGTCGAATTTGCCCTGAGCAAAACACTGCTTGGCAAATTCATATTGATAAGTCTTGTCTGTTGACTTTCTAACAGATTGAAGCGCTGAGCCGCAACCCGAGAAAAGGGCCGCCAGACAGAGTGATATGATGGTGTTTTTGTTCATCTTTATCGATTTTGACGTGCAAAATTACGCATTTTCCACCGAAAACCAAAGGTTTTTTGATAAAAATTAGGGATTTAGACGGCTAATTAGGAAATATTTCGTAATTTTGCATCATTATGGACTTCCATTTAACATCCAAATACAAGCCGACAGGTGATCAGCCCGAAGCCATTCGTCAACTGACAGATGGTTTGGAACGTGGTGATCATGCCCAGGTGTTGCTGGGCGTGACGGGTTCCGGGAAGACCTTTACTGTGGCCAATGTCATTGCCAATGTCAACAAGCCTACCCTGATTCTGAGTCATAACAAGACGCTGGCAGCACAGCTCTACGAGGAAATGAAGGGGTTCTTTCCCGAAAATGCAGTAGAGTATTATGTCAGCTATTATGACTACTATCAGCCAGAGGCCTATCTACCCACTACCGACACCTATATAGAGAAGGATTTAGCCATCAACGAAGAGATTGACAGACTTCGACTACGCGCCGTAAGCAGCTTAATGTCAGGAAGAAAGGACGTTGTCGTTGTATCATCGATTTCATGCATTTACGGCATGGGCAGTCCTATTTCGCTGAACGAGAATATCATCGAGATACATTGCGGACAAATTATTGAGCGAAACACTTTGTTGAGAAAATTGGTCAGCGCATTATACGTCCGAAACGACCTGGAATTGAAGCGTGGCAACTTCCGTGTGAAAGGCGATACCATCGACATTGCCATTGCCTATAGCGAAGTGATACTGCGTGTGTCGTTCTGGGACGACGAGATAGACCGAATCGAGGAACTGGACGCCTATACCATGCAACGAATGGCCGTCTTCGAAGAGTACAAGCTCTACCCTGCCAATCTGTTTATGACCACCGAAGAACAGACGAACATCGCCATCCGTCACATACAAGACGACTTGGTGAAGCAGATAGCCTTCTTCGAGGAGTTGGGCGATGACATCAAGGCCCAACGCATCAAGGAACGCGTGGAGTATGACATGGAGATGATTAAGGAGTTGGGGCACTGCTCAGGCATTGAGAACTATTCGCGCTATTTTGACGGCAGAGAGGCTGGCGAACGGCCCTACTGCCTGTTGGACTTCTTCCCCGACGACTTCCTGATGGTGATTGACGAGAGTCACGTCAGCGTGCCTCAGATTGGAGCGATGTATGGCGGTGACCGCGCCCGTAAAACCAACCTTGTGGAATACGGTTTCCGTCTGCCTGCCGCTTTTGACAACCGTCCGCTGACTTTCGACGAGTTCAAGCAGATGACTAATCAGGTAATTTACGTCTCGGCAACGCCCGCTGACTATGAGTTGAACGAGGCCGAAGGCGTCGTTGTGGAACAGCTGATACGTCCCACGGGACTGTTGGATCCGGAAATCGAGGTGCGTCCCACGGAAAACCAGATAGACGACCTGATGGAGGAGATTCGCCAACGTATCGAGCGCAAGGAACGTGTCCTTGTCACCACACTGACCAAACGCATGGCGGAGGAATTGTCGGAATACCTATTGAATCACGGCATCCAGACAGCTTATATCCACAGCGAGGTCACCACGTTGGAGCGTGTAAAAATACTGGAGAACCTGCGTAACGGCACCTACGACGTGCTGGTGGGTGTCAACCTGTTGCGCGAGGGCCTCGACCTGCCGGAAGTGTCGCTGGTAGCCATCATTGATGCAGACAAGGAGGGCTTCCTACGCAGCCACCGTAGTCTGACGCAAACCGCAGGGCGTGCTGCCCGCAATGTGAACGGCAAGGTTATCATGTACGCAGACACCATTACCGCCTCGATGCAACTCACTATCGACGAGACAGCACGCCGACGCAGCAAACAGCTGAAGTACAACGCAGACCACCACATCACTCCGACGCAGATCAAGAAAGCCCTGAACGTATCGCTGACCACAGGCGATAGCAGTGATGCGAAGGAGTTGCAACGTTCGATGGCAGGCATCCAACCTGTTGCAGCCTTTGCTGCAGACCCGATTATCGAGCGAATGACACGTCCTCAGCTGGAAAAGAGCATCGCCGAGACCAAGCGTCTGATGAAGGATGCAGCCAAGCGACTCGATTTCTTGCAGGCCGCCCAGTATCGTGACGAAATTATCCGACTGGAGAAGGAGTTGGAACTTAAATAAATTTAAAAATAGATGCAGAAAGATTAAAAACGGCTTTCATTCTGCCCTATTGATAAATTTTATTCGTACTTTTGCACGAAAATTTTGATAAAAGAAGAAAAAGATGAAAAAGTTTTGGATTATACTACTTGCCGCCATGCCGTTAGGTTTGTGGGCACAAGACAATACGTGGGAGCTGCCCGAAGAGGAGCAGCAGGTAGAAGAAACGACCCTCGAAGCCAAAATCAACCCCAACGCAAAATACCTGCGTGGCGCGGTTCCTGAGATCGACGGCAAGGTGGTGTTCAGCAAGACCATCGAGGCCCCAGGCAAGAGTGCTGCTCAGATTTACACCATTCTGCACGACTACATGGTGAAGATGACCAAAGCTTCGAACCAGATTAATAGTCGCGTGGTCGTTGAGGATTCTGTCAATCACGAGCTAGGAGCCAGTTTCGAAGAGTGGTTGGTGTTTAAGAAATCAGCCTTACAGCTGGACAAAACGCGTTTGTATTTCGTGCTGGAGGCAAAGTGCGAAAATGGCAAGGCCGACGTCACGATGAGCCGTATACACTACTTCTACGACGAAAATCGCAAGCCAGAGCGCTTCAAGGCAGAGGGGTGGATTACCGACGACTATGCAGTGAACAAGAAGAACACCAAACTTTTTCCGGGTTCTGGTAAGTTCCGTCGTAAGACCATCGACCGCAAAGACTTTATTTTTGATAAATTTGAATCATTACTGAAATGAGTCTCAAGACACTTCGTAACTACTTGAACATCATTTTCATGCTTGTGGCTGTTATCGGAGTAGCCTACTATCTGTTCGGCCATAAGGAGACGGGCACCTACATCATCCTTGCCTCCATGATAATCAAGTTTATCGAACTCGGATTGAGAATGCTGAAGCTATGAGAAGACTGATTACCTGCCTATTGATTTCATGCTGCATGACATGGGGCGTGCAGGCTCAGACATATAATCAGTTAAATGATAACGGAAACTTCACCCAGCGTAACGAATACGACAACAACGGAAATTTCAACCCCAACAGTAACGACACGACGTCAAGTGCCAAAGAGGTGCCGTATGGTGTACATTCATGGACGGTGAACCGCAGGTTTGGTGACATCATTCCTGCCCAGATGGACACACTGCACCACTTGTTTCAGAACACCATCTACAACACCGGAGTCTATGGCCATTACAACACGATAGGCAACAACTATACTGCCCGTCAGAACCGTATCTTCACAGACCGTCCCAGAATCAGCAATTTCTTTTTCACGGACGCATACAGCTATACCACCAAGGAGCCCGACAACTTCTTGTTTATGAATACGTTGTCGCCCTACACCAATATTACTTACGACAACTGTGGCGACAAACAGTTCGGAGAAGACCATATCGAAGCCGTCTTTGGTGTCAATGCCACTAAGAATCTGGGATTTGGATTCGACCTTGACTACCATTACGGCATGGGCTATTTTGCCAATCAGAGCACGTCGCACTTCCGTACTACGCTGTATAGTTACTATACGGGGGACAGATACCAAATGCATTTCCTGGGTTCGCTCTACCATCGGAAGGCTACTGAAAGCGGAGGAATTCTCAATGACGAATATATAACCCATCCTGAGACTCAGCAAGACCAGTTTACGGAAGAAGAAATCCCAACGGTGCTTTCACAGAACTGGAATCGCAACAAATCGCAGCATCTATTCTTCTCGCATCGTTACAACATCGGTTTCTACAAACGTGTACCGCTGACAGAGGAAGAAATCAAGGCCCGCGAATTCGCCAAGAAATCTGCCGAGGAGAAAGAAAAGCGTGACAACAAGAAAATAGAGTCAACTGGACGTGAAGAAGCAAAAGCCCCTGAAAAAGGGCCTAAAGGACGCCCTGCCAACGCAAAGATTATGGGTGATGAGCCTGGACGCGAAATGCCTGACATGGCTAACGACACAACACGCATCAAGGTTGACACCGACGAGAAGATGGACAGTCTGATGAGGGTTCAGGCCGAACAAGACTCCCTTGATGCCACCACCAAGAAGGTGTATATACCTGTGACGAGCATTATCCATACGGTAGACGTCAACCATTATAATCGATTCTACCAAGCTTATGCCACACCCAGCAACTACTACGGCAAAACCTTTTATGATTTGAACGACGAGAATGCCTACCGGGGTGACTCCATCTTTGACAAGGTAAGATACCTGTCCATCAAGAACACCGCTGCCCTCGCCTTGCTGGAAGGTTTCAACAAATATATGAAGGCAGGATTAAAGGCGTTCGTGTCGTATGAATACCGCAAATTCGAAATGCCTGACCTGACTGGTGACTCTACAGCATACTACCTCAACCAATGGACTGGACACTGTCTGAATATTGGCGGACAGTTGTCGCGTCGTCAGGGAAAGACATTCCATTTCGATTTGGAAGCAGAACTGGGCGTAACGGGAATGGACGCCGGGGCATTGGCCATCGATTTCAATACCGACCTCAACTTCCCACTCTTCGGCGATACCGTACAGTTGGCAGCAAAGGCCTATTTCCATCGTACCCCAGCAACCTTCCTCCTTCAGAATTACCATTCGAAGCACATTTGGTGGAATCAGGATCTGGATAGCGAGACACGCACTCATGTAGAGGGCCTATTCAGTTACCAGAAGACCAACACCCAGCTTCGCGTAGCTATCGACGAGATACAGAAATACACCTATTTCGGCATGAAATACATGCTCGACGACAATCTGAACAGGACGGGCGTGACAGGCGGTGTGTTCCAAGAGTCAGGAAACATCAATGTGCTTACTGCGCAGCTGATGCAGAATTTCCGACTGGGGCCATTGAATTGGGAGAACGTGGTGACCTACCAGAATTCAAGCAATAAAGAGGTGTTGCCCTTGCCGTCACTGAACGTCTTCTCGAACCTTTACCTAAAATTCTGCATTGCCCGTGTACTGAATGTCGAGTTAGGTGGTTGCGTCACCTACTTCACTAAGTACGATGCACCTGACTACCTACCTATGCTCAACCAGTTTGCCATACAGCAAAATGCTGACAGCCGTGTTGAATTGGGCGGTTATCCGTTTGTCGATGTCTATGCCAACATGCAAATTAAACGTGTCCGATTCTTCGTCGCCATGAGTCATGTCAATGCAGGCTCGGGGTCTAAGATGCAGTTCCTGACGCCCCACTATCCCATGAACAACCGGACATTCAGGATGGGTGTCTCGTGGACCTTTATCAATTAACGCTATGATGACGCAGAATCCTTCCCTTGATCTGGTGGAATTTGTGGAAACGAAGATTCTTCCCCAGTATGCAGCGTTTGACAAGGCTCACAATATGGAGCATGCCACACGCGTCATCCGTCGTTCGCTGGATTTGGCCCGCAAAACGGGAGCCGACCTCAATATGGCCTATGCCATTGCCGCCTACCACGATTTGGGGCTATCCGGACCTCGCGCCATTCACCACCTGACGAGTGGAAAAATCCTGATAGCCGATGCAAGACTGAAACGCTGGTTTTCGCCCGATCAGTTGAAGATGATGAAGGAAGCTGTAGAAGACCATCGTGCTTCAGCATCGAGGGCTCCCCGTAGCATCTACGGCAAGATAGTGGCAGAAGCCGATCGCGATATTGACCCTGAGACCGTTATTCGCCGCACCATTCAATATGGATTGTCCAACTACCCCCAACTGGACAAAGAGGGCCATTGGCAACGTTTCATGCAACACATGGACGAAAAATATTCCGTCAACGGCTACATCCGCCTTTGGATACAAGGTTCTGAGAACGAGCGCAAACTGAACGAGTTGCGTAAACTGATTACCACACCTGACGAAATGCGGCAGGTCTTTGACAAGATTTTTGCAGAAGAGACAGCATGAACGAAGAGAATATCAAACAAAATTCGCCGAAAGCCTGGCTATTGGCTGCCCGTCCGAAGACGCTGACAGGGTGTACCGTTCCTGTGATGATAGGACTGGCATTGGCCTATACCGATGACCTAGCCTATTATGACGGCGGTGCATTTAGCTGGCTGGCGGCAGTACTCTGCATGCTGTTTGCCTTTCTCATGCAGATTGACGCCAACTTTATCAACGACTTCTTTGACTATGCTCGCGGCAACGACGACACCAGCACACGACTGGGACCACTGAGAGCCTGCACACAGGGATGGGTAAGCATCGAAGCCATGAAACACGCCATTGCCTCAACCACCGTGCTGGCCTGCATCGCGGGACTGCCACTGGTTTACTACGGGGGACTGGAGATGATTGCCGTCGGACTGCTCTGCGTGGTATTCTGTTTCCTTTATACCACCCACCTTTCTTACATAGGCTTGGGTGACGTGCTGGTATTGGTATTCTTTGGCATTGTACCTGTCTGTTGTACCTATTACGTGCAAATGCATACTGTCACTTGGCAGGTCTTTCTGGCTTCTGTGGCCTGTGGACTGGTCATCGACGGACTGCTTATCGTCAACAACTATCGTGACCGCTACAACGACGAAGCAGACGGCAAACGCACATTGGTGGTAGTGATTGGCGCCGATGCTACGGAATGGCTCTATCTGGCACTTGGGTGTATCGCTTGTCTGACAGGACTCGTATTCTGGGCAAACGGCCACATATTGGCTTTCGTGCTGCCACTCATCTATCTGCTGTTCCACACATTCACATGGATCAAGATGCGTCGCATGAATTATGGACGCCAGCTGAATGAATGCCTGGGCGAGACAGCCCGCAACATTTTCATCTATGGTCTTTGCGTGACAATAGGTTTGCTATTGCTCTAAGCCACTTATCTTAAATATAGCCAATAGATGGCCGCTGCCGCCAGAATGAGAACGATGGTGACTATTGACTTGATCATGCACGAAGCCACCTTCTTGACAACAATAAAGCCAATGATGATCAGCGCCAGCAAGGCTATGTAATACATAAGATTATTCATTTTATCTTAACTCCTTTAACTTCGTTAACTTCTCTATTGCGTGCCATACTCATACCTTCAGGTGTGAGAACTTCGTTATTTCTTCTTAAACAAATGCCTGAACATCGCGGGCACCGGGGTTTCAAACTCCATAGGCTGTCGGGTAATAGGATGATAGAAACACAACAGCCAGGCATGCAGACAAAGACGGTGCAACGGGTCGTCACCATTGCCATACTTCGAATCACCACAAACAGGGTGGCCCATATCGGCAGCATGCACGCGAATCTGGTTCTTTCGGCCCGTTTCCAGCTTGAACTCTACCAACGAATGTTCCGTAGTGCGATCCATCACATAGAAGTGGGTGATAGCTAGCTTACCGCCATTGTCGTAGGGCGACGAATAAGTCACATAGGCCTTGTTGTCCTTCAGCCAGTTCTCGATGGTGCCCTCATCCTGTTCCATTTCGCCTGACAACACAGCGACATACCGACGGTCATAGACCATCTGATGCCAGTTATGCTCCAACAGCTGCTCTGTATCCATATCCTTGGCATACACCATCAGTCCTGATGTGTCACGGTCCAGACGGTGTACGACATGAGCCGTGCAGTTCTGGTGCGACTTCTTGAAATAGTCGTCCAAGACAGCTTTGACATTCAGCGAGGAGTGCCCTGCCGCCATCGAAAGAATACCCACGGCTTTCTCGACCACAATGAGCCAGCGGTCTTCATAGACAATCTTCACATAACGGCTCCGGAAAGGCTGTTGGTTACGCTTCGTCTTCGACACGGCAACCTTCATTCCCGGCTGTAACATATAGTCGAACTGCGTCACCGTCTTGCCGTTGACCTTAATGCCCTGTCCCTGAAGGGTTTGCTTAATTTTGGTACGGCTCTGCTGGACATTTGCCAACAGAAACTCGAGAAGAGGCTGTTCCTGACTGACTGTCAGGTGGTCCCATTCTCCTTGTGCATTCGTATTGTATCTCATATGCTGTGCAAAGTTAGGACATTTTTCCGAAACATCCAAATAAATGGCAAAAAGACACGCTAAAAAAATGAAAAAAAGAGCAAATGTTTGCAGAAGTCGAAATTTATGTGTACCTTTGCGCCATTGTGATAGAGAAGCATATCGTATTAGAAGACATCGACCCGGTGATGTTCTATGGCATTGGGAACCAGTACCTGCAAATGTTGCGGGCCCTGTTTCCGAAGTTGCGCATCGTAGCTCGCGACAACGTGATGCGCATTCTTGGCGACGAGGAACAGATGGCGGCCTTTGAAGAGGCGGCCGAGAAAATCCGACAGCACATCGTACATTTCAACGCACTCCACGAGGAGGACATTCTGGATATTGTGAAGGGACACCGCACGAAGGACGACGTCCCCGATGGCGTGGTGGTCTACTCGATGTCTGGGCGTGCCATCAAGGCCCGCAGCGAGAACCAGCAGCGTCTCATCGATGCGTTCCACGAAAACGACATGGTATTTGCCGTGGGACCTGCCGGAACAGGTAAGACCTACCTTTCCATCGCTTTAGCAGTGAAGGCGCTGAAGGAGAAAACTGCCAAGAAAATCATCCTGTCGCGTCCTGCCGTAGAGGCTGGCGAGAAACTGGGATTCCTGCCTGGCGACATGAAGGACAAGATAGACCCCTATCTGCAACCGCTCTACGACGCGCTGGAGGACATGCTACCTCAAGTGAAGCTGAAGGACATGATGGAGAAGCACATGATTCAGATAGCCCCGCTGGCTTTTATGCGCGGACGCACGCTGTCTGATGCTGTGGTTATCCTGGACGAAGCCCAGAACACGACGCCCCAGCAGATTCGCATGTTCCTGACTCGCATGGGTTGGAACACCAAGATGATTATCACGGGCGATATGACGCAGATTGACCTGCCGCGCAGTCAGAAGTCAGGACTCGTCGAGGCCCTGGGCATTCTTAGGGGCATCGAAGGCATCGGTGTCGTTGAGCTGAACCGCAAGGACATTGTCCGTCATAAGCTGGTGACACGCATCGTCAATGCCTACGAGCAGTTTGACAAAACTCGCGACAACAATACGGAACAAGATAAAGACAACAATAAAGATGAAAGCATTAACAAAGACGGACTTTAAGTTCGAAGGACAGAAGAGCGTGTACCACGGAAAGGTACGCGATGTTTACAACATCAACGACGACTTGATGGTCATGGTGGCCACCGACCGCATCTCGGCATTCGACGTCGTGCTGCCAAAGGGAATCCCCTTCAAGGGTCAGGTGCTGAACCAGATTGCCGCCAAGTTCCTGGATGCCACTACCGACATCTGTCCGAACTGGAAGCTGGCGACCCCCGACCCTATGGTAACCGTAGGGCTGAAGTGCGAGGGTTTCCGTGTGGAGATGATTATCCGCTCTATTCTGACGGGTTCTGCCTGGCGCGAGTACAAGAACGGCTGCCGTGAGTTGTGCGGCGTCAAGCTGCCCGACGGCATGAAGGAGAACGAACGTTTCCCCGAGCCTATTATCACTCCTACCACTAAGGCTGACGAGGGTCACGACATGAATATCTCGAAGGAAGAGATTATCGCCCAGGGCATCGTCTCTGCTGAGGACTATGCCATCATGGAGGACTATACCCGCAAGATTTTTGCCCGTGGACAGGAGATTGCCGCCAAGCGCGGACTCATTCTCGTCGACACCAAGTACGAATTTGGCAAGCGCGACGGTAAGGTCTACCTCATCGACGAGATCCACACTCCAGACTCCAGCCGTTATTTCTATGCTGAAGGTTACGAGGAGAAACTGGCCAAGGGCGAGCCCCAGCGTCAGCTCTCCAAGGAGTTCGTACGCCAGTGGCTCATCGAGCACAACTTCATGAATGAGCCCGGACAGGTGATGCCCGAGATTACCGACGAGTATGCCGAGAGCGTATCAGACCGCTATATCGAGCTCTACGAGCACATCGTAGGCGAGAAGTTCGACAAGGCCACGGAATCAGGCGACATCGCCGCCCGCATCGAGAAAAACGTCAGCGAATATTTAAAATCCAGGAAAGCCTAGGACATCCTAGGAAAGCCTAGATAATCCTAGGAAAGCCTAGCCACCCTATAATATGTACCAGCAAGAGACGATAACCCCATACACCCAGGGTTCCAAGGCCCAGCAGGTGGAGCAGATGTTCGACAACATCGCGCCCACCTACGACACCCTGAACCATCGTCTCTCCTGGAACATCGACAAGGGGTGGCGACGCAAGGCTATCGCACAACTGAAGCCTTTTG
Source organism: Prevotella sp. (assembly GCA_016291085.1). Taxonomy (GTDB): domain Bacteria; phylum Bacteroidota; class Bacteroidia; order Bacteroidales; family Bacteroidaceae; genus Prevotella. The sequence continues at coordinate 52,556 of JAEEVW010000023.1, forward strand.
CCCCCAAGCAGCTCCTCGACGTGGCGACAGGCACGGGCGACTTCGCCATACAAGCCTGTCAGATGCTGGACGACGTCCAGATTACAGGCATCGACATCAGCGAAGGCATGATGGAGGTGGGCAGACGGAAGGTCAGCCAGATGGGACTCTCAGAACGCATCCGTTTCGAGCGCGAGGACTGCACGCGGCTCTCCTACCCTGACGGTACTTTCGATGCTGTGACAGCGGCTTTTGGCATTCGCAACTTCGACAATCTGGATCAGGGACTGGCCGAGATGTGCCGCGTGCTCCGTAAGGGTGGCGTACTGAGCATCGTCGAACTGACGTCTCCCGTTTCGTTCCCCATACGACAGCTGTTCCACATCTACGCCCATACGGTACTGCCCGTCTACGGTCGACTCATCTCGCGCGACAACAGCGCCTATTCGTATCTCACCAAGACCATCGAGGCCTTTCCGCAAGGCGAACGCATGGTGGGGATTCTCTTGAAAGCAGGCTTCTCTGAAGCATCGTTCCGACGACTCACCTTCGGCATCTGCACCATGTATTTTGCAATTAAATAGTTTTCAGCTTAACAAACCACAAATCACTATGGACAAGTACGGACTGATAGGATACCCGCTGGGACACTCGTTCTCCATCAGCTATTTCAACCAGAAGTTCACCGATGAGAATATCGACGCGGTATACGAAAACTTTGAAATTCCTTCTATTGACATTCTGCCTGAAGTGCTCGGCCAGAATCCTGAACTGCGAGGTCTGAACGTGACCATTCCCTATAAGGAAAAGGTGATACCCTTCCTCGACAGCATTTCCCCTGAGGCACGTGCCATCGGTGCCGTTAACGTCATCCGTGTCACCCACGAGGGCAAGAAGGTTAAGCTGAAGGGATACAACTCCGATGTTATCGGCTTCACCCAAAGCATTGAACCCATGCTCGAAAAGATGTGGCACAAGAAAGCGCTCATTCTGGGCACGGGCGGTGCGTCGAAGGCTATTGACTACGGACTGCGCAACCTGGGACTGGAGACTGTTTTCGTCTCGCGCTACGAGCGCCCGGGAACCATCCAGTATGAGAAGATAACGCCCGAAGTCATCAAGGAATATAACGTCATCGTCAATTGCACGCCGCTGGGCATGTATCCTAAAACCGAGGAATGCCCCTTGCTGCCTTACGAGGCGATGGACAGTCACACCATCCTCTACGATCTCATCTACAATCCTGACGAGACACTCTTTATGCGTCGTGGAGCTGAACATGGTGCACAAACCAAAAACGGACTGGAAATGCTGCTTCTGCAGGCTTTTGCCTCGTGGGAGTTCTGGCATGAGGAGTAGTTGACAGTTGAGAGTTGACAGTTGAGAGTTGACAGTTGAGAGTTGACAGTTGAGAGTTGACAGTTGAGAGTTGACAGTTGAGAGTTTGACAATGATAGCTTTTAGCGACGATATCAATCAGCTGACGCGCCAGTACAATGACGTGATTCGTGCGATGGAGAGCTCCTATAAGATGGAGAACAAGTCGCATGCATTCCTTTCGTCCTATAAGCTGAGGCGCCAGTACTCCCAGCGCTACGAGGCGTTGGAACGCGAATATCGGCAGAAGTGTAACGAAATAGCCACTTCCTACAAAAGGAGCCATCCCCAATGGGCCAAATGGCGCAATCGCTGGGGCATCATCTTCTGCCTGGGCATCATTTCCCTGTTTATTGGCTGTATAGGCCATCTGGGAACTATTGCCGACGACTATCCTGCCCCCGCTACCAGCCAGGCTGTCAGCCAGACTGACGAGACCTACTGGAATGCTGACAATATCCCCATTCCCTATTTGCAAGACTCAACGCAGTATGTGTCGAATCCTGACTACGTATTGCAACAGCCGACGGTAGACCGCATGAATGTCACCCTGAAGCGTCTGGAGAACGAGCTGGGCATCCAGTCGGTATTCATCGTTGTGAACCATATCGAAAACGATGACCCTTTCCGCATGGCTCAAGACGTGGGTAATAAATATGGTGTGGGTTATCAGAACCGCGGACTGATAGTCGTTGTGGGTTATCAGGACCATAGCATCAACATGTCGCCTGGTCGCTCCTTAGAGGGTGACTTGACGGATGCAGAGTGCCACCGGCTGGAGCAGCAATACGTCGTACCGGCCATGCGCGCCGAGATGCCCGATAGCGCTATGCTCTACTTGGCCGAGGCGGTATACAGCACCTTGCAGAAAAAGCAGATGCCCGTCATGTCGCTCAAGAGTCAGACTGACGATGAAGACAGCGAGATCGTCATGATTATTGGCATTTGGCTGTTGCTCTTCACCGCCTGGTGTGTCTTCTACCTCAAACTCAACACCAAATACCAGTGGTTCCGGCTCGTAGGGGGCATTCCTTTGCTACCCAACCCATTCTTCAGTTCCGGCGGCTACTACGTCAGCAGCGGTGGAGGCTTTGGAAAAGGCGGCGGCTTCAGCGGAGGCGGCGGTTTCAGTGGCGGACACTTTGGCGGAGGCTCATTCGGCGGAGGCGGTGCCACGTCGAGGTGGTAATCGCCAAAGTCTGAATAACGTAATAACGATATAACGGAATAACGTAATAAAAACAATATCATTATGAAACTTAACAAAACCCTTATCGCAGTTATCGCAGTCGTAGTCGTCATTGGCGCATGGGCTGCAAGTGCTTACAACTCTATGGTCGGCGTACAGGAGGAAGCTACTACGGCTTTGGCCAACGTACAGTCTGCCTATCAGCGTCGTGCCGACCTCATTCCCAACCTCGTCGAGACGGTGAAAGGCTATGCTGCTCACGAGAAGCAGACGCTGGAGGATGTCGTTGCTGCCCGTTCGAAGGCTACCAGCATCACCCTCGACCCCGAGAACATGACTCCCGAGAAGCTGAAGGAATTCCAGCAGGCACAGGGCGAGCTCGGCTCTGCACTGGGTCGTCTGATTGCTATTCAGGAGAACTATCCCGACCTGAAGGCCAACGAGAACTTCCGCGACCTGCAGGTGCAGCTGGAGGGTACTGAGAACCGCATCAACGAGGCCCGCAACAGCTTCAACAATGTCGTACAGCAGTACAACGTTGTCATCCGTTCGTTCCCCAAGAACGTCCTTGCCGGTATGTTCGGTTTTGCAAAGATGGATAAGTTCGAGGCCGAAGCCGGCGCCGAAAAAGCTCCACAGGTTAAGTTCTAACTGTCAACTAAAGAAATGGACAACAGATATATGATGCGTGGCGTTTCTGCCGCCAAGGAGGACGTGCACAACGCCATCAAGAACATCGACAAGGGCATCTTCCCGCAGGCCTTCTGCAAGATTATTCCAGACATTCTGGGCGGCGACCCTGAGTACTGCAACATCATGCATGCCGACGGTGCAGGCACCAAGTCTTCCCTCGCCTACATGTATTGGAAGGAGACGGGCGACCTCTCCGTCTGGAAAGGCATTGCCCAGGATGCCATCGTCATGAATACCGACGACCTGCTCTGCGTGGGTGCCGTCGACAACATCCTCGTCAGCAGCACCATCGGACGCAACAAGATGCTCATTCCCGGTGAGGTCATCTCGGCCATCATCAACGGTACCGACGAGCTGTTGGCTGAACTGCGCGAGATGGGCATAGGCATCTACCCGACGGGTGGTGAGACAGCCGACGTGGGCGACCTGGTTCGCACCATCATCGTCGACTCCACCGTCACCTGCCGCATGCGTCGCGCCGACGTCATCGACAATGCCAACATCCGCCCGGGCGACGTCATCGTGGGACTCTCCAGCACAGGACAGGCCACCTACGAGCATCGTTACAATGGCGGCATGGGCTCCAACGGACTCACCTCCGCCCGCCACGACGTCTTCGCCAAATACCTCGCAGAGAAATACCCCGAGAGCTACGACCACGCCGTGCCCGACGAGCTCGTATATAGCGGCAAGTATAAGCTTACCGATGCCGTAGAGGGTTCGCCCGTAAATGCCGGTCAGCTCGTGCTCTCTCCCACCCGCACCTACGCTCCCGTCATCAAGCGTCTGCTCGACGAGCTGCGCCCCGAGATTCACGGCATGGTACACTGCACGGGTGGCGCCCAGACCAAGGTGCTGCACTTCGTCAACGACAACTGCCGCGTGGTGAAGGACAACATGTTCCCCGTTCCACCGCTGTTCCGTGCCATCCACGAGTGCTCCGGCACCGACTGGCGCGAGATGTACCAGGTGTTCAACATGGGTCACCGCATGGAGATCTACGTGCGTCCCGAGATTGCCGATCAGGTCATTGCCCTTTCACGTTCCTTCAACATCGATGCCCAGGTCGTCGGCCACATCGAGGAAGGCCCCAAGAGCCTGACCATCCAGTCAGAGTTCGGCACATTCGATTATTAAACCAACTTTTTGCAGGAGTTAAGACAACACTTCGAAGCACAAATGTTCCAATAAAGAAATCGGACTGACCACCACATCAGCCCGATTTCTTTCATTCTTTCTTCTTTTGTCTACGGAGTTTTAGGAGTTTGGGGAGTTTTTTTCTCCTTTGGCTCCTTGGCTCCGTAGAATATCAGAATGGACCGTAGCCCATACCTCGCAACGCCACACTCTGTACCTTTAGGTCAGAGAACTCGTTGTTCCCAGCGCGGTCAGCGCTGCCGTCAGTGCGGCTATCGCTATGCGAATCACCGTCTCCCAAAAACTGTTCTTTTTCATAAGCTTAAAGTAATCATAATTCTCAATTTTCAATTCTCAATTCTCAATTTAAAAAGGATTGGCCCGAAGGCCAAACC
>JAEEVW010000059.1 GCA_016291085.1 Prevotella sp.
CCGAACAGAGAAGTTAAGCCCGCCTGCGCCGATGGTACTGCAATGCAATGCGGGAGAGTAGGAGGCCGCCACTTTTTCTGAAAGAAGCCCTTTCATCAGCAATGATGAGAGGGCTTTCTTCGTTTTTTTGGATATTTTGTGAAACTCTTTGCAAAAAATTATTGTTTTTCCAATAGAAATGATTATCTTTGCACGGAAAATTTGAACATAATCATTCCTAATGAAGAATTATTTATTGTTTATTGCATGTATTTTGTTGACTGGTTGTGGTCTGATGCCAAACAGTGAAGACGATAACGTACTCACTTCTAAGTTTAATGGCACTTGGAATATTCATGAGGGTATCGAACGTGATTTCGATGGTACTATTACTTATCATGCACTCCCTTGGGGTGGCCTTGTAGCAAGTGTCAAAAAACAGAATATGCCTGTTGACTGGTCGGAATACGAATCAATTAGTTTTGAATTTGCAGAACCGACTGAAGTCGCTACTCAAATAACGATATCCGACAAGATTAGGACGTCGGGTAAACCGGGTATTACTTCCTTAACATGTTATTTTGACGGTCAGGATATGAGATCTATTGATGAAATAGCACTACAGGCCGTTGATACCAGTACTCTTATTGTAAAGAGAGTTTATTTGACTCCTGGTACAAGTGTATGGGAATCAACGCCCATTTGGACGGGTAATTGTTCCTTTGGTAATTGGGCCAATGGTTTTGTGATTAAGCCAGAACAGTTTACTTCTGCATTAGAGGGAGATAAATTGGAGTTTATATACAAAACTGACACCAGTGATCCGAGCGTTTCATATTGGCTTTTCAAGACTATTATCAATACAACAGATACTACCCTTGAAGGAAATGAAAACGAATTGAATCCATGGGGCTGTGTGATGATGGGTAAGGCCTCGACGGTTTATCGCATTATCCTTACTGCAAATGATATCAAAAAATTACGTGAGAAAGGATTATTTGTGAATGGATATTATAATATTGTTACTCAAGTGAATCTGCTGCGTAGGGATTATGTAGCGCAGTAAAACTTCAGATACAAAAAAACGAGGTACGTTTGGTTGCATTTGCCTTACGTACCTCGTTGTGTTTAAATTACTTCTATACCTAGTTCTTCGCAAAGCTTCAAACTCATCTCTTTCAGCTTGAACTTTTGAATCTTGCCAGAACCTGTCAGCGGGAATTCTTTAATGAAGAATACGTACTTCGGAATCTTATAGCGGGCAATCTTGCCGCGACAGAACAGTTGTACATCCTCAGGTGTCATTTTTGCGCCCTCTTCGAGAATGATAAAAGCTCCTACAGCCTCACCGTATTTCTTCGAGGGCACAGCAGCCACCTGCACATCGCGGATTCCTGGCATGTGGTAGAGGAACTCCTCAATCTCACGAGGATAGATATTCTCACCACCTCGGATAATCATATCCTTGATACGGCCAGTGATCTTATAGAATCCGTTCTCGTCCTTAACACCAAGGTCGCCTGAGTGCAGATAGCCGTTCTTGTCGATAACCTCAGCCGTAGCCTGTGGGTTCTTATAGTAGCCCTTCATCACGTTAAAACCCTTACAGCACATCTCACCTTGAACACCAACGGGACACTCCTCGCCCGTCTCTGGGTCAAGCACCTTCACCTCTACAAACGGATAGTCGCGTCCTACCGTGGTGCAACGCTGTTCGAAGGTATCGTTCAGACAGGTTTGAGTCATACCAGGCGACGACTCAGTGAGTCCATACACGCTGGTGATGGTCATATACATCTTTTCCGACACCTGTTTCATCAGTTCTACAGGACAGAGTGAACCTGCCATAATGCCAGTGCGCAGACAGCTCATGTCGAACATAGAGAACATGGGGTGGTTCAGCTCGGCAATAAACATCGTGGGTACGCCATAGAGGGCAGTACATCGCTCCTTATGCACTGACGCCAGTACTACCAATGGGTCAAATTTCTCAACCATCACCTCGGTACATCCGTGCGTCAGACAGTTCATCGTGGCCAGTACTACACCGAAGCAGTGGAACAGCGGTACACAGACACAAAGCTTGTCGTCTTGTGTAAAGCCCATGTTTTCACCTGTGAAGTATCCGTCGTTGGCAATGTTATAATGTGTCAGCATCACTCCCTTGGGGAATCCCGTGGTACCACTGGTGTACTGCATGTTGCATACATCGTGGCAGGACACATCTTTTTTCATAGCGTCCAGCGTCTCGTCTTCAATGTTCTGTCCCAAGAGCAATAACTCGGCGGTGTTAAACATACCGCGATATTTCTCCATACCTATATATACTACGTTCTTCAGGTGGGGGAATCGCTCGCTGTTCAGGTGTCCACGCTCGCACGTCTTCAACTCTGGCAGCATGGTGTATGTCATGTCGACGTAGTTACAGTCCCATGTGCCGTCGGTAATGCAGAGGGTGTGCATATCTGAGTCTTTACATAGATACTCCAACTCGTTCTGCTTGTAGTTGGTATTTACCGTTACCAACACGGCGCCTATCTTTGCTGTGGCATAGAGGAAGGTAAGCCAGTCGGGCACATTGGTAGCCCAAATACCTACGTTCGAGCCTTTCTTTACACCGATGGATATCAGACCCTTTGCCAGATTGTCTACGCGTTCGTTAAACTTGCTCCACGTAAAGCGAAGGTCGCGGTCAGAATAGACGATATATTCCTTGTCGGGAGTTGTCTCTGCCCAATATTCCAACCACTGTCCGAGCGTACGCTCTGAAAGCGTATAGCCTGCACTACCTGTTTCTGCGGGATATGTTCTTTCTGGCAGTGGTCTGCCTGCCATATCTAATTTCACGTTACTCATTCTATTATTCGTTATGACGTTATAACGTTATTACGGTACAACGATTATTTAAAATGGAATATAGACCACTGCAAGAATCTTTGCCGACTTGCCGGGGGCACCATGCACATGGTGTTTGACGATAGAGTCGTAGAATATTGAGTCGCCTTCCTTCAAGTGGTAGGTTTCCTTACCGTATACAATCTCCACCTCACCTTGCATCACGTAAATAAACTCTTCGCCTTCGTGGGCAGACAGTTGGAACTCGGGTGCCTCTTCTGGGTGAATGTCAATCACGAACGGCTCCATATGACGACCAGCCTTCTGCTGAGCCAGTGGGTGATATTCCATGTGCTTGCGTGCATCGGTGGCTCCGTTCGAGAAACTGATGCTACTGTCGCGCTCACGATCTTCAGCACGACATACTACAGGACCCAAAGCGTCGTTGTCGTCCATAAAAGTACCCAGACGTACGCCCAAAGCTCTTGCAATTTTAATCAACGGACCTAACGATGGCATGTTTTGCCCATTTTCTATGGACGCTATCTGGTCTATTGAAAGGCCACTGCTCTCTGCTACTTCCTCAATGCTGAGGTTCTTTGTCTCCCTGATCCCTTTGATCTTGGATCCTACAAAACTGTTGTTTTCTGACATATTATACAATATTGAACGTGCAAAAGTACTAAAAAATGGTCAATTATTGCATAACCTTTATAAATTTAACACAATTTGCGAATAGATATTCAATAAAGTTGTACCAATTTGCGTTAATATAGACGTATGCAATGGACAGATAGAATCAGACAAGTGAAAATCCTGTTAGTGACGCTGGCAGTCATTATTGCTGTGGCATCGCTACTGATATCCCATTTTCTGGTGCGCGACCTCTCGAAGGAGGAGCAGCGGCGCATGGAAGTATGGGCGCAGGCTTTACATGCACTTAACGAAGCGGACGAGACAACGGATGTCACTCTGATTTCCAATGTTTTGGAAGGCAATAATACTATTCCCGTCATAGTTGTCAGCGACGAGGGATTTATAAGCGATTATCGAAATATTGAAGATACAACTCAGATTGAGAGTTATGCGCAACGCATGATACAGTCTGGTGATACTATCCGTGTAGATCGTCAGCTGGTGTGCTTCGATGAATCAATCATGCTGAAACGCCTTCAGGCCTGGCCTTATGTGCAGCTGGGCATCGTGCTCATCTTTGTCGTTGTGGCCATTTTTGCCTTGCTTTCGTCAAAGCGTGCCGAGCAGAACAAGGTCTGGGTCGGACTGTCCAAAGAAACAGCCCACCAGTTGGGAACACCTGTTTCGAGCCTGATGGCGTGGGTCGAGATGCTGAAAGAACAGTATCCTGATGATGATCTCCTGCCGGAAATGGACAAGGATGTCAAGCGTCTGCAACTAATTGCTGAGCGTTTCTCGAAGATTGGTTCACTGCCAGAGCCTGTTGATGCCTCGATGAACGAGGTGCTGGCTCACGTTGTCAGTTATATGGATCGTCGAACGTCCAGTCAGGTACAGATGATTAGCCACCTACCTGAAGAAGAAGTTATCGTTAAGATGAACGCTTCGCTTTTCGAGTGGGTTGTCGAGAATTTGTGTAAGAATGCTGTTGATGCAATGGAGGGTAAGGGTACCATTACCTTGACCCTGCAGAAAGAGCCCGGCAGTGTGGTTATAGAGGTGCAGGATACAGGAAAGGGTATCCGAAAGAAGGATATCAAGAACGTTTTCACCCCTGGTTTCACAACCAAGAAGCGTGGTTGGGGACTGGGGCTTTCACTGGCTCGCCGTATCGTCGAGGAATACCATCGAGGACGTATCTTCGTCAAAAATTCTGAGTTGGGCAAGGGTACAACATTCCGCATAGAAATACCCAGATAATTGCACATTTGGCGCCTTGAATGTGCAAACTTAAGCCTCGTTAGTGGCTGATTTTCAATAAAAAGCGAAATTTTTCTTAATTCTTAATTCTTAATTCTTATTTTTTTCGTAACTTTGCAGCCCGTATGTGTAGTTTGGAGACTTATAAGATTGATTTGAAGGGGTTGAAAGAGGACGAAACCGCTCTCGACTTCGACCTTAACGATGATTTCTTTCAGTCTTTGGACGGCTCTCAGTTGGAGCATGGAGCATTGCACGTGTCAGTGTCTATACGCAAGATGACTGGCTTTTTCGAACTCCAGTTCCATACCGAAGGTTCTGTCACAGTCAGCTGCGACCGTTGTCTTGACGACATGGAACAGCCCATCGCTACGGATAATCGTATGATGGTTAAGCTGGGCGACACATATTCTGACGATGATGATACTGTGACTATCGACGAGAACGAAGGAATACTCGACCTGTCGTGGTTCATCTACGAGTTTATTATGCTGGCCATACCCATCAAGCACGTTCATGCACCTGGAAAATGCAATAGTGCGATGACACAGAAACTCGAAGAGTTGAGTGGCGCTGTCCGAAGCGGCGAAGAGGAGGCAGAGGCGATAGACCCTCGTTGGGAAGCACTATTAAAATTAAAAAAGTAAAAAGGTAAAACATTTTAAAGTAATAGAATTATGGCACATCCTAAAAGAAGACAATCGAACACTCGTACCGCAAAGCGTCGTACACATGACAAGGCAGTAGCTCCCACACTGGCAGTATGCCCCAACTGTGGTGCTTATCACATCTACCACACCGTATGCCCCACCTGTGGCTACTATCGTGGCAAGATTGCCATTGTTATGGACGAAGCTGCTGAATAATGAGTAAAATCAATGCGATAATCACCGGTATTGGTGGCTACGTGCCTGACTATGTCCTCAATAATGAGGAGCTGTCGCGCATGGTAGACACCAATGACGAGTGGATCATGACGCGCGTTGGTATCAAGGAGCGCCGCATCCTCACTGAGGAAGGTCTTGGCACCAGTTATATGGCCCGTAAGGCAGCCAAACAGCTGATGCAGAAGACAGGCGTAGACCCCGATACCATTGACGCCCTCATTGTCACCACCTCGACGGCAGATTATAAGTTCCCCTCCACAGCCAGCATCGTGCTGGGTAAGCTCGGACTGAAGAATGCCTTTGCGTTCGACCTCTGGGGTGCTTGCTGTGGATTCCTCTATACGCTCGATGTTGCTGGCTCGATGATTCAGAGTGGCCGCTATAAGAAGATCATTGTGGTTGGAGCCGACAAGATGTCGTCAGTGGTCGATTACAAAGACCGTGCGACGTGTCCGCTCTTTGGCGATGGTGCTGCAGCAGTGCTGGTAGAGGCTACCGAGGAGGAGAATATCGGAGTGATGGACTCATATTTCCGTGCCGACGGCAAGGGTCTTCCCTTTCTGCACATCAAGGCCGGAGGCTCAGTTTGTCCTCCCAGTCACTTCACTGTCGACCACCGCTTGCATTATCTCTATCAGGAGGGCCGCACCGTGTTCCGCTATGCGGTGACCAACATGAGCGAAGACTGTGCTCTCATTGCTGAGCGTAATGGTCTGAACAAGGACAACATTCAATGGGTCATTCCTCATCAGGCCAATATGCGTATCATTGAGGCTGTTGCCAAGCGCTTGGAACTTCCTATGGAGCAGGTGATGGTCAATATCGAGCACTTCGGAAACACTTCGGCAGCAACGATTCCTCTGGCTCTTTGGGAGAACGAGCATCTGCTGAAGAAGGGTGACAACCTCATCATGACCGCCTTTGGTGCAGGTTTCGTACATGGAGCAAGCTATTACCGATGGGCGTACGATGGTGACAAAATATGAAGATAAATGCATAAAGCAGGATTCGTAAATATTGTTGGTAACCCCAACGTAGGTAAAAGTACGCTCATGAACCAGTTGGTTGGTGAGCGTATTTCGATTGCGACGTTTAAGGCTCAGACGACGCGCCATCGCATCATGGGTATTGTCAATACCGATGATATGCAGATTGTGTTCTCAGACACGCCAGGTGTGTTGAAGCCGAACTACAAGTTGCAAGAGTCGATGTTAGCGTTCTCGGAGTCGGCCCTTCAGGATGCCGATGTGCTGCTCTATGTGACTGACGTCGTCGAGAACCCTGAGAAGAACATGGACTTCTTGGAGAAGGTGCAGAAGATGACGATTCCCGTCATCCTGCTCATTAATAAGATTGATGAGCTGGGGGCTCAGACTAATCAGAATATTCTGAAATCTCAGAAATTACTCGGCGATATTGTCGACAAGTGGCACACGCTGTTGCCCAATGCAGAGATTCTGCCCATCTCGGCTAAAAACAAGTTTGGCACGGAGATGCTCTTGAAGCGCATTCAGGAACTGTTGCCCGAGAGTCCTGCGTATTTCGACAAGGACCAGCTGACAGACAAGCCTGCCCGTTTCTTCGTGTCAGAGATCATTCGCGAAAAGATTCTGCTCTATTACGACAAGGAGATTCCCTATAGTGTCGAGGTGCGTGTGGAGCGCTTTAAGGAGACGGAGAAGAACATTCACATCAATGCCATCATTTATGTGGAGCGTGACTCGCAGAAGGGCATCATCATCGGACATCAAGGCATAGCGCTCAAAAAGGTTTCCACCGAGGCTCGCAAGGCGCTGGAGAAGTTCTTCCAGAAGCCCATCTATCTCGAGACTTTCGTGAAGGTTGATAAAGACTGGCGCTCTTCGCAGCGCGAACTCGATGCCTTCGGCTATAATCCAGAATAAAAACAAAAAAAATGGCAAACTTAGTTGCAATCGTAGGACGCCCGAATGTTGGCAAGTCCACATTATTTAATAGGTTAACCAACTCTCGTCGTGCCATTGTGAGCGACGAGGCTGGTACGACTCGCGACCGCCAGTATGGCAAGTGCGAGTGGAACGGACGTGAGTTCTCCGTAGTTGATACGGGGGGCTGGGTGGTCAACAGCGACGACATCTTCGAAGAGGAGATTCGCAAGCAGGTCATTGTTGCTACTGAGGAAGCCGACCTGGTATTGTTCCTGGTGGATATCAAGAACGGCCTGACGGACCTCGATCAGGATGTGGCGCTCATTCTGCGTCGCTCCAAGCTGCCTGTCGTGCTGGTAGCCAACAAGGCTGACGACGGCAAGGACCTTTACGGACAGTACGAGTTCTACAAGCTGGGACTGGGCGATCCGTTCTGTGTCAGTGCTGCAACGGGTTCTGGTACTGGCGACCTGTTGGATTTCGTGCTTACCAAGCTGAAGTCTGACGAGGTGGACGACCTGGAGGACGGAACCCCTCGTTTTGCTGTTGTGGGACGTCCCAATGCAGGCAAGTCGAGCATCATCAACGCATTTATTGGCGAGGATCGCAACATCGTCACTGAGATTGCAGGCACTACTCGCGACTCTATCTATACTAAATACGACAAGTTCGGCTTCGACTTCTACCTGGTCGACACAGCTGGTATTCGTCGCAAGAACAAGGTGACGGAAGACCTCGAGTTCTATTCGGTGATGCGTTCTATTCGTGCCATCGAGAACTCGGATGTCTGCATCTTGATGATTGATGCCACACGAGGCATCGAGGCTCAGGATATGAACATCTTCCAACTTATCCAGAAGAACAACAAGTCGCTCGTCGTTGTCGTCAACAAGTGGGACCTCGTCGAGGATAAGTCGCAGGCAGCCATTTCGACTTTCGAGAATGCCATCCGTCAGCGTATGGCTCCGTTTGTCGACTTCCCCATCATCTTTGCCTCCGCAGTTACCAAGCAGCGTATCTTCAAGGTGCTGGAGACTGCCAAGCAGGTTTATCTGAATCGTAAGATTAAGATTGGTACCTCGAAACTGAACGAGGTCATGCTGCCCATCGTCGAGCAGACTCCCCCTCCTTCCATCAAGGGTAAGTACATCAAGATCAAGTACGTTTCGCAGGTGCCCGACACGCAGATTCCTACCTTTGTGTTCTATGCCAACCTGCCCCAGTACGTGAAGGAACCCTATCGTCGTTTCCTTGAAAACAAGCTTCGCGACAACTGGACGCTGACAGGAACCCCGATCAACGTGTTTATCCGACAGAAATAACTTTGTGACAACGAATTAATCGAATTAAACGAAGTTTCACGTATTCATGCGGAAGCGAATTATTCACTTTTCACTATTAACTTTTACCTTCCTCTGCGCTTGTTCTTCGTCGACGTCTGAGGAGCAGGCAGCCCGTGCGGCCCGTGCCTACTATCAGCATCTGATTGACGACCGCCCTGCTGAGTTCCTACAGGGAAAAGCTGATGTTGACAGTTTGCCTGACAGCTATCGTGCCCAGTTGTTGATGGCCATCAATCAGTATCGTGCCGACATGCTCGACAAGCACAATGGCCTGAACGAGGTTAGAGTGTCCGACAATGTGGGGCGACGTGACACTTCGCTCCATCTCACCTACGCCTTCCTCCTTCTGTGCTATGGTGACTCTACACAAGAGGAAATCACCGTTCCTATGGTCGAGCGCGATGGCCGGTGGCTGATGAAATAAAAACGTAATCATTCAAACAAAAAGAAATAACGACTATGAAGAAAGTATTATTAAGCATGATTTTCGTCCTCTCAGCTGTTGCAGGCTGGTCGCAGGACATTATGGGCAAGTGGGTTACTGAGGCTGGCGACGCCCACGTGGAAATCTATCAGCAGGGCGACAAGGTGAACGGCAAAATCGTTTGGCTGAAGCAGGGTCCTGAGACCAAAGACAAGCACAACCCCGATGCCAAGCTGCAGGAGCGCAAACTGATGGGCGTTCACATTCTGAGCGGTCTCTCGAAAAAGAAGGATAAGTGGGAAGGCGGCAAGATCTACAACCCCAAGAACGGTAAGACCTACAAATGTGCCATCTGGCTCGACGGCCAGAACCTGAAGGTCAGAGGCTACCTCGGCCCGTTCTACGAGACGCAAGTCTGGAAACGCGCCAAATAAGAGCGGATAAAATCCGCGTCGAAAGGACGGAACACGAAAACAATGATGGGTGGGATATTTGTCCCGTCACTTGACAGCAAATTCCATTTGCTAATGACCAACGAACAGCCTAAAAATGAGACCTTCACTTGGTTGCAACCAGGGGCCTGGCGTAAACCTTGCATTGTGCATGTCACGATGGTGGCCAACTCACGGCAGGCGTTGTTTGGCAAACTCACGCATAATGGCTCCGAGGCTGTAGTTGAGAAGACTCCCATTGGCTGGGCGCTCATCAATCAGCAACGTAGGCTATTGGAGCTGTGCCCGGAAATCAAGATTCTTGCGGATAAGGTGATGCCTGACCATCATCACATTGTCCTTCAGGTACAGCGGACGATGCCTCGTAGCATCAGGGAGGTGGTTCGAGGCTATATGCAAGGCTGCAAAGAAGAGGCACGCAAATTAGGATTTACAGAGAATCTATACGATGGACTACCATTTTATCGTGTACTGACGCACAAAGGGTAGCTTCACGCTATGATAGAATATGTGAAAGCCAATACTGAGCGTGCATGGCAGCGCCGACAGAATCCCGATCTTTTCCGTATGCACCGCAAGACGGAGGCGTGTGGCTTGCTGTTCACCTCAATGGGTAACCACTTCTTATTAGATTGGCCTGACAGACAATTGGTGGAGATGAGCCGTAGTGCCAGCAACGAGCAAATACAAGAGAGGTTGAAATCAGTATTGGCAGCAGCTCATAATGGCGCTGTGACTTATACGGCGGCGATTAGCACGGCTGAACGCATAATAGCCAGAACGGTTCGTGAGAAAGGGTTCCCGTTGGTGGTACTACTGAATGGTTGATTTCCTGCCGAAGGGTCGCCCCATGAGCGTTTCTACAAACCCGGTGGAGCTTATTTCGACGCCTGTTCAAGAGGGCGGTTATTGCTCATGGAACCAGATAAGAGCGCCTTTGTCAATCCTGCGGTGATGATGGCTACTGAGGAAGCTTTGCGAAAGAAGGCTAAGGCTAAACATATTGTTTATACTGCCGTTCCCGTGGAATCGCAACGCTATAGGTTCGTCGCTTTGAATGAGATGGGGCGAATGTTGGTAATGCGGTGACGAGGAACGTGGTTGATAATTTTAGATGGCACCTTTCTGTTTTTACGACCAAAGTTTTCAATAGTAACTAAAACTTTTCGTTAGTAACTAAAAAAAGAGTTTAATAACCGTTAAAAACTAAGTCTTTTAGTTGTATGTAACGAAAATATTTAGTTACTTTGCGCTCAGATATTGATAATTGACGCAAATAACGTTTGAAACTAAAAGCAAAAAGCAATGAAGAAACTGACCAACAAGGAAAAGGAAATCATGGACCTCTACTGGAAGCATGGTCCCATGTTCGTTCGCGAGTTGCTGGAGCATTATGACGAGCCCCGTCCACACTTCAACACGCTGTCAACCATTGTGCGCATTCTGGAGCGTGAGGGATTCCTTGGCCATAAGCAGTTTGGCAATACCTTTCAGTACTACGCGCTCATCACGGAAGATGAGTACGGACGCAAGTCGATAGCTGGTATCATTAAGAACTACTTTGGCGACTCCTATCTCTCTGCCGTCTCCTCGTTTGTCAAGGAAGAGAAGATCAGCGTAGAAGAACTGCGCGAACTCATTGACGAGATAGAAGGAAGTGAAAAGTGAATAGTGAAAAGTGAATAATTTGCTTCCGCATATAAATCAAGTAGTTATGACTGAGTTTCTGATATACGACCTCAAGGTGGCGGTGCTCATCGCAGTATTTTACATGTTCTACCGCTTGCTGCTCTCCCGCGAGACGTTCCATCGGGTGAACCGAGTGGTGCTGCTTCTGACGGCAGTGGCCTCGTTTGTGCTTCCCCTGTGTGTCATTACGATGCACGAGACGGTGACCATTCAGGCCGTGCCTGAGGTAAGCATCGGCGACGTGCAGATGACGCTGGCTGAAGAACCAGCAACACCCCTGTGGCAAATCGTCCTGCCCATCCTATATATAATAGGTATGCTGGCAACGCTGGGGCACACCTTGTTGTCTATATGGAAAGTCATACTCTTGATACGACAAAGCGAACAGCATCCACAACCTGATGGCACCATCGTCTGCGTGACCGGTAACGCTGACGTGGCTCCCTTCAGCTGGATGCGCTATATTGTGATGAACCGCAGCGACTACGAAACAAACGACGCTGCCATTCTCGCTCATGAACGGGGACACATCCGTCTGCGTCATTCCTACGACGTCGTCCTCGTGGATCTGCTCACCGCCCTCCAGTGGTTCAACCCTGCCATGTGGATGCTGCGCCAGGACTTGCGCGCCATTCACGAATACGAGGCCGACGGTGCAGTACTCTCTCAAGGGATTAATGCGCGTCAATATCAATATCTGTTAATCTCGAAGGCCACAAGCATTGGCGGGTACTCCATTGCTAACGGCATCAGTCACAGTACCCTCAAAAACCGTATTCACATGATGACAAATAAGAAAACCCGCAGCAGCCACCTGTTGAAGCTGCTCGCCCTCGTGCCCATCGTCGGCACAGCTCTCGCCCTCAATGCCCGTACCGTCACCGACTATGTCTACGATGAACCCCAGAAGAAAATCATCAAGAAGGGCAAGGCAAATGGCAAAATCAATGCTGGCACCGCTGGCGAAATCGTAGTTGTCGGATATGGTCCTGACGCCCAGGAAACAAAGCCTGTCGAAATGCCCAACACGGTGGAAGTCGTCACAACGGAAGACAACGAGCCCTTTACCGTTAGGGGAAAAGTCTATGATGATGCAGGGAAGCCTGTTATTGGTGCTGTTGTCTTAATCGATGGTAGCAAGAAAGGTAGCGTTACCGACGTGAATGGTGCATTTACCATCAAGGCCAATATGGGTGACTACTTGAATATTTCCTACGTAGGATTGGAAACCGTCCGATTGGGTGTTAGTAAGATGTATGCAAAAGAGCACGAGTACCTCATTCCGATGAGAAAAGAAAACGAAAGCGGCAAAAAACCTTTCGACGTCGTAGAACAGATGCCTCAATTCCCTGGCGGTCCTGCAGCATTGATGGAGTTCCTGTCCAAGAACGTCAAGTATCCTCAAGAAGCGTATAAAAACGGAATCCAAGGCCGCGTCATAGTCACCTTCGTCATTAACAAAGACGGCAGCATCTCGGATGCCAAGGTGGTTAAGTCCGTCGACCCGCAATTAGATGAAGAGGCGCTACGTGTAGTCCATTCTATGCCAAATTGGATCCCTGGTAGGCAGAATGGTGAACCTGTGAATGTAAAATACACCGTTCCCATCACATTCAAATTGCAGGGAAATGAGTCTAAAGAGATTGTTGGGGTAACCAGTCTCAATGCCAAAGTCTACGACTTAGAGGTGGACGGCAAATTGATGGATGCAGAAGCGCTGAATAGTATCAACCCTGACGACATTGAAAGCATACATGTCGATAAGCCCAAGGACGGCCAGACGAAAGGTCGTGTCAGCGTCAAGTTAAAAGGAAAGAAATAAACTCTCTCTCGTTATGCATAGGCTATTCACTATGTTCTTTGACCTGAAAGGTACAAAGTGTGGCGTTGCATTCATCCTCGCCCTGCTGACGGTAACCACCGCCAGGGGCGAGGGTTTGGACACCCTCCAGATATACGTCCAGCGGGGCGACAGCTGCATGCAGCAGTATAACACCTTCGAGGCATTGAAGCATTATCAGCAAGCCTTTGATGCCGCATCGAAGCAGGGCATTGTCCGTTTCTCGATGAACAATGATTTCAGCCATTCACGGCCATACGTTCCTGAAGACGTAGTGCCAAGAGCGATTCGTCTGAAACTAGCTGACTGCCACTACAAACGCGCCAACTATCACCAGTGTGCAGAGCTGCTGAAGAACATGCCCGAGGACAGTCTCACGCATGATGCCTTCCGCCAACTAACCTATAGTTACAAGCATCAGGGCGATAACGGGGCGTTTATGTATTGGGCCAGCCAGCTGTTGAAGCGTTATCCGATGGATGGCGAGATTGTGGCTGGTCTTACCCTCGCTTATGCCCGAGACAATCAGCCCCAGAAAGGCATTGTTTGTGCAGGAGAATATACGCTGAAAGACTCAACGAATATCCTTGTCAACCGTGCTGAGGCCGAGTCTTGGCTGTTGAATGGAGACTATTCAAAGGCAAGTAAGCTTTACAACCGCCTTTTACAGCAGGGCGACTCCACCTTTAGCACGCTCTATTCCGCTGGCATGTGCTACACCAAGACCGACTCGCTGGAACGAGCCTACCAATGTCTGAAGCCAGCTCTCTGGCTCAGTGGCATGAACCACTATGGTGCTGCGTATCGTTTGGGTGTGGTGTGCGTCGATACGCAACGCTACGAAGAGGGGTTGGGGTACCTTGCTCTCGCTACCCAGTTGATGCAACCCGACACCACCGCCATGAAGGCCATTACTCTCTCGCAGGGCGAAGGCTACTATCTGACTCAGCATTACGAAGAGGCTGTTGCTGCGTGGAAGGAACATCTGACCTATAACCCCGCGTCCATCGCCACCTACTACAATATTGCCAATGCCTATGCCTATCTTCTCAAGGACAAGGAGCAGGCCAAGACCTACTACCAGCAGTTCCTCAACCTCGCCCGAAAAGAGGAATACCCCAATGTCCAGCTCACTGAGATGATAGCAAAGGCAGAAGAGAACCTGAAGTCCGCGATACCTAATACACGGTGATATCTCCAGCATGGCAATGACGATATCATTTCATAACATCTATCATTGCCTTAGGTTTATCATCCATCGACGCAGTTTTATCATCCATCGACGCAGTTTTAACGTCCATCGGCGCAGTTTTAACTTTGCAAAGGACTTCGTAACCTTTTACCCAGCACCTCACAACCTTTTAGCAGGCACCTTTCTATATTATACAATCCACCTCTCGCAACCCGTTTTGCAACCTCCGGAGTCTGCACGTGTTACCCCGAGGAGTCTGCACGTGCGACCTCGAGGGGGCTACAAATGTAATCCCGAGGAGTATGTAGGTGTAACCTCGAAGGCCTGTTATAAAGGTTCTTTGCAAAACCAATGAAAAAAACGCAGAAATGCAAGGTGGAATGTGGCTTTTTTCGTAACTTTGGAAGATTTCTCAGCTTTTCTTTGTATAAAGGCAGTCTGGGGGATTGAGGAAAAACTGGGTTACGATTTGGCAACCGTACTCAATTCCACATTCTGCTATGAAATGCATTCA
>JAEEVW010000060.1 GCA_016291085.1 Prevotella sp.
ATACAAAAATTACCCGACATACGCAAGCTTTTTAGGCGTTATTTTATGACTTAAAGTGTTAAAAATCAATAAGTTACAGGGGCTCTTGCTTAGGCATTTGGGGACATCAAATTGGACACCCTATTTCTTTAACTCCTCTAACTCCTTAAATCAGCGCCATTCCCAGTTTCTTGCACTCCTGACGCATATCGTCCGGCCAAATTGAGGCCTGAATCTCGCCTATATGTCCCTTGTGCAACAGCACCATGCATAGTCGGCTCTGACCGATACCACCACCAATGCTCAACGGCAGTTCGTCGTTTAGCAGCTTCTGGTGGAAATAGAGCTGTTCGCGTTCTTCCTTGCCTTCAAGCTTCAACTGACGCAACAGCGACGTCTTGTCCACACGGATACCCATTGACGACAGTTCAAACGAACGTCCCAGTACGGGATACCAAATCAGGATGTCGCCGTTCAGACCTTCCAGACCATTCTCACCCATCGTCGACCAGTCGTCGTAGTCAGGAGCACGGCCGTCGTGCTTCTCGCCGTTCGACAATTTGCCACCAATACCGATGATGAATACGGCACCATAAGCCTCACAGATAGCATCCTCACGCTCCTTCGGAGTCTTGTCGGGATACATCTTCAGCAGTTCCTCGGCATGTATGAAATGAATCTTCTCGGGCAAGAAGGGCTTAATCTGGGTGTAAGTCTCACAGGTCAGATACTCCGTACGACGGATAGCGGCATAGATACGCTCCACCACATTCTTCAGATAGGCCACTGTGCGCTGCTCCTTCGTAATCACAGCCTCCCAGTCCCACTGATCCACGTACAACGAATGCAGGTTGTCCAGTTCCTCGTCAGCGCGAATGGCGTTCATATCGGTATAGATGCCGTAACCCGGCTCTATCTTGTACTCAGCCAACGACAATCGCTTCCACTTCGCCAGGGAGTGAACC
Source organism: Prevotella sp. (assembly GCA_016291085.1). Taxonomy (GTDB): domain Bacteria; phylum Bacteroidota; class Bacteroidia; order Bacteroidales; family Bacteroidaceae; genus Prevotella. The sequence continues at coordinate 945 of JAEEVW010000060.1, forward strand.
ACCTCGGCCTTCGCATCGCCCAAGTCCTTGATGGGAAACGACACAGCGCGTTCCACACCGTTCAAATCGTCGTTGATACCCAGTCCCTTCAATACAAACAAGGGAGCCGTCACACGCCGCAGGCGCAATTCCGTGGAGATATTCTGTTGGAAAAACTCTTTAATCAGTTTAATACCCTGCTCCGTTTGTTTCATGTCGAGCAGGGATACGTAATCGATGGGTTTTATCAGTTGACTCATAACCTTTGTTTTCATTTTAACCGACTATCCGGTCATTTTGGCGGGCAAAGTTACAAAGAAAATATTAATTTGCAAACAAAACGACCATTTATTTTTGCAAATTGATAGTTTTTCTTGATTTCTGCTAACTTTTTGCACCACCATTAGCCCGTTAACAAATCATAATTCTCAATTTTCAATTCTCAATTTTCAATTATTTATTGTAACTTTGTCCCCGTTTTAGTCAACTGCACCCGTAGTTTAAAGGATAGAATAACGGATTCCGGTTCCGTTGGTCACGGTTCGATTCCGTGCGGGTGTACCTATTTTCAACTCAAAACCAAACACATCACACGTCATGAATACCATATTTATTGTATTACCGATACTGACGCTGCTCATGTTCGACCTCGGACTAGCCTTGCGCCCCAAGGATTTTCGCCTTATCGTGGAACAGCCTAAGGCAGTGTTGGCCGGACTGACGGGACAAATCCTCCTGTTGCCCTTGATAGCCTGGGGAGTAGCAAGCGGATTCCAGTTGGAACCGCTGTTCTTTCTGGGTCTGATGCTTATTGCTTGCAGCCCAGGCGGCAGCTCCAGTAATGTGTTTTCCATGTTGGCAGGCGGCAACGTGGCTCTATCAGTATCGCTCACAGCTCTGAGCAGCGTCATCACGCTGTTTACGGGACCGTTCATCATGGATATCATGACCCGTCAGGTCGGCTCGGCCATGAACGTCCACCTGCCCGTAGGCAACCTGCTCATGCAGAATCTGGTACTCATGGCCGTCCCCATAGCCATCGGCCTATGGATTGCCGTGCGCAACGAACAGTTGGCCGAGCGCATGCACGCCGTACTGAAGAAACTGGCATTCCCGTTACTACTCGTGCTCATAACGGTGTTCTACATACAAAACCGCGAAATCATCATGCACGAATTCCCAGCTTTGGGACTCTGCGTCACCGTTCTCATCCTTTTGTCCATGCTGGGCGGTGTCATCCTGTCGTGGCTCATGCGACTGACGGGACGCGACCAGCGCACCATCATCATTGAAATAGGCATGCAGAACGCTGCACAGGCCATCACCGTGGCCAGCAGCCCATTTGTGTTCAACAACGACGTCATGGCCATTCCCGCCATCATTTATTCGCTGATGATGAATGTCGTTTTGTTGACTTACGTAGGCATCATAAAGCGACAAACTGTCAGTTATAACTGACATCTTGACACTTCGCTTCTCGTTGGCATCAATGTTGCATCATGGGTGGATGAAAGCCGAAAGGCAATCGGAAACGAATTAACATTATGTCTAACATTTAAAAGTATAATTGGAGGTAACGATTATGATGCCAATGAGAAGTAACAACTGGATTCCCGCCGTGTTCAACGACTTGTTCTACAACGACTATATGCCGAAGGCAAACTGCACGGCTCCCGCTATTAATGTGAAAGAATCGGACAAAGCCTACACTGTTGAACTGGCCGCTCCGGGCATGAAGAAGGAAGATTTCAATGTTCACATCAACGACGACGGCAATCTCGTAGTCAAGATGGAGCACAAGGAAGAACACCACGAGGACGACAAGACCACACGCTATCTGCGTCGCGAGTTCAGCTACTCGAAGTACGAGCAGACGCTGATACTCCCCGACGACGTCAAGAAGGAGTCCATCTCCGCCAAGGTCGACAACGGCGTGCTCACTGTAGAACTGCCCAAGATGGTAGAAGAGAAAGTCAAGCTGTCGCGTCAGATAGATATTGCATAAAGGAGGTATTAAGGTAAAAAGATTGTAAAGGGATTAAAAACAGAAATCGGGCTGATGTTGATTCAGCCCGATTTTCTTATTGCACCTTATTACTTGGCAATTACTTACTGCTTGTCCAACTCAGCAAGGTTCTGGGCAATCATCTCGTCGGTAACGGTGTAGTTCTGCAGGTCGCCCTTGATGAACGACTCATAGGATGGCATATCGATAAGGCCATGACCAGAGAGATTGAAGAGGATAACCTTCTCCTCGCCAGACTCTTTGCACTTGTTGGCCTCGCGGATGGTAGCGGCGATGGCGTGACAGCTCTCAGGAGCAGGGATGATGCCCTCGGTGCGAGCGAAGAGCATGCCAGCCTCGAAGGTCTCGAGCTGTGGGATGTCGACACCGTGCATCAGACCGTCCTTAATGAGCTGGGAGATGATCATGCCTGCTCCATGATAGCGCAGACCTCCAGCGTGGATGTTGGAGGGTTTGAAGTTGTGGCCCAAGGTAAACATGGGCAGCAGCGGGGTATAGCCTGCCTCGTCGCCAAAGTCGTAGCGGAACTGACCACGTGTGAGCTTAGGACAGCTGTCGGGCTCGGCGGCAATGAACTCAGTATGACGCTCGCCACTCAGGTTATGGCGCATGAAGGGGAAGGAGATGCCACCGAAGTTCGAACCTCCGCCAAAGCAACCAATGACGATGTCGGGATACTCACCAGCCATCTGCATCTGCTTCTCGGCCTCAAGACCGATAATAGTCTGGTGCAAACCTACGTGGTTGAGCACAGAGCCCAGCGTGTATTTACAGTTCGGTGTGGTAGTGGCGAGTTCTACCGCCTCAGAGATGGCAGTGCCGAGAGAACCGCTGTGGGTGGGATCCTTGGTCAGGATGTCCTTACCTGCACGGGTTGACATCGAGGGTGAACCCTCAACGACGGCTCCGAAAGTGCGCATGATGCTGGAGCGGTAGGGCTTCTGCTGCATGGTTATCTTCACCTGATAGACGGCGCAGTCGAGACCGTAGATCTTGGCGGCATAGCTCAGAGCGGCGCCCCACTGACCTGCACCCGTCTCGGTGGTCACATTCGTTGTGCCTTCCTGCTTGGCGTAGTAGCACTGAGGCAAGGCGGAATTGATCTTGTGTGAGCCCAGCGGGTTTGTCGACTCGTTCTTGAAATAGATATGTGCAGGGGTACCGAGGGCCTCTTCGAGGGCATAGGCACGTACCAAAGGCGTAGAACGATAATATTTGTACTTCTCGAGTACGTCCTCGGGAATATCAATCCAACGATGTTCGGTATCCAGCTCCTGCACACAGCATTCGCGGGGGAAGATATGTGCGAGGTCGTCGACGCCTAAAGGCTGCTTGGTAGCAGGATGGATAGGCGGCATGGGTTTGTTGGGCATGTCGGCCTGGATGTTGTACCACTGTGTTGGAATCTCACTTTCCTGAAGGATAAATTTTTTCTGTTTAGACATAATAAAAATGATTAGGATTGGTAATATCCGCGTGCAAAGGTAATAAAATTAAGTGAAAAGCGAAAAGTGAAAAGTGAAAAATTTGCTGCCACCAATGAAAATTCGTACCTTTGCAGGCAATTATGACCATTATAGCAATCGTTTTACTCTATTTTGGCTTGCTCTTTGCCGTCAGCAAGTGGACAGGCAAAAAGGCCACGAACGAGACTTTCTATCGTGGCGACAGACGTTCGCCTTGGTATCTGGTGGCCTTCGGTATGATTGGCGCATCCATTTCCGGTGTCACCTTTGTGTCAGTACCAGGTATGGTGAACGTCATCAACATGACATATCTTCAGACGTGCCTAGGCTTTATGGCGGGCTATGCAGTAATAGCCTTCGTACTGCTGCCACTCTACTATCGCCTGAACCTGACAACGATTTACAGCTACTTGGGACAGCGCATAGGAAAGCGGGCATATAAAACTGGCGCATCATTTTTCCTGCTGTCGAAGATGACGGGTGCGTCAGTACGCTTCTATGTAGTCTGCTGGATTCTCTTGGCTTGTGGGACAGGGACTCTTGGCAACGAGACCAGCAACGGTATAGGCCATGACGACTGGATGTTTGCGGTTGTCGTAGTGGTGATGACGGCACTCATCTGGCTCTACACCCGCCAAGGAGGTATCAAGACCGTGGTATGGACTGACACCTTCCAGACAGCTTGTCTGTTTGGAGCCCTTATACTTATTATATATAAGGTGATTGGCGAGTTGGGCATGACGACAAGTGAGGCAGTGGAAGCCATCAGGCATAGCGAGCTGTCGCAGGTATTCGTTTTCGACGACTGGGTATCGAAGCAGAATTTTTGGAAACAGTTTCTGAGCGGTGCGTTCATTGCCATTGTAATGACAGGACTTGATCAGGATATGATGCAAAAGAACCTCACATGCCGTTCGCTGCACGACGCTCAGAAGGACATGTGTTCCTATGGCATTGCCTTCCTACCGGCAAACCTGCTGTTCCTGTCGCTGGGAGTATTATTGACGATATGGTATCAAGAGCAGGGCGTGGCAATTCCTGCTTCTGGCGACGACCTGTTGCCACGTTTCATCATGCACTCGTCCCAAGGCTCACCAGTCATCATGATCATTTTCATGCTGGGCATGGTGGCCGCAGCATTCTCCAGTGCCGATTCAGCACTGACGGCACTGACCACGAGTTATTGCGTGGATCTCTGCGGACGGGCGGACGACGAACGGTTGCGTCACAGGGTACATATCGGTATGGCAGGAGTCTTCGTGGTGTTTATCCTTCTGTTCCGACTGCTGAATTCGACAAGTGTCATTGACGCCATTTACATCCTCTGCTCCTACACTTACGGCCCGCTGTTGGGACTTTTTGCCTTTGGACAGTTGACAAAGCGGCAAGCCAACGACCGCTACGTGCCTTACATCTGCGTGCTGTCACCAGTGCTTTGCTTTGCTATCGACACATTGACAAACATGTTGACGGACTACCGTTTCGGTTATGAACTGCTGATGTTGAACGGACTATTAACCTTTGTCGGACTATGGCTAACAGGACGGAACAACAACTGACAAGAAACTGAGACCGATTAACCACCTTGTCGCAGGCGTTCGAAATAATCACGAGGTTGCACGCCCATCACCTTCTTAAACGTAGTAGCGAAATACTTGGGATCCTTGAAACCCACCTGATAAGCAATGTCGCTAACACGCAGCTCAGGATTCTCCTTGGCCATTTTGCAAGCTGTCTGGATACGAATGTCGCGAATGAAAGCTGTCACATTCTTACCTGTCAACGCACGCAACTTATTATATAGTGTACTGGCACTTGCACCCATGTCAGCAGCAAAGCTCTCTCGATCATAGTCACTGTCGTCGATATGTTCGTTGACGCACTTGATGGCACGCTGCAGAAATTTCTGGTCGGGCGAATTATAGGCCTGCTGAACCAGCGCCCCCAGCGATTGCGTACCATCAGACACGCCCTCGGGCAGTTCGATAGTAGGAACATGAAGCTGAACATTAGTCGGAATGTGGAATGCGGATGGCACAATGCCCGGCTTTTGGTCTTCCTGACCTGGTTCAACGATTTCATCCTTCAGATAACGATCCTTCTTAAGAGGTATCTGAGTTATAACCATATTACCTTGCCCTTCATAAAATTCACTTCGAATAGTACCATGATGCAGATTTACCAGTTGGCGAGCAATGCCGAGACTGAGTCGCAATGGGACGCCACTACTATCATTGATACGGATTGTCACCGCATCGTATGTGCCGTTAGCAAAGGCTTCCAATGTAATTTTCCCATGCTCCGGTGTATTAGTCACCATATCCGACAAAACAAGAATGGTTCCTTTTTCTACCGCGTCAATATCTATCCAGCCCATCATACTCTCGGGTGTACACCTATAGTCGAAGGTAATGTCTTTTGCCTCCGTATCGTCCACGAAATGATCTGCCACCTCACGAATGATATTCATTACATCATAGTTACTAACTTGAAGAGAAACCTCCTTCAGCGACAATACAGGGTCGTTTTTAGGCTTTTCCTGTAACTTTAGCTTGCCACAATATGCCACAAGAAGCAAAAGTATGATGAGAATAATGATATTTACGACTACCATAATTATAACTTTGATGGTGCAAATATAGAACTTTTATATGAAATTACAACTAAAAAGGGGTGAAAAAGATGTTAAACATGCCGATTTTAGTTTAAAAATCGTGATTTTAGGTAGAAAAATTGCGATAATCACGAATTTTAAACCTTTTATAACGTTATCTGAACTCATGTATGGAGAATTTGTTGTACTTTTGCCAGTGAAAAGATTTTTAATGGTTAAGGTTTATGGTTGATTAATTTAGTTTTTTGAATGGAAAAGCCCCGTTGTGAAACGGGGCTTTTTCAATTTTTATAGAGATTTTTATATTTCTAAGACTACCTAGGACAACCTAGGACCGCCTAGGATCTCCTAGGACAACCTCGTGTTCCAGCAAGAACCTTTCTGCTTCGATAGCCGCCTGGCAACCAGTGCCTGCTGCGCTAACAGCCTGACGATAGACAGGATCAGCACAATCGCCTGCTACAAAGACTCCAGGCAACTTCGTGCGTGGGGTTCCATCCACCTTCTTCAGATAACCTACTTCATCGGTTTCAAGCCATTCTTTGAAGATAGCCGTGTTGGGTGTATGGCCAATAGCCAGGAAGAAACCATCAATCTGGATGTCTACGAGCTCTTCGTCAGCCTCTCCTTTACGCTTGACCAGATGAGCACCCTCAACACCATTCTCGCCAAAGAGACCCAGCGTGTTGTGCTCGAAAAGAATCTCGATGTTCTCGCGCTCCATCACGCGTTGCTGCATGACCTTCGAAGCACGCAAGAAAGGCTTACGGACAATCATATACACTTTCTTAGCCAGTCCGCTCAAGTAGAGGGCATCCTCACAAGCCGTATCGCCACCACCGACGACAGCAACCGTCTTCTTGCGATAGAAGAAGCCATCGCAGGTAGCACAGGCAGAAACGCCTTGTCCATTGTATTTTCGTTCGTCATCCAGACCCAGGTACTTCGCAGAAGCTCCTGTAGCAATAATCACCGTATCAGCCTCCAGTTCGCGGCCTGCGTCATCCCAAGCCTTGTAGGGACGCTGTGAGAAGTCGACTCGTGTGATTTCACCATCGCGGATGTCTGTGCCAAAGCGTTCAGCCTGTTCGCGCAGGTCCATCATCATCTGATTGCCGTCCACACCCTGTGGATAGCCTGGGAAATTCTCGACCTCGGTAGTCTGTGTCAACTGACCACCAGGCTGCAACCCGCTATACTCTACGGGACTGAGATTTGCGCGGCTGGCATAAATAGCAGCGGTATACCCCGCGGGACCGCTGCCTATAATCAAACATTTTGTATGCTCCATGAGTTATTTCCCGAGTTCTTCCTTAATCTGCTGTTCGATGACTTCAATTTTCTCAGTGGGCTCAAAGCGTGCCACCACATGTCCCTTCTTATTAATGAGGAACTTGGTGAAATTCCACTTGATGTCGTTCTTCTCCTTATAGTCAGGATCAGCCTTTGACAGCATGTCGTCGAGTATATGTGCGATGGGGTGCTCCATATCCCAGCCTGCAAAGCCCTTCTGCTCCTGCAGGAAGAGGAACAACGGATCGGCATCGGCGCCATTGACCTTTACCTTCTTGAAACGAGGAAATTCCGTGCCGAAGTTCAGTTTGCAGAACTCATGGATGCTCTCGTCAGTGCCGGGGGCTTGCTGACCAAACTGGTTGCAGGGAAAATCGAGAATCTCGAAACCCTGGCTGTGATAGTCTTTATAGAGCTTTTCCAACTCATCGTACTGGGGTGTGAAACCACACTTGGTAGCCGTGTTGACAATCAACAGCACCTCGTTGGCATACTCCTTCAATGACACGTCCTTACCTTTTCTGTCCTTGACAGAGAAATCATAGATTGTTTTCATTTTGTCTTTTTATGGTTTGTAATGTATTAAAAATCCTCTGCGAAATTACGAAAATTCCTCGTTATCACCAAAGTTTTTAGGATTTTTTATTTTAAACCCCAGAAACTATGTACTATTTCCTTTTCCACCTGGTCTTCGACATCGTCAGGAAGATTACAGAAAAAGTCAATACCGGTCAACTCTTCCAAACGGTCGATGGTAATCGCATAGCCTTTACGGTTGTCATTGCTATGATCCTCGTTATACTGTTGCACCCAATAAGCCATACCATTCCATACATTTCCCTTTCTGCACACAATTGCCATATAAAAGAAGCGAGGTACAGGGATATGAAGCTTATTGACACGTGTCGGCTGATGGCTGTTGCGGTTGACATATTCAAGAATATATTCCGACTTATCAATGGTTCCTCCCTTGCATACATAGAGCGTATCGCCCAGACGGACCCAGTTGCGAACGTCTTCCTCCATCTTTGCCCAAAGGCCTGCATTGAATTTATTATACTGTGGCTGCATATTGGTGATGTAGAACGTCTGGTAATTGCATTCCACGGCTCTCAGACGATCGGCAGAAGGGCAGATATGCCCATGGTCATAGCCCGAATACTTATAGGGATCCTCTGCCCACCGGTACTGTACTGGCAAATCTGGATCGTTAGGATATTGACACGTTTCCGCCAACGTACCAGTATTCTCAGCATAATAGCGCGCCACGTTGGACGCTGAACTGTAGTTGACGCTGCTATACAACTGATAGCAACTCCAGCGCTGAGAACTCAGATCAGTATCCCACTCCACGCAATAGTTCACGCCTTCTTCCTTGGTTTTACCGTTCAGAACAGCCCGATGAACCACAACGACGTTGCTTCCGTCTTTTAACTTGGGAAATTCCAGACGATACTGAGCCTCTGCGGGACCAGTGGTATTCTTGTTGTTGTTGACAGTTCTCGGAGTGGGTTCTGGATTCGGCTTGGGCTCGTTGCCGCCACCACCGTCATCACCACCATCACTACATGCAGCCAACGTAAAGCAGGCAGCCATGAGCATGAAGATCTTTTTTGCTTTCATAGTCTTTAGTTTGTTAGTTTTTGGCTTTTTGTCTAGAATCGTTTCGTTTTTAGCTAATAAAGGCGCGACCACAGGCATATGCAACTACCTTGGACGCGCCTTCAATGTCTTGTGGCTTTGAAATGTATTTATTTCTTCGCAGCCTTACCGTAGCGGCTCATGAACTTGTCAACGCGACCAGCGGTGTCGACGAGCTTGCTCTTACCAGTATAGAACGGGTGAGAAGTGCTCGAGATTTCAATCTTTACCACAGGGTAAGTTTCGCCTTCGAACTCTACGGTGTCATTCGTCTTTGCGGTAGAGCGCGAGAGGAACATATCGCCGTTGGACATGTCCTTAAACACGACGGGGCGATAGTTTTCTGGATGAATACCTTTTTTCATTTTTACTTGTTCTTATTACGTTATTTAATACAAATTTCGCTTTGAGGGTGCAAAGGTACGAAGATTTTTTGAACCCACCAAATATTCACGCTATTTTTTTATTCAAAGGCGAAATCCTCGAGGATGCAAAGCGATTTTTCTTTCGTTTCCGACTGGAAAGTGAAGAAAATAGCATGTTTCCCTGCCAATTCTTTCAGTTCTGGCAGTGCCACCTTCAGCTCTGTCGACGTTTGAGGCAGGTCTGCCTTCAGCTCTATGGTTCCCAGCACTTTTCCGCCCTGTGACGTCCAAGGACGATCAAGCATCACAGAAATAGTACCATCGACTCCCTCAGGTACGAGGCGCAAGGCCAGCTGCACGTCTTCCCTACCCTGTGTCTTGTCGAAGTTAAAATACTTATATCCCACGATACTGCCATCAGTATTGTTCACCACGCGGTTACTGTTGTTCTTCAAATCGTAGGGTGCATCGAAATTCGTCTCAGTACCATAGGAAGCCTCTACGTACGAGCCGTAGAATGTATTGTTAGGCCATTCGTGTACGGCAGGCTTTGGTCCCGTCAGCCAGCAAGCGATACCAGCTGAGTGGCGCTCGAAGGGGTTCAGTCCGTTCAGCGCAAAACCTTCCGAGTTGTATTCGCCCTCGCTGATTTCCACCTTGCCGCCAGCACCTTCTTCCACCTTGACGGTGATGGGAGCCACCATAGCCTGACGGGCATATTCGTTTGTGCCTGTCTGACGGTGGTAGAACACATACCACTGCCCGCCAATCTCACAGATCGAGCCATGCGTGTTACCATCGGGCACTGCAGAGGCAATCACGTTGCCCTGTTCGTCCTTCTCGCGGGCACGTCCGTCGATGATGGTACCGCCATAGGTCCAGGGGCCTAACGGCTTGTCGCTATAGGCATAGGCCAGCGTGTAGTTCGACGTAGGCAGTCCGAACTCACCGTCCTCTGTGAAGCGACTATATATAAATATGTATTTATCCTTCACCTTACGAATGCTGGAAGCCTCGAAGAAGCGGAAGATGCCTGGTTCCTCAAAGCCGGATATCATGCCGTCGACAGCTTTCGTGCCAGGCTTGACAGTACACATCGTCGCAGGATCAATCTCTGCTGCCATCGAGTGTCCGAAGCCCCAATAGCCATACACCCGTCCGTCATCATCGACAAATACGGCAGGGTCGAAGCCATAGATGCCATCCACCTTGTTGGGGTCGTCAGCATTCCAGTTGCACACCTCGAAAGGTCCGTTAGGACGGTCGCTCTTGGCAATCAGTCCGTTGCGGAATCCCGTCTGGTCGTTGGGGAACAGATAATAAGTCTTCTTTCCGTCCTTGTCTGTCACCAGCGTCACATCGGGAGCGTAGAGCACATCAGCGGTTCCTGCCGAGTCGAAGGGTTCGCCCTTGGCATTCTTATCTACTACGAGGATTTCTCCGTCGTAGCGCCACTGGCTCAAATCTTCCACAGGCGCAGACCATACCACCTGGTCGCGTCCGCAGTACATTGTCTTCAGATTGTCGTGCGAACCATAGATATAGACGCGCTGCTTACCAGGATTGTCAGGGTCTTCAAACACATACGGTTCTCCATCGGGAATATGTTCCCACATGGGCAAATAGGGATTTCCCTGCGTGATCGGGTCTATAATCTCCTCCGTCTTCACTGAGCAGGAGGCAAAAAACATGGCGCCGCAGACTATTGCTGCGGTCGCCATATATAAAGATGTATTACTCATTATTTTTTGGTCTTTCCGTTCAACGAATAAATGTAGCTCTGGTTGGCTACCGTCTCAGGGGTATTGCCCTTGTAGTTAACCAGTTTACCACAGATAATCACCTCGTCTTTGGCTGCAGGCTTCGTCCACGAATCATCGCTGTACTTCACATTCTCAAGATACAGTGTGCGGAATACGTAGAACTTGTCGTCCTTGTCAGTACCGTCGTCAGAGATATAGAACGTGCAGTTTCCGTACTGTGTACTGAACTGGTTCTTATCCGTTATTTCAATAATCTTGCCCTTGATGTAGTAGTCCTTGTCGGTATTCGTATCAGCAGCCAGCGTTGCGATAAACGCGTTAGCCTCAGCGGGAGTGAAGGGTTTCTCCAGCGAACCGTCGTTGCCGCCTGCGGGAGGATTATCGCCGCCTTCGTTGGTCTTCTTGCCGTTGACGGTCACAATCTGTGCAGCGCTCTTGCCGGCAGTCTCGGGCGTGTTGCCCTTATAGTTCAATACCGGACCATAGACAACAACCTCAGCGCCAGCGGGTACCTTATAGCCGTCAGCCAGCTTCTCGCCGTCAGTACCAGCCACCTGGAATGCCGTGAACACATCCGTTGCATCCTTGGTGTCGCCCAAGGTGAACGTCAGGTTACCATAGCCGCCAGAAACGGTGCCGCCCTTCACGACGATACCCTTGATGTAGTACTTCTCCGTAGAGGCCGTCTCGCCCACTTCCTGACACTTCTTGATAGCAGCAGCGATGTTGAACGGATCGTCCTGTGTACCCTTACCTTTGGTATCTCCAGTGTCTCCACCCGGATCGGGAGTCGTTCCGCCGCCCTTGCCGTTGATGGAGTACACATAAGCGGCGTTACTGACAGTCTCGGGGGTGTTACCCTTGTAGTTGACCACCTTACCGCAGATAATCACCTCGTCGCCCTCCTTGATGTTCGTAGCTGACGGGTCGCTATAGCCTTGACCTCCGAAGTATTTCACACGATAGCAGAGGAACTTGTTGGCACCCTCTTTCGTATCCGAAATCTCGAACGTAGCGTTACCATACTGAGTACCGAAAGCCTCGGTAATCGTAGTTACATAACCCTTGATGTAGACATCCGTTGGCGACTGCACGTCAGCGCCCAGACCAGCGATGAATTCCAGCGCACCTGCCACGTTGTAGGGGGCTGCCAGTGTACCTTTTCCGGAAGGTTCTATGACTACACCGTCATCTGCTTTAGGAGCCACGATTTGTCCGAAAGGAGAGGGGATGTCCTCGCAGCTGGTGAATGTAAGGACCGCTAAGGCCATCACAATCAGATAATTTGCTATTCTTTTCATATCTTTTAGTTTTTATTGTTTCGTTATTGCATGTTTGTTATTTCGTCTGTCCGTTCAGTTTGACGATGTAGCTACCCTGGGCATACTGCGGGGTATTACCCTTGTAGTTGACAATCTTACCGAATACCACCACCTCGTCGCCAGCCTTGATGGCTTGGGCGCCGGCATTGAACTTCACGTTGTTCAGTCCGTAGCCGCGATAGATCTGGAACGTACCTGTCGCACCGTCCGCACGGTCGGAAATCAGATAGGTGGCGTTACCATAGCTGCCGCTGGTGTCGATGTCGCTCACGGCAACCACGATGCCCTTCGTGTAGATATTGTCCTTCGTACCGTCAGCAGGCAGTGCCTTGGTGGCCTGCGATACAGCTGCCACGTTATACGGATCAGCCTCTGTGCCCGATCCGGCAGGTGTCGATACGGGAGCAGGCTCCGTCGTCGACTCGACGATGTCCTTTTCCGTACGCATCATAATCTGCCATGTGTCATTGTAGCGGGCAGCCACACCCGTAATGTCGACACGCGTGGTAGGCAGAAGGCGCTGTGCGAAGTCGGCATAGGTGCTGGTGCGCAGCACGACGTTGCTCAGTCCGCTGATGACGCGGTGTGCGCAACCGCCATACAGGGGCACGCTATTGTCGTTGGGAGCAAACACAGCCTTGCCGTCAGCCTCGGCCAGCGTGACACCCTTCAGCGTAACCAACTTACCGGCATCCTTGGAGAAGTCCAGCGAGTTGAAGTTCCACTTGGCCTCGATGGGCGCTACCATCAGTCCAGGTATTGGCGATAGCAGCTTGTAGTGGTCCTTCCAGATGTATCGGCTCATGCGGCCCACCTGGGGCGTGGCACCCTCCTTGTTCGGATTGGTATAGGTGGTACCAATCTGAGGCTGCTTGCCGTAACCTCCTACGTAGAGTCCCTGCAGTTCTACCAACACCGTCTGTCCCACGGGGAATGCTCCGTAGAGTCCGCTCTGCGAGATGCTAAGCACAATGGCTCCGGTGTTGTCCTGCAGATAGAGCTGGCTGTAGATATTACCGCCCTCGTCGTTACCCGTGACGATACCCTTGATCTGCATGGGCTGCTTCACCTCTTTCAGACTGTTGTTGTTGATTTCGTTACTATACAAGGCTATCACCTCGGCAATGGTCTTCACATTGGTTTCCTGCAAATACTTATTGCCGTAGGCCTCCATACCCTTCTCTGATGAAGGTGCATCCCAGTCCTTGTCTTGGCACGATGTGGCCAGTCCGAGGACTGCCAGTGCAAAGAGAATATAGTTCTTGGTGTTCATAATCGTCTGCATAATTTAGAATCTATAACCGTTGTTCCGCATAC
>JAEEVW010000024.1 GCA_016291085.1 Prevotella sp.
TGGCTAACCGTTCATTCGGTGGTGCTCAGGTAAGCCGTACTTTCTATGCTAAGGGTCAGACAGGTCAGCAGCTCCTGCTGGGTGCCTATAGCTCTCTGAGCTGTCAGGTAAAGGCAGGTAAAGTAAAGCTGTATACGCGTTATGAGATGGAGGATGTGGTGATCGTTGATGGTCGCGCTCGTGGTATCATCGCTAAGGATCTGACAACAGGTAAGCTAGTTCGCTTCAGCGCTAACGCTGTTGTCATCGCTACTGGTGGTTATGGTAACACCTACTTCCTCTCTACCAACGCTATGGGCTGTAACTGCTCTGCTGCCGTTCAGTGCTATCGCAAGGGTGCTTACTTCGCAAATCCTTCATACGTTCAGATTCACCCCACTTGTATCCCTGTTCATGGCGACAAGCAGTCTAAGCTGACGCTGATGTCTGAGTCGCTGCGTAACGACGGTCGTATTTGGGTTCCCAAGAAGATTGAGGATGCTAAGGCTCTGCAGGCTGGTACCAAGCAGGGTTGGGAGATTCCTGAGGAAGATCGCGACTACTATCTGGAGCGCCGTTATCCTGCATTCGGTAACCTCGTTCCACGTGACGTTGCCAGCCGTGCTGCCAAGGAGCGTTGCGATAAGGGCTTCGGTGTTAACAACACTGGTCTGGCTGTATTCCTTGACTTCTCTGAGTCTATCAACCGTCTGGGCATCGATGTGATCATGCAGCGCTACGGCAACCTCTTCGAGATGTACGAAGAGATTACCGACGTATTCCCTGGCGATGTAGCTAACGAGATCAATGGCGTGAAGTACTACAAGCCCATGATGATCTATCCTGCTATCCACTACACAATGGGTGGTATCTGGGTTGACTACGAGCTGCAGACTTCTATTCCTGGTCTGTTCGCTATTGGTGAGTGTAACTTCTCTGACCACGGTGCTAACCGTCTGGGTGCTTCTGCTCTGATGCAGGGTCTGGCCGATGGTTACTTCGTACTGCCTTACACCATCCAGAACTATCTGGCTGATCAGGCTGTATGGCCAAAGGTTTCTACCGATCTGCCTGAGTTCGCTGAGGCTGAGAAGGCCGTTGATGCTGAGCAGGATCGTCTGTTGAACATCAAGGGTAAGCGTTCTGTTGACTCTATCCACAAGGAGCTCGGTCACATTATGTGGGAGTATGTTGGTATGGGTCGCACCGCTGAGGGCCTGAAGGAAGGTCTGAAGAAGATGCACGAGTTGGAGAAGGAGTTCGACACCAACCTTTTCGTTCCTGGAACGAAGGAGGGTCTGAACATCGAGCTCGACAAGGCTATCCACCTCCGTGACTTCTTCACCATGGGTCAGCTCGTAGCTTTCGACGCTCTTTCTCGTAACGAGAGCTGCGGTGGTCACTTCCGCGAGGAGTACCAGACCGAGGAAGGCGAGGCTAAGCGCGACGATGAAAACTACTTCTACGTAGGTTGCTGGGAGTACAAAGGCAAGGGCAACGAGCCCGAGCTCATCAAGGAGCCGCTGGAGTACGAGGCTATTAAGGTACAGACACGTAACTATAAAAACTAAGTAATTATGGCTAAAAGTATAAGCTTTACAATAAAGTTCTGGCGCCAGAATGGCCCCAAGGACCAGGGACATTTCGATACCCACGAAATGCACGATATCCCCGATGACACCTCCTTCCTGGAGATGCTCGACATCCTGAACGAGGAACTCATCAACGAAGGCAAGGAGCCCTTCGTGTTCGACCACGACTGCCGCGAGGGTATCTGCGGTATGTGCTCACTCTACATCAACGGTACACCTCATGGTAAGACAGAGCGTGGTGCTACCACCTGTCAGCTCTACATGCGTCGTTTCAATGATGGTGACGTGATCACCGTTGAGCCTTGGCGTTCAGCTGCTTTCCCTGTAATCAAGGACTGTATGGTAGACCGCAATGCCTTCGATAAGATTATCCAGGCTGGTGGCTATACTACCATCCGTACAGGTCAGGCTCAGGATGCCAACGCTATCCTCATTCCTAAGGAGGATGCCGACGAGGCAATGGACTGCGCATCTTGCATCGGTTGTGGCGCTTGCGTAGCAGCTTGTAAGAACGGCTCAGCTATGTTGTTCGTCAGCTCGAAGGTTTCTCAGCTTGCCCTGCTTCCCCAGGGTCGCGTAGAGGCTGCCCGTCGTGCGAAGGCTATGGTGATGGCTATGGAAGAGGCCGGCTTCGGCAACTGCACCAACACCCGTGCTTGCGAGGCTGTCTGCCCCAAGAACGAGACCATCGCCAACATCGCCCGCCTGAACCGCGAGTTCATTAAGGCTAAGTTGGCTGACTAAGACTATTTTATCGGTAGTGGGGGCGCATAATAGCCCCCACTACCTTATATAATAAATGGAATAAGGAAAAATTATAAATATTATGAACAAGAACGAGAGATTTGTCATTACTATTAATCGCGAGTTGGGCAGTGGCGGTCGCACTGTCGGTCGCATCTTAGCCGAAAAACTGGGTGTGCCATATTACGACAAGGCGCTTACTAAACCTTTGGAAGAGAAGTTTAATATGACAGCTGACCAAATAGAGAATCTCAAAAGCAATAACCGCAGCTGGTGGCAAGATGTTAAACGAGTATTGATTCTGGGTGAAGAAGCAGCGAACTCGTTAGATTATTACGACGAGAAAAAGAAGAAGCTGGTGACATCTGAGGCCGTGCTGAAAGCTGAAAAGGAAATCTTACATAGTATCGCCATTGAGGACTCGTGCGTCATAGCAGGTCGTTCAGCCTTCTATGTTATGAACGGCTATCCCAATAGCCTGAACATACTTATCCAGGCGTCTATGGAGTATCGCCTGAATCGTATTATGAAAAAGCGAGGCATTAGTGAAAAGGAAGCTAAGAAGATCATCAAGGAAGTGGATGAGACGCGAGAGGAGTATCTGAAGAACAACGCGCAAACCTCGCGCTATGACACTCGTAACTACGATCTGGTCATCAAAATGGATGGCAAGACCGAGGAAGATGCGGTCAAAGTTATATTGGCGTATATTGACTAACAGCCTTCCTGATGAGGCCCAGCCTCACAGGGCCAATTATTAAAAAAGGTGGAGTAAAACTCATCGGTTTTCATATAACATGTATGAAACGATGGGGCTTTTATAATTGGTAAACTATGACAAAAAAACTATTCATTACACTCGCCATACTGCTGCCAATGGCAGTTATGGCTCAACAAGACCCGATGGTGGTTCGCACCGAGTCGGGATTGGTACAAGGTATCAATCAGGAAGGGACTACAGGTTTTCTGGGTATTCCTTATGCGAAGGTCGAGCGATTCATGCCGCCAAAGCCTGTTGAAAAGTGGAAGGGTGTCAGGGTATGCGACCACTGGGGACCGCAGGCCATGCAAAACACGTGGGGCCGCAAGCTCAGTGAGGCAGAAATGTCGGAGCAGTGCTGCGTACTGAACGTGTGGACCAATTCCACACTCAACACTCCACATTCCTCACTCAAACCCGTCATGGTGTGGCTTCATGGCGGTGGCTTCGACTCAGGAACCTCGGCTTGGAATCCTGGCATGCAGCTGGCCAAGAAGGATGTTGTTGTGGTCAGCGTGAACCACCGTTTGAACATCCTCGGATTCCTCGACCTTTCTACGGTTTCTGACAAATACAAGTATTCCGGTAATGTGGGCATGCTCGACGTAGTGCAGGCCCTGCAATGGGTGCAGAAGAACATCCGTCAGTTTGGTGGCGACCCCACGAATGTCACCATCTTCGGTGAGTCGGGTGGGGGAGGCAAGGTAGGCACGCTGCTTTGCATGCCGCAGGCCAAGGGACTCTTCCATAAGGCCATCATCATGAGCGGTACCATCCTCAATGTGAATACCAAACAGATGACTGAGGAGTTGGGTCAGGCTGTGCTGAAAGAGTTGAACATCGATGCCAAACATATTGAGGACATCAATCGGATTCCTTACGACACCCTCTATGCTGCTGGCCAGCGTGCGATGGCTGCCAGCATTGGCACTCGCAAACCAGGCACGCCGATGATGTGGGGCTTTGGTCCTACACCCGATGGCGAGACGTTGTTGCAACAGCCTTTCCAACCGGGCTTCGCCAGCATCAGCGACGACATCCCTATTCTCATCGGCACGACGTTCAACGAGTTGCAACGCCTGCGCTACGACCAGCCGATGACACAGGACGAGGCCCGTCGCGAACTGTTTCGCACTTTTGGCTTCGATGCCAGCAGCTATCTCAAAGCCTTTGCTGAGGCTTATCCTGACCATACACCGCAAGACTTGCTGAGCATCGACTGGCTGTTCCGTCCGAAAACCATCATCACCGCCGATGCCGTCACCGCCCACCGCTCCTCGCTCTTACCCCTCACCTCTCACCCCGCACCCCTTTATATGTATATGTTCACCTGGCGCTCGCCCGTCAATAAAGGCAGTGTCCATGGTCATGAATTGAAGTTCTGCTTCAACACGCTTCACCATTCAGCCAACGAGTTGCCACAACCCACCGAGGCCGACCTTCGTCTGGCCGATACGATGAGCAGCGTCTGGGCGCAGTTTGCCCATAATGGTAATCCGAATATCAATGGACTGCCTGAGTGGCATCCTTACACGAAGGAGAATGGCGAACTCATGGTGTTCGACCATCAGTGTGTCGTCCGCCACAACCACGACCGTCGTCTGGCTGATATTATTGACAAGCATTGCTTCCAACAGCTCGACGACTTCCGAGCCAAGCAGAGCAGCAAGAAAATCACGGCAGGCGATGCCACCATGACAATCTACCCTACGAAGGGTGCCAAGATTATGTCGCTGAAATACAAGAATCAGGAGGTCATCTCGCAACAGACAGCCCCCGAGTCCTTTGGCAGCACCTTTTGGACCAGCCCACAGAAGGAGTGGAACTGGCCTCCCGTACAGGAGTTCGACAAGGGTGTCTATCAGGTGGAAGATCTGCCAGGAGGAGGTTTTGTCATGACCAGCGAGGTGTCGCCGCGACTGAAATACCGCATTCGCAAGGAGTTCACAGTCGACGAGAAGGACAATGCCATCGTTATTACCTATTATATTATTAACGAGAGCGACGAGACGCGCCAGGTGGCTCCATGGGAGATAACCCGTGTAGCCAACGACGGCGGTGTCATTTTCTTCGATGCGTCCCTTGATGGCATTACCCCTGCAGGCGTATTGTCCTTCAAGTCGGAGCACGGAGCAGTATGGTATCACCCCGATGAAACCGGCGAAAATCGAAAAATCAATGCCGACGGCAAGGGCTGGTACGCCTATTGTATTGCAACGCCACACTCTGACCAAAAGTCAGAGAATAACGGGTTGTTGTTGCTGAAGGTTTTCGACGACCTTCCATCAGGTGAAATTGCAGGAGGCCCAGCCCCAGGCGAAGCCGAGATTCAGGTTTACGTGAATCGTGGCAAGACCTTCATCGAGTTAGAGGCTCAAGGGGCCTACACCACCCTCAAGCCTCACGAACAGCTCAGTTGGACGGTGCGCTGGTATCTGCTGCCTGTAGCGGGCGATGCCACGCCCTCAGAAGAGCTTATTTCAGCAGTTCGGCAGGCAGTGTCGGCATCGCACCGTATCGCTAAGTGAGCGAAAGTACCTTCCTTTTTCTTCTATTTTGCTATAGTTTTTCGCCCGTTCGCTGAAAATATTTGCTGCAAAGCTACACTCTTCGTACCTTTGCACCAGCAAACAAACAACAATGCTTTAGTTTCATACGAATAAGGTTAGTAGTTTTTTTTATTGGTAAATAGATTGATTAAGGAATCATTGGGGCTCGTCGTGAAGACGGGCCCCAATGGTTTTCTCATATTCCGTATTGTCTGAGCCTGAATACTCCCCAAGCTCAACATCAGCAGCAGTATCAATATAAGCCTCTTCATTAATTATATTGTTTTATATCTTTCGTCGTTCTCTGAAATGAGGTCGTAGAATGCCATAATGCTATTTTTTTAGTTAATTATCTTGTTATTTCAAATATAATTCGTAAATTTGCAGGCAGATTAAAGAGAATTGATGTTATGACTGTACTTCAAATGCAACTCAATGCCGAGCTTTTCGGAGCTCTCCAGACCATATCATCAGATGAAGGTCTGATGAAAAAAGCCGTGCGTTCACTAAAACGTATTGCTGCACAAAAGGCAAAGTCTGAAGAGACCATGTCTATGGCTGAATTGGAAGATATTGTTCGCCAAGGAGACAAAGAAATCGCTGAAGGCAATTTCCAACCTGTAGCAATAGATGACCTATGGAAGTAGTTCTGCTCAAGAAGGCCAAGAAAGACCGTGACTACTGGAAGCAAACAGGTAATGAAAAGATAATGAAGCGCATTACCGCCCTGCTTAAAGACATAGCTCGTTGAAAGGGCATTACGAATAATCTTTATTCAAAAGTCAATAGATCCAAAGACAGGATATAGACCTTCTGTATTTTTTGTTTTTGTTATTTCTGCTGCAAATTTACTACTACTCTTTTCCTGCCATGATGTTACAGATGGTTACAATGTCCCCGACATTCACTTCTCCGTCTCCGTTCACGTCAGCCACCTGCGGGTCAACAGTACTTATTCCTGCCATAACGTTACAGACAGTCACAATATCACCGACATTTACTTCTCCGTCACCATTCACGTCGCCAAGAATGGCAGCAGACTTGATGCTCACATTGATCGACACATCACTGAATGTCAGCTTTTGATTGTCCTTCGTGTTGAACTCAATGTTCTTCACTACGCCCGACAGCTTTGTGCCAGCTGCCAGCGAGACGTCAGCCTTTAGTGTTACGGTAAACAGCGTGCCACTGGTTCCTGGAATGGTCTCTCCGTCCATAGAGGTAGCAATGAAGCGGTAACTGCCATTGGCTAGTACGGTTGATGAGATGGTGTGCTCCGTCGTTTCGAAGCGCTCGCCTAATGTTGCTTTGGGCTTGCCGTTGGCTTTCAACTCCAATGTCAGTCCTTCAGGCAGGCTGATGTCGCACTGCCAACCCATCAGGTTCGTGGTGGTGTTCGTCAGTTCTATGTTCAAGGCAGCACTCTCTCCAGAAGCCACTTCCACGTCTTCTACTTTCAGCACGTCCGACGTTTCCTGGGGATCGTCACCTCCAGGAGTCGTCTCACCGGAAATGGTGACGGCAAACGACACATCACTGAATGTCAACTTCTGATTGTCTTTTGTGTTGAACTCAATGTTCTTCACCGTTCCCGTCATCTTCGTACCAGCTGCCAGCGAAGCATCGGCAATAACTGTTACGGAGAACATCGTACCGCTGGTTCCGGGAATCACATCGCCGTCCATTGATGTGACAATAAAACGATAGTCACCATTAGCCAATTTGCTCGACGATATAGAGTGATCTGTATCTTTGAAGCGCTCGCCCAGCGTTCCCTTTGGCTTGCCATTGGCTTTCAGTTCCAGTGTTAGTCCTTCAGGCAGGCTTATGTCACACTGCCAACCCATCAGGTTTGTGGTGGTGTTGTTCAGTTCTATGTTCAGAGTGACGCTCTCACCAGCAGCTATCTCCACATCCTGTACCTTTAGAATGTCGGCAGCATGGGTGATGCCCGCAAAGGCGAGCACCAACCCAAGTATGAATAGTCGTTTCTGTTTCATCTTACTACTACTTTACGGTTACCAATCATGTAAATACCAGGCTTTAGTCCATCCATTGGGCTCTCGCCAGACAGTTTGTTAATGACACGACACAGGCGTCCATCAAGTGTGTAGACTTTCAACTCTTCGTTCTGATTAACGAGTTTATCGATAATACCCGTTGTTCCTCCACTTACAGCGTCAAGGCGAATCTCATTGAGGTCAGCGGTAGTCAGGCGGACATTGCTAATGGTTACATCACCGGTTGTGGATATATCCAGCAAGCCTGCTTCGTTGCCTTCGAAGGTGCTATTAGTAGGTGAATAGCAAACTACTCGATAACTTCCGTTCTCCAGCAGACGATAGGTCATCAGGTGATCATCACTGCCAATCAGTTTCATACCATTAACGTTAGCTCCTTCAGCCACCTGCAAATCTATCTGGAAGCCGATAAAGGCATCCTTATTCTCTAACTGTAGCTGATATCCTTCAGCTGTTCGCTGTTGGGTAAGATGTGTGTTTTCAGCAGCCGCCCTATTTAACTTGGGGCTGGCGGCGGCCCCTTCATTAAGAATGAGGTTGATAATCATGCCCACATCAGTTACTGAAATGTTTTTGTCGCCATTCATATCGGCAGCCTCGAAGATGAACACCGAAGGAACCTGCTCCAAGATGTAGTTGATGGCGCAGCCCACATCAGTTACAGATACCGAGCCGTCGTTGTTTACGTCGCCAGGCGTATAGGCCTTGATGGTCAGCTTCGACTCCGTATCAGCAGGCTTCACCACCTTCAGGTCATTACCGTCAGGCACGCTCAGCTCTGCATTCAGCAACTTCACCGTATATTCGCCAGCCTCCATCGTTGCAGGAATATCCAGCGTTATCTCCACTAGTGTTCCGCTGTTGCCTGTGAACGAATCGTTATCCATCGACGAGATAATGAAGCGATAATTGCCGTTGCTTAGCTGTTGGCTCGAAATCGTATGAGTCTCTGCGCGTTCTGTCAACTTAGCATCCAGCTTACCATTGCTCTTCGTGGCAACCGTTACACCTGCAGGCAATTGTAAATCGAACTGGCACAGCTTTACCTCGTTCTCATTATTCAGATTGATAGGTAAAACCACCTTAGAACCAGCCGATGTTTGTAAGTCAACTCCAGACAGGGTGTTAACCCCTGAACCATCATCGGTATTATCGCCTGCGATTACACTTGCCACATTGTTCTTTAAGGCAGGATAGCTCTCGTTCTCCTTGATGGTCCATATATCTGTGAAATCCCATCCTAATTCCTGATATGTGCTGGCTGTCAACAAGTCAGAAGCGGACTTACCCACACCATTCATAATGTTATCATTGACTGGCTGAGGTTTATTGTTCACTGACACCTGCATAGTCTTCAAAGCATAGTTGTTAAGCTCAGGAGCAGGGGCATTGTTCTTAATACCTCCAATGACACGCTGACCATAGCCACCACTTTGTGCCGATTGCGACTCAAACTTCACATCAATCTTGTTGCTCGTTGCCACGCAGTTTTGTACAACGGCATTCTCTCCATCATTATAACCAATGATACCTGCGGCATAGTTGTTACTATAGAGATTGCCTGTATAGAGACACTTGTCAACCAAGCTATAGTTATAAGCCACTATACCAGCTGCATTATAGGAAGAGGTAATATTGGCCGTACTATAGCAGTTAGTAATAGTTGAATAGTTCTTACCCACCAGACCACCTACATACGATTCAGTTCCTGTAGCAGTCAGCGTTCCTGTAGTTACACACTGATCAATAGTGCCACCAGACATTTCTCCCACCAAACCACCAATGTATGATGTTGCACCTGTCGTAGTAATAGTTACAGTTGCCTGGCAACGTGTAATACTACCATCAGTAAACAATCCCACCATTCCGCCAACAGGCGTTCCGTCAGCAACTTTACCAGCCACTTTGCAGTTCTCTATCGTACCATTAATCATCTTACCGATCAAGATACCAGTATTTGCGCCGCCCTTCACCTGTTTGCCACTGGCAACCTCTACTGTCAGGTTCTTGATGGTGCCATTGGCAAAGCATGAGAACAAACCAGTATTATCCCTCGTGGAATTACACCATAGTCCAGTTATCTTATGCCCGTTACCATCAAAGTGAATTGTCTCGCTACCCTCACGACCTATTGACTCCCAGCCTTCCGTAGGACTAAACTGGTTGATATAGTCAGTCAGATCAATATCGTTCATCAGTTTGAAGTACCCCTTACGATACACACCTGTCAGGTCAGATGCAGTATATACTTGATAGGGATCGTTTTCCTTTCCGCTACCAAGATAGGAAACTGTTTCCGTTGTATAGTACGACTGTTCCTTGCCTTCTGCTTTAGCGCTGATTCGCACCTCATGGCCAGCTTGCAACGGACTTACTGTAAACGAGAACTCATGGCCAAAGCTAACCTTCTGCTGCTTTACGCCGTCAACCTCTAAAGTCACTGTTCCACCATTCACACATTTACCAGTAATAGTGGTAGCTCCAGACACAACTTGAGATGTTATAACAGGTGGAGCCGTCTGAGACTTCATATAAGGATAACACTCTGATTCTTGTATTTCCCAAACATCTGTAAAGTCCCAACCCATAGCCACATAAGTGGCTTTTAATTTTAAAGTTGTTGCACTTACGCTTGTTCCATTCTCAATGTCATCATTTATTTCCTTTACAACACCTTGATCAATTACAATAGTTTGATTATATGACTTATTGTCTTCATATGAAGAGTTCTTTCCTTCATTATTTCCAATAATCCGAGCAACGTTTCCGCCATTAGAAGACACTTTGGTATTGATACCAACAGAATTGATTGATGAGGCGTATTTAATATGTCCGACCAAACCTCCTACAGAATAATCACCCGCAACTGAAGCTGCTGAATAGCAATTTGAAATTTTATAATCTACATACGTAAACATATAACCTACGATGCCTCCGATTTGTTCTTTCCCTATAACAGAACCACTAAAATAACAGTCTTTAATTCCGTGGGAATAATAATATGAGTTGTAATTAGGTTTCCCACTAAAGTAGTTATATTGTGAAGAAAGACCTATTATTCCACCTATACAATTGCCTATGCCTATTATATGTCCTATTGCATAGCATCCGTCGGCTCCATATTCCACGGCATCTCTTTGGCCACCATAATAATAGCCACAAATACCCCCCACATTATTTGATGCAGATATATCACCAACAAAACCACAATTCTTAATTGTTGCTGGTTGTTCATGGATACTGGAATTATCATATTTATAGCCTATGACACCTCCAACATAGTCGTTTCCAGTTATATTTGTATAAACATAGCATGATGATATCTTGTTATGAAACTGTTTGTCGGAACCACAGAGTCCACCCACATAATCATGTCCTTGAATATAATTAGATTGCACTTTACAATTGGTGAAACAACCATTCTCTCCAGATAATCCACCAACATAATCCCCGCTACTTAGAACATCTACTGATGATATTACATTATCGAAAACACCACTACATCCAATACATCCGCCAACATGTGAACCACCATCTACATTACCAACAAAAGTACAATTGGAAACCGATCCACCATTACCAGCTAAGAAACCAACATAATCTTTACCTTTAACAGATATTCCTTCTATCGTCAAGTTTTTTACAACGGCACCTTCTGCATTGCCAAAGAATCCAACATAATCTAATGATGGTCTATCTATCCACAATCCAGAAACAGTCTTTCCATTACCATCAAGAACGCCCTTAAATGGAGCAGAAGATGTCCCCACAGGCTGCCACCCTTGAGAAGGATTCTCAACTTTTAAGAATTTTTCCAAATCAATGTCTGCCATCAATTTGAAATATACGCCTTCTTGATTCAAAAAGTTACGCAACTGATTCAAATCCCTTGGCTCCAAAATCAGATAAGGGTCGTTTTCTGTTCCTGAACCAGATCCGCTAAACTGAGCAAATGTAGTTGCCACGCAGCATAGGAACATTGCTGCTAAAGTTAGTAATCTTTTCATAACTATGCTCTTTTTATTATCATTCGCTGCTGTTCAAATATATTTTCTACTCATTGTTCTTCTTTCTTACCTTTTTAAGAACTTTACAGAAAAGATAATTTTCATATTTGTTCTCTGTTATCATTCTATTGAATGTTTGAAGAATTCTTGCCTTCCTGTTCTCAAAGGTATTTCTTCTTGAACGAGAAGACACATCTATCAGTGCTACTACAAAAAGATAGGTGTAGTCATTTAGTTTCCCCCTCCATTTCTCAAAATCATGAACTATTTTCGTTATATCATCTTTACTATGAAAATATTTTAACTCTATTGCGATAGAAGGACCATCATATTTAAAACTTTTACGCGTAATGTCTGTTCTCAGCAATTCCTTTATCTTACTCTCTTTCAATAAGATAATATCTGGACGAATGTCAGAGTGCTTTTTGTCATCTAAATAATGAGATAATTGTGTGTGTACAGAGAAATCATCATCCATAGGCGAACATATATTTTCACATATAATACATGAAATACACTTTGAAAACAGTTTCTCAAAATCTGATTCAGATAAGATGACATTTGGATTTCGTTCTATAATACACTGGCACTGGTCTGCTGCAATTAGAACCTTATCTTTTAGTTCATCTAAATTCATGAGATTTCTATCTATTTTGTGCCAACAGAAACACCCCAGAGTCGGCAGTTAATAGATTGTATGTCAAATGTTTAACTTATGATACAAAAAAGGCGTAGGTGTCTGCTTCTCTGTCCATCCTGGGGTCGCAGGCCTTCGCATTGCCCTCTCTACACAGGATAGACAACGCTTATCAGCCCACGCCAGAACGAACTATATAAAATAAGGTATATAGAAACGCTCAACGTGACGCTTCGGTTGTCATCTGCCTGCTGTGGTTTTACGGATTTGCGAAGTTCGTGAGCCACAACGACAGACGTTCGAAAACGTCTTTCTCATATATAAGACCGCTCGCTAACCCTCTCTTGGGGTCGCTCAGCCATAGGCCGCTTGCATCAAACAAGTACGAGCGATGGTGCAAATTTATAAAATAAAATCGACACTTCCAAATTTTTGCCAAAGAAAATGCCACAAAAGCCAAAAACTTCTAAATTCCCGCCCTTTGTCGGTAGAATTAAGACTTTTGTGGGCATGCTCTAAACATAACACGAAAGGGCTAAGGGTTAAATAGTTTTCCTGTGGTGTAAAATAATTGCCCAAAAATTTGGAAGTTAGAGAAAAATGTCTTAATTTTGCTGCCGAACAGATAGCATCATGCTATCAAAATGTAATAAAAAGAGATTTGAAGTATGGCACAATCAGCAGTAACAGTAAGAATAGATTCGGAGATTAAGTCGCAGTTTGATAAGCTCTGCGAGCAGTTTGGCATGAGTGCTAACACGGCTTTCAACATCTTTGTGAATGCAGTGGTCAGAAGTCGCAGCATCCCCTTTACCATCAGAGGTGGCAAAACAGAACAGCCCAGTGCACTTGACCTGTTTATGCAGCAACGCAGAGCTGCAGAGACCAACTTGGAGCCAGAAATGACACTGGACGAAATCAATGCAGAGATTCGCGCAGCAAGGGAAGAGGCAACTTGAAACATTATCCCATGTCCCCCCATGTTATCACTCCCGCAGCATTTATAGACCTTATCAAATAACAGTGCTGACCTGTTTTATGCTCCGTGCGGAGTTCGCAACGCCACACTCTGACCCCCGGTCAGAGAATGTCTCTGCGCCGTCCTAAGAATGTCTCCGCTCCGTCCATAAATACCAGTTAATCAGTGAGAGGCCGTTTCGCTATTAGTCCGACGCCTTCGGACTGGCAGTCCGAAGCCTACGGACTCGCAGTCCGCAAGGACGGACTCACCAGGTCTTTGTAGTTTGTCGCTTAATAAGTGCCAAGTATTTAAAATTAAAGGCACCTTATTAGAAAATAAGAGCTGGTTATTGAAAAATAAGTGGCACTTATTGAGAAATAAATGGCTGTTATCGAAAATGTCCCTCACATACTCACATTTTCGCCTGAAATGCCGATGTACAAAGGGCCGAGGCATGTGAGGGATATCCGTTTCTCCCTCACGTCTCCCTCACATTTTTCTCTTCGAGCCCTCCCGTTGGGAGTGAAAGGGACCGAAAATGTGAGGGTAATGTGAGGGACATTTATTTACCCTCACGTGCCAGAACGCCAGTAAATAAAAGGTTCCCGAGCGAAAATGTGAAAAAGTGAGGGACACTATGAACGCCGATGGGGTTGACGACCTTCTTGGCGTTTTCACAAAAACATCGGGCTGACCAAATGCCAGCCCGATGTTTCAATTATTTCAGCTTATAGACTTTGGGATGTCCGTCGTCAGCTGTTTCGACCACGATGAGCGGTTCGGCAGTGATGATCCGCTTGCGGCTGAAGTCGGCGGCAGGACCATGGTAGACGGGCAGACCCGAGGTGGTGTAGACGGAGATCGTTGAGCGCTGGGCATTGAGCGTTGAGAGCTCGATGCCGTCGGTCAGGTCGTCGATGACAAAGGGTGCACGGAGGGTGCCCAGATGCGTGTCGCGGCGGAAGCCTTGTGGCAACATCTTAACCAGCTGGCGGCCATCGGCCAGTCGGGCAGTGAGCAGCAGGGGTTCACCCTCGTCGTCGCCACTGATGAGCAGGATGCGCAGACTGTCGCGCAACAGTGTCGTGACACGGCCGCGCAGTTCACCACGCTGGTCGAAGGCCTCGATGACGGCATCGTCACCCAGCGTCTCCTGATAGTCGCCATGCAGGGTGCAGACGGCCACCATGCTGTGAGCATACTTACGACTGGCGGCAACACCCTGACGCGAGGCGTGATAGCTGGTGAGCCCTGTCTCGGACTTGTCGGGGAAGACGAGTGTCTTGGCGTTTTCTGACATCGAGGTGTAGACGTAGCCGCTTCCAGGCAGTATGGCGTTGACGTCGCCTGTCCAGTGGCCGCTCTCGAAGAAGCTCACGGTGTCGTCGTTCTTCACCATGTCGCCCTCCTCGGGTTCTATGCCTGCAAAGGCTTCGTCGAGGGTCATAGCGGCCTGAGTGGGCACGCCAATCCATGTGCTGGCCATCGGGGCGATGGTTTGTGGCCAGTCGGCAGGATCCACTTCGTCGCCAATGACATAGAGCGTATCGGCAGTAGCGAGGTTGACCTTCATCATCTGTCCGGGCTTGATGGGGCTATAGGTTGCCGACCACTGTCCGTCGCTGTGGGTCAGCGCGGTGTTCTTGTCGACGTCGACCTCAAGGATGTTGTTGCCGAGGATGTCGAACAGGTGCTGGTCGTCGGTATCGGGCTTCAGATAGAGCGAGATGCTGGTCCAGCCCTCCTCGAGGGGTTCGTTCTGTAGCAGCTTCGCCTCGTTCTTCCAGATGACGGGATTCTTGTAATCGCCTGTCGTACCGTCGACGGCGAAGGTGACGGCTGGCGTGGTGGCAACGAGCGGATAGGTCTTGCCCGACGAAGCGTCATAGATGCGGAAGCTGACGGGTGAGCCGACCATGTCGCGCTTGCCCTTGACCACCATGGTGACGTAGTAGGCGTCGCGCTGGGTGTTGTACTTAGGCTGTCCCTTGCCCACACACTTCAGCTGTCCGTCGTCGTAGATGAAGGCGCCCACCATGTCGCCGGTGTCGGTCGACGTGATGCCGTCGATGTTGATCTGTCCGACGACGGTCATGCTCTCAGGATAGCTCTCGGCCGTCCAGTTGGGCTGTTCGCCCTCGACGATGACGGAGATGTCGAGTGGCGTGTCGAGCGTGTTGCTTCCTCCACTGCCCTGACGTAGCGATGTGCGTGCACTGACGGTAGCGAAATAGCGGCCGATGGCATTGGATGAGCTGACAGTGAAGGTGATGTCGGTGGAACCGTTGGCGGGGAGCAGACCCGAAGTCTGGCTAGCCTGCAGCCATGACGGCAGTTCGGGGAATTCCCACTGCTGGTCGTCGACGCCATAGTTCGTAAGTCTGACGGTAAACGAGCCTCCCTGTCCGGCAGGCACGGTGACCTCCTTCTTGTCGACATCCCAAAGCAGTGGGTTCTGCTTGACGCGGAACGTCCAGGTGATGGGGTTACCGATGTTGTCGTGCAGGTCGTAGTAGCGCAGCAGGGTGGTGCTGACGATGCAGTTCTCGAGCGATGCCGCACTGTGCTTCAGGGTGATAGTGACGACGTTGTCCTTGACAGCGTAGTCGATATCGAGGTTCGACTTATGCGGAGCCGACTTCAGACCCGGGGTTTGGGTCGTTGAGTTGAGAGCTCCCGTTTCGGGCATGGCGATAATGGCAGGCTGTTTGTCGGCTCCGTCGGCCATGTTGAGCAGCGAGAACTCATAGACGCGCTGGTGATAGTCGTCGTAATGGGTGTACTCCATAGGATAGTATCCGACCAGTCCGCTGGCCGTCTTGGGATCCAAGCGGTTGTAGATGTTCTCGACGATGTCGGCCTGCGTGTGTGTGCCGTGCCAGAGGCGTACCTCGTCGATGGCACCCTTCATGCGGCGTCCCAGGTTGAGGTAGATGCCGCTCAAGGCAGGCACCAGACTGGCATCGGCGTTGAGCACGGACGTACCGTCGACGATGAGGTTGAACGCAGGTGACGTGCCGCCACGCAGGACGTTCAGGGCGACGTGGTGCCACTCGTCAGCAGTCCAGTCGATAGTCGTCAGTGTGGCGTTGACAGGTATGCCCTTGGCTACGAGCTGCAGCTGACCTTTGACGACGTTCAGGTCGAGACTCTTGTCGTCGTCGATGCCGAATATCTGGACGCTGTCGTTAGGTGCATCGCTGTCGGTACGTGCCCACATCTCGATGAGATAGCTGTCGCTGGGTGACGTCGAGAGGCTGCCCAGAGGTATGGCGGCATAGCTGTCCGCGTCGAGCTGCATGGCGATGTTTTCGTTCTCGAGATACCAGCTGGAAGCTGAGGCGAGCTGCATATGACGGCTGCGTGCTCGGTCCTCCGACGTGTCGCCGTGACCTTCGTCGAGTCGCCAGTAGCCGATAATCGACGGGGTGCTATAGCTCTTGCCGGTATACATCTGTGGCTTGATGCCGGTATACCAGTCGAGTGCCGCAGCGTAGAGCGACAGTTCGTGCATGGCACCCGTGAGGTTCTCGCCCAGGTAGATGTTGCCCTTCGAGGCTGCTTTCTTGCCCACGGGCACACCGCTCATCAGCGTCACGTCGTCGTCGCCACTGCAGTACCATGCCGAGAGGCTTGCCGAGCTGACGTTGTATGTCAGGCCCAGGTATACCCACTGCGAGGCGGGGATGACGAGGTTTGAGCGGTAGGGCTGTGCCGTACCGTTTTCATCGGTGATATAGACGACGAGGTATCCCTGTTCGTCGATGTTGATGCGGAAGGCGTCGGGCCCTTCGCCATGACGCAGCACGGTGCCGCCCTGTCCGTTGTGCTTCAGCCAGGTGCATACGGTGAACGACGTGTTGCCCAGCGTCAGTCCCGTCTGCGAGGTGGCGACGGGTGTCGCCGTGCCGTCCATGCGCAAGGCCACTTCGTGGGCTATGGAGTCGGTGTTCAGCACACTCTGCACGATGAAGTTGTCGGCCAGACGCAGGCTGGGGAAGATGTCTTCATCGAACGTCACGCTGATGTTGTCGCCCAGTCCCAGCACGCCGTCCGCGGGTTCTGGCAGATAGAGCGGCTTGGGCAGTGTGATGTCCTTGACGACGGATATGATGTCGCTGGAGCCCTCGATGGGCTCGCCCTGCTGGCTGCACTCCGTCACAGCTCGGAACTGGTAGGTGGCGTCGGGATAGAATATCTCGCTGCGCATGCTGATGACGGTGTCGACGGTTTCCGTCAGCAGACTCTCGTTGGACCCGACGGGGTTCTCCTTGACAAAGGTGCGCAGGGTGGTCCACTCGTTGCTGCCCTCCAGGCGCTGTTGCAGCTTCACGGCATCCAGAATCTTGCTGTTGATGTTGTAGTCGTAGGCGCGCAGCGTCAGCGTCGAGTCGGTGGCGGTGTTCACCAGGTCGGGAGTCACATCGAGCTTGATGCTCTCGGCATGCGGCTGGAAGTTGATGGACAGATAGACATCGTCGCGAATGGCCGGCTGTCCGTTCGACGAGAAGAAGAGGTGCAGGCTGTCGATGTGTATGACGTCCTCGGTCAATGCCTTCACCTGCAGGGCCATCTCGGCCGAGTAGTTGCTGGCGGGGTCGTCGCTGTGTACCAGCGTGATGGGGAAGCTGTTGCCCGTGGGCTGTTCGCCGTTGAGGGTCACTGAGGCCATCTTGCCAAACTTGTCGTAGTCCACCCACAGGTCGAAATGGAGGTCTTTTACGATCTTGGCCTCGGTGGGATTCGAGAGCGTCAGGTTGAAGGTGGCTACTCCACCGGCAGGCACGTTCGACACGGTGTACTTGTCGACATGGATGGTGGGCACCTCAATCTGCTTGGTGGCCACGGAGAAGGTGTGCTGCCCGGGCTCGTAGTATCGCGACACGTCGGCACCCTCGTAGGGCTGACTGGTCTGTCCGCCCTCCTGGATACATACGTTCGAGTAGTCGCCGGGCGACGGGTAGAACGTCACCTGATGGCTGTTCTCGTTGGCCGATTCGCGCAACGAGTAGGTATAGGATTCCGACGTCGACGAGTCGTATTGGTAGCCAGGCTGGCGCGAGCGGTCGATCTTGATGCCCCAGGAACCAGTCAGTTCTGAATATACCGTCGTAGCGGTCACTCCCTTATATCCGAATTTCAGCGAGGCGTTGCTGGCGTGTTTAAAGGCGACGCCTTCGGTGAAGTTATGGGTCTGGCCGGAGGTCTTGTCGGTGGTTGATCCCGTCTCGAACGACACGCTGGTACCCTGGTTGTAATAGCGCGTCATGGCCATCACTTTATCTTCTTCGTTCAGCGCCAGCAGGCGTTCCCAGTTCTGGATCTGCTGGTTGCAGTCGTTGACCATGTCCTCGGAGTAGTCCTTGCCTGCCGGGTAGAACACGGCATAGCTGTCGCCATAGACACAGCGGTTGGCCTCGTTCTCCTTCATCTGCGTCGTGTCGTTCGGCGCACCGAAGTCGGGGTCGTCGGGCGTGCGCCAGGTCTTGTAGACTGGCTCGTCGCCGTTGTTGACGTAGTTCAGGACGTCGCTGTCGTACTCCGTCTTCGAAACGAGCTGGAGCATGGCGTTACGTGCGTCGCGCAGTTCGGGAATCATCTGGTTGATGATGAAAAACTGCGAGTAGACGAAGTCGGTGGTCAGCGAGTCACCCATCACCATGGCGTCGGTGGTACCCACGCGCCAGCCGCCCTGCTGGTTGTTGATGAACTGCACGTTCTTGCCGTCGCCAAAGGTGATGGCGGTGGATTTACCGATGAACACATCGCCCATGCTGCCGACGTGAGTGGCATCGCTGGAGGTAGAGATGGACTGCGACGTCGTCGTATTCCACGTGATGACCTGGTCGCGGATGAGCGAGAGGTCTAAGGCTGCCGTCAGACCGTATTCTCCTGAATATTTGCCGTCCGACTCGGTCATGGCTCCCGGTGCTCCGTAGATGAAGCTATAGACGATACCTCCCGAGCCGCCCTGATCCGCAGACAAGCCAAAGCTGGTGTTGACGTTCTGCTTGTACGAGTGCGATGTGCTGCTACCCTTCGCCCACGTGGTGGTCGAATTGTTGCCGTACGGGTCGCGCAGGATGTTGATGACCTCGTCGGGCGCCTTGGTGACGAAGCTGGTTCCCAACTGTACGGCACCAAGGAGAATGCCCTTCAGCGGTCCTCCGGTGGCGTTGTCCCAGTTCCAGGTGAACACATCTTCGCCGATCTGCACGCTGATGTCGATGAGGCGCGTATAGCCGTTCGACGGATCGATGTTGGGCAGCAGTCCGGTAAACTGATAGCGGTAGGTGCCCAGCGAGTCGAGCACGCCGACAGCCAGCGTGTCCGAGCCGGCAAACATTTCGTTCTGCACCATCACCGTTCCGCTGGTGGGCTCACGGGTCTCTACGGCCTCCCCGCTGTCGTAGTTCACGTAGGGCTGGTACGACGAGATGGTGAAGTTGTATACTCCTCCGAACGAGAAGACGGGATAGTCGTAGTTGTACGTCACCTGTCCGTCGGCACTGGTGTAGACGGTGATGGTGTCGCGGCTCACACCGTCGTCCTTCTTCTGAATGACGTATGCATCGCCGAAGGCACCTACATCGTTGCCCTTCTGCTTGACGCTGATGACGGGCGCGCTGAGCCACAGGGGCAGGTACGAGGCGTTATAGCAGAATGTCTGCTCTGCACCGCCGATGGTAGTCCGGACGGTATCGTTGCGCAACGGATTGCTGGCATTCAGCACCTCCTTGTCGCCGAACTTCACGTTGTCGTTGTGGTCCATGCGCGCCTCTATAGTATAAGGTATCGGCGGCAGCTTCACGGCAAACTCACCCGTGGCGGGGTCGGTGTGGATGATGATCATTTTCAGCGAGTCGGTGGCCGTGCCGCCAGGCGTGTAGGCCGAGCAGCCCCCGAGGTAGTCCTGCTGAACGGTCTCATAATCCAGCCGCTGGGGGTTGTCGTCGAAGGTGCCCTCCGTGTCGTTGAACACGACATTCATGAGCGGCGCCGTACGGATGTCGGTGCTGGGCACCAGCGTCAGCGTGGCAGCACCGATGTTGGCGTTGCTCAATCCGAAGCCCAAGGGCTTTTCGCGCTCCGTGTTACCACCCACGATGCGTCCGGCCACCACGACCTTCGTGATGTCGGTGAAGGTCAGCTGGCTAATGGAGTCGTTGAAGTTGTGCATGTCCGTCGCGGGATAGCGGCCTTCGTTCCGGAACAGGTGGCCGGCGCGCTCAATACGGATGTAGTGCTCGCCAATGGGCACACTGATGGTGTAGGCACCGTCAGCATCGCTACGCACGATGCGGCCGTTGGTGTCCTTCACGGGATCTTCGCTGTCGTCGATGTAGAACATACAGCTGTCCACCGGATAGGTGGTGTTCTCGTAATACACGAAGCCTTTGACGTTGAAGCTGCTGTTGTCGGTGAAGTCCTTCTCGAAGTCCAAGGCGTTGGCGGACACAGTGATGTTCGTCTTGTTAGGAATGAACTCGTGGGCTCCCTTCGACGGAATGACGTCGTAGTTCGTCTTCTGCCCAATCAGGGGGATGCCAGGCACAGAGTAGTATCCGCTGGCATCGCTGATGCCAAACAGCCCGAACTGGTCGCTCGTGGGCAGCGTGTACTTGTCGCGTGCACCACACACGATAGTGGCATGGTTCTGGTTCAGCACCTTGCCCGTCATCGAGTAGTCGTAGGCGGCACGCATGGTGCTGACACCTTCGTCGAAGGTCCAGTAAGTCACCAGACCATCCTCCGAGCCACCCAGCACGTGGTTATAGTTCTTCAGTACGGCGGCCTGCGACAGGGGCTTCGACCAGAAGCGCACCTCGTCGATGTATCCCAGCATGGTCTTCGTGCTGTCACGCAGCGAACCGACGGCCACACGTCCTGAAGCCGACGGCCAGTCGATGTGGGCGCCCTCCAGCAGTTTCTCGGAAGCGATGCAGCCTATGCTGTCGCGACACAGCAGGTGAATCCACCCCTCGCCCTTGTCGTAGGTGAAGGTGATGCTGGTAAACTGTCCAGGCTTGATGCGCAGCGCCGACGTTTTCTCTTCGCCAGCAGCACTGACCGTCAGCGTGTAGCCGTCGTTGGTGTAGTCGCCCAGACTGATGCCCAGGCGGCCGTCAATGTCGAGCAGACTGTTGCCGCTCTGTACTGAGTCGGGACTGACATACATCTGTACGCTGAAACTGTTCAGTCCGAAGTAGTTCTTCATCTTGTTCTGCGACACGTTCCAGTGAACGCCGCCACCCTGGCTGATGTTGAGCGACTTGAACTGCAGCATCTGCCCGGATTGTTCTTCACTCTCGGTCTCGGTGGTGTTGTCGACCAGTACGCGGACACCCTCGACGGCATATTTACGCGACTGATAGGTAACGTGCCCGTGAACCGTGGCCGTAGCACGCGCAAAGCCCGTACACCACTGGAAGGTGTTCTGCTGGGCTGTGCCGTTGGGCATGGCCTTGACGGCGTAGGCGTAATAGCTGCCCGGCTCCACCGTCTTGTCCTCATACGTGTAGGTGTGTTCCGCATCGGTACCCCTGCCGGTGACAGTGGTCAGCGAGTCCCATACCAGCTCGCCCTGAGCCTCCTCCATGGTGTTCACGTAGTTCTCTCCTTCCCTGATCTTGTGGCGATAGACGATGAACTTCAGCATGTCCAGTTCCTTGATGTCGGCATCCCACCGAACAACCACCTTGTCGGTATATTCGCCACACGAGGCGACAGACTCCGTCACGCTTGACGAGTTGATGCCTCCCGAGGGGATGGCAGGATCCGTGCAGAAGTCGGCTTCCTGAACGTGGATGGCCACCAGATAGGCGTAGGTGTCGGTCGAGTTCACGTTCTTGTCGTTATAGCTGTACTTCACGTTGCTGCTCTTGCTCGTCAGTTTTACGGAGCCAATCAGATAGTCTTCTTGCCCCACCTTGAAATCTTCCTTCTTCGGTACATCCATGCCCGATTTCACCACGATGCGGTAGATGTCGAATTTGGCATCCGTCGTGGTCGGCGCTGAGTTCAGCTGCCAGTTCAGCACGTAGCCGTTGCTGTCTTCGTTGGGAGTCACCGTCAGGTCCGACAGGTCCAGCTTGCGATTCAGTGTGGTCTTGACATCAGTCCTCAGACCCTTGGCCATCTTGGCCGGATAACCCCACGAAGTGGGTTCGAACGATACGGTGTATGTGTATTCCGTGTCATATTTATCGGGTACGACGGTGAAGTCGTAGTAGTCATAGTCTTTTAGCGATGTGGTTTGATCGATGGAGTCTCCGTCGCACCAGATGACGTATCGGCCTGAAAAGTTCTTTTCCGTTCTGTCTTTCGCCTCCCACGACAACTTGATGGTCTTTGCCCATTCGTCGCCCTTGGCGGTCAGGTTCGTCGGACACGGCAGCGTACCGGTCTTCACATCAGCCTTCTGCGTGAAGTCAATACCCC
Source organism: Prevotella sp. (assembly GCA_016291085.1). Classification (GTDB taxonomy): domain Bacteria; phylum Bacteroidota; class Bacteroidia; order Bacteroidales; family Bacteroidaceae; genus Prevotella. Next base: position 22,692 of record JAEEVW010000024.1, read on the forward strand.
AACCATAGGCATAGCGGTCGAAGGTCAGGTCTATGTAGCGGAATTCAATGGTTTCAGACATCGTCAGCAGACACTCCTTATCGTTGCCGTTCCACTCGCATAACACGTTTTTGTTGCCGTCTAACAGTTTCACGCTCTTCAGGCGTTTATGATCCAGACACTTGAAGCTGATACGACTGCCGTGATCAATCTTGACACCCCCTTGGAGTCCCATGTAACACACACCATCTGTATTGATTTTAACACTGCAGTAATCCTCCATGCCGCCAAGAGGAACCCAATTGGTGGTAAGTGGATAACCCCATACTGTACCATGAGCCTCGTCTTCATACGTAACCATACTGAAGCTCGTAGTCAGTTTGTAGCATACATGCTCCGTGTAGCCGTTCGTCTGCGTGGTGTCTGCCCAGTCGACGGACGTGTACTGCCAGTATGTGATATCCTTCGTGTCGGCTTTCTGGTAGTCGGGATTGCTATATTGCTTCGTCACCTCGAGCACGCCGCGGTTGGTAGTCCCGCTCCATTCACCGTCCATATTCACCTGATAGATGCCCCATTCGTTCTGCTTCTTGAATTGGGGCGACGTCAGCGTCAGCTGTTCGGGAGCCGTCCACGACAGGTCTGCTGCGGCATCGACAGATCCGAAAGGACTGTTCGTCTTGTAGGTCGTCAGCGTCGTGAGTCCATTGAAGTCCGCTGCACTGACAGTTCCTGCGTCGCTGCGGTTTCGCTCCATATGACCCTTCAGGCTCACCGTGTGCTTATCGCCCTCCGCGTTCGTGGGGAATATCACGTCCACCACGATGTAGAAGTCGTTGTCGCGGCCATAATCACCACCTAACGCCATATCGTCCGCCATGCTGGCATATTTCACCTCGAAGGAGTCCTTCCAGCGCACCCAGCAATACACCGTATCGCTTTCGATGCACGCCAGCGTATGGGCGAAACCATCGTTCCACGACGGATCGCTCTTGATTTCCTTGTCGCCATGAATACCTTTCAGCGTCATTGGGCGTCCGTCGATGGTCAGCGTCGGGTCCTCTTTCCAGAACGAGTCGTTGTTCTTGTTGTTATAATACCAGATGAGCACCGAGAAATAGGGCTGCCTAGCTGTCACCATCGGAAACAGCATGTGCCCGTTCACCGAACAGGTACTCGTAGTAAGATGTAGGCGCGGCGTGTCCTCATCGGCACGCGCTTGCTGCACGTTACTCGCAAGCAGCAAGGCCAAAACGCTAATTAAATAATGATGTAGCTTCATAGTTGTATATGTTTTTTGTTTTCTTATTTAGTTTCACATTGCAAAGATACGAATAATCCTCGAATAAATGTGCTCAAAATGGCAGTTTGTTGTTAAAAATGCTACAATTAGGTGTACAAAAACTCCCAAAAAATTTTTGTACACCACCCCCGTTTTTGCCATTTCTTCCCATTTCATCGTAATAATGAACGGGTTCGCGGCTATTTAAGAAATAAGAAGATTAAGTGGCAGGCTTGACCAATCGCACGCCATAGATTTCGCCAATCTGCTTGTGGGGTTTGGCCACGAATTTGACTCGCACCTGCGTCTTGCCCTGCAACATGTCGGTGGGGATGTCGAACGTCTCGTATTTGAACTGCGAGATGCGATACTTGCCCGTGTTATTGATGGAGGTGAGCAGCTGATCGTCGATGAAGATGTCGAACTCGTGAGTCTTCCACTCACCCACGCCCCAGAACATCAGGCGCAGGCTCAAGTCTGTATTTCCACCCGTTTGCATCAGATAGCTGAAGTAGTGGCCGTCGCGGGCATCGCGCCAGAACACGTCGTTGGTGTTGCCCGTATACGACTGATCCGTCTCCATCTTGTGGTCGGTCTCGGGCTGTTGCTCACCAGGCTGCACCTTATCAACGGTACGGGCCTCCAGCGCCTGGCGCTCTTGCTCTTCTTTGGCCAACCCGTCGAGATAGCCCTTGTAGTTTTTCTCCGACAGAGCGAGCCAGTAGATCATGTAGCGCGAGTCGTGAATCTCGAAGAACGGCATTAATTCGAATGGTGAATTATGATTACCCTGCTGGCTACTTTTGCCGTTTTGAGACAAATCATAATTCTCAATTCTCAATTCTCCATTCTCAATTTTAAAAGTAAAGTGCAGGGGCTTGCCCTCAATGGGTGTTATCTGGTTGGCAATGAGGTCGATGTGGTCGTTGATGAGGATGGGTGCCTCGTTGATGGGCAGTTTCTTGCCACCGGCATACTGTCCGAAACGGCTATCGTCAGCCACGAGGTGAGCCAAATCCTCTGTACCCGTCTTCATACCCAGCAGGATGGGGCCGTGCATCAGGGCGATGTACTGCGGCACGTTGGGTAGGTATTTGATGCTATTATGCATGGGGAACGTTACCTCGATGACATCACCCTTCTTCCACTGTCGGTCGATGGTAACATAACTCGACGGACCTGTGATAATGTCTATGGGCTTGCCGTTCACTTTCACGCTGAAAGCACCCGGCTCCACCCAACCCGGATAGCGCACTAACATTCTTACCTCTGACTTCTTACCTCTTACCTCTTGAATCGTAATCTTACTCGTCTCACCGTAGGGGAAAGTAGTCTCCTGTTTGAGCGTGATGCCCTTCTCACGCCAGTTCAGCTCTGAAGCCACAAAGAGGTTCACGTAAAGTGCATTGCCTACGTGGGTATAGATGAACTGTCCGTACTTGCTGTGATTCTCCATGCCTGTACCCACGCAGCACCACATGGCTTCGTTGGGCGCCGAGTAGTTACGATAGTGGCGCGGACGGGCGGGCGTGAAGTACACATAGCCACCATGCTCAGGGTGCTGCGATGAGAGAATATGGTTGAAGGTGGCCAGCTCGTAGTAGTCGGCGTAGCGTGCCTCCGGATTACGACGGTGCAAATCCTCGGTGAGCTTCAGCATATTGTTGGTGTTACAGGTCTCAGGGCCGTCGATGTCGTTGATGAAGTCGATGCAGGCCTCTTTGCTGGGGAAGTGCTCGCGACGCGAGTTACCGCCAAAGGCCAGCGAACGCTCACCGGTCACAATATCCCAGAAGAAATTCGCAGCCTCGTGATAAGGTTCATTTCCTGCGAGTTCGCTGATACGCTCAAAGCCTACGACTTTGGGCACCTGCGTGTTGGCATGCATGTTATCGAGGCAGTCCTGACGCTGTGACATGGGTGTCAACAGTCTATGGTGCGAGAAACGTGTGGCAGCGTAGAGATATTTGGGCTCCTGCGTCATAGCATAGGCATCGGCCAACACCTCGTTCATACCACCATGTTCGTTGTCAAGCATTCGTTCCATCTGCTCATCCGATAGTTCTGCCGTCAAATCGTAGGCCCAGTCGCAGAAACCGAGAAACAGCTTCTTCGCCTGCTCATTACCGCAGTAAAGCCACGCATCGCGCAGGCCGGCATACATCTTATGCAGGTTATAGAACGGTGCCCACGAACCGAAATAGACACTGAAGTCGCCCTTTTTGAACGTGCTCCAGATGCGCTCGCTATTGGGCATGCCGCCTACGTAGCCCTTGCCCCATTCTGGGTGGTTCTTGGCGTTGGCATCGGCACAGAGCTGCAACTCGCTAATCATATACTCCATGCGCCGACGGCACTCCTCATTGCCCGTAGCGGCATTTTGGGCCATTGCCGTCAGATAGTGACCACCCACGTGTCCGTCGAGCCCGTCCCAGTTGGGATAGGTTTTGGCACGAGGCTCCAGTCCTGCCTCTTTACGGTAGGGAGCCAGCAAGCGGTCGCAATCGTATTGCAGCAGCGTCTGGATATTCAGGTCGCGTGCATGTTTCAGCGTACCGTCGAGTAACGTCACATCGCCGAGGGGAAACTCATCGGCATACAGCTTGTCTTGTGCGTTGCCAGCCACCACAGCACCGGCCAGCATCATTGTCGTCAGAAATTTTTTCATTGTTTCATTCTTTCATTATTTCATTATTTTCTGTGCAAAGATAGCGCAAAATTTGGATTTTCACAAACTTTTTCGTACCTTCGCAGCCAAATGGTACGAAAAATAATATTATTGTTATTCCTGATGGGGTTTTTGCCAGGTGCCAGCGGCCAAGAGGCAGGGTACAGGAACCACGAGAAGCCCAAACGGAAAAAGGTGGCAGTGGTGTTGAGTGGCGGCGGTGCCAAGGGTACGGCGCACATTGGTGCACTGAAGGTGCTGGAACGGGCGGGAATACCCATCGACATCATCTGTGGCACCAGTATGGGCAGTCTTGTCGGTGGCATCTATGCCTGTGGACACCCTGCCAGCGAGATTGACTCGGTGGTGAGGTCGCTGGACTGGTCGTTTGTGCTCTCTGATCGTGAGGAACTGAAGAAGCAGAGCCTGCAAGAGCGTGAGAAACAGAACACCTACGTCATATCAAAGGAACTTCGGTTAGGTGGAAAGAGGAAAGTGGAAGGCGGAAAGAGGAAAGAGGCAGGAGGCAGGAGCCAGGGTGGCGGATTCATATCGGGCAAGAATGTCAATGCGTTGATAGCAGCTTTTACGGCTCCCTACCACGACTCCATCGACTTCAACACGCTGCCCATTCCTTTCGCATGTGTGGCAACGGATGTGGTGGACTACTCTGAGCAGGTGTTCCATAGTGGCATTCTGGGTCAGGCCATGCGCGCCAGCATGTCGATCCCGGGTGTCTTTGCCCCAGTCAGGATGGGCGAACGGGTGCTGGTGGACGGTGGACTGACGAACAACTTCCCTGTTGACGTGGCGCGAGCCATGGGCGCGGACTATGTCATTGGCGTCGATGTGCAGGAGCCGCTGAGAAAGGCCTCGGACCTGACAACCACATCGAGCATATTGCTGCAGATTGTTGACCACAACTGTCAGCACAAATACGAGGAGAACGTGGCCATGACCGATATCCATATTCATGTGAATACCAAGGGCTACAGCTCGGCCAGTTTCTCGACCGCTGCCGTCGACACGATGATACGACGGGGCGAAGAAGCCACAATGGCATTTTGGGATCAGTTGGTAGCCCTGAGGAAGGAGCTGAATGTAGAGTGTAGAACGGAGAGTGTAGAGTTTGCTACCGCCACAGAATCAGCTCAACAAGGAAGCGCGGTAGCAAACTCTACACTCTACACTCTACACTCAAACGCCACCCCCTACACTCTACACTCAAACGAACCAGACAGCATGGCTTTTTCTTCGCCGATGGTCAATGTTGGTGCGCGGTTCGACAGCGAGGAGATGGTGGCCCTGCAGGTGAATGCCGAGTTGCCCTTCCACACGAAGATTCCTGCTGGGATGGAGGTAACGCTGCGGTTGGGTAAACGACTGATGGGGCAGGTGTTGTGGTCGCTGCGGCCGGTGAGTTTTTTCCAGCCGACGGTGGCGTATACGTTCCGCAACAACGAAATCGACTTCTTCGAATACGGCAACAAGCTTTATAGCATTACCTGCAACCAGCACACGGGCATGCTGAAACTCTTCAATTTCAATGTCCGCAACTTTAACATCAGCATCGGGGCCAACTGGGACTACTACGATTTCCATACGGTGCTCTCTGACCATCAGTCCATCCGCGACACGGATCTGGAAACGGAAGATATCGTGGACAAAGGTTTTGTCAATTATGAGTTCAAGGCCGACTACAACAGCGAGAACGACTGGCATTTCCCCACACGCGGTGCCAAGTTCCATGCCCGCTTTGCCTATCATACCGACAATTTCATCAAGTTGGACAACGAGATTGGCTTGCGCGAATATGCCGCCATGTGGCGCATGGCATTCCCCGTCAGTCGGAAGATTACCATCCAGCCTACGCTGTTTGCCCGTTTGTTGTTCTACGACGGGGAGACGCCCTTTATGCTGGACAATATGATGGGTGGTGAATGGCAGGGGCACTACATGGCTCAGCAAATGCCCTTTGCGGGTGTCGGATATGTGGAACTGTCGTGGGAGAAACTGGTGGCAGCGCAACTCCAGGCACAATACAAGCCGTCGTCGAACAGTGTCTTTCTGTTCCGAGTGGCGGCAGGACAGGATGCTCCCGTTCTTAATGAACTGTTTCGTCACAAAACCATGCTTGGTGCCTCGGCCAGTTACTACCTGAACACGATGTTCGGACCACTCGGCGGTTCCATTGGATACAGCAACCTGACGAAGAAGTTCTACTACTTCATTAACCTGGGGTTTGTGTTCTGAGTTAAGAAGTTAACGAAGTTATCGCTACGCTCGAAGTTATCGAAGTTAAAGAAGTTAAAGAAAAATAATATGATTTATTTGCATTTTGCAGACTTTTGTAGTATCTTTGCAGCGAAATATGCTGAAATGGCCTAAAATAATCTCCAGGACCTTGTCCCTCAGACTGAGTCTCATGGTGGTCCTTGCGGTAGCGGTGCTCCTGTCGGTGTCGCTGGCGGTGATGCTGCACTTCTCGCGTCAGGCGCTGAAACACGAGGCCTTGCAGAATGCAGAACAGACGCTGGAGGGTACCGTGCAGCGCGTCGACAACATACTGTTGAGCGTCGAGCAGTCGGTGGGAAATGTCTATTGGGACATGTTGTCGCATATCGACCAGCCGGAACAGATGGAGGGCTATTGTCGCAGAATCGTAGAGTGCTGCCCGTATGTCGCGGGTTGTGCCATTGCCTTCGAACCGGATTTCTATCCCGGTCAGGAGCCGTTTATGGTTTATGTGTACCGCAGGGATGGCATGAAGGACTCGACGACTCCGTCGGAATTGGCCGTTACGCACGTTTTCGGCAAACGCCCCTACACAGAACAACAATGGTTTACAACACCTCTGAAAAATGGAAAGGCCCGATGGATGGATCCGCTGAAGGGTGTAGAGGTGGACGGCGAGGCCTTGACGACGTTCAGCTTGCCCATTTATGGCAAGGAGGGACGCGTGGTGGGTGTCGTTGCTGCCGACGTGCCCATCCGGCTGCTGTCGCAGATAATCCTTTCGGCCAAGCCGTCGGCGAACGGATACAGCACCTTGTTAGGAAACAATGGTTCGTACCTGGTGCATCCGGATACGAACAAGCTGTTGCACCAGACGGTGTTCACGCAGACGGAGAACGGAACGAACCCCAGCGTGAGAGCTGCCGCTGAGGCTATGGTGGCTGGCGAGACGGGATATAAGTATTTCACGCTGGACGGCAGCAACTGTTACGTGTTCTATAAACCATTCCAGCGTGCAGAGGTACCAGGTCGGGTGATGGAACGGCTGGGATGGAGCGTGGGGGTGATCTATCCCGAGGAAGACATCTTTGCAGAATACAACCTGCTGCTCTATTATGTGCTGGCCATTGCCATCGTCGGACTGCTGTTGTTCTTTATGCACTGTACGATGTTTACCCACCGGCAGCTGCAACCCCTGCAGTTGCTGACACGGTCGGCTAAGCAAATAGCCAGTAGTGTAGGGTGGAGACAGGAGAATGAGGAATTGGGAATTCGTAATTCTACATCGCAGCGAAGCGAGAATCATTCGTCATTCAACACTCAACATTCAACATTCAAAGAGGACGAAATCGGACAGTTGCAGGAATGCTTCCAACAGATGCAACAGTCGCTGGATGCCAACGTCAGCGAACTGAACGGGTTGCTGGCCACCATCGAGGAGCGTGGCCGTGGACTGCGCAAGGTGTACGGCCAGGCTCAGGAGGCCGACCGCATGAAGACGGCTTTCCTGCACAATATGACCAACCAGATGATGGAGCCGGCCAAGGCTATTGCAGCCAGTGTAGATCGTCTGGTGATGACCCCCTCCAAACACTCCCCCTCGGGGGAGACGGAAGGGGGTCTCTTGGGGGAGACGGAAACCATCCGTCAGCAGAGCAAGGCCATCACCGATGTGCTAAACCATTTGTTGGATGCGGCCGATAGTGAGAGTGGAAAGGAGGTGCATAATGGATAAGCCTCGGAAGAGCCTTTCCACGAGACTGGCCATGGGTATTCTGGTGGCGGCAATCCCCATCTTCCTGCTGTCGCTGGGTATCCTGTTCTGGCAGTCACGCAACTTCATCCGCGAGGAGGCAGCAGAGCGTGCCAACAGTGTGCTGAACACGGCACTGCAGCGCGTCAGGACATACATGAACACGGTGGAGACGGCCACCAACAGCAACGAGTGGCTTGCCACAGAGGACTTCCGACCGGAACGGCTGCTGGAGGTCACCAGTCGTATCCTATGGCTGAACCGGCACGTGCATGGCTGTTCCATTACTGCCGAACCGGACATGTTCCCGCAGTACGGCCGCTATTTCTCGGCATACTCTGTTCGCCAAAAAATCAAGACGGACGGGCAGCCGGAGCGCGACACGATCACCACCGTCCGCGAGGAGGAATACGAATATTTCGATAAGGTGTGGTATAAGACTCCGAAAGAGCTGGACCGGGCATGCTGGGTGGACCCCTTTGACGACTTCAACGAAAACACGCTCTACACCACCGAGCGCATAGCATCGTATTGCAAGCCGCTGCGGCTGAGCGACGGGCGGATGGTGGGCGTCATCTCGACAGACCTCGCGCTCAACGACCTCGCGGCAACCATCGACAGTGTCAGCCAGCCTTATCCTAACGCCTGGTTCATGCTGATAGGAAACGATGGCCACTATTTCATTCATCCAGACCCGACGGTGCTTTACAAGAAGACGATATTCAGTTATACGGACCCTCGTGAAAATGCCGACCAAATCGCGTTGGGACACGACATGACGGCAGGTCACGAGGGACAGATGCGTGTGGTGTTCGACGGAAGCCCCTGCCTGGTGAGCTATCGGCCTGTTCCCGGTACCACGTGGAGTCTCGCACTGGTATGTCCCGAGCGGGATATTCTGGGCGGATATCATCAGCTGGTGTACATCATCATCGGCCTCATAGTAGTGGGGCTGACGGTCATTCTGTTGCTCTGCCGACGGGCTGTGGCGCATGCCATGCGTCCTGTCGGAAAACTGTTGAGTCAGATACGCCTCATCGCCGACGGGCAGTACGAAGTGTTTATTCCACACACCTCGCGCGAGGATGCCGTCGGACAGCTGCAAAACAGCTTTGCTACCATGCAGGAGTCGCTGAACTTCCATCTGGGCAGCATACGCTATTCCACTGAGGTGGCCCAACAGCGCAATGAGGAATTGGTACGTGCCACACGGCTCGCAGAGGAAGCCCTCAGACAGAAGACAACGTTCATCCAGAACGTGACGCACCAGATACGCACCCCGCTGAACATCATCATGGGCTTTGCACAGGTGTTGCCAGAAAGCCAGGCTCTCCCCAAGGAAGAAATGGCCAGCATCAAGAATATGATGCAACACAACAGCAATACGCTGACGCGGTTGGTACAGATGCTGTTCGACAGCTCGGATTTAGGACTTTCTGAGGAGTTGAACAGCCATAAGTACGAGCTCGTGTCGTGCAATCAGGTGGCCCGCGAAAGCATCCTGTATACGCAAGCGCACTTCCCGGACATCACAGTCAACTTCGAAACGGATGCCGCTGACGACTTCTGCATCTGTACCAACGCACTCTACCTGATGCGCAGTCTGCGCGAGCTGCTCTACAACTCCGCCAAGTATTCCGACGGACAGCACCTGTCGTGCTGCATCACACATACGGACAGCACGGTGAAGTTTTGTGTGGAAGATATAGGACCAGGCATTTCTGAGGAGAAGATAGAACAAATGTTCAAACCCTTCGCCAAGATTGACGACTTGACGGAAGGATTGGGCTTGGGGCTGCCGTTGGCCAAGCAACATGCACAGAGTCTGGGCGGCGACCTCACGCTCGACACCAGCTACACGCAAGGATGCCGCTTTGTGATAGAGCTACCGGTTAGTAGAAGTTAACGAAGTTATCGAAGTTAGTAGAAGTTAACGAAGTTATCGAAGTTAGTAGAAGTTAGCGAAGTATCGAAGTTGAGAAGTCAGGAAAAAATAACAGAACAGCCATCGCGCTTCGACCATCTGGAGCAGATGTCGGTAGGGGAACTGCTACGGCACATCAACGAGGAAGACCGCGGGGTCGCTGAGGCCGTCCAGCGCGCCATTCCCCAGGTTGAGGCGTTGGTGACGGCCATCGAACAGCGCATGAAGCGTGGTGGCCGACTGTTCTATATCGGAGCAGGAACCAGTGGCCGACTGGGTGTGCTCGACGCCAGCGAACTGCCGCCCACCTTTGGCGTGCCTGCCAACAGGGTGATGGGCATCATTGCCGGAGGCGACAAGGCCCTGCGCAAAGCGGTGGAACGCGCCGAGGATATCACGGAGCAGGGATGGAAAGACCTGTTGCAACACGAGCCGACCGCGAACGACACCGTACTGGGTATTGCCGCCTCAGGCACGACACCCTATGTCGTCGGTGCCATCCGTCAGGCCCGTCAGAATGGATTGCTCACGGGCTGCATCACCAGCAATCCCAACACCCCGCTGGCCCAAGCCGCTGACTACGCCATCGAGACCATTGTAGGACCGGAATTCGTAACCGGCTCCAGCAGGATGAAGAGCGGCACGGCACAGAAAATGGTGTTGAACATGATTTCCACCACGCTGATGATCCGTCTGGGACGTGTACGGGGCAACCGTATGGTAAAGATGCAGCTGACCAATGCCAAGCTGGTGGACCGCGGTACCCGCATGGTTCAGGAAATCCTTGGCGTGGACTACGAAGAGGCCCGTCAGCGCCTGTTACAGGCCGGTAGCGTGGAGGATGCATGTGTATGATACAGCAACCGCAACTCGATTATTACGACATGGGAGCTGGTGTAGTGGCTTTCAGCAGCACGCGGCATGGAGGATGCAGCACGGGCAACTATGCTTCGTTCAATATCAACAGCTATTGTGGTGACAACGACGACCACATCCGCCAAAACCGTAAGGCGCTATGCCTGTTGCTGGGCATCACCGACGACCAGCTCGTCATACCTCATCAGGTACATCTTACCAAGGTGGCTAAAATCGACGAGCACTTCATGGCCCTGACCACCACAGAACGACAGCAAGCACTTGAGGGCGTCGATGCGCTGATGACCAATCTTCGTGGCGTGTGCATCGGTGTGTCCACAGCCGACTGCATCCCAGTGTTGCTTTACGACCGCGTTCACCATGCTGTCTGTGCCATCCATGCCGGCTGGCGAGGCACCGTCCAGCGCATCGTCCAGAAAGCCGTCGGTGCCATGACAACAGCATACGGCACACACCCTCAGCAACTCGTCGCACAGATAGGGCCTGGCATTCATCTCGACAGCTTCGAAGTGGGCGACGAGGTCTACGAATCCTTCGCCCAAGCGGGGTTCGACATGGAAGCTATTTCAAAAAAGTACTCTCCGTTTGACAGCGGTAGCAAATTATTCACTTTTCACTCTTCACTTTTCACTTCAAAGTGGCACATCGACTTGCCCGAGTGCAACCGATTGCAGCTCATCGCTGCCGGTCTGTCGCCACAATCTGTCAATGTCTCTCCTGTCTGCACCTTCCAGCAAGCCGCCGACTATTTCTCCGCACGTCGCCTGGGCATCAACTCCGGCCGCATCTTCACAGCGATAAGCCTCGCGTGACAATGAATAACCCAAGAAAGGAGCGGAAAAAAAATCCGCTCCTTGTCTTAGGGGTGATTGTGATTAGGATGCAACAGGGGTTTTGTCTTTGAGGAATGTTTTTTGTTACTTGTCTCCCCCCAAAAAGCCTACAAGATACCCCTCAATGAGGGAGAAGCCGTGTTGCTAAAAAACGGGGAGAATGGGGCATGATTTATTTGCAAAATTAGGTCGGAAAATAGGGTGCGAAAAAGGTGGAATGATACACAGCCGGTGCTCGTTATTCCAATTTCAGTTTTGCCTTTGCCGCTTCAATAGTAGATTGTATCTCTAAGAATCTGTTTCTTAATGAGTCGACGGAAGCATCAACGTCCATCATGCCCTTGTCTATCTGCTCGCGTTGCTCGCGATAAGCGTCGATATCTTTGTCGGAAATTTCCATCATCTGCTTGCACTGGGCATACTTAAGCTGCATATCCTTCAGCATGCCACTGCTCACAATAGAATGGAAAGAGTAATAGAAATCAAGTGAGCTTTTTAAGGAGTTGTACGGCTGGCTACGGGCTATGTCATTAGCTATGGAGTCACATATCGATGTCTTGTAAAGCTTACGCATCTGATAGAACTCTGCCACATTCTCGGTGAAAAGCACATTGCCCACGGTGTTGATGGTTTCGATGCTCGACGAGAAGATGCGCTCCGTGGTCTCGGTATATTCTGCCTTCGGCATCAGGAGTGCAAATTTAAATCTCAGCGCTTCGAACTTACTGGTATCTTCTGCTATCTGCAACTGTACATCCACCGCCTGCTGGATGGCGGAGTCGGCCTTATGTATCGACTTCAACGAGTTGTACATGTCGTACATCACCATCATCACAATCTCGCGTTTCTCATTTTGCTTCTTGTTGTAGTTGATGATGGCTGCCGTTCCAAACGTGAGCGCAATGGATACGCTTGTTGCGAAAAGAGACAGCAGGAATTGCTTCGTCGTAGCCATTCCGCTGCCAGCTTTCAGGCTCTTCGGGGTGTGTAGTTTGATGTTCATCGGTTGTATTTACTATTTGGTCAATTACCTTGGGTATCAGGGGGACGTACCCCATGATACACGCAGTCTTATGGTTGCAAAAGTAGTAAATATTTTGCAGAAAGCAAAACAAATCGCACAATTATTTTAAATAGAACCACAGATTGAACGATTGCAATCTAAAAAATCTAAATAAATTTGGTTTTTTCCTCACTTAATCGTACCTTTCACCTTTGGTGAAGGTAAGCTATATCTCGGAAATAAAAACAAAAAAATGTTTTTTTGTTTTGTATTTCGCTCAATTTGCACTACCTTTGCACGTTGTATTAAACAGCGACGTGATGAGCATAACAAGTTTAGTAAGACATATATTCACCTCGCGCATGCGAGAACTGGAGAAGCATCAGACTGGCGGCGAGGAGTTGCAGCGGGCTGTGTTGCAGCATCTGATAGCCCGTGCGAAGGATACGGAATACGGTCGTGAACACGCCTTTGCCACGACGAAGAGCTATGAGGATTTCGTGAAGCTGAATCCCGTGAACAGCTATGAGGAACTGAAGGGCCAGATAGACCGCATGCGTCATGGTGAGCAGGATGTGCTGTGGCCGGGACGCGTCAGGTGGTATGCCAAGTCGAGCGGCACGACGAACGACAAGTCGAAGTTCATTCCCGTGAGCAGCGAGGGTCTGCAGAAGATTCACTATGCAGGCGGGCGCGACTCGGTGGCACTCTACCTGCGCAACAACCCCCAGTCGAGGATGTTTGACGGCAAGGGTCTGATACTGGGTGGCAGCCATGCGCCCAACTATAACGTGAAGGATTCGCTGGTGGGTGACCTCAGTGCCATCCTCATCGAGAACATCAATCCGCTGGTGAATTTCGTCCGTGTGCCCAAGAAGGAGACAGCCTTGCTTGCTGATTTTGAGGTGAAGCGTGAGCGGATAGCCCGCGAGGCTAGCCGCGTGAATGTCACCAACATCAGCGGTGTGCCATCGTGGATGCTCTCCGTGCTGAACTGCATGATGGAGCTGACGGGGAAGACGCATCTGGAAGAGGTGTGGCCGAACCTGGAGGTGTTCTTTCATGGCGGTGTGGCCTTCACGCCGTATCGCAAGCAGTATGAACAGCTGATTACCACGCCCCGAATGCACTATATGGAGACGTATAATGCCAGCGAGGGCTTCTTTGGTATTCAGGACGACCCGACGGACAAGGCGATGCTACTGATGCTGGACTATGGGGTGTTCTATGAGTTCCAGGAAATTTCTAGTAATACTAGTGATACTAGTATATCTAGTGAAAATAAAATCGTTCCTCTTTGGGGCGTGGAGAAGGACAAGAACTATGCCATGCTGATCTCGACGTCGTGTGGACTGTGGCGTTACATGATTGGCGATACTGTGCGGTTTACGTCCACCAATCCTTATAAGTTCGTGATTAGCGGACGTACGAAGAGTTTTATCAATGCCTTTGGCGAGGAACTCATCGTCGACAATGCCGAACAGGGTCTGGCCTATGCCTGCGAGCAGACTGGTGCTGAGGTGCTGGAGTATACGGCAGCTCCCGTCTTTATGGATGCCAATGCCAAGTGTCGTCACCAGTGGCTCATAGAATTCGCGAAGGCGCCCAGCGACTTGGCACAGTTTTCGGACCTGCTGGATCGGAAGTTGCAGGAGGTGAACAGCGACTACGAGGCCAAGCGATATAAGGATATCACCCTGCAGCATCTGGAGATCATCGAGGCCCGCAAGGGACTCTTTAACGACTGGCTGAAGTTGCGTGGAAAGTTGGGCGGCCAGCATAAGGTGCCCCGACTGAGCAATTCGCGTGAACAGATAGAACAACTATTGACGCTGAACAAACAATGAAGAAACTATTTTATATAGCCCTTGCACTATGCTTCATCATGTCGTGTGCCCGCATGGGTTCCCCCGACGGAGGATGGTATGACGACGATCCGCCTCGCGTGATCGGTGCCACGCCGGCAGAAGGAGCCACCAATGTGACAGCTCAGAAGATTACCATCCTGTTTGACGAGTATATCAAGCTGGCCGATCCCACTCAGAACGTCATCGTGTCGCCTCCACAGTTGGAGATGCCGGAAATCAAGGCTGCGGGCAAGAAAATCGTGGTGGAACTGAAGGACTCGCTGAAGGCCAACACAACGTACACCATTGACTTCAGCGACGCCATCAGCGACAACAACGAGGACAACCCGATGGGAAACTACACCTACACGTTCTCGACAGGCGAGCAGATTGACACCTTCGAGGTGGCTGGCTATGTGCTCGATGCATCGAATCTGGAACCCGTCAAGGGTGTCAGCGTAGGACTCTATAATAATCTGGCGGATTCGACGTTCCGAAAGGAACCGCTGATGCGTATTTCCCGTACGGACGGCTCAGGACACTTCGTCATCAAGGGTGTGGCCCCCGGTGAATACCGCATCTATGCCTTGGAGGACGCCGACGGCGACTTCAAGTTCTCGCAGAAGAGTGAGAAGATAGCCTTCTCGCACGAGACGTACTCACCCTCGGCAAAACCCGACATCCGACAGGATACCATCTGGCGCGACACGTTGCATATCGACAACATCGTGCAGGTGCCTTATACCCATTTCTATCCAGACAACGTCATCATGCTGGCATTCCAGGAACCGCAGACGGATCGTTACCTGTTGAAACAGCCCGAACGCATCGAGGCCAACCGCATCACGTTGTATTTCAGCTATGGCAATGAGCAGTTGCCAGTCATCAAGGGTCTTAATTTCAATGCCGATTCCGCTTTCGTCGTGGAGCCCAGCGAGAAGAAGGACACGGTGACCTATTGGTTGCGCGACACCACCTTGATTAACAAGGACACACTGGAAATCTCGTTGGAGTATCTGATGACGGACAGCGCGGGCGTACTCGTCAGTCAGACGGACACGATGGAGGTCATTGCCAAGACATCGTATGCCAAGCGAATAAAGGCTCAGCAGAAAGCCTACGAGGACTGGCAGAAGGAGCAGGAAAAGAAAAAGAAGCGCGAGGAGCGCTACGACAGCATATATCCTGTCAAACCATTGGACGTGTCAGTCGGTATCCCGTCGTCATTGAATCCTACGAGCAAGGTGTATATCACGATGCCCACACCCTTGATGAAGGCAGACACGGCAGCGGTCCATCTATACTCTCAGATAGACTCGCTGTGGTATCGTACCCCCTTTGAAATCCGGCAACAGGATAGCGTGATGCGACGTTTTGAACTGGTGGCAGAATGGCATCCGGAGACGGAATATAGTCTGGAGATCGATTCTGCAGCCTTTGTGGACATCTATGGTCTGGCCTCTCAGGAAATAAAGAGTGGTCTTAAGGCCAAGTCGCTCGATGAATACAGCTCGCTGGTGTTCCAGTTGAGTGGTGTGCGCGACACAGGAATCGTGGTAGAATTGTTGGACAAGTCCGACAAGTGTCTGCGCCAGGTCAGAGCGGATGCCAGTGGCGAGGTGGCATTCTTCTATCTTGATCCGGGTAAATACTATGCGCGTGCTTTTGTCGACCGCAATGGCAACAATCTCTGGGATACGGGAGAATATGATGCAGACTTCCAGCCTGAGGATGTCTACTATTTCTCAGAGGAAATCGAGTGCAAGGCCAAGTGGGACATCACGAAACAGTGGAACCTGACGGCCAAGCCCCGTAATCAGCAGAAACCTGATGCCCTCGTCAAGCAGAAGGACAGTAAGCAAAAGGCGAAACTGAAAAACCGTAATGCAGAACGTGCCCGCCAGTTGGGTATTGAATACGTCAAGAAGGAATTAGTAAAATAGAAAATAATTGAATATGGGAAATATAACGAGAAGAATGATGGGAAAAAGTGGGGTAAAAGGTATTTTACTTTTTTACCTTTTTACCTTTTTACCTTTAAATATCAGTGCCCAGTGTGGCATCGAGAATACCGCCTTCAAGTCGGGCGAGTTTCTGAGCTATGACCTTTACTTCAACTGGAAGTTCGTGTGGGTGAAGGTCGGTACGGCCTCGATGTCTACCGTACAGTCGCGATACAAAGGTCAGAAGGCTTTCCGCAGTAGTCTGGTTACGCGCGGAAACAGCCAGTTGGACAATGTCTTTATGATGCGCGACACGCTGTTGTGTTATACCGATATGGACATCTCGCCACTGTACTTCCGTAAGGGAGCCCGTGAAGGCGACCGCTACTATGTCGACGAGCTGTGGTATAGCTATCCCTCGACGAACTGTCATCTGAAGATGCACCGCATTGACGCTGATGGTGAGGTGCATTGGAAGGAAGCAGAATATAAGGACTGCATCTACGACATGATGAGCATCTTTTTACGCGCCCGCAATTTTGACGCCGATAAGCTGAAGGTGGGCGAGAACATCCCTATGCCCATCAGCGATGCCAAGAGCCTGTCGAACTCGTGGCTGAAGTATACGGGTAAGACGACGCTGAAAATGAAGAACAATAACGACAAGTATCGCTGTCTGGTCTTTTCGTTCATCGAGCGTGAGGACGGTCAGAACCACGAACTCATCCGCTTCTATATCACCGACGACAAGAACCACATGCCGGTACGTCTCGACATGTTCCTTTCGTTTGGCTCAGCCAAGGCCTATCTGTCCGGCTACAAAGGATTGCGTAACCCGCTGGAATCGAAGGAGAAGTAAGAGATGAGTGATAAGTGATAAGTGATGAGTGATAAGTGATGATTGCAAGAACTGAAGCTATGATAGAGAAGATGGAGGCCTTCACTGATGCAGGCCTCTATGAGCAGGACGAGTTTATCGATTTCCTGCCCGAAGGACACATCTATCTTTATAGGGGACAGTACCAGCTGTTGCCAGTGAGCAACCTCGTAGGCTATTTCTTCGAACCTTTCGATGGTCAGCGTGCTGCGCTCCGTCGACAGGAGCGATATGGTATTCCTGCCGAACAGACGCTTCGGGAATGGAAACGTGTGGGGTGTATGGCCAGCGAAGTGGGAACCTTCCTGCATGAACAGACGGAGAATTATTTCCGTGACGGACGTTTCGAGACCCGTTATGTGTTCCGCTTTGAAGGCGAGAGTGAGGAGGTCTGTGTGGAGCCCGAGCGTCAGCACTTCATGCGTTTTGTCACAGACTATCGGATTCGTCCTTACCGTCAGGAATGGCCTGTATATGATGTAGATCTGAATATCGCAGGAACCATTGACATGATATGCCGTGATGACGACGGTGACTTTGTGATCTACGACTGGAAACGCAGCCGCAAGGTGGTAGACGATTATGGACGTCCTGTGGTTACGGGCTTTGGCGGCAAGATGTCGCTGAACGGCATCAGCGTGCCCGATACGGCCTACTATCACTATTGCCTTCAGCAGAACCTGTACCGCTATATGCTACAGCAGAACTACGGCATTCGCGTGAAGGCGCTGAATCTGGTGGTGCTTTGTGCCGATTACGACAACTACCGCCTGGTTTCCGTGCCCCTGATGGACGACTTGGTGGCACGAATTGTTGGTATATGTAATGAACGCGACTTAGGACACAGTCTGCTGCAGAAATGAAGGAAATGAAAGGAATGAAGGAAATGAAAGAAATGTGAAATGAGTAATGAGACTGTCATACTGAAGGACCTCAGCATTGGTTATGCCACCAAGGGAAATGAAAAGGTGGTTGCCAGTGGCTTGAACGCTGCCATCAACAGCGGCGAGTTGACGTGTCTGTTGGGTCCTAACGGTATCGGTAAGTCTACCTTGCTGCGCACGCTTTCTGCCTTCCAGCCAGCCCTTGGAGGCGACGTCCTGCTCAATATCGACCCCCCTCTGTCTCCTCCGAGGCGGAGTGACCTGAAGCCTCCCCTCGGGGAGGTTTGGAAGGGGTTACGTCCTTTGTCATCTCTCACCTCTCATCTCTTGAGTCGTATGATTGGCGTTGTGCTGACAGAGAAGCTGGCCATCAAGAATATGACGGCAGAGGAACTGATTGGTATGGGGCGTGCACCCTATACGGGCTTTTGGGGACGCTTGACGGAGGAAGATTATCAGGTGGTTCGTGATGCCATCCGGCTGGTTGGTATCGAGTCGTTGACAAACCGCATGATTCAGACGTTGAGTGACGGTGAGCGCCAGAAGGTGATGATAGCCAAGGCGCTGGCCCAGCAGACACCGATTATCTATCTGGACGAGCCTACGGCCTTCCTCGACTATCCCAGCAAGGTGGAAATGATGCAACTATTGCGCCGCCTGGCCGTTCAGGAGCAGAAGACCATCTTTCTCTCTACGCACGACGTGGAACTGTCGCTACAGGTGGCAGACTGCATCTGGCTGATGGAGACCCCCACCAAACCTCCCCGAGGGGAGGCTTCAGGTCACTCCCCCTCGGGGGAGACGGAGGGGGGTCTTCATGTAGGTTCCCCACGTCAGTTGGCTGAACAAGGTGTCTTGAGCCGTTTCATTGAACGTGACGGCATTACCTTCGACCGCGACAGCCTGACCATCCGCGTCACAGCAGCCAACTAATCATAATTCTCACTTCTCAACTCTCAATTTTCAACTCATGATAGAAGGCCACGGAGACGACATTTACCGCTACGACGATCTGGTGAAGATGAACTTCAGCAGTAACGTCTATCAGCACACAGACCTGACGGCGCTTCAGCAGCACCTGAAGGATTCTTTCGACCTGATTTCCAACTACCCCGAGCCACAGCCTCGTAGCTTGGAACGTCTCATCGCATTGAAGGAAGGCATCTCGCCGGAAGCCGTCTTGGTAACGAATGGTGCTACGGAGGCCATCTATCTTATCGCACGGCATTTTCATGGCAGTGCCTCAGTCATTCCTCAGCCTACGTTTAACGAGTATGCTGATGCCTGTCGGCAGCACGGCCACATCATTTCGTATGAAAACAACGACGAAATGACGCAGTTGCCACGCGACCGCGTCTATTGGGTATGTAACCCCAACAATCCTTCCGGCAATGTGCTGATGAAGGGTTTCATGGACTATGTGGTGCGTCGCTCGCCACGTTACACCTTTGTCGTCGACCAGTCGTACGAGGCGTATACAAAGGAACCGCTGCTACAGGCTCGTGAGATGATGGACACGACCAATCTCATCATCCTCCATTCGCTGAGCAAGACCTATGGCATTCCCGGCTTGCGCTTGGGCTATATGACGGGACACCCCAGCATCATACAGCTGTTGCGTCAGCGCCGTCACCCTTGGGCCATGAATGCACTAAGCATCGAAGCGGGCAAATTCCTGTTGAAACAAGGAAAGCCCGCTGTCGAAAACTTAGATGAATATCTGGAGGAAACGGAGCGCTTCCGCAGCAATCTACGTGAGATACAAGGCGTGCGAGTCTTTGAGACCAAGACTAACTACATGCTCTGTGAACTGGATGCCATCAAGGCCTCTGCGCTGAAATTTTACCTGATTCATGAACATGGCATGCTGATTCGCGACTGCAGCAATTTCTATGGGCTCTCCGACCATTTCTTCCGCGTCTCTACCCAGCGCCCGGAGGAAAACGATGCACTCGTCGCTGCCATTCAAGAATACTTAAAAGAATAACCTCAGCGCCATCATTATTCATCCTTTCCGGCCATGATGTTGGTCACTGTGACGATATCACCCACGTTTACTTCACCATCGCTGTTCACGTCGCCCCTCTTGCCCCAGGCAATCTTCACTTCGGCGGTAGCAGCCTCAGAGTTATTATAGCCCTCCTTAGTGGCAATGACGGTGACCAGGCAGGTAGTGGTGCCGCCCAATGCGGTCTCATCGCCAGCGACGGTAGCGTCAGCGCTGTCAAGCTGATAATTAACCTTATAGGTCACATCCTCTGTTTCGCACGAGAACTTCAGTTTACCGTCAACGACCTGGATTGTAGGTGTTGCGCACGTCTCCATGGGCTCTACGCCAGGAATCTGGACCACAAACGACTGTGAATATGCATTACCCTCTACTTCTTGGCCATTAGACATATAATAGACGTAGTAGAAGTATCTGCCTCCGTCTTCCAGATTGGTAAGCTCCAACTCTACGGTTGTTGAAGCACCCTTAGCCAGTTGGATGTTCTTTCTGAAAATACCGGCTGAACCACCACTGGTCTCATTTTTCATTTTATATAGTCTGACGATGACGTCATTGTCATAGTCGGTGCTGCCGATATTATTGACATCGATACTGACAATAGCTTTGTCTTCCTTGACAACATACCTGCCAATCTCCTTGTCATAGTTTGCATTCTTTGTCTTTGGGGTCATGGTAAGCGTGGCTTCAGTCGCAGCTTCAATAGTAACACTTCCAGTAATGAATGGTGTATAGACCCATTGCTGCGTGTCTCCATTCCAAGAACGTGTGCAAACACTGAGTTCGTTAACACCTTCTGTTTTTGGAACAATGGTGAAATTGACTACATCCGTCTGTCCGGCGTCGATGTCGAAATGACGTCCGCCAACCAATTCGCCGTTTAAGAATAGGAAGATCTGGTCGTTAAATAACGTACCATTATTGATAATCGTCACGTCAACAGGAAGTAACCTGCCCACCTCTTTCTTGCCAGTAGCTTCCAACGAACCGATAAGACCAAAGGTCGGTGGCATCAGTGTGAGGGTGTTGTCTTTAATCGTGGCGATGACAGCATAATTGTCAGAACCCTTGTCAGCATACCATTGTTCTGTGCCGTTCTCGCGGCTGATAGGCTTTATCAAATAGGTTCCGTTGGTCATATTACTGCCGAAATAGAACGTAATCGCAACCTGTTCTGCATCCCAAAAACCATATCTTGGCTTCAACTCTGTACAATAGTAATTAGGATACATAAATAGTTGATCGTTTGTATCAAACAGACCTACACCCCAATCAAAAGTGTAAGTGTCATCCAGGCCGTTGTAGCAGGAGAAGCCCACTCTAAAAGTGAAATTCTCACTGACATCTGTTCGTGTAAACTCAGTACCATCAGGGAGTGCTGCACTTTGTGTTGTCAAGATGGGGATAACGGTTGGCGGCACACCCGTATTGGGTTGTGCACCGAAGATGGCACCCTGGTCAAAACTGTATCCGTCGGAACTGCTGGTGGCACCGGCACCCGAATTGTTGTCCGGGTCAAGAATCGAGAGCAGGAAATAGTTGTCGCTAGAGCCTCCCCAGCCCCAGTTGACGTGGAAGTAGTCGTCACCGCCATAGCCGTCGATGACAAAGGCATGACCGCTGCCGCTCGAGGCTCCATCATAGTAGAGGGGACGACCGGCTTTCAGCTCGTCGTACACCTTCTGGTTCCATTCTGCCGTACGGTAGCCTAAGCGTTCTTCATATTTCGTTGCCTGGTCGTAATCAAAATACTGCAACAGAGCCTGCCCGACGTATCCACCCCAGGTACCGCTACCTTTTGACGTGTAGTTCATATACACAGCCGTTCCGCAGAGCAGCATCAGGTTGGCCACAGCAGTCTTTTGGACAGCACTCTCTGACCCAGAATATTTCAGCTGCATGTTATCCCAGTCGATGGCGGTACCCGCGGGAATCTCAGCAACGGTCAAACCCTTTGTCTCGGTAGTGTATCCGGGAATGACTTCAGTGGTGGCGGCAGGATGTTTCCAGAAATACATGACCTGAGCCATAGCCGTTGCCACACAACCTGTGAGGCTTCGGGCGCCTTCATCTATCGGGCAGAGGTCGTTGTAGGGTGACCCCTGATCCCAGTGGGTTTGAATCAGCGGACTGATGGGCTCGCCAATGACCGTGTTCTGTGGTGCTGCTGCCTCAGGATGACGGTTCAGATACTCCATCTGGTCGCTGTAGCTCTGCAGCCAAGCTTGCATATTGGCAGGTACGTTCTGCGGATCGAATGTGCCGCTGTTAGAATAGCCCAGTACAGCAGGAATACGGTCGTCGGCACCGGCAATGATGTAGCCTTGGTTCTTACCCGCGTTGAATACATAGAAACAGGGAGCCATCACGTTGGCCCGTTCCTGATAGTGACCCGTGGCCACCAGACGAAGGTCTTGAAGGGCTGCAGCGGAACGACGTGGACTCATCGCCTTGGTAATCTGCTGGCGTGCTTGCTCTGGGGTAATAGGGCCAGCCATTGTTACCATGCTGACAAAAAGCATTAAAATAAGTAAATACGTCTTTTTCATACTCTTATAGTTTTAGTTGGATTTTGCAAAGATAAGAAACTTTTTTGATTATTCCAAATTTCCAGTCCCATTTTTTTGAACTTATAAAAAAAATGCATACCTTTGCATCAATATCCAATTATTATAATGGTCAAGAACGATGAAAAAACGACAGATGATATCATTACTGGTCTTTGCGCTGATGGCATGCAGTGCGAAGGCCCAGACCTCGACATCTGAGGTGCTGCTAGAGACTACCGCGGGCAACATTCGTATAGCACTCTTCGACGAGACGCCCCAGCACCGTGACAACTTCCTGAAACTCGTTGAGGAGCACGTCTACGACTCCCTGCTTTTCCATCGCGTCATCAAGAACTTCATGATACAAGCTGGCGACTTGCACAGCAAACATGCCCAGCCCGGACAGCGACTGGGTTCTGGTGACTACAACTACACCGTTGAGGCCGAATTCCGTCTGCCTAAGATCTTCCACCGTCGTGGAATGGTGGCTATGGCTCGCGAGGGCGACAGAGTCAATCCTGAAAGGCGCAGTTCCGCCTGCCAGTTCTATATCGTATGGGGTAGGGTATACAACGACGCCAGTCTGATGAAGGTTCAGGAACGTCTCGACACCACTGCCCATGTACAGCTGACGCCAGAAATGCAGGAAGTCTACAAAACTGTTGGCGGCATTCCCCATCTGGACGGACAGTATACTGTCTTTGGCGAAGTCACGGAAGGCCTTGATGTCGTCGACCGCATCCAGCAGTCGGCCACCGACCAGTTCGACCGCCCCCTCGAGGACATCCGCATCCTCCGCGCCACCGTCACTAACAACATTCAGGCGGACACCAGTGAGAGTGTCCGCCTGAATGATGCTTAGGGTAACTGTACTAGCTGTTACTTGATGACAGTACGGGTCTTTTCCACCTGACGAGTCTTCTCGATAACTTCCTCGTAGGTTTCATACTTGGTGACCTTGAACTTGCCCTCGCCGGTGATGATGACGCAGCGGTTCTTGTCGTTCTCAGAGAACGGCTGAACGGTATCACCCTTCCACGTAGTGGTAATGTTGGCGGCATTGATGCCGTGATCGTTAACCAGCATATTGGTAACACCCTCAGCACGCTCCTTGGAGAGACGCTCGTTGATCTCGGGATTACCTGTCTGTACATCGGCATAGCCAGTGACAATAATCTTGGCATTGGGGTCGGTCTTAATCAGGTCGGCAGCCTCCTTGACGGCGGCATCAATACCCTGTCCTTGTTCTACATCGCTCACGCGGATTTCATAGTAGACAACCTTCTCCATCTTTGTCATCTCAACACTCTCCACGGGGCGTTGTTTCTTCACAGTCTCAGTATAGGGCTCCTCAACATAGTAGGTCTCAACCACCTCGTGCTTCTTTGCGGGCTGGCCGAACTTGAAGGTCAGGCCGAGTAGGGCTGACAGCTGGAAGTCGGGATTGTAGTTGCGCTTCAGATTGAAGAGGTCATTCTTCATGTTGGCGTCGATTTCAAGACCAACGGCTATGTTGCGCGAGACATTCACATTGAACTGTGTACCCAGGCGGGTATTGTATGAACTATGCGTCTTGCCGTATACAATGCCTGGACTGAGTGCTTTGTTTTGTGTGTCGAACTCATCATAGTCCCATGTGTAGTTGGCACCAAAACCAGCCAGCAGTATCCAGTCGAACTTGTCGCACTGGCGGCTGGGTTTAAGGATGTTCGTCATGTTCAGCAGCAGGTCGAGGTCACCGGTAATCGCATTGAACTTGTAAGTATCGGTTAGCGCACTTTTAACCTGCCAGCCTTGCACGTGCAGACGGGCACCGACTTTCGAATTGAAGTAGCGACCGGCTGAGATGGCCACCTGCGGTGTGATGAGCTTGGTGAAGTCGTAGTTTGTGAACGTACCCTGGACACCACCCTGTACGGTGATGAAGTTGTAGGGATAGTTATCCTCTACACTCTGTGCCTGCACGGCGGTGGACACTCCCATGAGGAGTGCCACTGCGGTGAGGATATTGGCTATTCTTTTCATAATCGTGTCATTTAACTTTTCAATTATTCATCTTTTCAACCTTTAATTGGCGGCTGTAACTGTTGCGTACGACTTTGTGTCGCAGGTGACGAAGAGCTTAATGTGGACCTTTCCTGTCACGGGAACGTCAACGTTATCGTTCGAACCATTGATAATATTGTCAAGTGTTCCACCCCAGTTGCCGTCCAAGTTATCCCAAGTGCCATTGCCCTTGAACTTGATCTGGCCTTCGTTGAGTGTAGTGGTGCATTCCCAGCAGCGCTCTGCGACATTATAGGTCATCTGAACGCCAGTGTCCCAGTCGTTATTAACGGCACTACCAACCACATAGACTGACTTGATGGGTGTCAGTTTGTAGGTCATTTCGGCCAGGTTAACGTCAGCGCGGTAGAAGCCGGGATCAACGAGCACGTTGCCGGAACCTCCGTCGTCAATCAGTGTACCTGTCAGACCATCGGTACTCATGGTGCCAGTGCCATAGTTACCGTTGTCCCAGTTGTTGAAGGCACCGGTGAATTTGAAAGCACCCTTGCCACCTGACCAGTCAGCATCCTGTGCGTAGAAGAAGCCGGTGTAGACGCCATCCTGATTTGCGCAGTAGAGCGCCTGCTCAATAGCACCCCAGTCGTTGTTCACGCCAGCCTCCCAGATGTACTCATTGAAGTTCAGCGGCTTAATCTCATAGGTCATTTCCTTCGGGTTGATGCTGATGCGATAGTAGAGCGCACCATCGCTGGCAGGCTGCAAGAAGGCACCGGGATTGCCGAAGGCGAGTTCACCGGAAGTAGCGGTGTCGCCGTTGTTGGCTACGCCAAAGAGATTGTTCCAGAAATCCCCTGATGTATAGGCACTCTCGGGCGCAATCTTGAACCAGTTGTCGTCACGAGTTCCGTCTTCTTTGAACGGAGCAGGAACCACGCAGGTGTATACTGGGTTCTCCAGCGGATCGACACCACCGTTCGAGAATACGTAGGTCTTGTCGCTGTCGCTCCAGCCATTGGTGGTACCAACATAGTAGTATGCGGGCTCAACCTTGAAGGTGATAGGAGTGATGGTATATGTCTGCTCCATCATATCAATAGTGATTCGGTACATCGTAGCACCATCGCTGGCGGGTTGGTTGAACGCACCAACCTCAAAGCCTGTTCCAATGACGAGGCTGCCTTCTGTTGAAGTGTCGCCATTCTCCTTTACTCCAACCAGATTGTTCCAGAAGTCCCCTGATGTATAAGCACTCTCAGGAGCAATCTTGAACCAGTTGTCGGCACGTGTACCGTCCGCGTTGTAAGGAGCGGGTACCGTTACGCTGAATACGGGGTTATCGTAGACGTCGCCGCCTCCATTGTCGAACTTGTACGTCTTGTCGCTGTCGCTCCAGCCGTTGGCAGCACCAACATAGTAGTAAGCCGACTCAATCACGGGAGCCTCAGGAATCAGATTCACATCAATGGTTCCTGCGTCGATATAGACAGCCTGGCCGTCCTTCACGGCATTCACTAGCACGTGGCCGTTGAAGGTACGCACGGAGGGTCGGGGACCGAAGGTTTCGACAACCAAGTCCTGAAGGGTCTCTACAGAAGCCTGGCCGGAAATGTCAGTGTTGATAATGACAGAAACAGCCTCGTCCTCTGCCTGACTGGGAACAGAGAGTTCGATTCGGGCATTCCCTAAAGTAAAGCCGTCGGGAAGAGTAGCCCCGTTGAGTGAGAACAGCGGTACGGTCGTAGCCTCTGTGTCCAGATTTTGTGCTGCCACTGCCGATGCCGTGAAACCAGGAATGGTAATGGCGTTTTCAGGACTGTTCGTCTGGGGAGAAGCCCAGTCCTTGAAGTCCTCGGTGCAGGAGGTGAACGCTGCTGCAATGAGCAGCGTTACACCTAATAATATATGTTTCTTCATACGATTCAAATTTTTAATTTGTTAATTACTCAACAACACCCGTGTTGCGGTTGAAGTTCACCTTGATGGTCTTGCCGGGGCCGACGTTGACAGAGTATTCCTCACCGACGTCGTCCTTCCAGTTGGCATCGCTGTTGTGTTCGGCATCGCGGAACACCAGGTCACCGTTGCCACCGAAGATAGTGAACTCGGTCTGCCACCAGTCAACACCAGGCACCACAATGTAGGCGCGCATCTCACCAGAACCAGTGAAGTCGCTGAAGGTCCAGTAGCCGTCGTAGTCTGCGGGAGCTGTCATCTCCACACCGCTCCAGCTGCCGTTGTCGACTGCGGCTCCGATGGCGCAGGCCTTACCCTCTGCTACGGTCAGTGTGTACTTGATCTTCTTGCCTTCGATGGCGGTGACGAACTTCAGCACATACCATCCAGCCTTTGAGAATACGATGTTGCCATCGCCGTCGGAAGAGATTTCCAAACCGTCAACCAGATTGTCGAACTCGTCGATCATATCATAGCCGAACCAATCGTTGGGCTTGTTACCCCACTTGAAGCCGTCGGCATTGTTATAAATCATGGTGTAGAACTGTCCTTCCTTCGTCCAAATAGGAGCTACGCGCTTCCAGGTACTCCAGGCGTCGGCAATAGAGTTGCCACAAACATAGATGGAGGTTGGCAACTCCAGTTGCACAGGAGGCTCGTAGGCCATCACCTTCAGCTGAACAGCATTGGAGTAAACCTCTCCTAGATTGCCGCTATTAGAAAGGTAGGCGCGCAGTCGTAGGAAGATGTCCAGCGGACCCTCAGGGGTCTCGTCGTTGTTTGCTGCCTTGTAGGCATTAAGGATAATGGTGTTCAACTCATCGCCACTTACCTGAACCTTGGTATTGGTGGAAGTGGAACTCAACTCTGTCCATGAACCTTCAGCGCCTGTGAGTGACACTTGCGGTGCATAGATAACTGCTGCGGGCCACCCACCGTAGTCAGGCTGGTTGGTCGTGAGGTTGATGATGCCGTTAGGCAGGTCATACACGTTGCTGGCTGCCAGTCCGGGTGTATTGAGCACGAAGCTCGACGGAATGCTCAGTGTGGGGTTACTGTCACGGTCTTCATCACAAGATGTGAGGAAGGGCACTGCAGCAACGGCCAGGAAGAGCAGACTTTTATATATCTTTTTCATATGATTATCAATTTTCAATTATCATTTATCAATTCTCTTAGTAGCCAGGATTCTGGGTCATGTTGCTGTTGGAACTGAGTTCGTTGGCAGGAATGGGATAGATGTTGTAGATGCTGTTAACGCCAGTACCATTATAGTTACCACCCTTCCAGTCCCAGGTGTATGTGCTGCTGGTAAAGAGTCCGAAGCGGATAAGATCTGAGCGACGACGGCCTTCCATGTAGAACTCGCGGCACCACTCATTGATGATATCTGACTCCGTAAGTGAATTATCAACATTGGATGCGTTGGCACGGGCACGGAGAACATTGATGTCGCTGACGGCCTCTGCGATGTTACCCAGGCGGAAGTTGGCCTCGGCACGTGTGAGGTATGCCTCGCCTACACGCAGCAGGGGAACATCAGTGTCTGAGAACGTTGCATTACTTGGCGTGCCTCCCTTGGCGTAGGTGTTGTTCCACTTCAGTACACCGAAGCCAGCGGTAAAGGTGGTCTTCTCCTCTGTAGAGTAGGTGCGGTCGCCGTTAACGAAGAACATGGCGCGGTCATCGCCTGCAATAGCGCGGAAGTTAGCTACCGATACATCCTGCTTCTCGAGTGAGGCGCCATCGTGCACGAACTTGTCGATGAGGGCCTGACGGGCACGGTTACACGTCCACTGCGAGCTGGAGAGACCCTGGTCTGGTGTGCCTGAGCCTGTGCATGAAGCAATGGTGTAGACAGAACCGCCATAGGAGCGGCTGGTGGCACCGTCGCAGCGTATTGGGAAGATGATTTCCTGACGGGCATTGGTGTTCTCGCCGTTGTCGCCCATGAAGATTTGCTCATAGGCTGTGTAGCCGTTCAGAGCGGTAGTGCAGAGCTTGTAGTTGGAGCTGATGACCTGTGAAGCGTAGTCAGCGGCAGCCTGCCATTGGACAGTACCGGTGTAGACGCCTGCGTTGAGGTAGATTCGTGCCAGAAGCATCTTGGCTGCAACCTTGTCGGCGCGCCCGTAGTTCGCATCATCGCCGCAGTAGTCCTTCAACTGCTCGTTGCCGGAACCTTCGCTGATAGCCTTCAGTTCACTGACTACGAAATCGAACACCTGTGTGCGGGAGTACTCAATGGGCAACTCATCGTTGTAAGCCACCTTATATGGAGCTTTGCCGAAGAGGTCCATGAAGTAGTAGTACATGAGTGCACGGATGAAACGTACCTCGGCACGGTTGGTGAGCACATTGGCATCTGTCGTACCGTCGGTAGTGTCGAGATAGTAGTTGCAGAGTGTCACATTATACATAATGCGGTAGTAGGTGAGCTCATTATAGCCGTGGCTGGAGTTCCAGGTAATATTTGTAAGCTCAGGGATACCAGCATCGCCCTGCCACGTCCAAATGATTTCGTCAGAGCAAAGCTCGTTGGCCTCGAAGATACGACGATAGAACGAGGAGTTACCCTCATCAAACTGGCTCATATCAGGATTGCCGGCACCACCGGTCTGGCCTGTCAGTACTAAGCTGCTATACACTTTGGCAAGGTAGCTCGTCATGTCGAGCTCGGTGTTAGTCTGTTCATCCTGGATGCTCTGGTCAAGGTCGTTGAGACAAGAGGTTGAGCATAATCCAAGAATAGCAGCAAGAGCCACAGGTGCTATTTTTTTCATATATCTTTTCATGACTTATATGCTTTTAGATGATTGAATGAATTAGAAGTTGAGGTTCAGACCAAGCATGAAGGTTCTCGGACGGGGATAAACAGAACCGTCGACGCCGCTGGCGTTCTCAGGATCAATGCCGTCGTAGTTGGAAATCACAAAGGGATTCTGCACAAGGAAATAGATACGTCCGTCTATACCGTTGTAGCTACCACCCTTGAGGAGGTTCTTGAATGAGTAACCCAGTGTGATGTTGTCGCACTTGAGGAACGATGCGTTCTGAACAAAGTAGTCGCTCATATAGTAGTCAGGCCTGCCGACGAAACCGAGCTTGACAGCCTCAGGTGTGGTGTTGGCCCAGTTGTCGTTGGAATAGACTGCGGCACCGTTGCACTTGTTGCTGAGGAAGTCGTTATAGAGATAGTTGTTAAAGCTGGCACGCAGGGTGAAACTGAAGTCGAAGTCCTTGATGAGGAACTTGTTGGTCATACCCATCAGCACATCGGCGTCATGCTTCTTGTATACGTACTTATCGTCGGCGTTGATGATACCGTCGCCGTTGCGATCTACGAACACACCCTCAATCGGGTTGCCGGCATTATCGTAAACCTGCTGATAGACGTAGAAGGAGTTGGTAGGATAGCCTTCCTTGTTAACCATCACCTGGTTGCGAAGACCAGCGGAGATGCTGTTGCCCGTCAGGAAGAAGTCGCCGCCGGTAGCCTGCAGGTTGGTAATCTTATTCTTGTTCCAGCCCACATTGTAGGTCACCTGCCAGTTGAAGTTCTTGCTGACGATGGGGCGTGCGGTGATGTTGAACTCAATACCTGTGTTCTCCAAATCGCCCACGTTCATCGTCTTGTAGTTGCCGAAAGCGATACCAGAGGCGATGGATACAGTAGAGATAAGGTCCTTGGTCTTGCGGTAGTAGGCATCGATGCTACCCTCAATGCGGTTGTTCAGGATGCCGAAGTCGAGACCCACATCATAGGTGGTTGTTTTCTCCCACGTGAGATCCTCGTTGAACATCTCAGGACGCATGGTATAGTAATTCTGGTTGCCAATGGCATACTGGGCATACTGATCGGAGGTAACGTAGCGACGTAGATAGTAGAAGTCGTTGCCGATGTCCTGTTGACCGGTTATACCATAACTCAAACGAAGTTTCAATTCGTTGAAGGCCTTGATATTCTTCATGAAAGGCTCGCTGCTGATTTTCCAAGCCAGTGCTGCGGAAGGGAAGTAGCCGGCACGCTGACCTTTGGCGAAGCGCGACGAATTGTCGTTACGGAACGAGGCTGTCAGTAGATAACGGTCAAGCAGATTGTACTGCAGACGTGCAAAGTAACTGACAAGTGTGGTGACATAGGTGTGAGTGTTTTCCGACTCAAGGCTTGGGCTGTACCACGTCGACTCGTTGGCGTTGATTGTTTCACCGAGCCAGTTACCGCCGCCGGCACTCTTGGTGTGACGGTGGAAGTGCTGCTCCTCGGCACCGGCCATAATACTGAGGTCATGGACATCGTTCCAGTTGTGAGCATAGTTCAGGTAGCCGTTCACCTGCAGGTTGTACTTAGTCGACTTGGAATAACCCGTCCAGCCGTAATAGTTGTTGCTGTAAGAGTAAGGGCTGATGTCTGTGTCCTGATTACCTGTGGAGTAGTCACCGCTAATGCTAGCATTGACAGTGAGATCCTCGAAACCGTGAATCTTATACACGGCACCAAAATTGCCAAGGAACACGTTGGCGTCAGCACGGTCGTTCTTGTTGTTGAAGAGAGCTACGGGGTTTTGCGTCGTATTGGTGTTTGTCACAGCACCCGTCCAGTCTTTCACTGCCTTGGCACCGCCAGAAATCAGGGTCTGCCAATAGCCGCCAGTAGTTTCATAGCCGTTGGCATAGACTGGCTGGGTGGGGTCAATACCTACAGCAGCACCAAATACACCGCCATCAACATATGTATTATGGGCGTACATATATTTGGCAGAGAGGTCAAAGTTCAGATGGCTCTCCAAAAATGACGGATTGAGGTTGAGAGAGGCTGTGAAGCGCTGGAAATTAGAAGTCTTGGCAATACCGTTCTGGTCCGTATAGCCCAAAGACACGCGGTAGGGGATGTCTTTCACCGAACCAGTGACACCCACTTGGTGATCGGTGCTGATAGCTGTGTGGTAAATCTCATCCTGCCAGTCAGTGTTTGCCGTACCCAATACAGCGAGTCCTGCCGAACTGACAAGACCTTTGTCGACAAGTGCCTGTGCATAACTGCGGAACTCGTCACCTGAGAGTACTTCCCTTTTCTTGGCTACAGTAGCCATGCTAACGTTACCGTTGTAGCTTACCTTGGCCTTCTGGCCCTTGTTTCCTTTCTTAGTTGTGATAATAATCACACCATTTGATGCACGGCTACCATAAATTGCTGTGGCGGAGGCATCCTTAAGGACTGTGAGAGTCTCAATGTCTTCGGGGTTGACCATCGACAATCCATTGGCAAGGCCTTGCACACCATTGTTATCAATAGCCAGACCGTCGATGATAATCAGAGGGTCGTTGGAGGCTGAGAGTGACGAGCCGCCACGAATACGGATGGTGGAGCCACCGCCAGGGGTACCGCCGCCGTCAGTGACACTAACACCGGCAATCTTACCTGACAGCATGTCCTGTACATTGGTAGTAATACCTTTCGACATCTCGTCGGGCTTAAAGGCTGTCACCGAACCAGTCAGGTCATTCTTCTTAGCGCGGCCGTAACCAATGACCACCACATTTTCCAGGACCTGAGCATCGTCTTGCAACGTGACAACAATGTTGGGGGCTGCGGCAACGTGTGCCGTCTGATAGCCGACATACGAAATGTTGATGTCTGCACCCTGATTGGCTTTCAGTACGAAGTTACCGTCGAAATCGGTAACGGTTGCGGTCTGTGTACCCGTAACACGTACTGTCGCACCGATAATCGGTTCGCCCTGAGCATCTTTCACATGGCCTTTGACGTCAATTTGAGCAAAGGCACCTACCGAAAGGAAGAGCCCAAATATGAGGACTAGCATCCTAAACGGAATCTTAATGTTTACCTGCTTCATCTTTTAATTTTTAAAGTTAGTAACTATTTATTTCACAAAAGTTCGAAGAATTGATTTAAATCAAGCGCAAAGGTAGGGATTTTTTCATTACGTTGATACTTTTTTTGAAATAAATACGTTATATATGCAGTGCAAACGTTTGCACGCCGGTTTGTAAATAAATAAATAAGGTAAAAGAACAACGAATTAGAATATTTCATAACTTTGCACTCAAAAGAGTGCGAGAATGCTCACGCTCGGCAAATGCAACAAGTTGCTTTGCGCTCGCTGAATCGCATCCTTGCATGCAAAAGCTGAAAACCTGATGAAAGAGAAGACGCCATTGACAATGAAGGACATAGCCCGCGAATTTGGTATCAGCGTGGCTACGGTGTCGCGTGCATTGAAGAATTCGCCCCGTATCTCTGCTGAGCGACGGGCTGCCATTCAGCAATATGCCCGTGAGCATAACTTCATTCCGAATGTGCTGGCAGAGTCGTTGCGCCGCTCGCGTGTGCAGCCCATCAAGGTGATAGGGGTTATCATTCCCAATTTTGTACATTACTATTTTGCATCGGTGCTGGCTGGTATTGAGGAGGAGGCTGCCAAACGCGGCTATCGCATACTGGTTGCCACGAGTCAGGAGCAATACGAGCGTGAAGTAGATATCTGTCAGTGGTTCTATGAGAATAAGGTGTGCGGAGTTATTGTGTCGCAGGCTAAGGATACGAAGGACTATCAGCATTTTCAGCAACTGATGGATGCAGGTATGCCGCTAGTGTTTTATGATAGAATATGTACGGGCGTGAACGCGAGTCGAGTGGTTGTCGACGACTATATGGGAGCCTACAATGGTGTAACTCATCTGATAGCGACGGGTTGTAATCGTATAGCCTTCTTCGGATCGGCTATGACCATGGAGATATCGAAGAACCGTTTTAACGGCTATAAGGATGCGCTGTTGAAAAATGGCATTCCTTATGATGAGTCTTTGACTCGCATCTGTGACAATCGGGCGGATGCAGAGGCGATTGCTCCGGAACTGTTGCAAATGGAAACACCTCCCAACGGGTTCTTTGCTGTCAACGATGACACCGCCATCGGTATTTTGTATACTGCTAAGCGCATGGGATTCCGTGTACCTGAGGATGTCAGCATCTGTGGTTTTACCAATGGCTATCGTGCCATGGCCTGCGATCCGATGTTGACCACCATTGAACAACGTGGTGTGAAGGTTGGTGAGGAGGCTGCTGATATCTTGATAAGTCAGGTGGAGGGAACGATTCCCCGCGAAAAGGCAGAACGGCGAATTGTCAGAACCAGACTTGTTGTTCGTGGTACAACTAGATAGACTAGTTAAACTAGAAAGACTAGATAATAAATATAAGAGATATGAAACAGAAACCTAATCTTCCTTTTTGGAGTCTCTGGAACCTGAGTTT
>JAEEVW010000061.1 GCA_016291085.1 Prevotella sp.
AGGAATCCTTGACAGAGTTTCACCATGTCAATGCAGTAATAGTCGGTCCACTGCAGCTCGTTGCGCTTGGTTCGGCGAAGACCGTAGTAGAAGTTGAATCCGTCGATGTAGAATGATACACGTTGTGCCATATTCGTGACATCATTAAAATAAAAAAGCCGTCCTCGGACGGCCATGTCCATTCAAGAAAGAATGGCGGAGCTTAATAATTTGTTGCAAAGATACTTTTTTTTATGATACTTCCAAATATTTTGCAAATTATTTAGAGGCTTATTCCTTTTTAATGTTTTAATGGGTTCAACATCTATTAGTTTTCTATATAAAAATCATCATAAAGAATATTACCTTCAATTCCCCGCTAGTCGGCGCCAGCCAGTTGGTAGGTAATGTCGGGTCCTCCATAATCCTTACTGTTTTTTTATTGAAAGTTAGACATAAAGTGATGGGGTCACATTTTCTTATATATGCTAAACGGAAGATTCTTGTTGATGATGGCGAGAATGTGCCAACGCTTGGTGACGTATACCTTGGACTTCTGCTTGCGAATAGCAGCAACGATTTGATGGGCCACCTTCTCGACTGGCATCACCCAAAACAGACCTTCGCCTTTGGCCATTGCCGTATCGACGAGGCCAGGGCGGATGTCGGTGACGTGGATGTGGTTGCCGCTCTTGTAAGCCTTCTTGCGTAGGGCTTCCATGTAGTTGATTTGATAGGCTTTCGATGCACTGTAAGCTGGAGCCATCGGCTCGCCGCGCAGTCCGCCAGCCGAGGTGATGGCGACGAGGTGGCCGTGACCTTGCTGCTCGAAAATGTGATAGAGCGTATTGATGACAAAAGTCCAGCCTGTGATGTTGGTGTCGATGGTAGGACGCTCCACGACATAGTCTAACGTGGCATTAATGTCACCCGTACCAGAGCATACGATGGCGAGGTCAATGTGTTTCAGTTCGGCACGGAGGACGTCAATGGCTCGTTCCGTCTCGTCCTGCTTCGTAATGTCTGCTGTGGCGGTAATAGTCGTGTCGAGATGCTTTTGCCGCAGTTCGTCAAGCAGGTGTGTCCGTCTGCCAACGATGCCGATGCGGTTGCCGTCAGCGGCATACTTCTCAAAGAGTGCCCTGCCAATGCCTGAGGTGGCTCCAATGATGAGGATATTCATTTCACTTTTTTAGTGCAAAGTTAATGAGAGTGTTTGAGTTCAACGTGTTTTTCAAAATAAAATTCCATTATACATTCAAACTCTCAAAACAATTTGAGAATTTATAGGCTGAAAGTAATCTCTCTGCGGATGTTGCTGATAGTGGTTGGAGTTACTTTTAGATATGAGGCAATATCTTTCAGACTGATATTTTGCACAATTTCTGGACAACGAATGAGTAAAAGCTTATATCGTTCTCTGGTTGTCATACGATAGTTATCAAGATATTGTGCATAGATTTGAGAAAACAGGTGGTCGGATATGGTTTGCCTGAGGTCTTTCATGCTAGTGGAATCTAACAGTGAACACAAATCTTTGCCTGGGATTTGGAACACTTTACTTGAGGTCCCAGCTATAATAGTCACCTCAGACATCTCGCCTGAAAGACAATTCGGGTAATCTGCAACAAACTCGCCCTCAAAAGCGAAGCCTGTGCAATAGTCCTTTTCTTCCTCTTTGTTATGCACCATATACTTAAAACATCCTCGCTCTACGTAAGCCACCCATTGTGCTGGTTCGCCAACATCCTCAAACGCCTCCCCGCGCAAAAAGGTCCGCACCTCCCCATGCCTTATGCAGTACCCCCGCAGGAGCTCCAAATCGAGTCCCTCCTTGTAGGTGTTAAAATGCTTGTTAGGTATCATATTCGCCAATTTCCTGATTCGAGGGTACAAAAGTAGTCATTTATCAGCACAAATCGTTTATTTTTGCTATACCACAGCCTTGTTTTAGACAATATTTGCTTAAATTACGCACGAAACGTCATACAGATGTTTTACTTTTGATAAAAATGATTATCTTTGCAAGGAAAGAAGCAAGAATTCATATTGGCAATTTATATAAAATGGATTTAAGCCAAAAAACGGAAACAAGATGGAAGTAAGAGATGTTTTTGAACTGAGGAAACAGGGTAGGATAGAAGAGGCCTACGAGGCCATCCGACCGATGTATGCTGCACATCAGGGACACTACACCACGATAGCGATGTTCTGGACGGCAAGTGATATGCTGAAACTTCGCGTCAGTCAGAACCGTGTGGACGAGGCCGCGAAGATTTTCCAGGCTTTGTGCCGGTTGTATCCTAACCTCGACGACAAGGACCGGCGGGGCAATACGGCTATGCTGCGCCATGCCCTCCGGCTGAAGCATGCCTTGGGCGAAGGGTTCAGCATGATTGACTTTCTTTCGAATTGGGGACTGGAAACGCTGTCGCCTGGCGACTGGACAGTGGAAAAGAACGAGGAACGGACATTCCCCTCAACGGCCCAGCGGCTTTTAGACTATGTCATCTATGAACTGAAACAGCAGCCCACGCCCGAGATGGCCCTGAAGACGGTGCCGATTTTGCGGGCAGCCCTGGCGCACAATGCTCAGGATAAAAGGCATCTGCAACTGAAAAAGTTGGTGTTTGAAATAGGAAAATGAACCACCCCGGCCAACAGACCCACCCCAGCCCTCCCTATGAGGGAGGGAGTTATTAGTAATTAGTTATTCGAACTTGGGTTCCCAGAGGTGACGTTGCATGTCGACATGGCCGTTGGGCTTGAATGTTACGCCTTCGGCCTCTAACAGTTCGCGTTGCTTTAGCCATCCGGGAGCGGTGCGGCCTACGGCATTCACCACACGATGGCAGGGCAGGGAGGCGCATTCGGGGGTATAGCGAAGGGTGCGGCCCACCATGCGTGAGTGGCTGGGCCATCCTGCCAACGCTGCAATATGCCCGTAGGTGG
Organism: Prevotella sp.; assembly: GCA_016291085.1. GTDB lineage: Bacteria > Bacteroidota > Bacteroidia > Bacteroidales > Bacteroidaceae > Prevotella. The sequence continues at coordinate 2,932 of JAEEVW010000061.1, forward strand.
TGACCTTTCCGCAAGGAATCTGGCCTACGATATTCACCACTGCCTCACGGAACATTCGCGCCTCCTCGGCATTCATCTTGTCTACGTAGTCCTTCATGCCTCTATTTTATTAACGAAACAATACCTGCAACAAGCAATCCGCCAAGTCCGATGCCGAGGCCGAAAACAGTAACAGGGCCCGTCAGACAGGTAGTTGGCTGTCTTGTCGAAGTCGTGAACTGATAAACGGTGGTGGAATGCCACGTCTCGCCCGGACGGAGCACGGTGGAAGGGAATTCCGGATGATTGGGACTGTCGGCCAGGTGCATGGCTTCGAAACAGATGGCCGAACGGTGTGGATAGGCAATGCCCCGTTTGCCCTTTTGGTTGCCTTTCAGTCCGTTGGCCGTATAGATATGGAGTGCGGGCTCGGTGGTATAGACAATCATCTGGCGTCCAGCCTCCTGGTCTACGAGTGAGGCTTGCAACAGGAGTTCGCCTTTTCGGTTCTTCAACACGAAGGAGTGGTCGTAGCCTTTGGTTATAGCCAGTTGTTCATCGTCTTTGTCAATGTCCTGTCCGATGGTTTTCGGTTTGCGGAAGTCGAAGGGTGTGCCTTTCACCTTGCGGAAACCGCCGTCGAGGTTCTTCTGAGCATCGAAGGTGGCAATCTTCTTGCTTTTCACCATCAGTTCTTCGTGAAGAATGTCTTTCTCGGGACGGCCTGAAATGTTGAAGAACGAATGGTTGGAAATGTTCAGCACCGTAGGCTTGTCGGTGGTGGCTTCGTAGTCTATTTTAAGGGCGTTTCCTACTGTTAATGTATAGGTAAGGGTTACCGTGAGGTTGCCCGGGAAGCCAGCTTCGCCGTCGGGTGAGAGATAACGCAGGGTGAGCGAAGAGTCGGTCTTGCTGACCACGTCCCAAACCACATTGGCAAAGCCCGGTTTTCCGCCGTGCGAGATATTGCCCTTGCCAAAGCCTTGCAGCTGGTATTCTTTGCCGTCGAGCACGAAGTGCGCTCCCTTAATGCGTCCGATATAGCGGCCCACGGTGGCTCCGAAGTTCTGCTTCAGCGATACGTAGTCGTTGATGTTGTCGAAACCCAGCACCACATCGTCCATCCCGTACCTTCCCGGTGCCATCAGCGACACGAGTCGTGCGCCGTAGTTGGTGATGCAGGCCTCCATTCCCTTCTGGTTGGTGATGGTGTAGAGGGCGGTCTTCTTGCCGTTAACGTCGGTCACGAATGCTTCGGGTGATAGTCCGGAGAGCGTCTGGGCAGCCATGGGCACGCAGATGAGCAGCATCAGGATATGGATGGCGAATGTCTTTTTTGTCATAATAGATTGTATTTCTCTTAGCAGATTAGTTTTCCCTTTATTTCTTTTCCTTGAACACGATTTGCGGGTTGATGGATTGCAGCTGACGGATGAATTCTTCCTTCCGCCGGGGTGAGATAATGATGTCGTCGTATTTGTTGTAGCTGATGCGCAAACGGTCTAAAGAACTGGCTGGCGCACCGAGAATGGTATGGGTGGGCTCGATGCTCTTTATCGTACTGATATCAATGACCTCTTTGCCCCACTTACCCAATGACTGGTCAATGATGAGTTGCGATTCGTTAATTACATACTTGATGTTGGCCAGCATGAACAACAGCAAGAAGTGCAGTATAAGAATGATGGTGAAAGGTATCCACATGCTTTTGATGGCATACGGGACGAGAATGCAGCCCATGATGAGGCTTATAATCAGAACGAGCGTGACGGATACTTTTGTGGGATAGACGGTCTTCATAGTGGGCGGGCGTTTAGAAAAGAAGGGAATGAGCCGGCTTTGGCGCATTCCCTTCTATATTAGATAATGTTTTATGCTTCGGTATTCTCGGCAGCCTTGAAACTCTCAAGGTCTTCCACGCGGAAGTTCTTGATGTAGGCCGACTTGCCGCAGACATCCTCTTCAGCCATGCGCACATAAACGTTGGCCGACTTCTCGAAGAGTTCGGGACTCTTGGCAGCATCGCGGATGATGAGCAGCGACATCACCAGTTCGGCAGTCATGTCGTACAGACGGCGCGACAGGAAGTCGAAAGCATCCTGCGACTCGAGGCTCTTGGCGTAGTTGAGCGCATCTTCGTAAACGGGGATGAGCTTCTCGACGCGGGCCTTCAGCGCTGCATTGGCCTCTGCGGGCAGGGCAGCCAGCATCTCCTTGATGTTGTTGAGCATGGTGCCGTTAGAGATGTAGCGGATGGCGGCCACCACCTGCAACTGCGTGGTACCCTCGTAGATAGAGAAGATGCGGGCGTCGCGGAACAGGCGCTGACTCTTGTACTCCATGATGAAACCTGAACCGCCGTGGATGCTGATGGCGTCGTAGGCGTTCTGGTTGGCATACTCAGAATTCATACCCTTGGCCAGCGGAGTGAAAGCATCGGCCAGACGCTTGTAGGTCTTGCACTCCTGCTTCTCCTCGGGAGTGAGCTTGCGGTCGCGCTCAATGTCCTCAAGGCACTTGTAAACGTCAACATAGCAGGCTGTCTCGTAGAGCAGCGAGCGGCCGGCATCGAGCTTGGCCTTCATGCGGCTGAGCATATCGTAGACGGCGGGGAAGTTGATAATCTTCTCACCGAACTGTGCGCGCTCCTTGGCGTAGGCCAGTCCCTCGTTGTAAGCCTCCTGCTCCACGCCAACGCTCTGGGCAGCAATTCCCAGACGGGCGCCGTTCATCAGGGCCATCACATACTTGATAAGACCCAGCTTGGTAGAGCCGCAAAGCTCTGCCTTGGCGTTCTTGTAGGTCAGCTCGCAGGTGGGGCTTCCGTGGATACCCAGCTTGTGCTCGATGTGACGCACGTTCACGCCGCCCTGACGCTTGTCGTAGATGAACATCGACAGTCCGCGGCCGTCCTTTGTTCCTTCTTCAGAACGGGCCAGCACGAGGTGGATGTCGCTATCGCCGTTGGTGATGAAACGCTTCACACCGTTCAGTCGCCAGCAGTTCTCCTTCTCATCGAAGGTGGCCTTCAGCATCACGCGCTGCAGGTCGGAACCGGCATCGGGCTCGGTGAGGTCCATCGACATGCCTTCACCTGCGCATACGCGGGGAATATACTTCTGGCGCTGCTCCTCTGAGCCGAACTCATAGAGCGTGTCGATACACGACTGCAGGCTCCAGATGTTCTGGAAACCGGCGTCGGCAGCGCTGATCATTTCGGAAAGCATAGAGAACACTGCGTTGGGCAGATTCAGACCACCGTAGCGACGGGGCATTGAAACACCATGAAGGCCAGCCTTGCGGGTGGCGTCGAGGTTCTCGTAAGTCTTAGAGGCGTAGATCATACGGCCGTTCTCGAGGTGCGGACCTTCCAGGTCAACGCTCTCCGAGTTAGGCTCGATGATGTTGGCAGCCACGTCGCCGGTGATGTCGAGAATCTGCTTGTAGTTCTCGATGGCATCGCCCAGGTCAACGGGGGCGTAGTCGTATTCTTTCGCATCAGCGAAACCCTTTTCTTTCAGCTCAACGATACGAGCCATCAGGGGGTGGTTCAAGTAGAACCCGATCTCAGGATGATCGCTATAATAATTTGCCATAATCTTTTTCTTTATTTATTTCGAGTTCTGCTTATAATACTTAATCAGCTTGGGTACAACCTCCTCTACAGTACCAACGATCACGTAGTCGGCGATCTTGTTGATAGGCGCATCGGGATCGCTGTTCACGCTGATGATGATACCAGAATCCTGCATACCAGCGATGTGCTGAATCTGTCCAGAGATACCGCAGGCGATATACACCTTGGGATGAACGGTGACACCTGTCTGACCAATCTGACGGTCGTGGTCGAGCCAGCCAGCATCCACGGCAGCACGACTACCACCAACCTCACCATGCAGCACCTTAGCCAATTGGAACAGCAGGTCGAAGTTCTCCTTCGAACCCATGCCGTAACCACCAGCCACCACGATGGGCGCGCCCTTCAGGTTGTGCTTGGCAGCCTCTACGTGGTGGTCCAGAACCTTCACTACGAAAGCCTCAGGGCTAACATACTTAGAAACCTCAGGATAAACAACCTCACCCTTGGCCTTACCCTCATAGATAGCCTTCTGCATCACACCACTACGAACAGTAGCCATCTGAGGACGATGCTCTGGGTTCACAATTGTAGCCACGATATTACCACCGAAAGCGGGACGAATCTGATAGAGCAACTTCTCGTAGGTCTTACCCTCCTTCTTGTCCTCATACGGACCAATCTCCAGCTCTGTGCAGTCAGCAGTCAGACCAGAGGTCAATGATGAACTGACGCGGGGACCGAGGTCACGGCCGATAACGGTAGCACCCATCAGACAGATCTGAGGCTGCTCCTCCTTGAAGAGGTTCACGAGAATGTCAGTGTGGGGAGCTGAGGTGTAGGGGAACAGCTCGGGGGCGTCGAAAGCAAACAGCTTGTCAACACCGTAAGGCAGAATCTGATCCTCTACCTTGCCCTTGATGCCTGTACCAGCCACAATGGCATGGAGCTCAACACCCAGTTCATTGGCGAGCTTACGACCCTTGGTCAGCAGCTCCTGAGATACTTCCTGTACCTGAGTACCTTCAATTTCGCAATATACAAATACGTTGTTCATATCTCAATTAGCCAATAATTTTCTCTTCCAACAATTCTTTGATCATACCCTCGATATCAGCATCAGAAGCCGTCAAAGTCTTCGACTCCTTAGCCTGGAACACGATGTTCTTGATACCCTTAACCTTGGTGGGCGAACCTGCGAGACCGCACTGGTTCACGTCGCCATTTACGTCGGCTACACTCCACTGGTTCAATGTCAGCTCAGGACGCTCATCGTACAGATAGTCGTAAGCAGTGCCCTCTGCAGGACGCTCCATAGGACAGGTAGCGCGCTTGTACTTCATCACCAGCTTAGCGTTCTGGGGGCGACAGGGAGCAGCACTTCCGTTCACGGTGATAACCACAGGCAGCGGAGCCTCTACTGTCTCCACACCACCGTCGATCACACGCTTGATGGTAGCCTTGCCATCCTTCACACTGAGAACCTCCTCTGCGTAAGTCACCTGGTTGAGGCCCAGCTTCTGAGCCACCTGAGGACCTACCTGAGCGGTATCACCGTCGATAGCCTGACGACCACCGATCACGATGTCTACGTCGCCAATCTTCTTGATGGCCGTAGCCAGAGCATAAGAAGTTGCGAGGGTATCGGCACCTGCGAACAGACGGTCAGTCAGCAACCAACCTGTATCAGCACCACGATAAAGTCCCTGACGGATGATTTCACCTGCACGTGGAGGACCCATCGTGAGGATTCCTACTGTTGAGCCTGGATTCTGCTCCTTCAAGCGAAGGGCCTGCTCCAAGGCGTTCAAATCTTCTGGATTGAAGATGGCGGGTAGGGCAGCGCGGTTAACGGTTCCTTCAGCCGTCATAGCGTCCTTACCCACATTTCTGGTGTCTGGCACTTGCTTGGCCAGCACAACGATTTTTAATGCCATAATATATTATTAATAATGTGTATTCTGAAAAATCGGGTGCAAAGGTAGTGCTTTTTGCTCATACGGCCAAATAAAATGCACAAAAACAACCCATTTGTGCACAAAACACTCAATTTGTGCAATAATTATTTGGTTATTTCACAGCTTCTTTGTACCTTAGCACCCGATTATATGAATTGACAACAATGACTAATGGAATTTATACCATTCTGCTGCTCATTATGAGCAATGTGTTTATGACTTTTGCGTGGTACGGACACCTCCGTCTCCAGCAGTCGGGTATCTCAAATAACTGGCCCCTCTATCTTGTCATCGCCTTCTCGTGGGTAATTGCTTTCTTCGAATATTGCTGTCAGGTGCCGGCAAACCGCATTGGCTTCGTAGACAATGGCGGTCCGTTCAACCTGGTTCAGTTGAAGGTGATTCAGGAGTGCATCTCGCTGGTGGTGTTTGCCATCATTGCCAATTTTATCTTCCAGCGCGAGCAATTACACTGGAATCACGCTGCAGCAGCGCTCTGTCTCGTAGCGGCTGTGTACTTCGTATTCATGAAACCCTAAATATCATCATTAACCTAAAACTTATGAATAAACGATCCTACATATTATTCCTGATCTGCCTGCTGATGATGGTAGTTGCTACCCGTACTAGGGCCGAGGAACAGCTGCCTTCGAAACTACAGAAACTCACCGAAGAGGTCTACCACTCGTACAGTGGGCCGAACCCAGCGACGACCTCACGAAGATGTGTATCAAGATGAAATGAGATAAGTAATCCCCGCCAACTGGTGGGGATTACTGTTATTTCTTTAGATAGGCTGCGAGTGGAGAGTGAATCAGCTTGAGCCCTTTGGCGAGGCTGCGAGCATTCATCTGGGCACCGAGATAAGAGGTATGCGTGTGGTCGTGGTTGAAGTAAACCGCGGCTTTTTGTTTGCACTTCTCAGGATCCTTACTAGCGAATTTCTTGTCGAGGAAGTCGGCTGAGATGTTGTGGATGTCAACAAAGTCGACGCCCGTCTCGGCTACGACATCACGATACCAGCGTCCATACGAATCGTCGCGACGCTCTATCTTGCCATTAGGCCATTCGTTGCGGGGGGTGAGCGATAGTAAGACAGGGGTAGCACCCTTCTCGCGTACATCGTCGATAAATTTCTTCAGGTACCAGCCGAAGGAGTAGATGAGCTCATAACGGCCGTCGTCCTCTATCTGATACACATGACAGGTGTCCTGTGCACTGGCAATGACGGCGCGTCCCTTCTTACTAGTCATATCGCCGATGTCGTTGTGGCCGAACTGCAACAGCACAAAGTCGCCGGGTTGTAGACTGTTGTACACACGTTCCCAACGGCCATCGTTCAGAAACTTACGGGTGCTGCGACCAGGGATGGCTTGATTGCTAACGGTGATCTTCAGTGTGTCGAACACGGTCTTGGCGAGAGCCCCCCAACCCCACATACCCGTGTGGTCGGCCTTATCCTCGTTTTTCACGGTAGAATCGCCACAGATAAATACCACGGGTTTACCCTCCTCACGTTTTACGTTAGCCATGGACAAGGGTACACCCACCATCATCTCCTGCAGGGGCTTCAGCTGGGGATTGTTAGAGTAGTAGATGCCCTCGGCGGCTGAACGGGCATTCAGACGAGCGCCGAAAGCCGAGGTGTGGATCTTATCGCCGTAAAAATGGTACTGCTGCTTCCAGAAGCTGTAGCTATCGAGTTTCGAGCCAGAGATCTCATTCAAGTCAACAAAGGGCACGCCTTCGGTGGCAGCGATGTAGGCACCCCACTGGGTCTGCGGCTTGCGGATGATGAGTCCTTGGTCGTCGCGGGCATTGCGCGGGGTGAGGGACATGAGGATGGGATTGGCACCCTTCTCACGGATCTCACGGATATAGCAGCGAAGGTAGTGACCATAGCTATAGACCGTATCAGGTATCTGTTTGCGGAGGTTAAAGCCCACAATCATGGTATCCTCTGCCACACCGTCAATTACGCCTCGGGCGCGCTTGGCGTCGAAAAAGTCAGCATGGTCGTTATGTCCTATCGAGACGATGACCCAGTCGCCGGGCTTCAAGGCCTGGCGCACGGCGGGCCACAGGTCGGTATAGAAGTTACGGGTGGACATGCCGCCCAAAGCCTGGTTCTCTACGGAGATCTTCCTGCCATCGAAGAAGTCGCTGGCAAAGTAGCCCCATCCCCATTGGCCATTGTTGCCATTGCCCATGGTACCATTGCGCATGGTGCTGTTGCCTATCAGAAACAATACGGGGTTAGTGCCCTGACGGGTGGAGCCAGGTGCAGGACGGTTCATCAAGGCCTTTGCGATAGAGTCGGGAGTATTATCTATTACCTTCTCTTCGCCACCGGGCGTGGGCAGGTCGTCGAATGTTTGCGCAGCTAGTTGCATCGAGGCAACTATGAATGTTATCATGAAGAAAATCTTTCTCATCATTACAATGATTTAGTAGTTTGCGCTGCAAAGGTAGTGAAAACCGAATGAAATACACGATTTTGAATGTTAATCTATTCAAAATCTTCAGAATCGTGTTTTATTTTTATTTCACTATGATTTATGCGGCCTTGACGAATCCCTTTGATTTCCATTTGCCCGATCGCCAGCGGCGCAACAGAATAACGCCGCGTATGTTTTCGTCGAGCGCAAAGCCTATCCACATGCCTATCAGGCCATAGCCCAAAGGAATGCCGATAACATAACTGACACCAACGGCAATCGTCCAGTTAAAGATGATGGCAATGACGACGGGATAGATAGCGTCGCCAGTGGCCCTCAGCGTCCCCACAGCGAAGATGTTGGACGTACGCCCTATTTCCAGGAACCAGTCTATCACCAGCACCCATACACCCATTGTGATAATCTCCTGATTTTCGGTAAAGGCGCTCAGGATACTACGTCCTGACAATGCTAGAAGTGCCGAACCAGTGAGTGTAATAATCATCGACCAACGATAGAAGTAATTGCCAAGTACAAAGGCTGCCTGATGGCGCCGCTGTCCTACGAGATGCCCCACCAGAATGTCGCCACCCTGCGTGATACTGATGCAGAATAGGTACACAAACATAATCATGTTGTGGCAGTAAGTACGTGTGGCCAGAGCCTCGTTGCTAATCTGATTGATGAAATAAGTGATAACCACCTGCGACAGACAGTAAGAGATGTTCTCGCTCATGGCAGGTATGCCTATGTAAAGCAGATTTTTCAACTCCTGCCAGGGGATTGGCCTGAAATAATGCAGAGGGAAGCGGGGAATGTGTACCTTAAAATGGATGCAAGCCAACAGCACCATGGCCACGGCACGACTGGCGGCTGTTGCGATAGCGGCACCCTCGACACCCAATTGCGGACAGCCCCAGCGGCCGAAGATAAGAGCATAGTTACCAAGTATATTCAACACGTTTACGATACCCGTCACCACCATCGGATAAATTACCTTGTCGGCACTGCGTAATGAAGCCGAGAACGTTAGTGAGAGCGCCTGGAAGAACGACAGTGCACCTGTTAGTCGCAGATATACCAGTCCGTCGCCCATCAACTCAGGACGCAGTCCCATCAGTTGCAACAGCTGTTCTGCATAGAGAAACAGCAGGGCACTCACCGTCAGACTGAGCATCAGATTAACTACCAGTGCCATGCCCACCGCCTGTACAAGGCGCTTCCTTAATCCTGCTCCGATATATTGCGCACAAAGAATAGCTGCTCCCATTGAGAAGAACTGGTAAACAAGGAACACGAGCGACATCAGTTGGTTGTCGAGTCCCACTGCCGCCACACTGTTGTCGCTGTAACGACTCAGCATCACGGTGTCAACGGCACCCAGCAACATCACCAATGCCATCTCTATGAACACAGGGATGGTCAGCACTTTCAACTGTCGCTTTAACGTGTTATTTGGCATGAACTGTCTAGTTGTAAATCGAATAAATCCTCAAATGGGCTGCAAAGGTACGGAATTTTTGCCGAACAATCGAACACTTTTCCTTTTTTTTGCATCATTTTTGCATTAAAGATGCTGATAATTAGTAAATTACATATATGACCCTTATTCTAAAAGCATCATATGTATATGATACAATGAAAAAAATACATGAATAGTCTTGCAAATCGCCTTCTTTTTTTGTATCTTTGCATGCGGTTTGCAGAAACTTTGTGGACCTTTAAATTTAGTAAGAAAATGAAAATTACAATTATCAACACAGAAAAGAGTGAAAAGAGGTATGCGCGCGAAGAACTCGATGCGTTTGTTAGTCAACTGAAAGACGGCACCTACTGCCAGCAGTACATTCGGGACTTTAAGAAAGATGTCTGTTTTGCAGCTGAGTGGGTGAAGACTAATGGTGAGTTGAAAGCCAAGAGTTTCAATCCGCTGGTACGACGGCCATTCGCTCCATACCCGATGCCAAGCCCATACTCGTGAAGGATATCATGAAACGACTGGCACAGAAGTTCCCGACCTTTACCATCCGAAAGGGTACAGACATGGAACTCGGCCACAGGCTTTCTGCAATGGGTTATACATACCACAAACTGACTCAAGGAGCTGCTTACAGAATCATAGAGATATGATCTACGACAGCAAAACAAATTGTTTTGGTATCGAAGGAAGTATCTCTTCACCTCGTAGAGATAGTCTTTTACAGACCAAAACAAATTGTTTTGGTGTTATGATGGTATATGACGCTTTTGCAAAAAGGGTCATATAACCAAATAAACAGATATTCAATAAGTTAGCACTGATTATGATGCTTTTATAATTAATATAGTTTAAAGAAATATGGCAATACATGTTAAATTGATTAAGAACAATGTTAAGAGTAGAAACGGTTATGGCAAATACTATGCAAAAGCCGTTAGCCAAGGCGAAGTAACGCTCGAAGAGATTGCAGCAGAGGCTTGTCGCAACAGCGGTTTCAAGGAAGGAACTGTCATTGGCGTGGTTACGGAACTGCAGGAACTACTCAAGAATAAGCTGGCAGATGGTCAGACGGTCGTCCTTCCTGGTATTGGCCGTTTCAGTCTTCGTGTGAAGAGTATTGGTGTTGAAGACCCGAAGGATTTCAACCTTGGACGTCATATCACTCGTGTCGTCTGCGGCTTCCTCCCAGCCGGTCGCCGCATGCAGGACGGCCGTATCCTCTATGATTTCTGCGAGGGCGTCAAGGCCGTCTGGCAGAAAGGCTTCAAGCCGTAAGATTGTGGCCAGCATGGAGCGCAATGCCATACCAGATATTCCTCGACCAGATGAACACTAGACCATATACCATAGCAGCAAAGAATGCACCAGTCCCATGAAGAAGGCTGCATTTACTGAGAAGAAATGCCATATCCAAGGCATCACCTCGGCAGGATTACTGGGTGTATAGGCCCAGCCTCCGCCATCACCGTATGCCTGACCAGCATGGTGGAATATCACCAGCACCGTCAGGCATACTTTCAGATTGTCCAGATATAAAAGTCGTTTCATTCTTTGTTTCTAATTTCCAGTCTCAACACTCTAATTGGCCTATTCTCACCTTGATA
>JAEEVW010000078.1 GCA_016291085.1 Prevotella sp.
AGAAACTGGACGAGAACGACAAGCAGAAGATGGCGGAACTGGAGAACGAATACCACCAATGGACGTTTGACTACTACAAAGCCCACCCGATGCTCGGTTTCCTGTTCGAACTCGACGGGCGGCTCAAGGGCTTTCATTTCAATGACACGGGCCTTGCCGCTATGCTTGACATTTACCACCGCCAATACACCACGCTCTATCCTGACCACCCCGTGCATCAGCGTATCGCCGAGCAAGAGGCTGTGGGTTATCAGATTTGCGGACGAAAGTACAACGACTACGATGTGCGCACAATAGACGGGCAGCAAGTCCGCGCCTCTGAATACTACAAGGGCAAGTTGACGCTCGTCATCTGCTGGGCCTCGTGGTGCTCGCCCTGCATCCGCGACGCCTGCGACATCATCCCCATCTACAACGAGTACCGCAATCGTGGTCTGAACGTGTTCAGCCTCGCCCACGAATTCAAATCCACCGATGCCATGCGCAAAGCCGTCGAGCGTCACGCCTTCCCCTGGCCCTGCCTCGTTGACCTTGACGACGAGTTCGGCGTGTTCCGTAAGCACGGCACTCAAAACAGCGCCCTGTTCCTCATCGACCGCGACGGCACCATCATTGCCGTGCCTAATAACGTGGACGAACTGAAAGCGAAACTCAAAGAGATTTTCCACGATAACAAATAAATTTAAATTAACATGAACAAGAAAACCATCATCACCATCCTGTTCGCACTCGCTGCAATGGCGGGGCAGGCGCAAACAATACCCACAGATTGGTTCAAGACCGACACCATCACAATCCGAGGCCGAATTGAAGGGTACGATGCTGAACGGTTTGGCTTCACATCAATGACGTGTTATCTCTATGACATCATGGAAAAGGATAATAATACGTTGGTAATGGACATCACCCCTGACGGAACCTTTGAGAAAAGTTTTTCCATCAATTATCCCATGCGCCTGAAGTTTAAATCCTCTGGGGAATCGAAGGTTGGTTTTTCTGAGATTCCGTTCTTCGTCCGTCCTGGCGAGACCGTCGATATTACCGTCCGACTCAACGAGCAAGGACAATATGAGTGCTACTATAATAGCGGAAGCAGTAAGGACGTGGAGCGCTGGCTGAAATCAGACTTGCAGTTACAAAAGATGTGCAGCAGGCTCTACGATTTCAAAGGCGAATTCGACGAGGCTAATAACATTGCAGAACAGTTGTGGCATGACATGTTGGAACGCATAGATACGGTGAGCCGCCGTGACAACTTTACGCCTATGGAAATGCAACTGGCACAGGCTGAAATGCAGAACCAATTCGCTTTCTCCCTGATTGATTATGCTTTTGAATATGCAGATAGGCTGATGCCCTGGCAACAGCAAGCGGATGGCAGTTGGCAGCAAATAGTGACCGACAGTGCTGCACTCCGCCCTACAATGGACGTGAATAACTACAGGTTACTGAAGCGCGTTGACTTCGACAACCCACTGCTGATGACGGACCAATTATATTATTTCACCCTCAACCGCGTACAATGGGCACGACCTAATAAAGAAACCACGCTGTCGGGTGTGGCGGGAATCAAAGACCGATTACAGAAGTCCTACGCCGCCTATCAGCAGCTGATGGGTATTTACCATCTTACGCTGACGGCACAACTGTGCATCTACAAGTGGATGCAGCAGTCATACGACGAATGGAAAACGTATGAGAAAGCCTTTCCACTCTATCTTTCGTCCTTCACTCACCCATACATCCGCCAAAAGGCTGAACAATTCTATCAAAGAGAGATGGCAAAGACGGAACTGACCTCTCCACTGCCCGATGGTCCCGGTATTGAAATTATCCGCGACATCATGTCCCGTTATCCAAACCGCTACTTAGTCTTTGACTTCTGGGGGTACGGCTGTGGCGCCTGCCTCGTCGCTATTCAGAACAGCAAGCAACTCCGTGCCGAGATTGCCAAGCGCGATGACGTAAAGATTATCTTCATAGCCGATGAAAAAACGGCTGGTGGCAGCGATGCCTATAAGAAATATGTAGCCGAATGGTTGGCAGACGAGGAAACAATATGTCTCACCAATGCCGATTTCAGCCGTCTGCGGGAACTATTCCATTTCAATGCTATTCCTCACTACGAAACCATTACACCAGACGGTCGGCGTGTAAGCAATGATTTGCAAATACACGGTTTCCACAACTTCGACTACGAACTAACGAGACTGAATGAAAGGCTGAAATAAAACTGAAACGAACAATGAACAAGCAAACCATCATCACCATCCTGTTTGCCCTCGCTGCAGTGGCGGGGCAAGCGCAGACATTCACTTGGAGAATAGAAGGGACTGTGGCAAACGCCGCACCGACAGATACGCTGACTGTCATCGATGCCGAAAAGCAAAGGATGATAACAACGCTGCAAGTCAAAGACGGGAACATCGTCCCCGTAAGCGGAACGCTTGACGAACCTGCCGTCTGCTGCATCGCCAAGCAGGGCAGGCGCGGATGGATAAGGTTTTTTGTTTTGGAAAGCGGAACCGTAAATATCACGGTTGACTTGGACTTGGTTTACCTCAT
>JAEEVW010000062.1 GCA_016291085.1 Prevotella sp.
GTAGATGATCTTGCCGTAGGTCTTCTTCACCTTCTGGCGATCCTCGCCCACCTTACCGGTGACTACCTTCTTTTCTACTTTCTTAATCTGAATTGTTCCCATAATGTTTTAAGTTTTTAGTTTGTTAGTTAATTTAGTTTGTTTTGGTTTTGGTTTTCGTTTTGGTTTTCGTTTTGGTTTTCGTTTAGTTGTTTAGTTTTTGTGCTCTTTCGAAACCTGCGCGCTTGGTTCTCAATTGCAACGGCAAAGGTACGAACTTTTTCGCACCTATGCAAATAAAACAGCTAAATTCCACCTTTTTTCGCACCCTATTTTCCGCTCTAATTTTGCAAAAAAAACATCATGACAAGGGACTGGTATGACATAAATGTAGGCAAAAGGACCGACACCTGACAATAAAATACTATTTTCTTTGGCGTTTTACAAAATAAACACTATCTTTGCCTTCGCTTTTACTACAACTTTAAGGTATATGGACGAGAAAGAGCTTTATATCAATTTCGACGAATATATCCGCCAAGGAGAACCTGCGCAAAGGGAGAAAGCTGGTTATTGGCAGACTGCTATCGGATTGCAAGCAGTGGATGGTCTGAAGACATCTGATTACTTGCAAAACACCGCACGTCGGCATATTGAAGGAGAAATCACCATCGATGAGGCACGCGATCTCGTCAACCAGTATTATATAACCAAAACAGCCCACGATGCCCATGATGAGGACAAAGAGGAGGCGGATCGCGTTTCCTCGAACATTGTGAAAGTACTGTCGAGTCCCACTTTCGATTTCTCAAGTGGCGGTTTCCAATCAGTACATCGTCGTGTTTTTGAAGGTGTGATGAAGCATGCCGGTGAATTCCGCAAATACGATATCACTAAGAAAGAGTGGGTGCTGGAAGGTGACACAGTGCTCTATCTGAATTGGGAAGACTTGCGACGTGCCATCGACTACGACTTGGAGCAGGAACGTTCCTATAGCTACAAAGGAAAGACCCACGACGAGATGATCAGCCACCTGACGCGGTTTGTCTCTGCATTGTGGCAGATACATGCATTCGGTGAGGGGAATACTAGAACTACTGCCGTATTTACCATACAATATCTGCGTTCGCTGGGCTTTGATGTTGACAACGACCAGTTTGCCAAACATTCTTGGTATTTCCGCAACGCCTTGGTGCGTGCGAACTATCATAATATAGCGAAGGGAATAGACTATTCGCCAGTTTTCCTGGAACGTTTCTTCCGCAATCTGTTGTTGGGTGAACAATGGGATTTGCGAAACCGATATCTGCATATCCATCCCACAGAGGAGTGGCGAGTTCAGCCAAATTTGACCACCCCGACAAGTACCCCGACAAGTACCCCGACAAGTACCCCGACAAGTACCCCGACAAGTTTAAATCATACTGATAACAAAAACATCATTAGATTAGTGAAGGCTTTGGGTGAAGAGCAACTGTCAGTCAAAATGCTGATGGAAAGAATCGGTTTAAAGGATAGGGAGAATTTTCTCGATTTTTCGCTAAATCCTTCCCTGAAAAATGGATTTATCCGTCTGCTTTATCCTGATTCGCCTCGTCATCCGCGTCAGAAATACCTGCTGACGGTAAAAGGACTTGCATTATATAATGAATTGACAAACGGCTAAGTATCCCCGTTTTTAGCAACACGGCTTCTCTCTGGCAGAGAAACGGCTTCTCTCTGGCAGAGAAACGGCCTCTCGCTGTCAGAGAAACGGCTTCTCGCTCATTGAGGGCAAATTTTGGGGATTCAGTTTGACACGCAAAAAAGGACGAAAGGACTTCGGACTTTCGGACTTTTTGCTATTTTAAATTTGCACAGACGAATAGAATAGTTATATATAATATATATTATATATAACTATTAAATAATTTAACATTTTTATTTATCTCTAAGCCTCCTTACCCCTTCGAACACTAAAAACATCAAAAAGTCCGAAGTCCGAAAGTCCTGAATTCGAATTAGATAAAACTGACGAATTGACGAATTGATTATTTTAGCAAAACGTCAATTCGTCAATCGTCAATAATCAATATTTTGTGTCTTTGTTCTTCCATCATCCCTCTGCCATCAAACATCTTCCTTCTCTACAGATGTGACTACCGAACTGAGCTGTCATTAATGGTCTGTTATTAACAATATTATGGATGGCAAGGGGCTGGTCTGTGGCAACCAAGGTTGGGACTACACGATATGTGTGGCGTTTATATTTTATGTGCATTGATTATCTTTATTGCTGCGTGCATCACCCCATGGTGGTTCTTACCCGCGGTGATACTTTATTTCATTATCGTTGAACTTCTGAAAAGTCGTTGGAAGGGGTGAAGTTGGAAGATGGCTGGCAGAGGGTATGTCAGGGAAATTTTTCCCTTACATCCATGACGTGACAAGGGACATTCCTGACAGTTCGAAAAAACTCAAAATATTTTTGGTTTTCTGCTCACATATTCGTATCTTTGTGGCCGAAATAATCATAACAACTATAATTACAACAAAATGATGAAAAAATTTTTGATGGGCGCAGCAGCCATCTGCTGCATGATGATGTCGGGCGTCCTGTTGAGCGCTTGCGGCAGTGATGACAACGATTCTGGGACACCGACCAAACCCGATACTTTTAAGAGCATCGTTATGGAGGTGAAGTTCATGGAACCTCAGGAAGTACTTGACGTTTGTGAAGCCACGGTGTCAGTCAACGGTGAAGAAGAAGCCGTTACCAAGGCTGGCTGGACGAAGACGGTGAAGTCCGATGTGCTGCCTGCTTATTTCTCTATTAATGTGAAGATGACCAAGAAGTCTGGCAAGGATTGGGATCCCGAAACGTCATACACTGCTTACACTTGTCCTGTGAATTATGTTATCTACACCCTCACTGCTTCCGGTAAGAAGAGAACAATCACTGAAAGTTCCAACACCAGTGGTACCTTCAAGGGTGGTGAGAAGATGGATATCATGTTTAAGGAATTCAGCAACTACTCAGTAAATTTCACTATTAACAATGACTTCACCATGTAGAATAGAACCCACATAAAACACCCTTATAATTAATTCAATGCCACCCTCATTCGTGAGGGTGGCATTTTTTCGAAAGCACCTAAAAATAAAAAAATCATTAATGAATTAAACCTTTTTTAAAAAGGTTCGTCAAAGGGGTATATCTGACTTATATCACATTATTTATAACTAACAAAAAAACAAAAAAATGAAAAAAGTATTTTTGATGATGTCTCTGATGGTGCTCTCACTGGGCATGCAGGCACAAACGAAGTTCCACGACGTAGAGGCTAACGATGCCACGGGTGCCGTGAAGTGTATCAAGAGCTCGATGATGGGCCGCGACTTTGTGATCAACTTCTCGAAGGACGGCAAGATGTCGCGCGAGGGCATGACTGACGCCCAGTACGACGCCAACGGCTACCTGATTTCGGTGAAGATGAGTTTCCAGGGCAACGAGGTGCCCATCAAGTACACTTGGGAGAACGGCAAGATCAAGACTCAGTCGATGAGCATGATGGGTCAGAACATGACGACCACCCGCACCTATAACGAGAAAGGTGCTCCCGCCTCAGAGAAGATCAACATGGGCGGCAACGAGATGGAGAATCCCTATACGGACTATAAGTACGACGACCATGGCAACTGGATCTGCCGCAAGGCTTCGATGATGGGCCAGGAGATGGAGCAGACCCGCACCATTGAATATTACGAATAAATAAGATTGTTTTATTACATAGAAAAGAAAGAAAATTGAAAAAGGGACTCCCTCGTGATGAAGGGGTCCCTTTCTTTTGTCGTTAATCGAACGTTACTCCTTATCGAGCAAAATCTTCATCATCTCGACGGCGGCCTTTGCCACAGAGGTGCCAGGGCCGAAGATGCAAGCTACGCCAGCCTTGTAGAGGAAGTCGTAGTCCTGGGAGGGAATAACACCGCCGGCAATGACCATAATATCCTCACGGCCAAGCTTTTTCAGTTCCTCAATCAACTGAGGAATGAGCGTCTTATGACCTGCAGCGAGTGACGAGGCTCCAACGATGTGGACGTCGTTCTCGACAGCCTCACGGGCAGCCTCGGCGGGCGTCTGGAACAGCGGTCCCATATCGACGTCGAAGCCACAGTCGGCATAACCCGTTGCTACTACCTTTGCACCACGGTCGTGACCGTCCTGACCCATCTTCGCAACGAAGATACGGGGACGACGACCTTCCTTCTGTGCGAACTCATCGGTCAGCTGACAAGCCAACTCGAAGTCGCTATCGTTCTTTGATTCTGAACTATACACGCCTGAAATTGTTCTGATTACTGCTTTATAACGGCCTACGATTTCCTCGCAGGCATCTGAAATCTCACCCAGCGTACAACGCAGACCAGCTGCCTTGACAGCCAGGTCGAGCAGGTTGTTCTTGGACTTCTTACCCTCGCTGAACTCGCGTACGCACTCGGTAATCTCCTTGAGGGCAGCCTGACAGGCGGCCTCGTCGCGATGAGCGCGGAGCTCCTTCAGGTTCTCGACCTGCTGCGTACGTACGGCGGTATTGTCGACCTCGAGGATATCGATAGGATCCTCGTGCTCCAAGCGATACTTGTTGGTACCCACGATAGTCTGAACGCCCGAGTCGATACGGGCCTGCGTGCGGGCTGCAGCCTCCTCGATACGCATCTTGGGCAGTCCGGTCTCGATGGCCTTGGCCATACCGCCGAGCTTCTCAATCTCCTGGATGTGCTCCCAAGCCTTGTGGACGAGCTCGTTGGTGAGTGTTTCCACATAGTAGGAGCCAGCCCACGGGTCAATCTGCTTGCAGACCTTCGTCTCGTTCTGAATGTAGATCTGCGTGTTACGAGCGATACGAGCCGAGAAGTCGGTAGGCAGAGCGATAGCCTCATCAAGAGCGTTAGTGTGGAGCGACTGGGTGTGACCCAGCACGGCAGCCATAGCCTCGATACAGGTACGGCCTACGTTGTTGAAGGGGTCCTGCTCGGTGAGTGACCAACCAGAGGTCTGCGAGTGTGTACGCAGGGCGAGTGACTTCGGGTTCTTGGCACCGAAGCTCTTCACAATCTTAGCCCACAGCAGACGACCGGCACGCATCTTGGCTATTTCCATGAAGTGGTTCATGCCGATAGCCCAGAAGAACGACAGACGGGGAGCAAAAGCATCGACGTCGATACCGGCATTGACACCCGTACGCAGGTAGTCCATACCATCGGCAAGTGTGTAAGCCAACTCGATGTCAGCGGTAGCACCAGCCTCCTGCATGTGGTAACCGGAAATAGAAATGCTGTTGAACTTAGGCATCTTCTGTGAGGTGTACTCGAAGATGTCGGCGATGATCTTCATCGAGAATGCGGGGGGATAGATATAGGTGTTACGCACCATGAACTCCTTCAGAATGTCGTTCTGAATGGTTCCTGCCATTTCTTCCAATTGGGCACCCTGCTCCAGTCCGGCATTGATGTAGAAAGCCAGCACGGGCAGCACACCACCGTTCATGGTCATCGACACGGACATCTTGTTCAAGGGGATACCATTGAACAGCACCTTCATGTTCTCCAGCGAACAAATAGACACGCCAGCCTTACCCACATCGCCCACTACACGAGCGTTATCGGGGTCGTAACCACGGTGAGTAGGCAGGTCGAAGGCTACGGAAAGGCCCTTCTGACCAGAAGCCAGGTTACGGCGATAGAAAGCGTTTGACTCTTCAGCGGTGGAGAATCCGGCATACTGACGGATGGTCCAAGGCTTGAAGGGGTACATCATTGAATAAGGACCACGCAGATAAGGAGGAATACCAGCTGTAAAGTCGAGGTGTTCCATGCCCTCGAGGTCTTCCTTTGTATAAACGGGGCGAACCTCGATGTGCTCCGGGGTCTTCCAGTTAGCCTCAATATGATTGTCGGCAATCCACTTGGCACCATCTTGAGCCTTGATGCCTGCATAGATATCAATTTTACTAAAATCTTTTCTCATAATCAGACCCCCTCCCCGCTCCCCCTAAGGGGGAGAGTAGAATGTTTATGGGGAGGATTCTACATTTGATTTATTATATATTTTATTGTTTATCTAGGTAACCACTCCCTCCCTATAGGGAGGGTTGGGAAGGGTCTTTTAAATACCTAATTTAGCATTATACTCCTTGAGGGTTTCCAAGACGTTGCACTTAACATGTACGAAGTTCTCGATGCCAGCAGCCTTCAGGTCTTCCATGCAAGCAGGAGCACCAGCCACGACGAACATCGCGCGACCATTCAAATACTTGAAGGCGGGGATGGCATACTCGGCATACTCATCGTCGGAAGAGCAGATGACCACAATATCGGCATTCGCAGCCAGAGCTGCATCAACACCCTCCTCGACAGTCTTGAATCCGAGGTTATCGATGACCTTGTAACCAGCACATGCCAGGAAGTTGCAAGAGAACTGGGCACGAGCCTGGCGCATGGCCAGGTTACCAATGGTGAGCATGAAGGCCACGGGAACCTTCTTCTCCTCAGTGTGGATGCGCAGATCCTCGAAGTCAGCGGCCAGACGGGTGGTCTCAAGCTTCTTGAAGGGAGCTTCGCACTCGCCACCATGGCAGCAAGCCTTGCCAGCGACAGCGCGCTTGCCCTCGCTCTTCTCAGTGAAGTTCGGGAACTGGTTGGTACCGAGGATAAACTCCTTGCGCTTGGCAGCATCGCCATGGCGCTTGACGTTGGTGGCGTTGATGTCGTCCTGAACGATGCCAGCCTTGACAGCAGCCAGGAAACCGCCCTCTTCCTCGATCTTCAGGAACAGCTTCCAGCCCTCCTGAGCCAGTGCATCCGTGAGGTGCTCGATATAGTAAGAACCAGCAGATGGGTCGACGATACGGTCGAAATGGCTCTCCTCCTTGATGAGCAACTGCTGGTTGCGGGCAATGCGCTCGCTGAAGTCAGAGGGCTTCTCGTAAGGAACGTCAAACGGTGTCACCACCATCGAGTGAACACCACCCAGTGCAGCACTCATAGCCTCCGTCTGCGAGCGCAGCAGGTTGACATAGCTGTCGAACAGCGTCATGTTATAAGTAGAGGTGGTGGCGTTGATGGTCATCTTGCAGGCACAGTCGCACTTCGGCTCATACTGCTTCACAATCTGAGCCCACAACAGGCGGGCAGCACGGAACTTGGCGATTTCCATGAAGTAGTTCTCCGAGACACCCATGTAGAACTTCATCTGACGGGCAGCGAGATCTACGTCGACGCCAGCATCCACCAGTTGCTGCAGGTACTCGTTACCCCAAGCCAGGGCATAGCCCAGTTCCTGGACGATGTAGGCACCGGCATTGTTCAGCGTCTCAGTATGAACAGTCATGACGTGGGCCTTCGGATAGTCCTTCAAGGTCTCAACGATTTTCGGACCATCGGCCAGCAGGGGCGTCACGTCCTTACCCTTGGTGAGCATGGCCTCGATGGGGTCGAAGCCCACAGTGAACGACAGCTTCTCCTTGTCGAAGCCCTTCTTGGTGAAGTAGGCGTCGACAATCTGCGCCAGCTCCAGAGCATGACGGGGACAGGTGCGGAAGTTCAGGTCGACAATCTCGCAGAAGATGCCTTCGAGCAAGGTCTCGATGAACGCTGCACTCACGTCGCTGCCCTTGATGCGGAAGCCCAGCGAGTCGATACCCTTGTTCAGGATGTCGAGTGCCTTCTTGTTAGCCTCCTTGGCATCTTCGACGGCAATGTTCTGGCGAATATACCACTCGTTCGAGTCTTTCTTGTTACCACGCACGAACGGGAATTCACCAGGTAATGAATCGGGTGTCTTGAGGTCTTTCAAGTCCTCACGACGGTAGAAGGGTTGCACGTTGAACCCTTCGTTGGTTCTCCATACGAGTCGCTTCTGGAAGTCGGCGCCTTTCAGGTCCACTTCAATCTTGTCCAGCCATTCTTGTTTGGTCGGAGCTTGGAACTCGCTGAAGAGTTTCTCTTTGTTAGCCATAAAATAGTGTTTTATTATATAAGTTGTTTTAGAATACTCGTTTCTGTACGAACTCGATTGCAAAGGTAGCAAATAATTCTGAAATAACGAAGAATTTAATAAATATTTTATATTTATGAAAAATAGTTGCACAGAAATGATAGAATTGAGCAGATTTTTTGTAATTTTGCAGGCAATTTCGAGAAAGTATTATATGGAATCGTTTCATTGGTTGAGAGAATTATTTACAACTACGGACTCCGTAGCACACATTGCATTGCTGTATGCAGTGGTGATAGCCGTAGGTGTGTATTTAGGAAAAATCAAGATAGGCGGCGTGTCGCTGGGCGTTACCTTCGTGCTGTTTGCCGGCATCGTAGCGGGACACATCGGGTTCACAGCCCCCACCCCTATCCTGACCTTCGTACAGGATTTCGGACTCATCCTGTTCGTCTTCATGATTGGTCTGCAGGTCGGCCCGGGCTTTTTTGAGACGTTCGGAAAACAAGGCATCAAGCTTAACGGACTGGCAGCATCGGCCATCTTGCTGAACATCCTGGTGATGTTTGCCTGCTACTACATATTCTTCGACACCAGCAACAAGATGAACCTGCCCATGATGGTGGGTACGCTGTATGGTGCTGTAACGAACACCCCCGGTCTTGGTGCCGCCAACGAAGCATTGGGTACGGTATTCGGACAGAACGCCCCGCAGATTGCCTCCGCTTATGCCTGTGCCTATCCCCTGGGTGTGCTGGGCATTATCGGTGCTATTATATTAATAAGGTATATCTGCAACATCAGACTGGAGAAGGAAGAGGCTCGTCTGAAGGCCATGGAAGAGACGGCGGCTAACAAAAAGCCCTATAAGATGCACCTGGAAGTGACCAACAAATACCTGGAGGGCAAGACACTGTTGCAGGTACACGACTTCCTGAACCGCGACTTTGTCGTGTCACGACTGGTTCACGACGGTGAGTTGTGCATCCCCAACCGCGACACTATCTTCCATCTGGGCGACCAGATGCTGGTGGTTTGTGCAGAAGCCGACCAGGAGGCCATCATGGCCTTCATTGGTCCCAAGCTCGACATTGACTTTGAGCAACAAGACCAGCCTTTGGTATCGAAGCGTATCCTGATTACCAATCCGAAGGTCAACGGCAAGACACTGGCCTCGATGCACTTCTCGAGTGTACATGGCGTGAACGTTACCCGCATCACCCGTCACGGCATCGACCTCTTTGCCTCTGCCGGACTTCCTATGCAGGTAGGTGATAAGATCATGGTAGTAGGTCCTGAGGATGCTGTAGAACGCGTGGCCAACCAGATGGGTAATTCGCTGAAGAAGCTGAACGCACCCAACATCGCCACCATCTTCGTAGGTATCTTCCTGGGACTCATCTTCGGTTCGTTCCCACTGACTATTCCCGGCATGCCCGTTCCCGTGAAACTCGGTCTGGCCGGTGGTCCACTGATCATCGCCATCCTCATTGGCCGCTATGGCTATAAGATTCACTTGGTGACCTACACGACGACGTCAGCGAACATGATGCTACGCGAGATAGGATTGGTGCTGTTCCTGGCCTCGGTGGGTATCAAGGCGGGAGCAGGGTTCTTCGAGACGGTTATCGACGGCGACGGACTGCTCTATGTGCTGACGGGTTTCCTGATCACCATCATCCCGATTCTGATCATTGGTCCGATAGCCCGCATGAAGTTCAAGTTCAACTACTTCACCATTGCAGGTATGATAGCAGGTACCTATACCGATCCCCCCGCACTGGCCTATGCCAACAGCATCTGTTCGAAGGAAGCACCGGCGCTGGGCTATTCAACGGTATACCCGCTGTCGATGTTCCTCAGAATCTTTACGGCACAAATCGTGGTGCTATTCTTCTGCGGATAGCCTAGAATCATCTAGGAAAGCCTAGGATAACCTAGGATCACCTAAGAAAAAAAATAATAATACACGAAATAAAAACAAAAATGAACAAATTCGCATTCCTGTTAGGCTCGTTGCTCGCCTTCGCCTCACAGCCCATGCTGGCCCAAATGGACGCCAGCATCAAGCTGAACGAGGTGATGACGCAGAACGAGACGAGCCTGATTGATGAATACGGAGCGCACAACGCATGGGTGGAGATTGCCAATATCTCGCACTCGACGTACAACATTCGGGGTATGTATCTGACCACCGACCGCTCCGTACTCGACAAGAAGATGAGTGTTCCTGAGCGCGTCAGCCGGATGTGCAAGATTCCCAACGGCGACGAGCGTACCAACCTGGCAGGACGTCAGCTCATTGTGTTCCAACTGGGCAGCCAGCCAGCACAAGGCGCGCTGCATCTCTCGGTGAAGGTCAACGCCACAGAACCCACGTGGATTGGTCTCTACAACGGTAACGCCACACAACTCATCGACTCTGTCACAGTACCTGCGCTGGGGGTCGATCAGTCGTATGCCCGCATTGCCAATAACGGCACGGCAGCAGACTGGGAAATCAAGTCGGCAGACCGCGTGACACCTGGCATCCAGAACCAACTCGTCGTCAGCGAGTCGAAGGTGGAGAAGTTCAAGCGCGAAGACCCTTACGGCTTTGGCATGGCACTGATGGCAATGGGTATCGTATTCTTCTGTCTGGCCTTGCTGTGGATTACGTTCACGCTGTTTGGCATGCTGATGCGCCACATGGACACCGCCAAGAAGGTGGCCAACACCCAGCCCATCAAGCCCATTACCAAGACGGTGGAGAAGACGATGGAGGTAGGACACAAGACAGGTGTCATGCTGAAGGAAGGCTTCGACACAAAGGGAATCGACCGCGAGGTGTACATGGCTGTCATCGGACTGGCTCTGCGCCAGTATGAAGACGATATTCACGACGTTGAGTCGGGCGTGATTACCATCGCACCGAAAAATACGGACTGGGACGATGAATACAGCCAGATGACTCATCTGCACGAGGCATTCATCCCCACCAAACATAACGCACCAAATATTCCAACAACCCCCGAACTGCACTAAATAGGAGACAACAATGAAAACATATAAGTATAAAGTACAAGGCGTAGACTACGAAGTAGAAATTGCCGAAGTAGAAGGTAAAATTGCCAGAGTCAACGTAAATGGCATCCCTTTCGAGATTGAGATGCAGAAACCCATTAATGCTGCCAAGCACCCTGCACTGGCTGCGACAAAGAGGACAGCATCCCCTGTAGCCCCGGCAGAGGCTCCCGCTGCAGCACCCGTTGCTGCCGCCCCCGCTCCTGCAAAGCCCGCCGCACAACCCGCTGCTGCTGCCGGTTCTGGCAATGTGTTGAAGGCTCCGCTACCCGGAACCATCAATACCATTAATGTCAAGGTGGGCGACAAGGTGAATGTCGGTGACGTAGTTATCGTACTGGAGGCCATGAAGATGCAAAACAATATCGAAGCAGAGAATGCCGGTACGGTCACTTCTATTCTGGTGAATCAGGGTGACACTGTCATGGAGGGTGCGCCCATGCTAACCATCGGGTAAAATGAAAAGTGATAAGTGATAAGTGAAAAGTGATAATTGAGATTATGTGGCAATTTATCATCGACAACTTCAATGAGTTCCTGACCTATACGGGCTTTGCCAACGTAACGGCAGGAAACCTCATCATGATAGCAGTAGGCGCCTTCTTCATCTGGCTCGCCATCAAGAAGGACTTTGAACCCCTGCTGCTCGTACCCATCGGACTGGGTATCATTCTCGGAAACATTCCCTTCCGCGCAGATGCAGGACTGGAAATCGGTCTGTATGAAGACAACTCAGTACTAAACATCTTCTATCAAGGTGTACGACAAGGCTGGTATCCACCACTTATCTTCCTGGGAATCGGTGCTATGACTGACTTCTCGGCACTATTGGCCAATCCCAAGCTGATGCTGATTGGTGCCGCTGCACAGTTTGGTATCTTCGGGGCATATATGCTGGCGTTGGCACTTGGCTTCGAGCCCAACCAGGCTGCTGGTATCGCCATCATTGGTGGTGCGGACGGACCTACGGCTATCTTCCTCAGTTCGAAACTATCGCCCAACCTGATGGGCGCCATTGCCGTCTGTGCCTACTCGTATATGGCACTCGTACCCCTGATTCAGCCTCCCTTGATGCGATTGCTGACCACCAAGAAGGAGCGTCTGATCAAGATGAAGCCTGCACGCGAAGTTAGCCAGACAGAGCGTATCCTGTTCCCCATTGTTGGACTGTTGCTCACCACGTTCATCGTACCATCCGGCCTGCCTCTGTTGGGTATGTTGTTCTTCGGTAACTTGCTGAAGGAGAGCGGCAAGACCACCCGTCTGGCAAAAACTGCCGGAGCTGCGTTGAACGATATCGTGGTGATGTTGCTGGGTCTGACGGTAGGCTGCTCAACACAAGCCTCTGAGTTCCTGACGCTGAACACCATCTTCATCTTTGCCATTGGTGCCGGAGCATTTATCATTGCCACGATGAGCGGTGTATGCTTTGTGAAGCTGATGAACGTGTTCCTGCCCAAGGACAAGAAACTGAATCCGCTGATTGGTAATGCGGGTGTGTCGGCAGTGCCTATGGCAGCACGTATCTCGAATAACCTCGGACTGGAATACGACCGCCACAACTTCCTGCTGATGCACGCCATGGGCCCCAATGTGGCAGGTGTCATCGGATCGGCAGTAGCTGCTGGTGCACTGCTCGGATTCCTCTCTTAAAACAAGATTATCATCCCCAAAAACATGGCCCAGGTAACTTCCGTATTACCTGGGCCAATTTGATTAACGCTTGCGACGTTTCTTGGATTTAGTAGTCTTGGAACGACGCTTTTGACTTGTCTTGCGTTTGGTGGCTTTACGCTTTGTAGCCTTGCGAACTTTACGCTTGACAACCTTCTTATTAAACGACGACGTATCGCCCGTGCTCTTCCATGTGACACTCTCTTGGGCTGTCATCATAGGAAGGTTCGGAGCAGGATTGCGCTCACAGTATTTCAAAATGGCATAGTAGTCAATATTCCTACGCTGATGGTTCTCGTAGAACCATATCTCAATACCCGCCGAAGCCGTAGCAATCATCACGATATCACGATCAAAACCTACATACCAACGAGCAAAAGGATGGGAACGAACCGTTGACTCCCACGTCGGGGCTCCATAGTGTTTCTGCATCCATTTGCGCAGGGCGACATAGTCGTCACGAAGGGTATTGCCCTGTTGCACTTGCGTCGTCAACAGAAGGTGATTAATCTTCGTGGAGTCCTTGCTCACATTCACATAGAGCCAAATGTCAAGTCCTGCAATGCGTCCAGAAAGCTCGTAACGATCCTCCTGCTGCAACCCTTTATCCACCAAAGCATCTATCAGTTCATCGGGCGTAAGATCCAATGGCTGGTCGACAAAATGGGTGTGCACCTGGCCCTGAATGGGGGTCAAACAGGTCAAGAAAGTGAGAAAAACAATATATTTTCGTATCTTCATATATGTCTAAATAGCAAAATTTCGCGCAAAGTTACGAAAAAAGCTTGTAAAAGCGAAGCGATTTGGGAAGATTAACGCAATTCGGCCTAAAATAAAGGCAAAACGGGGAAGAATGAGGAAGCATACAATACGAGGTGACGCAAAATTGGGAG
>JAEEVW010000063.1 GCA_016291085.1 Prevotella sp.
GATACAAAAATTACCCGACATACGCAAGCTTTTTAGGCGTTATTTTATGACTTAAAGTGTTAAAAATCAATAAGTTACAGGGGCTCTTGCTTAGGCATTTGGGGACATCAAATTGGACACCCTATTTTGAAAGTCTTCGTCCTGCATCTATGCAGTGAAGGGCCTTGTGCTTTAGGCTATGCTCGAAGGCCTGCTTTAACAGCCTCGATGGTATTCATATAAGCAATGAGGGCTTCCCCGCAATTGAAGTGAACCCCGAAAGTTCAGACAGAAACTTTCGGGGGTCACTTAAGCCTTGCTGTTTGTACTCTTATCTTTTGAGGATCTTCTTTTGACCATTCTGGATGTAAATGCCGTCTGCCGTGATGTTCTCTACTTTCTGACCGTTAAGATTATAGGTGGAATCGTCTATAGAACGAGTCATGCTTACAGACTGGACACCAGAACCAGAGTTGTCCTTTGTAAACGAATAGCTCTGTCCATCGTAGGTCTTGACCTTCAGCGTTGTTGCCGTGAGTTCCTCGATGATGAAGTGGAGGGTCATAGATTCCTGAACTATGTGTAGTTTGTTGTTATTAGATATAAAGAAATCGTTGATCTGTTCTTTCTCATATGTTCTTGTTTCTTCTTCACCATTGTTATAATTTACTCTGGTTAAGTTCTTAAAAAAGCCCGACCAACAACTTTTTTTGTATGCTTTCTCAGATTCATACCAACCATCACCAAGAGTAATGCTCTCAATGTTTGTGATTTTGTACGGAGCATAAGCCAAGCCCGTTGTTGTCCATGTACCGATGAGGTCAGCCTCATCAAACGTTTGTGCATTAGCACTTACTGCCGATACGAGCAGCAAAAGGAATAAATACTTTCTCATAATCTTTAATTTTAAGTTTGTTGTTATATTTGTTGTTGAAAAGTTTCTTATTTGTATTTCTGTCGGCAAAGATATAAACTTTTTTCTAATCTTCCAAATTATTCAGGGGAAAAGTAATACGAAGGGTTCTGTACTTTGTGTGGTTTGAGTGGAGGCAATGAACCCTAAGGCTTTGAGGCTTGAACCCTAAGGCTTCAAGGCCTAAAGGGTAGGGGTGCGTAAATCACGCTTTAGTCCGTCCGTTCGGACTGGGAGTCCGCTGCCGTCGGACTGCGAGTCCGATGCCTTCGGACTCAACGTTTGAAGTAGGCGGACTAAGAGCTTGCTGGTAGTACGTGATAGGTCCATTACCGGCATTGATTTCTCCTGAAAAAAGAATATTTTTGAAATGTCCCTCCCTTCCTCCCGTGCCTCAGCGCCTTTGTACAAAGGGCTTCCGAGCGAAAACGGGAGGAAGGGAGGGAAATTTACGAGTTCTGTTGATAAATCTAAGGCAATAATCAAAAGATTAAGGGAATTTTCTTTTCCGTTTCAAATATTATTGCTATCTTTGCGGAGTAAAAAAGAACCTAAAAATGATGACAGACAACAGCAAATGGGTGGCTTGTTGGGGCAATGCCACCTCGATTACCAACCGTCGCGAGGCCGTTTATGCCAAAGACCTCACGCTGCGATATCCCATCCGTATGTGTTTCAGCGGCTCGATGCTGCGTTTCCGTTTCTCTAACCTCACTGGAACGGAACCCGTTACACTCAACAAGGTCTTTGTGGGTCATACGCCCATCACCTTTGCTGGCGAAAAGAGCGTCACGCTGATGCCTGGCAAGGAGACTGAGAGCGACGCCATCAGCTACAGCGTGAATCGTGGCGACACCATCGAGGTGAGTTTCTATATGGCAGGCTATACGCAGATGAACAGCGGAACGTTCATCACGGGGCCGTTGTCCAAAGGCTATTATGCCTATGGCGATTACGCTGAGGCTGATGAGTTGCCCCTCGACCTGAGCCGGAGTACTAACTGGTTCTATTTCCTGAATACCATCGATGTGCTGACATCGGCAGAGAATCATGCCATTGTGTGCTATGGCGACAGCATCACGGCCCAGTCGTGGCCCGACTACATGGCTCAGATGGCGTTTGGCACCAATGCTGCCATCATTCGTCGTGCGGTCAGTGGTACGCGAATCCTGCGTCAGTACGACTGCATCACTTATCAAGCCTATGGTCTGAAAGGTGCCACGCGATTCCCCATCGAGATGAATGTGGCTGGCGCTTCGGACCTGATCATCCAGCATGGCATCAACGATATCATCCATCCTGTAGGAACGGACGTTAATCCCTTCCGCCCGTGGAGCGATCTGCCTACGGTTGAGGAGATGGAGCAGGGAGTAGAGGAAATCTATGTGAAGCCCGCCAAGGCGATGGGGCTGAAAGTGTGGAGCGGCACGTTGCTGCCTATCTATGGTTGGCGCACATACAATGAAGATCGCGACGCGATGCGTCAGACGTTCAACGAATGGTTGCGCACGTCACCCATCTTCGACGGATGCATTGACTTCGATGCCGCTGTGCGCAGCGTGACCAATCCCAAGGCTTTTGCCGACGGTTTCGACAGCGGCGACCACCTGCACCCCAGCGAGCGTGCCTACGAAGCAATGGCACAGGCGGCAGTCCACAAGCTGATACGCCGTATGCCGCGATATGACCATGAAGAAATGTTCTGAAGAGCACCGCAGACTGTCTTATACAAAAAGAGATTCCCAGTAATTTGGGAATCTCTTTGGTTTGGGAAGTGGCTTAGAGGGGATAGTCCTCGAAGGCGTAGAGCACGGTAGAGAGATAACGCTCACCCGTGTCTGGCAGCAGCACCACAATCTTCTTGCCTTTGTTCTCAGGACGTTTGGCCACCTCGATGGCTGCGAAGAGAGCGGCACCGGCAGAGATACCAACCAGCAGACCTTCTGATTGTGCAATCTCACGACCTGTGCGGATGGCTTGGTCGTTCTCTACATCAAACACCTCGTCGATGACATCTGAATCGTAGGTCTTGGGGATGAATCCTGCACCGATACCCTGAATTTTGTGAGGGCCGCTCTGACCACCGTTCAGAACAGGTGAGGACTTCGGCTCTACGGCAATAATCTTCACGTTGGGGTTCTGTTCCTTCAGATACTTACCTGTACCGCTGATGGTACCGCCAGTACCCACACCACCGATGAAGATGTCCACCTTGCCGTCGGTGTCGCGCCAGATCTCAGGACCTGTGGTAGCATAGTGCTTGGCGGGGTTGGCAGCATTCTCGAACTGCTGCAGGATGACTGCTCCAGGGATAGAGTCGCGCAACTCCTCGGCAGCGCGGATGGCACCTGGCATGCCGTCTTTGCCAGAGGTGAGGCGTACCTCGGCACCATAGGCCTTCACAAGGTTACGACGCTCCACACTCATGGTTTCGGGCATGGTAAGGATAAGACGGTAGCCTTTGACGGCTGATACCAGTGCCAGTCCTACGCCCGTATTTCCGCTTGTTGGTTCGATGATGGTGGCGCCGGGCTTCAAGATGCCCTTTGCCTCGGCATCCTCGATCATCGCCAGCGCGATACGGTCTTTTACGCTACCGCCGGGGTTGAAAAACTCTACTTTGGCAATCACTGGGGTCTCCAGACCCTTTGCCTGTGAATACTTGTTGAGCTCCAGAAGTGGGGTGTTGCCGACGAGCTCGGTCAGCTGTTTTGCAATCTTTGCCATAGTCTTATCCTTTTTATAATTAATATAATAAATGTTTCTGGGTGCAAAATTAGTGTGTTTTTCGCTTCCCCACAATCCCATTCGTATGTCATTCCATATACCAAACGTTTGGTATATCGCCAGAAATCACTGCAAATCGTGGTCTGTCATGGCACAAACGCAGGAGTCAGACCATACATTTTCGGCTGTTTCCACCATGTCGATGATGGTATAGATGGGCAGGATAATGCCCAAAATGGCAACGGGGGCACCGATGCCCGACATCAGCGAGAGCGTCAGGAAGAAGCAACCCATGGGAACACCTGCATTACCGACGGCGGAGATGACGGAGATAAGGAGCCACAGGAGAATGGTGCCGAGGGTGAGCGTCGTACCGCCATTCTGCATCACAAAGAGCGAGGTGACGAGGATGAAGGCTGCACAACCGTTCATGTTGATGGTGGTGCAGATGGGCAATACGAAGCGAGCTATCTCCTTGCGGACGCCCAGTCGCTGCTCAGCCGATTCCATCGTAACAGGCAGCGTGGCAGCACTGCTCTTCGTGAAGAGCGCCATCAGTACAGCTGGCATCATCTTACTTAAGACATGTATGGGATTCATGCCGCGAGCCAGCAGGAACAGCGGCAGGATGACGAAGAACTGGATGACGTTGCCGCCTAGCACCACCAACACGTACTTGCCTATCGAGTCGGCCACAACACCTGCGCTGACCTGTGCCGCCAGTTGTGTCGAGAATGCCACAATACCGAGGGGAAGTGTCCAAATCAATCCGCGAATCAATAGGAAGAGCAAATCCTGCAATCCTAACAGTCCCTTCACCACAACAGATTTGTTTTCACTTTCAGGCAGCTTTGACAATCCGATGCCGACGGCAAAAGCCAGCAATAGTAGCGAGAGAACATTCCCCTCGAGGAATGGCTTGACAATGTTGTTAGGGATGATGGAAAGGATGTGGTCATAGTAGGATGTCTGGATCGAGGGGACAGGTTCATGATTCAGACTTGAATCAAGCAACCTGTCCCCTTGATCCAACACCGGCAGATTACCTGGGGCCACTACTACATACAGCAATGCTCCTACAGCTGCGGCGGCGAAAGTCGTTAGCAACGTATATATCAAGGTGCGCCCAAAGATGCGACCTGATCCTTTCGAGCCAAATGTTGCGAAGGTGGTGATGACTGCCAGTACAATCGTCGGTACCGCCAACAATTGGAACAGACGGGTATAAGCCGTCGCCACAAAGTTCATCACATCGTTGAGCCATGCGATGCCCAATATTCCCAACACGGCACCCACCACAAGTGCTCCAATCCATATTATCGTCTTATTCATAGGTGCAAAAGTACAAAGAAAATCTGAAAGTTCGGGCGTAAAGCCATGAAAACTTTACCACCCGAACCGGACAAAGATTGCAAACTACTCTTTATTTATGTGTCTGGCGCCAAGTGTGGATATAGTCAACCAGTTTGCGTAATACTTCTTGATCAACGTCGTTGAACACAGAGTCGTCAGCACCAAAGATGAAGTTGGCTGGAGCATCCTTCAGAATATCATCAACCTCGGCTTTCAGCTCCTTGAGATTACCCTCCTTGAGTGCCTGACTGCGATTGTTGAGTCCGCCAAGGACAGGACGTCCAAAGAACTGGCTGATTTCCTTCAGGCTGAGCCCCTTATCCTGCCAATTGTGGAGTGGAGGATTGATGACACTGCCTGGATAGTCCTTATAGTCGTTGAACGTGGATGACGTAAAGTGGCCACCGCTCTCGCAGATGTGCAGGATATTGAAAGGCGCGATCTGTGCTGCCACTTGAGACAACTGGATGTCGTAGGGCTTGATGATAGTATTGAATACATCCCCACCAAACTCTTCCAGGTCGTCACCCTGCGAAGAAATATAGAAACCGTCGGCACCAGCCTTGCGAGCCTCACGGATATAGTAAAGCAGACTTTGGGTCACAGCCTCGAGAGCAGGCTTGATAGCCTTGGGATCTTGCTTGATAAGCTCCACAAAATGACGGCGTCCTTCCCTGTCGCTCGACAGCTGTGAACCAGCAGTCTGAATCAGTACTCGGAGTGGTGAGAATACTGTGGGAATAATGAGTGCCTCGCTGCCCAACTCGCGCTTCAACTGACGGATCACGTTCAATTGCTCTTCCCATGTCTCAGGAGCGAAAGGCTTGATTTTCTTCCAATCTTTGGTAGTCTCGACGGCCTGAATCTCAGGGAAGTACTCGTACTTGACATTCACGAAATCCACATGGGTGGTCTTATACCAATCGATGTGAGACTGTACGGCCTTCTGACCACTCTTGTCAGGGAAGTGGATGTTGAAGAACACGGGTACATAGTCGTTGGCACGACTCTGATCCAATACTTGCCACAGCAGTTCGCGCTTGTTATAGTCGGCATATGTCTGGGCGTTTGCGACAATGCTAAACACTGCCAATGCGATGATTGCTAAACTTGATTTCAATGTCTGTTTCATAATCTTATCCTTTCTTTTAAAATTGTCAATTCTCAATTATCACTCCCATCCCAAGGCTGTATATGGGTCACCTGATGTCTCACCTGCATAGCCCCAGTTCTGCTCCAAATTCGGATTGAGCACAATCTGCTCTTCGGGGAGAGGGAGATAATAGTTACGGGTGGAGATATTCTTAACTTTCAGGTCGTCGGCAGGCACTTTTGCCTTAATGGTCTTCACCAAGATGTGCCAGCGTTTCAGGTCGAACCAGCGGTTGCCTTCAGTCACGAACTCACGATAGCGTTCATCCTGTATAGCCTTGCGGAACTGTTCCTTGCTGAGACCGGAGAGATCTACAGGCGTATCATCGGCAGGCTGGCTTTGACTGTTGGTATATGGATTCCAGTAAGCACGGCGACGGATGGCGTTAAGCGCTTCGTAGGCTGCCAGTGTAGGACCGTTCAGTTCGTTCTCTGCCTCGGCTTTTACGAGTAGCACCTCGGCATAGCGCAGAACCGATGAGCTGGTGTTCTGACCAGAGATATAAGGTGCACTCTCGTTGGCCATATAGAGGGTGTCGATGTACTTACGGAAGCGCAGACGCTCGAAGTCGAAATCTTTTCCTGTAGCGGGGTCGAACAGACGCAGGGTCACTGAGGCGTCACGACGCTGGTCATGGGCATCGAATTCGTAGTACAGATTGTTGTTGATAGCAGCAATCACGGGTAGTTTTTCGTTGGTAAAACCCGTAGAGAAGATACAGTGGCCTGTGATGTTGCGGTTGACACCGAACTTATGCTCAACGGTGAAAATCAGTTCAGGACCTTCTTTCTTGTCGAGCGACCAGTTGTCGATGAACTTGTCAATCAGTTGATACTTGCCTGATGCTATTACTTTGTTAGCAGCATCTACGGCCTTCTGATACAACTCTGCCTGATGAGCCTTTGAATATTCCGAGTCCGTCTGTGCCCAAGTGATAAAGACCTTTGAGAGAAGTCCTGATGCAGCCTGCGACGAAGCCTCACTGGTCAATGTGGCGAAATCGGCAGTGATACCTTCGGCCTCTGTCAGGTCAGCCACAATCTGCTCGTAAACCAGATCCTTCGAGGTGCGCGGCTCGCCCTCACCTTCGCCATCGTGCAGTACCAAGGGTACATCGCCAAACAGACGGACCAGGTCGAAATAGTAGAGTCCACGCAGAAACTTGGCTGCACGCACATAGTTGTTGTGCACCGTCTCCGGCAAACTGTTATTCTCGCTGACCTTATCAATCAGGATGTTGGCACGATTGATGGCCGTATAGCGATAGAGCCATGCCGTCTTGACAAAATCATTGGTAGGAGTGATGGCAAAGTTGCCTATCTCGGTGATAGCAGCACTGTTGGCTGTGCCTCGGCGGGCATACTCGCTCTGCAAGTCGTTCAGGAAAACCAGCTCGTCGTTCCAAGGGGCATTCATGCCACCATCGGTCAATGTCTGATAAATGCCATTCAGGGCTACTTTGATATCTGACTCGTTCTGATAGAAATTATCCTTGTCTATCGAACTGATGGAACTCTGGTCCAGGTCGGCGCAACTGCTAAGCAGCAATCCTGCTGCGAGGAAATATGTGGAAATCGTCTTTTTCATAACTCTCAATTCTTAACTCTTAATTCTTAACTCATAATCACAGCGTTACGTTAACTCCAAATAATACGGTTTTTGCGGTGGGATAGGTAGCCATATCGATGCCCTGATAGAGGGCGCTTTGGTCATCGGCACCATTGCGACCACCCTCAGGATCGTAGCCTGAGTAGTTGGTGATGGTGAAGAAGTTCTGCAGCGATACATACAGGCGCAGACGGGCATCCTTGGTAATCTGCGGTACGGTCAGCGTGTAACCCAGTTGGATGTTCTTCACACGCAGATAGCTGGCATCTTCCACATAGCGGCTGTCAGAGACTACCGTCAGGTCGTTGCTGGCCTTCTGAACGGTGTTGCTGGGATTGGAGGGGGTCCAACGGTCGGCCACTACAGCCAGACTATTATAATAGGTAGAACCCTTGGTGAGTCGGGTGGCAAGACCATTGTAGAGCTTGTTGCCATACGAGCCTGCGAAGTTCACGAACAAATCCCAGTTCTTGTATCTCAGCGTGGTGTTCAGTCCATAGGTGAACTTAGGCTGCGAGTTGCCCAAAGTGGTCTGGTCTTCTGTGTTTACCACACCATCGCCATTGACATCCTCATAGTAGGGGTTACCTGGCTCCAGCTTGTTGATGGTCTGCGGGGTAAGCGTGGCAGCCTGCTCTTCAGATTGTACGATACCCTTGAACTTGTATCCGTAGAAGGTACCGAGAGGTTCACCTACTGCCACGATGAGGGGTGAGATATAGCCCAGTGTGGCACCGCCGATGCTGGGGATGATGGATGTTGCATTACCCAAGCTGGTTACTTCGTTCTTGTTGTGTGCGATGCTGGCATTGACGTTCCACTTCAGGTCCTTGCGATCCAGGAGTATAGCACCTACTTCCAGTTCCACACCTTTGTTGGTGACTGCACCGATATTGCGCAGAGAGGTGGCGTAACCTGTAACGCCCTCAACAGGAACTTGCAGCAGAAGGTCGGTAGTCTTCTTGTAGTAGGCATCGAAGGTGACATTCAGGCGACCTTTGAAGAAACCAGAACTGATACCTGCATTATAAGAGGCGGTCTTCTCCCATTTCAGATCGGGGTTGGCCTTGTTGACGATGTAGTAAGCCACAGTCTCCTGACCATTATAGATGAACGGAGTGGATGTAGGTGACACGTTAGCACCAAACTGGTAATCGCCGATTTCCTGGTTACCCACGACACCTGCCGAGAGACGCAGCTGTAAGAAATCGACACTCTTACCGAAGTGAACGAACTTCTCCTTGTCGATATTCCATGAGAAACCTGCTGAGGGGAACCAGCCCCACTTGTGGTTTTGGGCAAAGCGGCTGGAACCGTCGGCACGCAGCGTCAGACTGGCGTTGTAGCGTGAATCGTAGGAGTAGTTCAGACGTCCCAATACAGACTGGAGGGTGCTGATGGTAGCCTCGCTGGTAGAACGGTAGAGGTCGCTACCTGCCGAGAGGTTGTTATAACCCGTAGCATCGTTGGCGAAGTTGCGAACGGTGGTGGCAAAACCACTGCGGTCGGTACGCTGGGTGGTGTAGCCTGCCAACAGGTTGACGTGGTGCAGGTTCTTGAACGTCTTGTCATAATTAGCTGTAAACTCTGCCTGCCAAACGTTGGTACGGTTGTCGCCTACAGAGGCTACACCATTGTGCTCCAGACCTGTGGTGGTGTACGAGGGCGAATAGTTGTTTTCCTTCGTGTTCGAGAGGTCGGCACCCAAGTTGGCTTTCAGCTTCAGATGGTTGATGACTTCCCATTCGGCGTAGGCATTGGCAATGACGCGGGTATTGCTGGTCGACGTCTTGATGTCGTTCAGGTCGGAGATGGGATTGCCAACCACCGTCTGGCCATCGCGAACAAAGATGTCCTGACTGATAGGCGTGGGCGAATAGTTATACGAGCCATCGGCATTGTAGATGGGCTGTGTAGATGGGGTGATCAGAGCCGACATCCAACTGTTGGCTGCCCACTTGGCCGTCTGACCAGAGTTGCCATGGTCCACATTACGCAGTCCACTCAGGTTGCTATAGGCACCAGAGGCATTGATTCCCACCAACAGACGCTGCGACAGGTTGCGCTCGTAGTTGATGCGACCCGTATAGCGCTTCAGGTCGGTACCAATGATGATACCCTGCTGGTCTTTATAGCCTCCGCTAATCGAGTAGCGTGAAATCTCGTCGCCACCAGCAAAACTGATCTGATGATCCTGCGTGAAAGCTGTACGGAGGGCTGCATCCTGCCAGTCGTAATTGGCAGTAGGGGCAGACAGAGGGGTACTTGGATTCAGTTCATTATACAGTTCGGTAAACTGCTGGGCATTGAGGAAATCGAGCTTCTTCGCTGCAGAACTCCAACCAAAGGTACCTGTATAGTTGATGGTGTTGCGTCCGTGTGAGCCTTTCTTGGTAGTGATGATAATCACACCATTGGCACCACGTGTACCATAAATAGCGGTGGCCGATACGTCTTTCAGCACTTCTATCGATTCGATGTCAGAGGGATTCAGAAATGCCAAGGGATCGAGGGATGCGTCGTTTCCGGAAGCCCCCGTTTTGGTTGACGAAGCATCGTTGTAGACAATGAGTCCGTCGATGACGTAGAGCGGTTCGTTGCCACCAGTGATGGAATTGCCGCCACGGATGCGGATGTTGCTCACGGCACCAGGCTGACCAGAGGTGGTTGACACGTTCAGACCTGCCACAGCACCCTGAAGGGCGTTCTCCACCGATGACAATGGCTGATTGAGCACATCCTTGCCGACGGTCGAGATGCTACTGGTCAGTTCAATACGCTTCTGGGTACCATAACCCACGACAACCACCTCATTGATCTTGTTGGCATTATCCACCAAGGCAATCTCTACGGGCTCCTCGAAGTCATAGACATCGACATCGAGCGGGCGATAGCCAACGTATTCCACACGGAGGGTCAGCGGGGCCTCTACCTTGGTCTGAAGGGAGAATTTACCGTCTACGTCGGTTACCACGCCCTGCCCTTTTTCACTCTTCACAATGACAGAAGCGCCAATCAGGGCATCGCCAGTGCGAACATCTGTAATATGACCTGTAATCAGGTTTTGCGCTGAGGCCAACAAGGGCCCTATTGCAACAAGTGTTGCAACAAACAATCTTTTTACCATAAGTCTAATTCTGTTTTAGTTTATTTCTGTGCGGTAAGTATGGTCTTCACCTTGTCAATCTGTACCTGGGCCAGTTTGTTGTCCAGGTTCAGCAGTCCATATTCGTGATTAAACTTCGTGCCGTTCGTCAACACCCACTGCAAGAATTGGTTTACTGCATCGTCGGTCTTGTCGTAGCTGACACCAATCTTCTCGACAGCCACTTCCTGCACCTTGCCATTCTCCAGTGCGTCGATGACCTCGTCGAGAGTAGCCTTGTCAGAAAAGCTTTCTTCGAGATTCTTCTTTACATCGATGCCGATGATGGTGATGTCACTCTTCACATGGCGGCTCTGCAGGTCGAAAATATTCGGCAGGGCATTGAACGATACGCCCAACGGATCCTTCGACAGGGCGGTATTCAGGAACAAGTCGTCTCCTGAAATTCGCTTGCCGCGGAAACTGCTGCTCTCTTCGCCAAAGTTATGGGCGAACGAGGATGCAACGGATGTAGCATTGCTGCCACTGTAGATGACGAGTTTTTCGAACTGCTTGTTCTTTTTTACATCCTCATCGAAATCATCGTTGAGGAAATAAAGTTGCTTCAGCTTTTTCGAGTTCAGGTGCTTGCCTTCCAGCACTTTCGCGGCTTCACTACCGCTGGCTGTGATAGGCAGCACGGCGAACTCTCCGAAATAAACAATGGTATGGCTAAAGTCTTCTGGATTTATATCTTGATTGTCGAATACGACATTCAGGTCGATGTTACCCTGATTCTGATTACCCTTGGCGATTTGGAACTCTACGCCAGGTTGTGTTTTTGCATATTCGGTTATCCACTTTTCTACCAACGGACGAGCGAATCTTGGTGCCTTCACATAGCGAACGCTGCTCGTGTTGGTAGAATTATTCTCAGCCCAAATAGCGCTGATGTTGATACTCAATATAACTGCTATTGCTAATGCTAACTTTTTCATATTGTTTCTTTTTTACTTTGTTTATACCTATTATATATACACTCCCTTTCATCGTCATTGCCATCATCATCGGGCAACAACAGTATTCGCGCATTCGCATTCGATTCATTGTTTTCATACTTTTATTTTCTTTAATTGTTATTTTGTCTTTTTGACGCTGCAAAGGTACGGCTATTTCCGCATATTCACAATCGCCCGTTTATGGCATTTCGTATACCAAGAACATGGTATGAATACAAAAATCGCCAACAGAACACACTGTCTATCAGCGACTTATGTAAAAACAAAGGTATGCGGTTATTTCTTTTCTTTCTTGGCGCACCCCTTACAACCGCCTTCTTTTTTCTCTTTTCCGCAACAATCAGCTTGCTTTTTGTCGCCACAACCTTCATGTTTCTTCTCACCCTTGCAGCAGTCTTTCTTTCCCGCAGAGGCAGAGGTGGCTTCCGAGGCTTCGTACTTGATCTTCTTGAAACCCTGGATGATGTTTTGGACATTTGTCTTGTCGGCATCATACTCGATGGTGACAGTCTTGTCATCAAGATTGGTCTTAATAGACTTGATGCCTTTCTCGAAGCGGATGTTGTCCTTGATCTTCTTTTCACAGTTGGCACAATGCATCTCTGGCTGGGTCTTCAGCACCACAGTCTTGATGTCCTTACCAAAACAAGCAGTGGCAAATGCCAATGCTACGAATAATACTTTTGTTCTCATATCCTCTAAACTATAAACATTAAACTCTAAACTATAATTTGCTCCAATTCAATCTGACACCGATATAATAGACGGCTCCGTGTATAGGTCCCCAAATCATCGTAGAGTCGAAATTGCTGCCCCAAGGGTTATCGGCTCCGATGATAGGATTCTTCTGTTTGAAACCAGTGATGTTCTCACCACCGGCATAGATGCTCCAATGGCGGAAGAAACGGGTCACCTGTGCGCTCAACTGCTCATAGCCCTTGTAGCGATTGTCCCATGAGGGCTTGCCATTGAGATCGACATAAGCGTCAGGCATGCGTCCGCCACCATTCAGTTGCAGCGTCACATCAAACTGCCACTTGCCGAGACCAGGAGCATACGAGGCCGTCAACAGACCTTTGTATTTGTTGGTCAGCGGCTTTTCGTGGAGTACACCGTCGTAGGAGCCTTTCACATCCGTACGGCGATAGGTGGCTGTCATGGTGAATCCTTGGAAAAGGGGATAGGTGGCTTCCACCTGCCAGGTGTGGGAATAGCTCTTGCCGTCGAGATTGGTGAAGTGTACGGCATGTGGGTCGCTGTCGAGATCCATCACCGTCTGGTGCAGGAAGTTTGTGTAATAGTACTCTGCATTCAGTTCCAGCTTCTTGTCGCTGATGGGAATGCTGAGCGCGGCACTGAAGTGAACCCCAAAGTTTGGACGGATTAAACACTATTGCTCATTTGGAATTGAGTCCGGTATTGTACTGGGCTCATTCCTTTTAGTCTAAGCTTTATTCTCTCATTATTATAATA
>JAEEVW010000025.1 GCA_016291085.1 Prevotella sp.
TGATACCCTTCTGCTCCATCTCGTCGATGAAGGCCAGCCGCTCGCGGCATACCTGTGCCCCTTCGGCGTATTTCTTGTTCTCGCCAAGCCTTTGGGCCAGCAGACTCATATAGTACGAAGCCTTGGGTTGGACACCTGCGTCGTCCATACTTCTGATGATATCGATGGCTTTCCTCAAATACACCTCACCCGAACCAGGGCGCTGCAACTCCATTGCCGATCCTGCTGTGGCGTAGAAGGATGCCTCCTGGCGCTTATAGCCGCACTGGCGGGCCAATTCGATACCTTCGAGTGCTGCGTTCAACGTCTCCTCAGCATTCCCCTCAGACATACATATCGTGGTGTAGCCGTCGAGTGCCGACAGGTAGACTTCGCTCGTCTTGTCAATTCCTTCGCGGTCCAGCACCTTTCTCATGTAAAGCCTGCCCTGCTTGCGGTCTTGCATACCCGTGTTATACACATAGCTGCGCATCATGTTACAGCTGTCCTGGGTCATCGTGCCCTTCATCTCGGCAGTATCGATGAGACCCAGACACCGTTCCGGCTCCTTCACAAAGTGCATTTTAATAAAATCATAGGTATAGATGCTGTCGGCATCCGATACCACAGCCGCTGTTTGCTGACTCTTTTTCTGGCAGGCGCCCAGCGCCAGAACCAATGCAAAGATGTAAATAAGTTTTTTCATATTCATTGCGATTTTAATTGCAAAGTTACGAAAATATTCCGATGAAATGCCTGTATTACGCAGAAAATCGCAGTTTATGCGCCATGAGAACATAATTGTGCGCCGTGAGAACATGCTTTCAGGCCATTTTCCGTAATTTTGCAGTGAAAGAACAAAAGATTTCACATAAAAAGTAAGATAATGAACAAAAAACTTGGCAGTCCGCGCATTTTTTCCTATATTTGCCCTCAGAATTGCAACTATGTTGCTCTTCTTGACATTGTGGGAATCACGGAGCGTTATGCCTGTCTGACTGTTGTAAAGCCTAGGAAACTTTCACAAGATAATCCAGACGACAGCGTAATCAGACTCCATGCATTGCGTGGACTGCTATTACTATATCTCGGATTATGGGTTTTCCTAGGGCCTTCAACAGGAGATATGGAACGTAACAGTGCCACGCTTCTTTTATTTATTTGTACAGATTTCTAAAAACTATATGAAGATGAGAAAACTACTATTTTTATTATCAGCCATGCTCTTCATGGTGCAGGGT
The DNA here is from genome assembly GCA_016291085.1 of Prevotella sp. GTDB lineage: Bacteria > Bacteroidota > Bacteroidia > Bacteroidales > Bacteroidaceae > Prevotella. The sequence goes on from JAEEVW010000025.1 coordinate 1,221, forward strand.
GCAAATGCGTGGAGTGGCTCGGGAACATCATCCGCAGACCCATACCTTATCGCAAGTTCTGACGACTGGGGAACGTTCGCCACGAGTGATGACGAATATAGCGGCAAGTTTTTCAAGCTGACTGCCGACATCACTGTGACCACGATGAGAACCAAAACATTCTCGGGCACGTTTGACGGAGGCGGAAACACGCTGACCTTCAATTACACCGCGACAGGAAATAATGCTGCACCCTTTGCATATATTACAGGTGCAACTATCAAGAACCTCAGGGTGGCTGGCACGATTAACAGCGGATACAAGTTTGCCGCAGGTATTGTAGCCATCAGTAATGGAGGTACGATTACCAACTGTCAATCCAGTGTAACGATTAACTCCACCAACGACACAGGCAAAGACAGAGATGGCACTCACGGTGGCTTGGTGGCAGACAGTTACACAGGTACGCTCAACATAACAAACTGTCTTTTCGATGGCAAGCTGTTGGGAACAACTACCACAAGTTGTGGTGGTATTGTGGGTTGGCACAATAGTAACAGCACGCTGAATATTTCCAACTCACTCTTTGCTCCGGCGGAAGTCACAGTTCAAGGAGGCGCCATCTTCGCCCGCAATGGTGCAACAAGTCTTACCAACTGCTATTATATCTCCGACTGGTCTGCTGCTACTGTTCAGGGCACCGATGCTGGCAGCATGACAGCAACGGCATTGGTGACAGCACTCAACGGCAGCAAGAAGAACTGGTGTGTTCATCGCGGCAATGCCATTCCAATCAGGGTGAACCTAGTGATCAGCACTAAGGCCCAGTGGGATACGTTTGCCGCAAATGTGGACAACTACGACAGCAAATATGTGCAATTGGGTGCCAATATCGGAACGGCAAATGATCCGATTACCACGATGACAACGAAAAGCACATCTTTTAGAGGTATTTTTGATGGAAATGGCAAAACGATGACTGTCAATTTCTCTGCAGATACAGGAAATGAAGGGGCTTTCCGTTACCTCAATGATGGTACTATCATGAATCTGACTATCACAGGAACTGTGACAGCCGGTAGCTACTATGCCAGCGGACTGGTAGCCAGAACTTCGGGAGGTGATTGTCTCATCGACAATTGTATAGTGAACACCAATGTCGCAGGAAGCGGGTATGCCGGAGGTATTGTAGCTCATGGTGATAACGCTAAAAAACTGACGATATCCAATTGTGTCTATGGCGGAACGCTTACGCAATCTGGGGGTTATATCGGTGGAATATTCGGATGGTACAACAAAGACAAAACTTTGGATCTCGTCATGACCAATTGCCTGTTCAAGGGAGACTATACTGGAAATGGCCAGTTCCATCCCATTGGTCTGAAAAGAGCAAATGAATGTTCTTTTAAGTCCATCAGTTGTACCAACTGCTACTATACGAAGAATCCCGCTAACATAGACGACGCTAGAAGAACTTTCACAGACGGCACCAAGGTATATTCCATCATTGCAGGCACCGATGTAACTATCAGCGGTCTTGGTACTGCCACTAGCACTTATGAGCATAATGTCATCACAGTCTACTCGCATGGCATCAAGTATAACTTAAACAGCACTGATTACTATTACGCTGGCGGCGACGAGGTAGTCAGCCTTAACCTAGCCCACGGCTCTAAGACAGGCTATACTTTTAGCAACTACACAGTGACTACTGGTGGCTCGCTGAGCAACCTCACCGCCACTAGTGCAACCCTCACTATGTCTGCCGCTAACCAGACCATTGACGCCCAATGGACCGAGAATGTCGCCACGCTGAATGAGACGGCCAATGCCTTAGACGAGCTGACAGCGATGAGCGGAAAGCAGACCAAGGTGACGTTTACCCGTTCCGGACTGACGGCAAACTCCTATTCGACGATGTGCCTGCCATTCGACTTTACTGCTCCCTCAGGCTGCACCTTCTATGCCTTTACGGGCGTGGAATGGAGCACGACGAACGACCAATGGGAGGCAACCATTACGGAGCAGGCTTCTGCAACAACGCTCAGCGCTCACACACCCTACATATTCAAGTGTACAGGCACTTCCGCCACCTTCACCAACAACGCCGTTATAGCTGCCAGCAGCTACGATAACGCACTGGTAGAGGTCGGCGCCACATCGGGAACAGATCAGGCCTGGAAGTTCAAGGGGACTTACACTCCACTCTCCTGGGCCAGCGCTGACCCGACAGAGCCCACCTACGGATTCTCCACCTATGTGCCTAATGAAACCATCGCTGCCGGAACATTCGTAAGGTTCGTAAAGGGGGCGTCACTCGCACCGTTCCGTGCACGCCTTATCTATAGCGGCACAGACACCCATCTGAACGCGCCACGTCGTGCTGGTGCCAACGAACTCCCCGTAATCATCATTGTACGAATCATAGGTATTAACGGTGAGACGACATCCATCGGTACGCTCGATACCCGCACGGGGGAAGTGACTACCGATGGCTGGTACACGCTGGGCGGCATGAAACTAAAAGGCCAGCCCAATCAACAAGGTATTTATATTCATAACGGAAGAAAGGAGGTAATACGATGAAGAAAACTTATATAAAACCTACGACAAAAACAATCGAAATACAACAAAGTAAAATGCTCTGTGGCAGTAATCCTAACAACCCTCCACAGTGGCCTTACCCAGGAGGATAAATGCACCAGGGTAAGAGAATTTATGTGAGAGGTGTCGTCATCATTACTTGGTACGGCACCTCTTATCCTTAAGTACACAAAACAATAATCAGTGGGCCTTGTTTTGACTCGCTGATTTTTCTTTTCACATTCTAACCGAAGTCCCAAGCCATCACGTAGTGGTCGAAACGGATGCCCTCGGTGCTGCCGAACTTGCCGATGATCTTCATAATTGCGTCCTGCTGCTCTGGCGAGAGCATGTCCTCGCCGTGATGAACTCGGTAGTAGGGGCCATTGCCGCCACTAAAGAACGAGCGAACATGGTGGCGAGCCTCTGCCTTATCCCTTTGTGGCACATGGTCATAAAGATGTGTGAAGCCCCATGCTTTCTGCACGAAACGCTTCTCACGGAAACACTTGCACTCGCCGTCCAGTCAATCACGGGGACTGGTTTTTGATTGAAACAGGAGAATTCAAGTCCTGACTTCGGCGATGCGTCACCCTGCTTTGTGCAATTTTAACATCCGTTAGCCTGAACAACGTTTCGGCAGTTTTTATCTACATTCGGTACGATACAAAGATAATAAAAGAAAAACTATGCTATGATAGCTACAATTTCCCTGAAACCCTTTTGTACAGGGCGTTTAGCCTATAGCATAGTTTTCCAAAACCCTGCTATAACTATGCTATAACTGTGCTATAGTTTTGTCACAGTGCCCTAACCCCGCCCCAAACTGTCTTATTTAAAATAAGACAAACGGCTTTTGTGACTTGAACAATAAGGATACCTTATTTGAAAACAAGCGTTCCTTATTCCGCAATAACCTTGGGTTATTTCTGAATAAGGTGCCATTAATGATAGCTCCGAGCGATTAATTGAAAAAATTATTTTTCGTGATTTTGCTACCATGCTACCATAAATCTTTCAAAAGGCATTTGTTTAAAGGTGGTCCCGATATGGTAGCAAGTATGGTAGTATGGTAGCAAATGGCGTTTTTGGGCATATTTCGGTATGTGACCTATGCATTATTCCGTTTTTTTCTTTGCATCGTTCGGACTGTCTTAACAAGTCATAGGAAACGTTCATAATAAATACTAGGGGAGAAAGGGGGAGAAACCCCGTAGTTACAGGGATTAAACCTAGGGTTTGCAGGGAGCGAGACGGCATGTTGTTAATTTGCCCCGCCCGTGGCAAATTGTTGCGGCGGGCGGGGCAATATCTTGTGGCGGGCGTGCGAATATCTTGCGGCGGTCGCCAAAAGACTTGAAAATAGAGGCTTTTGGCATTGGCTGAATGGATGATGCGACAGCCTTTTCCAAATGCAAAGATACTAAAAAAAAGGCGAAAATGCAAGGAAAAAGCTTTTTTTCTCTGGTTTTATGCTTGAATAAATAATTTATTGCGTATAATTTCAGTCGAAAATAGGAAATTTGGGGACGGTTCTCGATGATCCATTTTGTGATTTAGGTCTAATGGCCATTAACCGAGAATTCCAGCGACAGTGGCAGCCAATCCGTTTTTTAGCTCCATTTTACTTTTTTGAGGTAATAATGGTTACTTTGATAAACGATTTTTATGTAAAATCGCTTAGAATAATCACTTTTTTTGATAAGAATTTGGTTATTACAATAAGTTTTTCTATCTTTGTACCCAAAAGGATGAAGAATAATATATTCAACTTTCTGAAGTTCTTCTGATGAAAACAAAAACAATAAAAACCCCTTCTGTTGGCTTGATACTCTTTCAGAGCCTTTGTGCCCAGTGTTATGACTCTGTCTTTAAAAGCGCGCTTTTACGCCAGAGCCACACCACTCGCCACAACCACTGGTGTGGTTCAAGCCCACAGAAGGAAAAACCAAAAAAACAATTCATTCAGTACGAAAATTGTTCGCCAATTGATGAACTCCATCAACTGGGAAAAACAGTTAGTGTCGATACGCGGTTCCCGTGGCGTTGGCAAAACGACCCTAATGCGCCAATACATCAAGAAAAAGTATGGTGTAAATGCTGGCGAAGCGCTTTATCTGGTGATGGACAGTATGTATTTCACCAATCATACATTGCTCGAGGTTGCGGAGCGTTTTCATCTGATGGGCGGCAAACATCTTTTTCTTGACGAGGTGCATAAGTATCCTACTTGGAGCAAGGAGATTAAAGAAATCATTGACTTGTGGCCTGACTTGAAAATAACGTTTACGGGCTCATCGTTGTTGCAGATACTGAATGCGGATGCCGACTTATCGCGACGAGTGCTCAGTTACGATATGGCCGGACTCTCGTTCCGAGAATTCCTGCAATTCTACAAAGGCATAGAATTGCCTTCCTATACTTTGGATGAGATTCTGAGCGATGCAGATGCAATTTGTCAGAAAGTTTGCGAGGTATGTCAGCCCCAGGCACTCTTCGAAGAATATCTGCGTGTGGGCTACTATCCTTTCTACGATGGAGACGAACAGGAGTACTACAGTCGGATAGAAAATGTGGTCAGTTTCATCATTGATCAAGAGATGACACAGTTTTGTGGCGTGGATCCTGCTTATACGCGCAAACTCAAGGCTATGCTCTTGTTCTTGGCTAATAACGTCCCCTACAACGTAAGCATTGCAAAACTCGCATCCTATCTGGAAATCAACAAAACCACCGTTCTGAGTTATCTTTCCAGCATGAAGAAGGCAGAGCTGCTAAATCTACTTTATACCGACAATAAATCGGTGACAAAAATGCAGAAGCCCGATAAGATATACCTTCACAATCCCAACATGCACTATGCCCTAAGCACCGAACAAAAGATTGGTACTATACGCGAATGCTATGTCGTGAATCAATTGTCGAACAATCATACTGTGGAATACGGAAAGGCTCAAGGCGATTTCAAAATTGACGGAAGGATTACTATCGAGGTTGGTGGCAAAGATAAGTCTTTCGACCAAATAGCCGATATTCCCAACTCGTTTATTCTGGCTGACTCTATGGAGTTCCCCATTGGCAAGAAACTGCCTTTGTGGTTAGTGGGGTTCATTTATTAAGATAAATCCAGTGCCCCTATAAGGATCAGGAGAATGTCTCCGCTCCGTCCACACCATGGCATTGATAGCGTTTTGTTGCCAAAATTTGGTGGTTTCAGAAATAATATGTATATTTGCACCAGAATTTAAAGTTGACAAATATGAACAATGCAGACTTTTGGGCTTCCTTAAGAGCGATCATCACAGACGGCTTTACGCCTGAGGGGCTGCGCAAACTCGACTATTATGCAGAACAGTTTATCAGCGGACGGCTTGTATATCAACGATTTTCACCGCGAGAACAGTATGGCTGCTCAGCGGGCGGTGAGGCAAATGTCATTGCATCCTTACTCGCGGGAGCAGAAAATAGCTCAGATTCAGATGTTAAAGAGACTCTCAGCGAGTTCCAAAGAGAGCGCCAACTTGGAACGAAGCAAGAAGCTGTAATCGAGCAGTGGGCTAAGGTTTCCGGCTGTTGGATTGAGGATGTAAACGATGCTCTTGCCCATTCTTTTGGTGAGGAAATTGCAGAAGGAGGTGAAGCAGTTGTTTTTGATCATGGGACAACACTTATTAAAAGTATAGGGTTGGACTATTTTATTCTGCCGATTTTGGCACTTGACCGAATAGCACTTCATAATACGTATTTCCCTGAAACGCAATTAAAAGTGCTGGGATTTGGGAGAGATGAAAGGGGAGAATTCAAAATTGTTGTGGAGCAGCCGTTTGTTGGCGGTACACATGTGTCTGATGAGGAAATCGGAAAGTATATGGAACAAATGGGTTTTCAGTTGATAAACCCTCGTAATTGGACCTATGCGACTCCAGAAATCTATCTGAGCGATATGCATGATGAGAATGTAATCCGTTCAGAAACTGGAGCCATTTGCGTGGTTGATTGCGATATTAGGATTAACACTCCTGAATTACGGACAGGTGGAGTTAGGGCTCTAACAACATCTGTCACCTTTGAAGTGTCTTGACACGAAAAAAGGAGCACCCACTTGTTTGATGTGGATGCTCCTTTTGGCGGAAGGTGAGGGATTCAAACCCCCGATACCCGAAAGGGGTATACCGGATTTCGAGTCCAGCGCGATCGATCACTCTGCCAACCTTCCGAATAAGTGAGCGCCAAGCAAGCTTGCTTGCAATTGGCCGAACGTGAGGAAGGTCATCACGAAGGGATGAACTTTCCGATTAAGCGAGAATCTTCTTCGATTGCGGCTGCAAAGGTAATAACATTTTTTGAAATAGCCAAATATTCTCATAGTTTTTTCTTTTTATTTGGCTATGTCAAAGAAAATGTGTACCTTTGCACCCCGATTTACAATGTACGCAAACTATTATTAAATAAAGAGAGAAAATGAAAGCATTTGTTTTTCCCGGACAGGGAGCACAGTTTGTAGGTATGGGCAAGGACCTGTACGAACAGAACGAGACTGCCAAGCAGTTGTTTGAAAAGGCTAACGAGATTCTTGGATATCGCATTACGGACATTATGTTCGAGGGTACTGACGAGGACCTGAAGCAGACGAAGGTGACACAGCCTGCCGTATTCCTGCACTCGGTGATCAGCGCTATCTGCATGGGTGATGCCTTTGACCCGAAGATGACTGCCGGCCACTCGCTGGGTGAGTTCTCGGCGCTGGTAGCTGCCGGAGCACTGTCGTTCGAGGATGGTCTGAAGCTGGTTTACGCCCGTGCTATGGCTATGCAGAAGGCTTGCGAGGCTCAGCCCTCGACGATGGCTGCCATCATTGGTCTGCCCGACGAGAAGGTCGAGGAGGTTTGCCAGGAGGTTGCCAAGATGGGCAAGGGCGTGTGTGTGGCTGCCAACTATAACAATCCCGGACAGCTGGTCATCTCGGGTGACATCGACGCCATCAACGAGGCTTGCGAGCAGCTGAAGGCCGCTGGTGCCAAGCGTGCCCTGCCGCTGAAGGTGGGTGGTGCGTTCCACTCTCCGCTGATGCAGCCCGCCAAGGACGAGTTGCAGGCTGCCATCGAGAATACTGAGTTCCAGACTCCGAAGTGTCCCGTTTACCAGAATGTGGATGCCAAGCCTCACACCAATCCTGCTGAGATCAAGCAGAACCTGATTGCCCAGCTGACGAGTCCCGTGCGCTGGACACAGATTGTGCAGAACATGATTGCCGACGGTGCCAGCGACTTCACGGAGTGCGGTCCCGGTAAGGCCCTGCAGGGAATGATTGGCAAGATCAACAAGGAAGTTCCCGCCCACGGCATTATCGCGTAAAGGTAAATAAGTAAAAAGGTAAAGTGCTACCGCGCAATGAAGGAGAAGGTACTGATTTATCAGGTGTTTACGAGGTTGTATGGTAACAGGAATACGACTCGGAAGGAGAATGGTACGTTGGCTGAGAACGGTTGTGGCAAGATGAACGACTTCACACCGAAGGTGCTGAAGGAGTTGGTCCTGACGGGATATAGTCATGTGTGGTATACGGGCATAATCCGCCATGCCTCACAGACCGACTATACGGCCTATGGCATTCCCCGCCAGCACCCCGCCGTGGTGAAGGGTAAGGCAGGCTCGCCCTACGCCATCACCGACTACTACGATGTGGACCCCGACCTGGCTGTCGATGTGAAGCAGCGCATGCAGGAGTTTGAACAGTTGGTGGAGCGCACGCACGAGGCTGGCATGAAGGTGATTATCGACTTCGTGCCCAACCATGTGGCGCGTCAGTATAAGAGCATCTGCAAGCCGCGTGGCGTGAAGGACCTGGGCGAGACAGACCAGTCGCTGCACGGATTCGACCCGCAGAACAACTTCTACTATTGTCCGGGCGAGCGCTTTGCACCCTATTTCGACTTGTATAACGGCGAGACGGAACCCTATATGGAAGAGCCCGCCAAAGCCACAGGTAACGACCACTTCGACAATGCCCCAGGACGGAACGACTGGTACGAGACGGTGAAGCTGAACTACGGCGTGGACTACTATGCCGGACGCATTGGCCACTTCGACCCCATCCCCGATACATGGCAGAAGATGACGAATATCCTGCTGTTCTGGGCGAAGAAGGGCGTCGACGGTTTCCGTTGCGACATGGCCGAGATGGTGCCTGCTGAATTCTGGGCGTATGCCACGAAGGCTGTGAAGAAGAAGTTCAAGCACATCATCTTCATGGGTGAGGTGTACAACCCCTTCGAATACCGCAACTATCTGGAATCGGGCTTCGACTGGCTCTACGACAAGGTGGGCATGTACGACACCATGCGCAGCGTGATCTGTCGGATAGAATCAGCCAGTGCCATTACCCATGCCTGGCAGCAGAACGACGACATCCGCGACCACATGGTGTACTTCCTGGAGAACCACGACGAGCAGCGCATCGGTAGCGATTTCTTTGCTGCCCGTGCAGTAAAGGGTGTGCCGGGCATGATAGCCTCGGTGCTGATGTATAAGAACCCCTTCATGCTGTATGCCGGTGAAGAATATGGCGAGCGCGGCATGGACCGTGAGGGATTCAGCGGCAACGACGGACGAACCACGATTTTCGACTATTGGAGCATCGACACCCTTTGTCGTGCCAGCGCCAAGAAACTGACGCCTGACGAGGAGCAAATCTATGCCATCCATCAGAAGACGTTGCAGCTGGCCTGCAAGGAGAAGGCTGTGGCCGAGGGACTGTCGTTCGACCTGATGTATGTGAACCAGCACTTGCAGCGTCAGTATGCCTTCCTGCGTAAGGCTGACAACGAACTGTTGCTGGTGGTGGTGAACTTCGAGGACCAGGAAGCGGTGATTGACGTGAATGTGCCTGCCCATGCCTTCGACTACATGGACATGAAGGAGAAGAACGTCATTGCCACCGACCTGTTGACGAAGGAGAAGCTGGCTATGCGCATGAAGCGCGACAGCTCCATTCGTATGGCAGTACCAGCCAATGGCGGACGAGTATGGAAGATTAAACTGTAAATAACCCCCACCAAAACCTCCCCGAGGGAAGGCTTTTTTAGGCACTTTCCCTCGGGGAGGCTTTTTAGTTCACTCCCCCTCGGGGGAGGTGGAGAGGGGTCCTAATTATTTCTTCTGAGCCTTGAGGGCTGCGAGGGACTCTTTCAGGGCAGCGATTTTCTCTTCCGAGTCGCTCTGCTTCTTACGTTCCATAGCCACAACGGCCTCTGGGGCGTTGGCGACGAAACGCTCGTTCGAGAGCTTCTTCATCACACCCTGCAGGAATCCTTCGAGGTGCTTCAGCTGGGCCTCCTGCTTCTCGATTTCAGCGTCGATGTCAATCATGTTGCCCAGGGGAACGGCATATTCCGTCATGCCTACCATGAAGGTGCTGGCGGTGCTGTCTTTCTCGCTGACGGGAGTAATAGCCTCCAGGTTGGCCATCTTGATGACGGCATCACCATACTGGCCTTCGAGCTGTGAGTTCACCACCTGCAGCGTCAGTTTCTCCTTGTTGGCAATGTTCTTCTGGGCACGTACGGTGCGCACACCGCTGACTACCTGCTTCACCAGTTCCACGTCGGCGAGAAGCTTTTCATCCTCAGCGGACAAGCCGCTGAGAGCGAGGCACTCGCGCATGATGCTCTCGCCATCCTTACGCTCGCAGAGTGCTTGCCACAATTCCTCGGTAATGAACGGCATGAAGGGATGGAGCATCTTCAGCAGCTTGTCGAAGAAGTCGAGGGTAGCCTCGTAGGTCTTGGTGTTGATGGGTTGCTGCTGTCCGTCGATATAGGCGGGCTTCACCATCTCCAGATACCAGCCTGAGAACTCGTCCCAGAACAGCTTATAGACAGCCATCAGGGCCTCGGAGATGCGATACTTCGAGAAGAGGTCGTCGAGTTCGGCGGCTACCTCCTTCAACTTGGCATCGAACCATTTCATGGCCAGTTTCTCGGCACCAGTCTGCTCGATATCATTGCTAACCTGCCAGCCCTTGACGAGGCGGAAGGCATTCCAAATCTTGTTGTTGAAGTTGCGTCCCTGCTCGCAGAGAGCCTCGTCGAAGAGGATGTCGTTACCAGCAGGAGCAGAGAGCATCATGCCCATGCGCACACCGTCGGCGCCAAACTTCTCGATGAGCTCGATGGGGTCGGGGCTGTTGCCGAGCGACTTCGACATCTTACGACCCAGCTTGTCGCGAACGATACCTGTGAAATAGACATTCTTGAACGGGAACTTGCCCATGTACTCCTCACCGGCCATGATCATGCGGGCTACCCAGAAGAAGATGATGTCGGGAGCCGTTACGAGGTCTGAGGTGGGGTAGTAGTACGAGATTTCCTCGTTGCCGGGGTTGTTGATGCCGTCGAACAGCGAGATGGGCCATAGCCACGATGAGAACCATGTGTCGAGGGCGTCCTCGTCCTGACGAAGGTCAGAGAGCTGCATGTTGGCATTGCCGCTTTCCTTGCGAGCCAGTTCGAGGGCCTTTTCAGCAGTCTCGGCAACGACGAAGGCTTCGCCGGATTCTCCGGAATTTCCGGGTTTTCCGGGATAATAGTAGGCGGGAATGCGGTGTCCCCACCACAGCTGGCGCGAGATGCACCAGTCCTGGATGTTTTCCAGCCAGTTCTTATAGGTGTTCACGTATTTCTGCGGATAGAAGTGCATCTCACCCTCCATGACGGGCTTCAGGGCAATCTCTGCGAAGTGTTCCATCTTGAGGAACCACTGCAGCGAGAGACGCGGCTCGATGGCAGTGTCGGGGTTGCGCTCAGAGTAGCCCACCTTGTTAGTATAGTCCTCAATGCGCTCCATGAGACCAGCGGCCTGCAGGTCCTTGACAATCTGTTTGCGGCAGTCCATACGATCCATTCCCACGTAAAGCGGACTCTGTTCGGAGATGGTGCCATCGGGATTGAAGATGTCGATGGTCTCGAGGTTATGCGTCTTGCCCAGCATGTAGTCGTTGGTGTCGTGAGCGGGAGTAACCTTCAGACAGCCCGTACCGAACTCGATGTCGACATAGCGGTCTTCGATGACGGGAATGACACGGTTCACCAGGGGCACGATAACCTTGCGGCCCTTCAGCCACTGGTTCTTCGGGTCCTTGGGATTGATACACATAGCGGTATCACCCATAATGGTCTCAGGACGGGTGGTGGCGACAACGGCGTAGTAGCCGCGGTCGTCCTTGTGGATGACGTTGCCGTTGCCCGAAAGAGAACTTTCGGGAACTGGACCGTCCACATAGTATTTCAGGTGGAACAGATGGCTCTGCTCCTCTTTATATATTACCTCCTCGGTAGAAAGTGCGGTGAGCGCCTTGGGGTCCCAGTTCACCATGCGCAGACCACGATAGATATAGCCCTTGTTGTAGAGGTCGACGAAGACCTTGATGACGCTTTCAGAGCGCTTCTCGTCCATCGTGAAGGCCGTACGGTCCCAGTCGCACGAAGCACCCAGACGGCGCAACTGCTTCAGGATGATGCCGCCGTGTTCGTCGGTCCATTCCCATGCGTGCTTCAGAAACTCGTCGCGAGTCAGGTCGCGCTTCTTGATGCCCTGCTCGGCGAGTTTCTTCACCACCTTAGCCTCTGTAGCAATCGAGGCGTGGTCGGTGCCAGGCACCCAGCAGGCGTTCTTGCCCTCCATGCGGGCTCGACGAATCAGGATGTCCTGAATGGTGTTGTTCAACATGTGGCCCATGTGCAGCACACCAGTCACATTGGGCGGTGGGATAACGATGGTGTAGGGCTGACGTCCATCGGGTTTCGAGGCGAACAACTTATTGTCCAGCCAGTACTGATACCATTTCGATTCGACCTCTTTTGGGTCGTATTTGCTTGCTAATTCCATAACTTATTTATAAAATTGGGTGCAAAGGTAGTGAAAATTGAGCGAAAAACCAAAAAAAAAATACGAAACTACCATTGGTAGTTCGAAAAAAATTCATACCTTTGCAGTTGGCTATGGAAAGAAAACATACTAAAGAAGAGAAAATGCAGGCCTTCGGGCGTTTGTTGGACGTGATGGACAGGTTGCGTGAAGAATGTCCGTGGGATCGTAAACAGACCAATGAAAGTCTGCGTGCAAATACCATTGAAGAGACCTACGAACTCTGTGAGGCCTTGATATGCGACGACCAACGCGAGATCTGTAAAGAGTTGGGCGACGTGTTGCTACATATTGTCTTTTATGGCAGGATTGGAGAGGAGAAGGGCCAATTCGACATTGCCGATGTCTGCAATAAGTTGTGCGACAAGCTCATTTTCCGTCATCCCCATGTCTATGGCGAGGCTGTTGCCAAGGATGCCGAGCAAGTGCTGGAGAGTTGGGAGCAGATTAAACTGAAGGAAAAAGACGGCAATAAGACGGTGCTTTCGGGTGTTCCATCGGCATTGCCCTCGCTGATCAAGGCCTATCGTGTTCAAGACAAGGCTCGCAACGTGGGTTTTGACTGGGAAGACAAGCAGGACGTATGGGCCAAGGTGCGTGAAGAGCTGGACGAACTGGAGGCAGAAATGCGTAAGGAGGACAAGGAAAAATCCGAACAAGAATTAGGCGATTTCCTCTTTGCTGTCATCAACGCCGCCCGCCTGTATAAACTCAATCCTGACAATGCGTTGGAGAAGACCAACCAGAAGTTCATCCGTCGCTTTAACTATATTGAGGAGCATAGTATCCGTGTAGGCAAGCCTTTAAAGGATATGACCTTAGAGGAGATGGATGCCCTGTGGAACGAGGCAAAAGCATTAGAAAATAGAGATTAACGAAAATAAAGAATAGGAATATGAAAAAACTTGCAGTTTTTACAATTGTTTCAGCTGTCGTGATAACGATGGCTGCGTGTGGTGGAAAAACCGAGAAAGTCCCCTTCGATAATGGTGACTCTGCCGATGTGGCAAATGCCGATCCTACGATTTACGGCGTATGTGCCGAAGGTACGGCCATGAATACCCTGCAGTTAATAACCGATATGGGTGATACGCTGTCGATTGACATTTCAACGGCGCAGGAGAATAACAAGGTGTTTGGCGGTATGCACGTTGGCGATCGCATGGCCGTCGTTCCAAACTCAGGAAAAGATACTGCCCTGATGGTTGTCAATCAGGCTACGCTGCTTGGCAACTGGGTAATGCCTAACCCGTTGGACGGTTCTGACGAGGTGGGTATCTCGATTAAGGAAGGCGGTATTGCCGAGGGCATTCAACAGAGCTCGATTGTTTATCGCACGTGGCGTCTGACCCGTGGCCAGCTGGAAATCGTGATGATGCGCGAAGGTGGCAGTGAAGAAGACGAGATCTATCTTTACGATATTGTGAAGCTGGGTGCAGACTCGCTGGTATACAAAGATGGTGAAGAGATCTTCGAATACAGTCGTCAGAAACCCAAGGAAGAGTACGGAAAAGAAATTCAACTGGAGGATTCTCAGAACGAATTCTTCTTGTAAGCTGATTGTTCTTGGAACCGTTCAGAGTACACATTTTAGGTTGCGGAAGTGCATTGCCTACGCCTCGCCACTATGCTTCGGCCCAAGTGGTGGAGGTGAGGGGTAAATTGTTCTTGATTGACTGTGCGGAGGGAACGCAGGTGCAGTTGCGCCGTTCCCACATCCGATTTACCAAAATCAGTGCCGTCTTCATCACTCATCTGCATGGAGATCATTGTTTCGGACTGATTGGGATGCTCAGCACGTTCGGTTTGTTAGGGCGTACGGCACGGTTGGCCATTTATGCCCCAGGTGAGTTGGAGGATATCCTGAAGTTGCAGATGCGGATGTTCTGTCACGATTTCGATTACGAGGTCGATTTCCATGCTGTGGATACTACACAGCAGCAGACCGTTTATGAAGACCGTTCGCTGACTGTTGAGACCATCCCCCTGGAGCATCGGATGCCCTGTTGCGGATACGTGTTCCGCGAAAAGCCACCATTGCCTCATATCCGTCGCGACATGATTGATTTCTATGAGATTCCCATCAGTCAGATGAACAATATCAAGGCTGGAGCCGACTGGACGACAGCCGATGGGGAAGTCATTGAGAACCAGCGGTTGGTGACGCCTGCGGAGGCTCCGCGGGCATATGCCTATTGCAGCGATACCCGCTATATTCCGACGCTGCACGAGCGGCTGAAAGGCGTGACGACGCTGTATCACGAGAGTACCTATGGCGAAGACAATCTGTTGCTGGCCCAGAAGTATCACCATTCTACTGCCCGACAGGCTGCTATGGTGGCTCGTGATGCCGGTGTCGAACAACTTCTGTTGGGACATTATTCGTCACGATATGAAGACGAGAACGTGCTACTTCGTGAGGCTCAGGAAGTGTTCCCTAATAGCCATTTGACAGACGAACAGGCCGTTTTTGACGTATAAAATGAAATTTTATGCCAAAAAATTTGGAATTATCAAATATTCTTCGTACTTTTGCACAAACTATATAGTATATTGCTTATGATTAAAAGACTACTCATATTCTCCGTTGCATTGTCAATGATGCTGTCAGCACCTCTTTTTGTGAGTGCTGCTGAAGCAGAAATGATACCGCAGGAGCAGACGATAGAGGACGACATAACCATCTCCGTCAATGGGCAGTGGGTGACCATCAATGGTGCCCAGGGCTTGACGTTGGAGGTCGTTTCATTGACGGGTCGTCTTGTCAAAACAGTGAAGATTGAGAGCCCCGCTCAACGCATAGAACTTAACGTACCTAAAGGTTGTTACATTCTGAAGATAGGCAAAGTGGTAAGAAAGGTTGCCGTTCGTTAACAGCCTGCTTATCATTGTTGTTGCTCCTCGTTTCGGGGTGTGACAATCATGTACATAAGGAAAGAATTATCTCGATGGAGGCGTTTTCTGATATGAAGACGCCTGCCTTTATTTTAGGCGTTTCCGATATTCACCATCAGTTGCGGCAGATGGCCGCTTCAGACCCCGTAAAGACGGATGCCGATCGTGATGTGTGCAACTACTACAAAAAGGACGATAGCCCGTTGTTGTGGATTGACTGTATCGGCGTCGACGAGCGTGCCGATTCCCTGTTGGCTTGGTTGCATCGGTTGGGCGAGATCGGAATGTCGGAACAGACATTTGGCGTGAAGGCGATAGAGAATGATTTGAATATTTTCCGTACGCTCGCTTTCGACGAGAGCAAGAACAAGGCCAGTCTTGTGGCTGCACGGCTGGAATACCGGTTGACGAAAGCGTGTATGCGATATTGCTATGGTCAGCGCTTCGGATTTGTGAATCCTCATCGCACCTTCAACAATTTGGATGTGGAGAGACAAGACACCACACGTAATTACGTCAAGTATCGTGGCCTGTTCGATGTGGATATCGATAAGCCTGGAGAACGCTATATGTCGTTCGTCATCAACAAGATAGCCAATGACAGTATTGCTGACTATCTTGGCGAGATACAGCCCAAGGACGCCTTCTACCAGCAGTTGAAGTCCATGCTTCCTCAGGCTTCTTCATCCGAACAACGCCAGCGCATCATGGTCAATATGGAGCGTAGCCGGTGGCGCAGGCACCAGCCTTTGGATGTCAACAACAAGCGTATTGTGGTCAATATTCCTGCTTTCCATCTGTATGCCTACAGTCCTGAGGAGACGCTTGATATGCGAGTGGTCTGTGGTAATGTGAATACAAAGACTCCCCAGCTCTCCAGCAATATTGAGTGGATGGAGGCCAATCCGCAGTGGATAATTCCAACGAGTATCATCGAGAACGAGGTTGCGCATCGTGCTGGCGATTCGGCCTATTTTGCACGAAACCGCTACAACATCATCGATAAGTCTACCAACCAAACGCTCGACTCTCGTCAGGTGTCGCGTCAGATGCTGCTCAGCGGCAAGTATCGTGTCGCGCAGCAGGGTGGGGCAGGCAATTCGCTGGGACGTATCGTGTTCCGGTTCAAGAACAGTTTCTCCGTATTCCTTCACGACACGTCGAACCCGGGTGCTTTCCAACGCAATGCGAGGGCTTTTTCGCATGGTTGCGTGCGTGTATCGAAACCTTTCGAACTGGCTCGTTTCGTGCTCGACAATCCTGACGAGTGGTTGCTCGACCGCATCCGTATTGCGATGGGGCTGACGCCAGAAAGCGACCAGGGCATAGCGTGGGTGAGTGCTCATCCCGATCAGGAATCGCACAATAAGATTATCGGCTATATTCCTGTGAAGCCTCGCGTACCTCTTTATATTATATACTATACGCTGTGGCCTGACGAAGCAGGTGTGCTGCAGACGTGGCCCGATATATATGGCTACGACAAAGTGATTTGGAACCAACTGAAGACTTTCGTAGAATGACGAAGCAAGAAGAACAATTGTTGATGCAGAAACTGTCGGATCCCACGACGCAACGCAAGGCGTTCGAACAGGTGGTGCGCGAGTATGGTGAACAGCTTTACTGGCAGATTCGTCGCATGGTGCTCACGCATGAAGATGCCGACGACGTGCTGCAGAACGTTTTTATCAAGGCATGGAGCCATCTGGACGATTTCCATCAGGAGTCGCGCCTGTCGACATGGCTTTATCGCATTGCCGTGAATGAGAGTCTCGATTTTCTGCGCAAACAGAAAAATAATACGATGATCCACGCGGACGATGTGGAGAGTGGAGTGGCTAATATGCTGGTTGCTGATAACTATTTCGATGGTGATGAAACAGAAGCGATGCTGCAGGAAGCTATTAGTCAACTGCCTGATGTTCAGCGCACTGTATTCACTCTGAAATATTTCGAAGACATGAAATACAGCGAAATGAGCCGTATTCTGAAAACCTCAGAAGGATCGCTGAAAGCCTCTTATCATATTGCAGTGAAAAAGATATCTGAATTTTTTAAGCACCGCGATTAAACCTTTTGCGAAAACAAACGTCATACTAAAAAATAAGGCAAAAATGAACTACGAAGAAAAGGAAATACAAGACCGTTTCGGTAAGGAAAATCACTTCCGAGTCCCAGAAGGTTATTTCGACCAGCTGACAGAGCGGGTTATGGCTCAATTGCCTGAGCGTGAACAGCAGGCAGAGCAGGTCTCTTTGTCACAGCGTCGTCCGAAGAGTCGCCTGGTGGCTCTGCGCCCCTGGCTCTATGCGGCTGCATGCATGGTTGCAGTGGTTGTTATGGGACTTACATTCCATCATACCCCTGAGTCTGCTGAAGAGCAACCTCTTGTTTCAAATGTCAACACAGAAAGTCAATATATAGATGAGGCTGCAGACTATGCGATGCTCGATAATACCGAGATTTACGCATGTCTGGCCGAAAATTAACTTTAAAAATTGAGAGTAATGAAGAAATACACTGTTATTCTATTCTGCTTGCTGATGACGCTGACGGTCAGTGCCCAGGACAAGAAATTCTCGCCAGAGAAGTTCCAGGCCGATCTTGAAGCTTTCATTACGAAGGAAGCACATTTCGACCAGCAGGAGGCCGCCAAGTTCTTCCCCTTGATGAGGGAGTTGCAGGCCAAGCAACGTGCCATTTATGGCCGTATGCGTCCGACTGCCAAGCCTGGGGACGATGCCAAGTGTGCCGAGTCAATCCGTGAGTGGGATAAGGCCAATATTGAACTCAAGCAGCTCGACCAGCAGTATCACAAGAAGATGATGCAGGTGGTGTCGCCTTCTAAGGTGTTTGACGCCATCATGGCCGAGAGCCGTTTCCATCGTCAGATGATGAAAGGGTGGCAGGCTCCTAACGGACATTTTCCAAATGGGAAATTCCCTGGCGGACGGCCGAAGGACAAACGCCGTTAAGTCCACACTTTTCACAATGCGGTCGACGAGCTGTACAGACGTAACGGCCATGGAGTAACAACCAATGATGTGCCCGGGGAATATCTTCCTCGGGTATGTTTTTTACCAGCATGCGTTCCACTTTGTAGGGTGTGTCGTCTTTCTCCGTTACCAGTCCTAAACGGTGACTCACACGAAACACATGGGTGTCAACGGCCATGGTCGATTTGCCGAAGGCGACACTCTGTATGACGTTGGCTGTCTTGCGCCCTACGCCAGGCAGGTCCAGCAGCAGGTTCATGTCCTGGGGCACCTCACCGTCATGGCGCTCCACCAACATCCGTGCCATCTTCACCAGATGGTCGGCCTTGGAGTTCGGATACGATACGCTCTTGATCAGTTCCAGCACGTCGTCCACCTCAGCCTGTGCCATGCTGTTGGCATCAGGGTAGTGGCGGAACAGTTCAGGCGTCACCTGATTGATGCGCTTGTCTGTACACTGTGCACTCAGGATGACGGCTACAAGGAGCTGGAACACACTGCCAAACTCCAGTTCCGTATCAGCTACAGGCATCTCCTTGCGGAAATAGTCCAGAACGCGCTTGTATCTTTCCTTCCTCGTCATTGAAGCTGATGAAGTCGTGCAATGTATTTGCCGATGATGTCAAACTCCAAATTCACAACGCTTCCCACCTTGATGTCGCAGAAATTGGTGTGTTCGAAGGTATAGGGAATGATAGCCACTTGGAACGTGTTCTGCGTGGGGTTACATACCGTCAGCGAGACACCGTTTACCGTCACCGAACCCTTGTCGACGGTGAAATAGCCGTTGCGGGCCATTTCCTTGTCCTGCTTGTATTCGAAGGTAAAATACGTGCTGCCGTCAGCATCTTCCACAGCAGTACAACGGGCCGTTTCATCCACATGCCCCTGTACGATGTGTCCGTCCAGACGGCCGTTCATCAGCATCGAGCGTTCCACATTTACCTTGTCGCCAACCTGTAACAGTCCCAGGTTCGAACGGTCCAGCGTCTCTTTCATCGCTGTCACCGTGTAGGTGCCGTTTTCTATCTTGACAACCGTCAGGCACACGCCATTATGAGCTACGCTCTGGTCAATGCCCAGCTCGTCGACAAATGAACAACGCAGTGTGAAATCGATATTCTCCCTGTCTTTCTTGATGGCTACAACCGTAGCAAACTCTTCGATGATTCCTGAAAACATAATAGTCTAATAGTTTCTTTAGTACGCGTTGAAAATCAAATCATAATTCTCAATTGTCAATTTAAAAAAGAGGGGCCGCCCAGTGATGTGATGAAAACTCCTTTGTTAAAAGATTCGAGCACCCTCTGCCTTTGTAATCCACCGGCCTTGCGGCTCCCTGCTTGCGCAGTATCGTGGCCCGCCATTGACAAGAGAAGTCAACTCAGTTTTCGATGTAATTTGATGAGTATCCCGATCGAACCGGCACGACCCCCATTTTTCTGAGGGCAAAGTTACGAATAAACAAGGAAAGCGCAAAATAAATTAAGATTATTTTGCGCTTTCTCTTACATCTTACTTGAACTTCGTTCGAGCCTGCTTTCGCTCGGAATAACTGGAACACGTTCCGTTCTTCTCTCGTATAATCGCAGCCTTCTTCTCTCTATTTATTCGCTACAGCGGCCTGCTCGATGGGCAGACACTTCTTGTAGTTTTCGATATAACGCTCGAAACCAGCCACATCCTCTGGGGTGGGGGCGATGCTGACACCCGTGTTGCCTGCGAAGACAACCTCTTCCAGATAGTCTGCCAGCGACTTGCCATTCTTGTTAATCAGGTAGCCAGCTAACAGTGCGATACCCCATGCACCACCTTCACCGGCAGTCTCCATCACAGAGATGGGGCTGTTCAGGGCAGCAGCCAGCATGCGCTGACCTACGCCAGCAGTCTTGAAGTATCCGCCGTGACCGGTGATGCGGTCCACCTTGATCTTCTCGTCCTTGAACAAGATGTCGTTACCAATCTTCAGCACGCCGATGGCACCGTAGAGGTTGGCACGCATGAAGTTGGCCAGATTGAACTTGTCGTTAGCCGAGCGCACGAACAGGGGACGACCGTCGGCCAATCCGGTTACAGGCTCACCAGAGACGTAGTTGTAGGCCATCAGACCGCCACAGTCAGTGTCGCCTTCGAGGGCCTTGTTAAACAGTTTTCCGTAGAGCTCGTTCATGTCGACAGGCACACCCAGCAACTGCTGATATTCCTTGAACAGACCCACCCAAGCGTTGATGTCGCTGGTGCAGTTGTTACAGTGCACCATAGCCACAAGGCTGCCGTCGGGCGTCGTCACCATGTCAATCATCTCGTAGGGCTTGCTCAGCGGCTTCTCCAATACGATCATCGAGAAAGAAGAAGTTCCTGCAGAAACGTTACCCGTGCGCTGCTTCACTGCGTTGGTGGCTACCATACCTGTGCCAGCGTCACCCTCAGGAGGACAAACGGGGCAGCCGGGCTTCAGGTTGCCGCTCACGTCGAGCTTCTTAGCACCCTCAGCGGTCAGCACACCAGCAGCTTCGCCGGCGTTCAGGCTCTTGGGCAGAATGTCCAGCAGCTTCCATGAGTATCCCTTCGGAGCAATGAGCTTGTCGAACTTCTCCACCATCGTGGCGTCGTAGGTCTTCGTAGCGGAATCTACGGGAATCATACCCGAGGCATCGCCCACGCCCAGCACGAACTCACCCGTCACCTGCCAGTGTACATAACCTGCCAAAGTCGTCAGGTACTTGATGTCCTTCACGTGTTCATTACCCTCAAGGATGCACTGGTACAGGTGCGAGATGCTCCAGCGCAGGGGGATGTTATAGTTGAACAGCTCGCTCAGTTCTGCAGCGGCCTTGCCGGTATTGGTGTTGCGCCATGTGCGGAAGGGCACCAGAATCTCCTGTTTCTCGTTGAAGGCCATGTAGCCGTGCATCATAGCCGAGAAACCAATGGCGGCCAGCGACTCAATCTCACAGTCGTACTGCTTCTTCACGTCCTTGCGCAGGTCGGCGTAGCAGTCCTGCAGACCTTTCCAGATGATGTCGATACTGTAGGTCCAAAGTCCGTCAACCAATTGGTTCTCCCACTCGAAAGCGCCCTGGGCGATGGGTTTGTTGTCCTGGTCGATGAGCACGGCCTTGATACGTGTGGAACCGAATTCGATTCCCAGAATGGCTTTACCAGCCTCTATGGTTTGTTTCGCTGTCATATTACTTTAGGGCTTTGTTTAACATATAATACACTTCGTTGTTGCGCAGCGTCTGCTTGAAGTCGAACGTGTTGGTCTGCTTGTTTATCTTGACGTACTCGATGCCCAGCATCTCGGCGAAGTCCTCCCAGTACTCCTCGGTGATGTCGTAGGAGAAGGCGCTGTGGTGTGTGCCGCCGGCCAGAATCCAGGCTCCGGCACCAATCTCGAACGAGGGCTGCGGTACCCAGAGGGCGCTGGCCACGGGGAGGTTAGGCATGGGCTTGGGCTCGATGCACTCCACCTCCTGCGAAATCAGGCGGAAGCGATTACCCAAGTCGACGACGGTAGCCTTGATGCCGCGACCTGTCTTCGAGGTGAACACGAGGCGGGCGGTCTGCTGCTTGCGAATGCCGATGCCGAGGAAGTGAACTTCAAGCTTGGGCTTGTCGCTGGCAATCAGCGGGCAAATCTCGAGCATGTGGCTCTGCAGGCAGCTGGAGCGGTCGCCGGCGAAGTTGAGCGTATAGTCCTCGAGGAACGAGCAGCCGGTGGGCATGCCCTGCTGGATGACCCACAGCGTGCGATAGAGGCAGGCGGTCTTCCAGTCACCCTCAGCACCGAAACCGATACCCTCGGCCATCAGACGCTGTGAAGCGAGACCGGGAATCTGGTCGAAGCCTACAAAGTTCGGGTCGTTGATGTCGGCGTCGCCCAAGTCGTCGAAGTTGGTGGTGAAAGCGGTAGCACCTTCGTCCTTCAATACGCGGCGCAGGGCGATCTCGGCCTTGGCAGCGTTCTTCACCTTCTCCCAGTAGACCTGCTCGCCGCTCTCGTCAATCTTGATGGTGTAGAGCTTCTTGTACTCCTCGACCAAAGCATCAGCCTCGGCATCGGTAACTTTCTTGAAGTACTCCATCAGAGAAGATACGGGGTAGTAGTCGACATGGTAGCCCAGACGCTGCTCGAACTCCACGCGGTCGCCATCAGTGACAGCCACGTTGTTCATGTTCATGCCGAACATCAGACAGCGCACGTTGTGAGCATCGGCCACACCAGCAGCTACGCGAGCCCAGACGGCAATCTGACGCTGGGCAGCCTCGTCCTTCCAGTAGCCGCAAACGACCTTGCGGGGAACACGCATGCGGGTGCAGATGTGTCCGAACTCGATGTCGCCGTGAGCCGACTGGTTGAGGTTCATGAAGTCCATGTCCATCGTTGCCCAGGGGATCTCAGCGTTATACTGTGTGTGGAAGTGGAGCAGAGGCTTCTGCAACTGCTGCAGACCCTTGATCCACATCTTGGCTGGCGAGAAGGTGTGCATCCACGTGATGATACCTACGCACTTCTCGTCGTTGTTGGCAGCGAGCATGACCTGCTCGACTTCCTTCGAGCTGTTGGCTGTGCCTTTGTATACTATCTTAACGGGGATGTTTCCACTGGCATTCAGGCCCTCGACCATCTCCTTGGAGTGTCCATCGACGGCAACCACTGCGTCACCGCCATACAGCAACTGCGCACCAGTCACCCACCATATCTCTAAATTTTCAAATGCTTTCATATTTTACTTTTTTACTTTTTTACTTTTTCTTCTGGCCGTAGTAGGCGTTGGGGCCGTGCTTGCGTGAGAAGTGCTTCTCGACGAGCAGGGGATTCATCGTGGTTTCGGGATTGACCATGAACGAGATGAAAGCCATCTTGGCTACTTGCTCGGTGACGACGGCGTGGTAGACAGCCTGATCGGCGTCCTTACCCCAGGCGAAGGGACCGTGGTTCTTGACCAGTACGGCAGGGGTGTGGACGGGATTGATGTTGGCCTTGGTGATGCGGTCGACAATGACTACGCCCGTGTTGTACTCGTACTCGGCCATCTGGTCTTGCGTCATAGCCTCCGTGCAGGGAATGCAGTCATGGAAATAGTCGGCGTGTGTGGTGCCGATGTTGGGGATGTCCTTGCCGGCCTGTGCCCATGCCGTGGCATAGGTGGAGTGGGTGTGCACGATGCCGCCCAGCTCGGGGAATGCCTTATATAATACAAGGTGTGTGGGCGTGTCGGACGAGGGATTCAGGTCGCCCTCAACGACCTTGCCAGTCTCGAGGTCGACAACGACCATGTCGCTGGCCTTCATGACGTCGTACTCCACGCCAGAGGGCTTGATGACTACGAGGCCCTTCTCACGGTCGATGGCGCTGACGTTGCCCCAGGTGAATATAACGAGGTTGTGCTTCACCAAATCGAGGTTGGCACGGAATACTTTTTCTTTCAGTTCTTCTAACATAGTTCTAACTCTTAATTCTTAACTCTTAACTATAACTTAAAAGTCTTATCTTCTGTAAATGCTTTCTTGTTGAAACGGTAGAGCGATGCACCGCGTTTCGACGTCTTCTTGTCGATGAGGTCAGTCTTCTCGATGAAGTCCATCTCCTTGATGCGCTTGCGGAAGTTGCGCTTGTCGAGCTCTTCACCATTCACAGCCTCGTAGAGTCGCTGCAGCTGGGTGAGCGTAAACAAATCGGGCAACAGTTCGAAGCCTACGGGGTCAGTCTTCATCTTCTGCTTCATCAGTTTGCGGGCCTTCACAATCATTTTGTTGTGGTCGGAATACATCTGCGGAATGTCCTCGATGTTGACCCATTCCACGCCATGTTGTTTGCGCTGGCGCTCGCTGTAGTCCTTGACATTGATGAGTGCATAGTATGCCACCGACACCACACGTTCACCCGGGTCGCGGTCGAGATTGCCGAAGGCTCCCACCTGTCGCATAAAGATGTTGCGAAGGCCAGTGAGTTCGCGCAGTGTGCGGTTAGCAGCCTGGTCCAGGCTCTCGTCGCTGCGTACGAAGCCTCCGTAGAGGCTCCATTCGCCACGACCAGGATCCATATTGCGCTTGCCGATGAGTATCTTGAGCTTGTTGTTATCGAAGCCGAAGATGATGCAGTCGACGGACAGCAATACTTTTTGGAATTCGGAATAATACGTTGTCATCTTCGTTTACCAGAAGTAGATGTAGAATGCTACGGTGATACCCAGGATGATAACGGTATGGATGATGTCCCAGTGGTTCCAGCTGGCACGGGTAGCGGCACGCTGCTCGGGAGTAGAAGTGCCGAATACCAGACCCTGGATCTTCTGCTCGTCGGGAGCCTCTGTGCAGAGTGATACGATAATCACTACCAGGCAGCATACCACAAGCATGACACCACAGAAGAACAGCCAGTTGAAGTCGTAGAACACGGCCTTGAACCACGAGTCGGCAGCATCGGTAGCATTGCTGTAGTACACCTTAGCGCCCAGACGGGTCAGACCGATGATGATACCTGAGAGCAAGCCCCACATGCCACCCTTGGCAGAAGCGCGCTTCCAGGTTATACCCAACAGGAAGGCGGCAGCGATACCAGGAGCCAGCACAGACTGTACGTCCTGCAAGTAGGTGTAGAGCACATCTCCTACAGAGCGCATGATGGGAATCCACAGAATACCGAGAATCACGATGACGACGGTAGCAATCTGTCCGATGGTTACCAGACTCTTTTCAGAGGTATTGGGCTTCAGGCGCTTCCAGAAGTCGATGGTGAACAGCATGGCTGAAGAGTTGAACAGCGAAGCCAGCGACGACATCAGGGCTGCAAGGATACCGCAGACCACGAGGCCCTTCACACCAGCGGGCAGAATCTTTGCCACGAGGGTGGGGAAGGCGGCGTCAGCATTGGGGTTGCCGTTTGCCAGCAGGGGCAGGAATCCCTCGCCACCAGCTGCCAGATACTTCTGGTGCAGTGCAAAAGCAATCATACCGGGGATAAGGAACAGGAACACTGGCAATAGCTTCAGATAAGCACCGAAGATGGTACCGCGGCGGGCCTCTTTCTCGTTCTTACCAGACAGCACACGCTGTACGATAAACTGGTCGGTACACCAGTACCAGAAACCAATGACAGCCGAGCCTACTAAGGCACCGAGCCAAGGATACTGCGGGTCGCTGTTAGAACGCATGAGGTGAATCATCGTTCCTGTAGCACCATCGTAGCTGGGCTTCACGTCGCAGAGGGCCAGCATCTGGTCCCAACTGCCCAGGGCTTTCAAGCCCAGGACGAGGATGATGAGTGAACCTAATAATAAAATAGGTGTCTGCAGCACAGAGGTGTAGAGCACGCTCTTCATACCACCGAAGATGGTGTAGGCAGCGGTGATGAGCACCAGACCGATGGCGGCAATCCAGAAGAAGTCGATGCCCCAGAGTTCCTTGATGCCAAATACCTGCTGGAACACAAGGCCACCGGCATAAACCGTTACGGCCACCTTGGTGAGCACATACGAAATCAGCGAGATGACTGAGAGAATGGTGCGCGACTCCTTGTTGAAGCGACGCTCCAGGAACTCAGGCATGGTGTAAACCATCGAGCGGGTATAGAACGGCACGAATACCCAACCCAGAATCAGGATCATCCAACCCTGAATCTCCCAGTGGGCCATAGCCATACCAGAGGAAGCACCGGCACCAGCCAGTCCGATGAGGTGCTCGGAACCGATGTTCGAGGCGAAGATTGATGCACCGATGGCAATCCACGTTGCGTCTTTACCACCCAGGAAATAGTCTGCCGAGTTGTCGTTTTTCTGTGAGACAACCCATACCACAATGCCAATCAGCGCAAGGCAGAATACGCCAATGACAATCCAGTCTAATAATGCCATGATAATTTACTATTTTACAATTTACTATTTACTTTACCGAGAACTTATAGGCAGCGTGGCTATAGTAAGGCTTCTCGGGAGTCACCACGGGGCTGGCCCATTCGGGATGGTTGGGCGAGTCGGGATACTTCTGGCTCTCGAGACAGATGCTTACATGCTGAGGATACTTCTTGCCAAGCTTGCGAACCACGTTCTCCTCGCCACCGACACCCTGGAAGTTACCGCTGTAGACCTGTACGCCAGGCTCGTTGGTGAACATCTCCATGAAGATGCCAGTCTTGGGGCTATAGAGCGAAGCACAAACCTGTGTGTCGTCGCCATTGGTGTTCAGACACCAGTTGTGGTCGTAACCATGAGCGTTCTTAATCTGATAGTACTCTGACTTGATGGAGTCACCCACAGCGTGCGGCGTGCGGAAGTCCATAGGCGTGCCTTCAACGGGCAGAATTTTGCCAGTGGGCATATAGCTCTCGTCGCTCTCGGTGAAGTTGTCGGCATTCACAAAGAGTACCTGGTCGTAGGCTGCATTCTCCAGATCACCACTCAGATTATAGTAGTTGTGGTTGGTCTGGTTGATGATGGTCGGTTTGTCGGTGGTAGCTTCCCAGACGATGTCGAGCACGTTGTCGGCAGTTACCTTATAGGTGGTTGTAGCCACTACGTTGCCAGGGAATCCGTTCTCACCGTCGGCAGCATTGATCTGCAACTTAATCAGCGAGTCATTCACTTCGACGACATCATACACTTGGTTCATCCAACCTGTGGCACCACCGCCATGCAGACAGTGGTCGCGACCGTCGTGCTTGTCGTTCTGACGTAGCTGGTAAGTTGAGTCGTTCAACGTGAACTTACCCATGTTGATACGGTTGGCATAACGGCCTACAGAGGAACCGTAATCGGTGGGAGTGTTCAGCGTGTCGGCATACTGGGCAATGTTGTCGAAGCCCAGCACTACGTCGGTGGGATTGCCATCCTTGTCGGGAACCACGAGCGAAACCACGCGTCCGCCATAGTTGGTGATGCACACCTCCATGCCGTTCGCATTCTTCAGCGTGTACAGCTTTACGGGTTTCTCATTGATGGTGGTGTCGAACTTGGCGGCATCCAAACCAGACGCCGTCAGTACCTTCTGTTCGCCAGAAGCACATGCTGTCAACAGGGCTGTTGCCACTGCCATTCCAGCCAATACGAATGTTGATTTTTTCATTAGATGAATAGTTTTTTAGGTTACACTTATTTGAATTTGGGTGTAAAATTACTACTTTATTTCCATATGACAATAAAAAACACCGGGAATTTTCATTCTCGGTGTTATTTTTACACTTTTTTAAGAGTTTTACTACATATATCCCAGCCAGCGAAGGATATCGTTGAGGTTTGCGAAGACCATGAGGAGGATGAGAATGCCAAAACCGACGTATTCCGCCTTGATCATGAAATTCTCAGATGGCTTGCGACGGGTAATCATTTCGTAGAGCAGGAAGAGCACATGTCCGCCGTCGAGGGCAGGAATGGGCAGAATGTTCATGAAGGCGAGGATGATGCTGAGAAAAGCTGTCATCTTCCAGAACATATACCAGTCCCACATGGGCGGGAAGAGGCTTCCGATGGCTCCGAAACCGCCCAGTGACTTGGCACCCTCAGCAGAGAAGACATACTTCATGTCGTCGACATAAGATGCCAGCACGTGCCAGCCGTACTTGATGCCGGCAGGGATGCTCTCGAGGAATCCGTATTCGGTGGTAACGGGATTGTATATATCAGCAATGCTCTTGATGATGAAGCCCAACTTGAGGTCGGGAGTAAGGATGACAGATGTGGTATCGCAACGCGTGTCGTTACCGAAAACAATGCTTACCGTGCGGGCTTTCAGTGAATCGGCCTGAGACTTTGCCGTAAGCAGCATGTCGTGACGACGGCCTAGCTGGTCAACAAACTCGTTGTAGGAGTCGATGGGAGCACCATTGAGCGCGAGGATTTTGTCGCCTTTCTGTAATCCGATACCAGTAGCAGGTGAGCCAGGCAGAATGCTGTCGACCTGGGCAGGGAGCAATGGACGAACGAACGAGGGATCAGCCTTGAGCATGCCCAACAGGTTGAGGTTCCCAGGCAGTGTGATGCTCATGGGCTTGCCATCGCGGATAATATCTACACGATGGGCCTCGGAGATGTCGCGATAGAGGTCGGCAGAGAAATCCTTGAAGGTTTTCAAATCGGTACCGACCAAGATGTCACCATCCTGAAAACCATACGACTTGGCTTCCTGGTTGAACTTCATACCCAGCGTCATATCCTTGACGGGAATGTAGGTGTCGCCCCACCAGAAGAGAATCTGGGAATAGATGAAGAGGGCGAGCAGGAAATTGACCAGTACACCGCCAATCATGATCAGCAGACGCTGCCAGGCGGGTTTGGTGCGGAATTCCCAAGGCTGTGCGGGCTGTTTCATCTGTTCGGTATCGAAACTCTCGTCGATCATACCGGAAATTTTGCAATAGCCGCCCAAGGGTATCCAGCCTACACCATACTCCGTATCGCTGTTCTTGGGTTTAAACTTGAAAAGGCTGAATTTCCAGTCAAAAAAAAGATAGAACTTCTCGACACGGACGCCGAAAAGTTTTGAGAAGAAGAAGTGACCACCCTCGTGGAGCAATACCAGCAGGGAAATGGCCAGCATGAACTGTAATACTCTAATTAAAAATACTTCCATTATAATACTATATTCTTATTTGTTCATTAATTCTGTGGCAATACGACGGGCCTCGGCGTCGGAGGCAATATAGGTGTCGTAGCTGGGATTCTTGTCGAACGTGGCACGTTGCATGGTCTCGGCAATGATGTCGGCCATCTGGAGGAATCCGCACTTGTCGTCGAGGAATCCCCGATTAACGATTTCGTTGGCTGCATTCACGATGCAAGGCATGTTACCCCCACGGTCGATGGCTTCGAATGCCAGTGCCAGACAACGGAACTTCTTTAGGTCGGGCTCGAAGAACTCCAGTTTCTGTGAGGTGAAGAGGTTGAGACGGTCACCACTGAGCGACAGTCGCTGGGGAAACGAGAAGGCATACTGGATGGGCAGTCGCATATCGGGAACGCCCAGCTGGGCCTTCACGGCACCATCGTGGAACTGTACGGCACTATGGACAATGCTTTGCGGATGTACCAATACCTGAATCTGACGGGCATCGACGCCAAAGAGCCACTTGGCCTCGATGACCTCGAAACCCTTGTTCATCATGGTGGCAGAGTCGATGGTAATCTTGGCACCCATATCCCACGTGGGATGGCGCAGGGCATCGGCCTTGGTGACAGTGCCCAGTTCGTCGATACTCTTCAGACGGAACGGGCCACCCGATGCTGTCAGGAGAATCTTTTCTATGGGGTTGTCGTCTTCACCCACCAGACTCTGGAAAATGGCAGAGTGCTCGCTGTCGACAGGTAGGATAGGGGTGTGGTACTCCTGTGCCAGTTGCAGGATAAGTTCACCGGCAACTACCAGCGTCTCCTTGTTGGCCAGCGCAATGGCCTTACGGGCCTTGATGGCATGGATGGTAGGCGAGAGTCCGGCAAAGCCTACCATAGCCGTCAATACCATGTCGATAGGGCCGGCCTCCACAATTTCGTCGAGGGCTTGCTTGCCGGCATAGACCTTCACGTCGGGCAGGTCGCTCATCAGCTGCTTCAATTCGTCCAACCGCTGTTCGTTGGCTATGACGATGGCAGCAGGTTTGAACTGGTGAGCCTGCTCTGCCAGCAGTTCTATCTTGTTGTTGGCAGTCAGACAGTATACCTCGTACATGTCGCTATGCTCCTTGATGACCTCAAGAGCCTGTGTGCCTATTGACCCCGTAGAGCCTAATATGGCTATTTGTTTTTTTCTCATATTTCAAGTAATCCTGTGGGGATAGTCATTTTTATTTGTCGCTGTCCTGTGTCGATGTCTTCTATCAGCTCGTCGCTGGCAGGAATCAGGGTGCCGTCTTCCAGTTCGAATAGGATGTTCTGGGTGGTGTCGTCGATGGAGGCAATAGTACCGATGACCGAACCATCGGAAACGCTGATGATTTCGAAGCCTACGAGGCTTGCTAATGAAAGTGTCTCGTCGGCCTCTTCGGCTAACGCACGGGGAAAGTAGACATCGCATCCCGTCAGTTCCTGGGCACGCTGCTGTGTGTCGACGTCGCAGAACTTAACTAGGCAGACGCTGTCGTTGCGGAAGCGGTACTCTTCCATGAAGAAGGGTACTAGGATGCCGTCAATATCGAGTACAAGATATTCGGCATCTACGCTGTCGAAGATGTCGTCAGTAAACTGGAACGACACTTCGCCTTTGACACCGTGAGCCTTACCTAATCGGCCTATCTTGTAAACGTCTTCTTGCTTGATCATTGTTTCTAGTTGCTCCAGTTATACTAGTCATACACTAGTGTTACTAGTTTATTCTCTCTATTTTTGCGCCCAGTGCATTCAGGCGGGACTCGATATTCTCGTAACCGCGGTCTATCTGTTCGATGTTGCTAATGATGCTTGTGCCGTTGGCGCACATAGCGGCAATGAGTAGGGCGATACCTGCACGGATATCGGGACTGGACATACGGCTGGCGCGAAGCTTTATTTTACGGTCGTGACCTACAACGACGGCACGATGGGGGTCGCAGAGGATAATCTGTGCTCCCATGTCGATGAGACGGTCGACGAAGAACAAACGACTCTCGAACATCTTCTGGTGGAATAGCACGGAACCACGTGCCTGTGTGGCAACCACGATGAGTACGCTGAGCAAGTCGGGAGTCAGTCCTGGCCAAGGTGCATCAGCCAACGTCATGATGGTGCCGTCGATGAACGAATCGACCACATAGTGTTTCTGTTGTGGGATGAACAGGTCGTCGCCTTCGACTTCAATCTTGACGCCCAAACGGCGGAAAGCATCAGGTATGATACCCAGATTATCGAGTGAGCAGTCCTTGATGCGTACCCCGTTGCCACACATGGCGGCCATTCCGATGAACGAGCCCACCTCAATCATGTCGGGTAACAATCGGTGCTCAGTGCCGTGAAGCAGTTTTACACCTTTGATAGTCAATAGGTTACTGCCAATACCGCTGATGTCTGCTCCCATGTGGTTGAGCATGTGGCAGAGCTGTTGGATATAGGGTTCGCAGGCAGCATTATAGATGGTGGTAGTACCATCGGCAAGAACGGCGGCCATAATGATATTGGCCGTTCCTGTAACGGAAGCTTCATCGAGTAGCATGTATGAGCCTTTCAACCGTTTCGCCCCGATTTCGTATACTTCGCGGTTGTCCAGCTGGTGGAACTTGGCGCCCAGCTTCTGGAAACCTAAGAAGTGGGTGTCCAGACGGCGTCGCCCGATTTTGTCGCCACCGGGCTTGGCGATAATGGCCTTGCTCATGCGTGCCAGCAACGGACCAATCATCAATACGGAGCCACGCAACTGGGAACATCTCTCAACAAACTTGTCGCTCTCAAGGAATTCCATGTTCAGCTGGTTAGCTTGGAAGGTAAATATGCCGGAATTTCCAGGAAAAACCTTCACCCCGACATCCTTCAACAGCAGAATGAGGTTGTTGACGTCGCGGATATTGGGAATGTTGCTGATGGTAACGGGCTCGCTGGTTAGCAGGGTGGCACAAATCACCTGAAGCGCTTCGTTCTTGGCACCTTGGGGAGTAATCGTGCCACTAAGCAGGTGTCCGCCTTCTATCTTGAAAGTTGCCATTTACTTCTTTTTCTTGTTGCGCTTGCTATCACCAGCCTTGGCGGCCTGCATGTGTTCGAATTCAAACTCGGAAAGGTTGAGTTGGATGATACCATCCGTGAAACGGGCTAAATCATCAGCAACACGCTCGTCATCCATTGAACCATGTCCCCATGTTGTCAGGTCGCGCTTCATCTGGTTCGCAGTCTGACGTATTAGCTCGTCGCGTTCAGGACCGTCAGGCATAGCCTTCAATTCTTCGAAGACCTTGGCCATCAGACGTCCATAGTGGCGCTGAAAAGGTATCCCGTCTTTACCAGGCAAGGGTAGTGGCTGTGGCTTGGTAAGGATTTTCTCAGCATTATCCACATCGAAGGGCCAGTCTATGTCGAGTTGTTTGTGACTCATCAGATATAGATGGTCCCAAAGGGTCTGTTCGTAGTCTGGACTGGTACGAATCTGTGGATTTTTGTTTTCCATCTGTTCAATGATGGACTGAGCACAGATATTACGTTCTTCCTTGGTGGGCAGACTGACTGCCAGATCCACCATCTTTTGTATCTCGCGCCCATATTCAGGCATCACCAACTTCTCGCGCTGGGTGTTATAATCTAATCCTTTGATATCCATTTATGTAATTTACAATTTGACGATTTACAATTTACTATTTATTTCAGAGTAGTTTCTTGGGTTTGATGGCCACGAAGTCCTTCAGATAGAAGGGAACAAAGTATGCCACGTCTTCGAACTGCTCGTTGAGGAAACGCTTCTCTGCTAACGGCTGCATCCATTTGGCTATGGGCTCGATACCGTCCATGTAATGAGCATTGGGGTGATGGATGATGTCCATACATTTCTTGGCGCCATTGCCAAAGAAATAGATGGGCCGCTCGTCGAGCCACTGCTTGTAGGTGTCAGCTTCAACAATGTCGGCACTGACGGGACGAACCTCTTTCAGACTGCGGTCGTAAAGAGCAGCGTAAACCTCCATTCTCCGAGCGTCGAGCATGGGGCAGAGCAGAGCGTTCTCTTCCATCTCCGGATTTCTCAGCAGTACGGGAACACATAGTAGTTCCAGCGTGGGGACAGCCAGTAACTTCAGGTCGCGACCATAGCAGATGCCTTTGGTCATAGAGACACCGATACGCAGTCCTGTATAAGAACCAGGACCACAGCTGACGGCAACAGCATCGAAGGGAATAGCGTGATTGTCGGTAAACGACATTGCCTCGTCAACCATCGTTCCCAACCGCTCGGCACCGGCACCGTGCTCGCCCCGCTCTTGTTGTTCGAAGATGCATTGTCCGTCCTCGGAAACGGCGACAGAGCAGACGTTAGTACTTGTTTCTATATGTAATATGCAAGCCATATTTCACTTTTTAAAGTGCAAAGGTACGAATTTTTCCTTCAATACTCGCATGTTTCATAAAAATTTTGTACCTTTGCAACCATATTTAAGAAAAATACCAAGTTATGATACAATCAATGACGGGCTACGGCAAGACTGTTGTGGCCTACAAAGGAAAAAAGATTAACGTAGAAATCAAGTCGCTCAATTCGAAGCAGCTTGACCTGACTACCCGTATTGCACCCCTTTATCGTGAGAAGGAGATGGAGATTCGCCAGATGATTGCCGAGCAGTTGCAACGCGGCAAGGTGGAGTTTGCCATCTGGATTGAAAAGGATGCCACTACCGAGGCTGTACCTGTCAATACGGCGCTGATGCAGAGTTATCTCTCGCAGTTGCAAGCCTTTGCTGCAGGCAATGATATGCAAAATACTGACTGGATGCAGATTTTGGTGCGTATGCCCGATGTGTTGACGAAGACGGAGGTCGAAGTGCTTGAAGAAGAGGAATGGACTGCTGCCCGACAAGGTGTATGTGATGCCATCCAGCATCTGGTAGACTTCCGCAAGCAGGAAGGTGCCGCACTGGAGAAGAAGTTTGCTGAGAAGATTGACAACATCGAGCGTCTGATGCTTTCGATAGAACCCTACGAGAAGGCACGTGTGGAAAAGATCCGCAGTCGCATCGTGGATGGACTGAAGCAGATCCCTGAGGCTGAGTACGACAAAAACCGTCTGGAGCAGGAGTTGATTTACTATATCGAAAAACTTGATATCAGTGAGGAGAAACAGCGTCTGGCGAACCACTTGAAGTATTTCCGCGAGACAATGGCCGATGCTGCCGGACAGGGTAAGAAACTGGGATTCATCGCTCAGGAAATGGGTCGCGAAATCAATACCACAGGTTCGAAGTCGAATCAGGCCGAGATGCAGAACATCGTGGTGATGATGAAAGACGAATTGGAACAAATCAAGGAGCAGGTTCTGAACGCGCTTTGATTTTGACCACGAATTGCACTAATTTCACGGATGAAGAATGATGAAAGGTAAGATGTTGATTGTTTCTGCCCCTTCAGGCAGCGGAAAGAGTACCATCGTAAACTGGCTCATGCGGGAG
Organism: Prevotella sp.; assembly: GCA_016291085.1. GTDB lineage: Bacteria > Bacteroidota > Bacteroidia > Bacteroidales > Bacteroidaceae > Prevotella. The sequence continues at coordinate 35,643 of JAEEVW010000025.1, forward strand.
CACCCAGAGCTGAGGCTATATTTCTCAATTAGTTGTACCTCTCGTGCCCCTCGTGGCACTGAGCAGAATGGGGTGGAATATTTCTTCTTGACACCCGAGGAGTTTCGCCATCGTATTGATAACGATGAGTTCCTGGAGTATGAAGAGGTGTACGAAAACCGTTTCTATGGCACATTGAAACAACAGGTTGAAAACCAGCGCGAAGCCGGACAGAATGTGGTGTTCGATGTCGACGTTAAAGGTGGCGTGAACATCAAAAAATACTATGGTGACGAGGCCCTGAGCCTCTTCATTCAGCCTCCCTCCGTCGAGGAGCTGCGTCGTCGTTTGGAAGGTCGCGGTACCGATACTCCCGAGGCTATTTCCGAGCGTTTGGCTAAGGCTGAGTATGAGATGACATTCGCTTCTCAGTTTGACCGTATCATTGTGAACGACGATTTGGAGACTGCCAAGCAGGAAACGCTACGAGTTGTAGAATCTTTTTTCAAGAATAAAAAAGGAAAAAGATAAGACCATGAAAATCGGGATTTTCGGCGGGTCGTTTAATCCGATACACACAGGTCATGTTGCATTGGCACAAGCAGTGCTGAAGCAATGTGAGCTTGATGAGGTGTGGTTGATGGTTTCGCCGCTGAATCCGTTGAAACGTAATGACTCTGATTTGTTAGATGATAGCCTGCGTTATCAATTGGCGCGAAAGGCCTTGGAAGGTATCAATGGTGTGAAGGCCTGTGACTATGAGTTCCGCTTGCCTAAGCCTTCCTATACCTGGAATACGCTGCAACAGCTTTCGAAAGATTTCCCTGACCATCGTTTCTGCTTATTGATTGGTGGCGACAACTGGGCGCACTTTGAGCGCTGGCGTCATTGGAAGGATATTCTCCGTCATTATGATGTTATCGTCTACCCCCGTGATGAATTTGCAGGCACCATCGACCTCCCGCTGATTAATGTGTCGAGTACGGAGATTCGCCAGAAGGTGAGGGCAGGGGAGCGCATCAGCGGTTTGGTGCCAGAGTGTGTGGAGACCTTAGTGGAGCAGTATTATCGATAAACAGCTATGGACAATCAGAAACGACAGTATTCCATCATTGTTGTCACCTACAATAACGCTGACGGACTGAAGCGAACGCTGAAAAGTATTCGCCAGCTGGACTATGCGCAGAAGGAGGTCGTTGTAATCGACGGGGACAGTAACGACACATCGCTCGACGTCATTGCTGAGCATCAAGACGTGATCACTACCTCTGTGTCGGAACGCGACAACGGCATCTATAACGCCATGAACAAAGGCATTCGTTTGGTGACGGGCGACTATGTGGTATTTATGAATGCCGGTGACGAGTTTGCCAATGCCGACGTGCTGTCGTTGGTAAACCGGTATGATGGCGATATCATCTTGGGTGGCGATGTCTATGGCGGGAAACAGCGAATGCCGAAAGAGACCATGACATTGTACGATTTCCTCTCCATCGGAATCTGCCATCAGTCGGTGTATTATCGCAAAGAGGTGTTGCAGAAGTATGGCTTTGACGAGTCATACAAACTGATTGCCGATCTGAAATCGGTGGTAGAGCCTTTGGTGAAGGATCGGGTAACCGTTTCTGTTGTGATGGATGTGCTGGCGAAATGTGAGGGCGGTGGCCTTAGCAAACAGCGTTGGAGAGACACGCTGACAGAGAATCGCCGACTGATTGACGAGTTGGTGGATCCATTCTATCGTGAAGACTATCAGCGTTTTGCACGAATCAACAATGGTATGCTGCACGACTTCACGGTGCTGTCTCACTTCCATAGCATCTTCCCACTCATCAAGTGGCTCTCTAAGATGGTGTCGTTCCTGAACAGTAAGTTTAAGCATATTCCCATTGAGTAGCCGATGAAAGTTTCTGTATTGATACCTGTATATGGCGTAGAGAAATATGTAGGACAGTGTTCGAAAACGCTTTTCGGACAGACATACGACGACATAGAATATGTGTTTGTCGACGACTGTACGCCAGACAATAGTGTGGCGGTTATCCGGCAAGTCCTGTCGGAATATCCCCATCGCGAACAACAGGTTCATATCATTCGTCACGACCATAATCGTGGCTTAGGAGCGGCACGAAAGACTGCTTTGGAGGCTGCAACAGGCGATTTTGTGCTGAACGTAGACAGTGACGACCATTTGCCGTTGGATGCTGTCGAGAAACTGGTGGCCTGCCAGCAACAAACGGGTGCCGATATCGTTTCGGGTAATTATAGCTCGCACTATGAAGACGATACGATAGTCTTTCATCGGGAACAGCATTTGAACAAGGATGTCTCTCTGAAACTGATGCTGATACAGCACACACTGCTTCCTCACATCTGGGCTCGCTTGATTCGCAAAACGGTATATACGGAACACGGCATTGATTCGGTGGAAGGTATCAACATGGCAGAAGATATGGCTTTAACACCGCGACTCATTCATGCAGCCCAACGGGTGGCATACGTCGATGATTCCATCTATTTCTATCGCGACGATTCCTCTGCCAGCACCTTTGCCAACCATCTGTCGACGAAGCATGTGGTGTCGTACCTCAAAGCCAACGAAACACTTTGGCAGTATTTCCGTCAGAACGACAAAAACGGTGATTTCCTGTTTGCACTCGAGGTCGGTATGCTCAACGTCTACTATCAGGCATTGGCTGTGGGTATTGACAGACAGCAGATAGCGGAAATACTTTCCTATAAACCTCAGTCATTACTCTTCCGATGCTTGCAGGGGCTGTTGGCCCATCGCCAGACGCGCTCTTTGCTCCGCTTTGCCTATCTCTCGGTAAAGTGGTGCTACAAGAAACGCCTTATTGCTTCTTGCGGATAAATTGCAGACACTCTTTAAGAATGGTTACGTTGAGCAGCCTCATAACGATAAAATAGAGTAGGGCGGCTATGATGACGCGTACCAGCAGCAACAAGCAGAGTGTGTCGATGGATAGTGTCATGTAGTGGGTTGCCAACATCACGATGGCTGCAATGAATGCAAACGGAACTGTGTCTTTCAACATATCCAGTAAAGCTAAAGAATGTATGCGCTGCAGGGCAAGATGCCAACAGACGGTATACAGCACGTTCAATGCAGAGAATGCTGCCACCATTACGGTAATACCTTGTGACGACAGGCTCAGCGTGATGCCTATCTGAAGAATGATCTGAAGGGCTACCATGCGCAGGTAGATGTCAGAACGTCCGCGACTGATGATGAAGTTCTGATAGAGTCCTTGTAAAGGCAGACAGGCTCCTCCCACACACAGGATCTGAAGCAGGGGCACGCAACGCTCCCACGTGGGGCCTACCGTCAGAAGGATGAATTCATGGGCTGCCAGTGACAATCCGAACATCAAAGGAAAGCCCAGGAAGGATGTGAAACGCAGCATCTTACGGAAGATGCGCTCCTGCCGTTCCTCTTCGCTGTTGACGTTCGCCAAGACGGGCTGTGCCACCTGTGCCATCGTGTTCGAAATCAGCGAGCTCCCCATGGTGTTCCATTTGTTGGCCTGGTTGAACAGTCCAACGGCCGAGATGGGCAGCAGTTTACCGAAGATGAATGTCAACACGTTTTGGCTAATGACCGTCAGCATGTTTGTCAGCAACATCTTCGACGAGAAATTGAACATCCTGCGAATGGGACTGAAGTCGACAGGCAGGGTAGGCATCCACCCCGTGAAATAGTATTTCAGGATGTTGGCCACACTGATGTATATCACCTGTTGCCAAGCCAAGCTCCAGTATCCGTAACCGTTCCACGCCAGCCAGACACCACAACAGCCTGAGGCGAGCAGGGCGGCAATGCTGGCAATGGCTTGTTCACGATTGCGCAACTCTATCCATAATTTTGCGTTGGGTACAATGCCGACAGCCGATATGGGAATGGTCAGGAAGGCCAGTCGCGACACGTCCGTCAACGCGGGCTGGTCGAAGAACCGCGCAATGAGTGGTGCACAGAAAAACAGCACCAAATACATTGTGAAGCCTGCCAGGATGTTGAACCACGCCACCGCATTGTAGTCGCGCTGCGTAGGAGGCTTCAGGTTGGCCAGTGCCTGCGAGAATCCTGCTGCCTGGATACATCCCGCCAGGAGCGTAAAGATGGTAATCAGTGCCAGGATGCCATAATCTTCCGTCGAAAGCAGACGGCCTAAGAAAATGCCAAACACAAGGTTCAACACCTGAGTAGCCCCATTGTTGATGGCTCCCCAGGCAATGCCTTTTGCCGTTTTTTCCTTCAGATTATCCATAATGTTGGTGCAAAAGTACGAAAAAAAATGACTTCACTCTTCACTTTTCACTTTTTTTTCGTATTTTTGCAGCGAATATGGAGAACAAAGTAGCTAAAAAACCTCGTTTGGAGTGGTTGGACGCGCTCCGAGGATTTACCATGATACTGGTTGTTGCCAACCATGTGGCAGGCATGGGCTTTGGCGAGGAATGGAAACATTCGTCGGCCATACCCTTCCTCATCTTGTTCCGCATGCCCTTGTTCTTCTTTGTCAGCGGCTTTCTGGCCTATAAAGCCTCTCAGGTGTGGGACCTGAAGAATTTCGGTGCGCTGATTTGGAAGAAAGTCAAGGTGCAGACTATTCCTACGGTGGCATTCTTCTTCTTGGCGATGGCCATCCTGAACCGCCATTTCTGGCCAGCGGTCGAAAATGCATTCCATCTGTCGACAAAGGGTGGCTATTGGTTTACCATAGCCCTGCTCTACATGTTCATTATCTACTATGTTTTCTCCTATTTGGAGAGCAAACTGAAATGGAAATCGTGGATACCCATCACCCTGTTGTTCTTGGTGTCGTTGGTATTCTATGAGACGTGGTACCAGCCCAAGTATTTCTCGTGGGCTGCCGGTTACAGGGGGCAGAAGACCGATTTGTACTATTTCCTGCAGGATTCCTCCCTCGTACAGGTGCTGCTCTATTTCCCCTTCTTCCTCTACGGCAATATCGTGCACCGCTATTGGACGAATGCCCAGAAAGTGATGGACAGCAAGTGGTTCTTCCCCGTGGTTATCGTCGTGGTGATACTGGCTACGCTCGACGCCCTGAAGTGGCACACGATGCGTATGACGTGGGGCGTCATCCCCTTGACCATCTCGCGTTTCGGACTGCTGACCATTACATTCATGTACTTCCGCCACTACCATCAGTATTTCACCCGAATGACCTTTATGGGGGCGTCGCTACAGTATATTGGCCGACGGACGCTCGACATCTATCTCATCCATTTCCTGTTCATGCCCGACCTGCCGCACGTAGGCGAGTTCTTCAAGAGCTATCCCCATAATTTCGTAGTCGATATCCTCCTTTCCGTACTCTTGGGACTGGTGGTTATTGGTTTCAGCATCATCACTTCCAACATCCTCCGCATCAGCCCGTTCTTCAAGAAGTGGCTGTTCGGACGCTCCTAATCTGCGATGAGAAAGATAGAAGACATTCACGAGTTGCGACAGATTCAGATAGGCATTCTCGACAGTGTCCATCATTTCTGCGAAGCTCACGGCCTGCGCTATTTCCTGTCGAGTGGTACACTCATCGGAGCGGTGCGCCACAAGGGCTATATCCCCTGGGACGACGATATTGACATCTATATGCTACGTCGCGATTACGAGCAGTTTTTGAAGACTTATCGTGATGAGGGTGGAGTGTATAAAGCCATTGATCCCCAGCAAGATAGCCATTATTATTACACCTTTGCTAAAGTGATAGATCAACGTACGCTGATGGTCGAGGACGAGACCGAAGGTTACGAGATTGGTGTCTTTATGGATATCTTCCCGGTGGATTATGTGACGGACGACTTACAGGAACGTGAACGCATCTTCAAAGAGAAGAAACTACTCTATAAGATTCGCCGCTGTAAGATATCGAACAGCAATCCGTTGCAATCAAAATTGGCTTATTTCGTCTATAAGCATTGGCCGTTGTCCGTCAAACAGATAGAGCGCCGTATCCGCAAACTCATCGTGTTGGATGAACCCACTCGCACCGTTTGCAACATGACGGAGGCGGGCCCTAAGATCAAGGGTTGTTTTCCTGCTGAGGATATTGCCTCGTCGGTCGATATCGAGTTCGAAGGGAAGCTGTATAAGACGATGGTGGGCTATAAGGACTATTTGGAACGCACCTATGGCGACTACATGACGCTACCCCCTGTGGAACAGCGCGTCACCCACCATTTCGAAGCCTATTGGCGTGATTAAACCCAGATTTTCTGGTCCTGTTTCACGTATTCAAAGCCGTCGGCACTCGCTTTTGCCTTCTCGTAGATACGCGAAGCGAAAACAATGTCGTGAAGGGCAATGCCATAGTTGTAGCTCAGGATGCGCTCTTCGTCGTTGGTGCGTCCTGGATTCTTGCCTTGCAACACGTGGTGAATCTCGTCGTATTCGCGGAATTGCTTGAAGTACTTGAATTTTTCTATCTGTCCCGTATCGTCGCCAAATACCTTGTCGAAGAACAGGTCGCAGTTCTGGAAACCACGCACATGAACAGGAATGACCGTTACCCCTTTCTTAAAAAGGGTGTCGTCGGGGAATAGCAGTTCTGTGGCAACGGTGACACAGGAGATCAGAACGTCAGCCTCTGCCACAAAAGCATTCTTGTCGTCGATAATCTCAAACGTGACGTTGTCGTAAGCCTTGAAACGCTCAATGAATTGCTCGGCCTGATCCTTGTAGCGCATCAGGCGGATGGTAATGCGACGGTCCTTATTGTCTTCTATGAGGCATAATCCCACGGCTCTGGCAATATTGCCCAAGCCAATCATAGAGTAGGTGTCAGTACCTTTCTGTTGGAAGGTTCTTGCGGCCAGAGCGGCTACAGCCCCAGTGCGCATAGCGGTAATCCAGTCGCCGTCCATCACTGCCAGCAGCTGGCCCGTTTCTGCGTCGTAGAGGGTGATATCGCTTTTCAGTGTGGGCATTTGGCCTTCTATGCGGCTTACCAGTTTGATACCGAAATATTTCTTGTCATTGTGTTTGGGCAACAGGCAGGGCATGGAAGTCATAAAGTCCTCCCCCTGAGGATGCACACTGAGCTTGGCGGGCATCTGTGATCCGTCTTTGGCCAGAAAGCCGAATTTTACCCATTCTATGCATTCTGCCGGGTTGATGTGCAACTGCTCTATCTGTGATTGTTGAATAACTGTAACCATGCCTATTCCTTACTTATCACTTATCACTTATCACTTATCACTTATCATTCCCTTCAGTCCTTCTGCCAGTCGGGTGTTGTCCTCGTGGTTACGGACGGCAATGCGCATGTACTGCTTGTTGGGGTCGAGGCCTGGCTTCAGACTACAGTCGCGTGTCAGGATGTTGTGCTGTTTCAGCATGCGGATCACAATCTCGCTGGCCTTGAATGGGGGCAGCACTTCGCAGAGGAAATAGTTGGCCTCGGTGGGCATCACACGCAGGAAAGGCACCTCGCGCAGCTGTTTCTCGAAGCTGTCGCGCTCGGCGACGAACTTCGCACAAGCGCGCTGATAGTCCTTTTCATGCTTGTTATAGATTTGCATAAAGAATTCTGCGAAAGAGTTTAGGTTCCAGATACTTACCTCCTTCTTGATACGGCTGATAAGTTCCTTATCAGCGGAGCAGAGAATGCCCAGTCGCAGGCCTGGAACACCATAGCTCTTCGAGATGCTCTTCATCACCGCCATGTGCGGATACTGCTCTAGCGTCTCGTCGCTCAACAGCGAGTTGATGGCGTAGTCACGACTGAAGTCAACAAAGCTCTCGTCAACCACCAGGCGGATGCCCTTCTCCTCACACCATTGTGCCAGACGCAGCACGTCCTTCTTGGGAATGAAGTTGCCCGAGGGGTTGTCGGGGTTGATCACCATCAGCTGGCGGATGTCCTTGTCGCCGAAGAATGCCATCAGGTCGTCGGCCGTGTAGCGGTAGTCCTCGTTCTGTGGGACGAAGGTCACCTGTTGGTCCTTGTCATATCGGTTTGGATATTCCTCGAACGTCGGCCGAATGAATCCAGTTCTAGCTGTTGGCTGTTGGCTTTTGGCTGTTAGCTCCATCAGTATTTTGATAAGCTCTGCGGCACCGTTGCCAGGCACGATATACTCTTCGCTCACGCCGAAGCACTTGCTGGCAATGAGCGTGTTGACCTTCATGCCCGAAGGGTATTCCGTCAACAGCGTATCGAAGTTGGCGCGCAACTCGTCCTTCATTCGGCGACTGGGGAAGTAGGGGTTCACCAGGTAGCAGAAGTCCAGCATCTGTGGGAACCGCCAGAAACCGCCATAGCGGCCGTAGTATTTGCGCAGCACGTCCTGCTCGTCGGCAAACAGCGCCTCGGCAATGTCCAGGTCCTGCTTGTCGTCTATCTCGTACCACTTCTCCCCGCCGATGGGCAGTGCCTTCATGTCGTGGTTGTTCAGCAGCGAGATGATGCGCAGCACGTTCTCGTAGTACTCGTTGTTGCCTACTGCCTTGGTATAGGCATCCAAGAAGGGCACATACTTCTGCTGCGAGAACTGGCGGCTCAGCTTGTAGATGTTCACCGTCTTGTAGTACGAGTCGACGTCGTTATAGTCGAAGGCGTCCTTCGAGATGAAGTTCACGATGTTCTGCTCGTCATCCAACCGCACCATCGTACCGTCCATCCACGTCTCGTATTTCGCCACGAGGGCGAGGTTGGGGTAGGGGTTGTCGACAATCATCGGAATCATCCGGTCGCTGAAGATGAGGTCGCTCTCGATGAGCAGCGTGTCGTCCTCCTGCAGCTTGTCCTTGACAATGGCCAGCGAGTAGATGTTGTTGGTCTTGTCGTAGACGGGATTTTCGGCGAACTCAATAGTGAGTGGTGAGCGGGAATCATGGGGACAGGTTGCTTGATTGAACGAGTTCACATCAAGAACCTGTCCCCATGATTCTGTCGAGTTTACATCAAAAACCTGTCCCCATGATTTTCCGATGTACTCGCGCAACTCCTTGCCTTTATAGCCTACCACGATGATGACGCGGCTCAACTGCTGCTTGGCCAGTTGGCCTAATAGTCTGTCAATCAGCTTCACGCCATTCACGGGGACCATACACTTCGTATTGTCCTTCGTGTAGTCGCCCAGTCGGCGCCCCATGCCCGCTGCCAATATAATCGCCTGCATATTCTTGCTTTTAGCTTTTAGCATTTTGCTTTTGGCCTAGGCTAAAGGCTAACTGCCAATAGCCAAAAGCCATTAACCGACTTGGCTTCCGGGTTTCACGTCTTTCGTTGTGGTTACCACGCTGAGGCTCTCGTCAAAGTCAACGGCAGAGAGAATCATGCCCTGACTTTCGATACCCATCATTTTGCGAGGCTCGAAGTTGGCCACGAAGAGGATGCGCTTGCCCACCAATACTGACGGATCGTCGTAGAAGGCAGCAATACCCGAGAGGATGGTGCGGTCCTTGCCGCTACCGTCGTCGATGGTGAACTGCAACAGCTTCTTGCTCTTGGGTACGCGCTGGCAGTCTTTCACCAGTCCCACGCGGATGTCAAGCTTCTCGAAGGTCTCAAAGTCGACGGTATCCTTGATGGGCGCTGCCTGTTGCTGGGCAGCAGCGTTGGCCTTCTTGGTGGCTTCCAATTTATCAAGTTGTTTCTGGATGACGTCGTCCTCAATCTTCTCGAACAGCAGGGCGGGCTCCCCCAGCTTGTGACCGGCCTTCAGCAAATCGGTGCTGCCCAGCTCGTTCCAGTCGAACGACTCCAGATTCAGCATGTCGCGCAGTTTCTTGCTCGAGAATGGCAGGAACGGCTCGAAGGCAATGGCCAGATTAGCTGTCAGCTGCAGGCAGATGTTCAAGATAGTCTCGCAGCGTTTCGGATCGGTCTTCCACACCTTCCAAGGCTCACACTCTGTGATGTATCGGTTACCGATACGTGCCAGATTCATGGCCTCGAACTGGGCGTCGCGGAACTTGAATTGATCCAGCAGCGCCTCCACCTTCTGCTTCACATCCTTGAATTCCTCAAGGGCCTGCTTGTCGACATCGAGCAATTCGCCACAGGCAGGCACTACACCATTCCAATACTTCTTGGTCAGCTGCAGGGCACGGTTCACGAAATTGCCGTAGACAGCCACCAGCTCGTTGTTATTGCGGTCCTGGAAATCCTTCCAGGTGAAGTTGTTGTCCTTCGTCTCGGGGGCATTGGCTGTCAGCACATAGCGCAGCACATCCTGCTTGCCAGGCATATCCTCTAAGTATTCGTGCAACCAGACAGCCCAGTTGCGCGAGGTTGAAATCTTGTCGTTCTCCAGATTCAGGAACTCGTTAGAAGGCACGTTGTCAGGCATGATATACTTGCCGTGAGCCTTCATCATCACGGGGAAGATGATGCAGTGGAACACGATGTTGTCCTTACCGATGAAGTGTACCAACCTTGTGTCTTCATCCTGCCACCACTTCTGCCACGAGCCCCACTTCTCGGGCTCCTTCTCGCACAGCTCTACGGTGTTCGACACATAGCCGATGGGCGCGTCAAACCACACATACAGCACCTTACCCTCTGCACCCTCGATGGGCACGGGGATACCCCAGTTCAGGTCGCGCGTCATGGCACGCGGCTGCAGGTCCATCTCCAACCACGACTTGCACTGGCCGTACACGTTCGGGCGCCACTCCTTGTGACCTTCCAGAATCCACTCCTTCAGCCACTCCTGATACTCGTTCAGGGGCAGATACCAGTTCTTCGTCTCTTTCAACACGGGGGTAGAACCGCTGATGGTCGACTTGGGGTTGATGAGCTCCGTGGGACTCAGGTCGCGACCGCACTTCTCACACTGGTCGCCATAGGCTCCCTCAGCGTGGCAGTGGGGACATTCGCCCGTCACATAGCGGTCAGCCAGGAACTGCTTGGCCTCCTCGTCATACAACTGCTCGGTGGTCTCCTCCACCAGCTTGCCCTCGTCGTACAGTTTGCGGAACCACTCGGCAGCAAACTTGTGGTGCGTCTCCGAGGTCGTACGGCTGTAGATGTCGAACGAGATGCCGAACTCCTCGAACGAGTCCTTGATCATTTTGTGGTAGCGGTCTACGACGTCCTGCGGAGTGATACCCTCCTTGCGGGCACGTACCGTGATGGGCACACCGTGCTCGTCGCTTCCACCGATAAACATCACGTCCTCCTTCTTCAGACGCAGGTAACGCACATAAATATCTGCCGGCACATACACGCCGGCCAGGTGACCGATATGCACACCGCCATTAGCATAGGGCAGGGCAGAGGTCACCGTTGTTCTCTTAAACTTCTTCTCTATCATTTTTCCAATATTTTTCTATTTAGGCTGCAAAATTACGAAAAAAAGCAGAAAGCACAAAACTTTCTGCATTATATTATCATTTTGATAGATTTTCTATTAGATTTTGATAGATTTTGAGGCCGTTAGGCCGACCCCCTTCTTTAACTCCTTTAACTTCATTATTGCGTGCCACACTCATACCTTCAGGTGTGAGAACTTCTTTAACTTCTTAAATAGATTCCCATCATCGTCAGGTCGTCGTTCGGCTCGGCCCCGTTACGGTGCTTCTCTACCTCGGCCTTCAAGGTCTCTACCAACTGTTGCGACGACTCGAAGTGCCGTACGCTTGCAAAGTTACAATTTTACCGCCTTCCGCAATGCTTCCGGCAGTGCATGACGGTTCAGGAACAGGTAGGTGGTGTTCAACGTCATAAAGTCACGCGACATATACCACGTGCCCTTATACGGGCCGTATTCACCCCACGTGTTCTTCACCAGATAGTACGGCTTGCCCTGCTCGTCGATGGCCTTGCCGTAGACCAGCATGACGTGGTCATACGTAAACCGCCAGTCGTCCCACTGCTCCTGTCGCAGCTGTTGTGTGGGCACCACGCTGTCGGGCAGCAGCGCTATACCTTCACGCTTGAAGTCGCCCGTCACGTCGCCGCCCCAAGCCACCGTATAGCCTGCATCCAGTGCATCGTCAAGAACCTCCATCAGCTGTTCAATCGGGATATTGTAGCTGGGCTTCAGTCGCCATTTGTAAGGCGCTTCGATGACGAACCACTCGTTGAACGGATGGTGCGTATAGCTGGTCAGACTGACATAGTCGTCCAGGTCGAGCCCCAGGCTCTCGGCAAACGACTTCGGCGTATAGGTCTTTCCTTCATAGACGAACGTCTCAGGACAGCGGCCCACATACTTCTCTATCACCGCCTGCACGCTGTCACGCCAGTGTGGCATGGGCTGCTTGGCCAAGGCCTGCTTCTGTTCGCTTTCGGTAATCCTGTTCAGATCGGCATTCTCCATAATGATGCTCCTTACCATGCGTTCCAGCTCAGGGAAAAACACCTTGAAGTTCGCCAGCGAGTCGCCCGTCAGTGAACCAGGTGCTGGCATAGCCTCCTCAGGACAGATGCCATGCTGACGAATCACCTCCAGCACATCGTCGCACGAGCCGCCTTCCGATATCTGGCTGTATCCGTGCATCCGCACGTAGTGGGTGGCATTGTCCATATAGTCCTTGTTCACCACGAACATCTCGCACAGGTCGTACGTCTTGCCCGTCTTGCGCAGAATCTCGCTCTCCAGATAGCCCAGCGTGGCGTAGTCCCAGCATGTTCCGCTGCGATATTGGTTTTTCACGCTCGTGATGGGCAACTGCTTCACCACCGTAAACGCCTTCTGCTCTTGTGCTCCCATCGGCATCGCCAACAGGATGGCCGTCATCACTGTCAGTATTCTCATCGTTATTCTCATCGTTATTCGTTTATCTTAGATCAATTATGCGCCTGCAAAAATAATAAAAAAAATCGGACTGACCTCACATCAGCCCGAATTCTTTTACTTTTTTACCTTTTTACTTTTCCATTTCTTTCATTTCTTTTATTTCCTTCATCTCTTATATCACGGGGAGTCCTCGTGATATATATTCAAATATTTTTAGAATGCTCGATTTTATGTACTATGTACATCGATAGCTCCGAGCAATCTATGGGTTTGCTCCGAGCAATCGATGGGCCCGCTCCGAGCAACAAGCCGTCTCGCTCGGAGCGAGAGGCCGTTTCTCTGCCAGCGAGAAGCCGTTTAGCTATTTTTCCCTGGGCAGGGAATTTTTTTTTCTGGGCAGGGCGCAAATTTTTGCTGGGACAAAACGATGACACCGATGACGATGACACCGATGACAGTGGGGGTGTTTATTTTCTGACGGTGTGGTTAATTTGCAGTAGCATTATAATATATAATGTACATATTATATATATAATGGAAATATTTTTCAACTGCCGATGACAAAAATAGGCCGGTGTCATCGGTGTCATCGGTGTCATCGTCAGCGAAACATTTATTCCTTTCCTGCCATAATATTACAGATTGTGACGATGTCGCCTACATTCACTTCACCGTCCCCATTCACGTCAGCCAGCTGCGAGTCAATGGTGCTTATACCTGCCATGACGTTGCAGACTGTCACAATGTCACCGACATTCACCTCACCGTCACCGTTGACGTCGCCACTGGGTCTCACCTCTTCAATAATATTACTGAACTTACTCCAGGGGAGCGTAGACTCGTAGAGAGCCTTGGTTCCTATGGGGACGTGCAGTTTGGCATCGGTAAAACTGGTATCGATTTCGTCGCCTGTGCCTGTAAGCAGGTTCTCTTTCCAGTTGACGTAGATGTCCTGCAGTCCCAGATAGGCATAGTGGCTTAAAAAGCTATTGCTCCCTAAATGCTGTAAAGACTGGGGGAAGACGATCTTTTTCAGTTTGTAGCAATAATAGAATGCCATATCGCCTATCGACGTCAGCTCTTCGTTCAGCTGAACATCTTTCAGACTAGAGCACTCATAGAAAGCCTTTTCTCCGATGGAGACAAGGCTTTGTGGCATCTCGATGGACTCAAGCGACTCACAGTAGTAGAAACACATGTCGCCAATGGTCTTGATGCTGGCTGGCAGGTTGATGCTCTTCAATTTATAGGAGGCGGCTAAGGCGAGCTTCGGCAACTCCTCAATCTGGGTGTTGTCACTGAAGGTCAGTCTCTCGAGTGAACGGCATGCCTGGAAGGCTCGCTCCTCGATGGTCTGCACGCTGGGCGGCAGCGTGATGGACTTCAGGGAGCTGATATAACCTCCGGGGGCACTAGCCTGAAATATGCCCCAGGGTATCTTTGTGACAGAGGTGAAGTATTTCAACTCGTCAAATGACTCTGCACTGCTCAGCAGTGTCAGCGCTCTCATCTTCGATGGGCTGTCGAACCATAGGGTTGTAACGGCAGCCGCCTCCTTGTAACTGAGCTCATTGTCGCCGTTAAGGTCGTACATACTGATGCATGATTGTTTGGCAGTCTTGTCACTGAAAGAAATAAACGCGTCGTCAGCACCTATGTCAAAATATATTTTCCCAATGATGGCGTCACCTTCGCTGTCGGTCGTCAGTTTGAGACAATAATGGCCGTCGGTAGCTGGCGTAAAGGAAAAGGTGATGATACCTTCTGTCGACGAGGCTATGCTGACGTTCTGCTGTGTTGTGAGTGTGCCGTTGCCCGCAGCGTCCTTGCTCACGAAAAGCCACAGTGCTCCGCTGAAGTCGGTGCCGCTGTTGGTTACTGTAGCCTGTAAGGTGTGCTCTGTACCTGCCTTTGTGGAGCCCATGATGTGGATGTCGGTAGCTGACAGTCTTGGCTGTGGTACGTAGTCGCGGATGTTGTAGATCATGCCCTGCTTGGCAGAAAAGTCGGCCCCGGGCTCCAGCGCGTCGATGTTGAAATAGCCGTCGCGGCTGCCTCCCCACCCCCAATTGACGTGTACGTTGCCGTCGGCATCGTAGCCATCGAGGACGAAGACGTGGCCGGGATTGGTATTGTCCTTTGAATATCCGAGGTAAAGGATAGGACTGCCTTTCGACAGATCGCCATAGATAATGCTTGTCCAGTCGCCTGAGTAGCTGTCGCGGCTAAGGATTTGCGGGTTATCATACCCGAAATACCATTGCAGTGCTTTTGCGGCTGAACTGAGAGACGCACCACTACCACCGGCACTGGCTGGCTGGTAGTTCACGTCAGTAGCTCTGCCACAGACATACATAAGCGTGGCCACGGCCTCTTTCTGTACAAATGACCCGTTGGCGTAGTCGGACAGCATGTTGCCCCACTCGAAAGTGGTGTTGCTGAAGTCCATCCATCCGTTTGACCCGGTGCCGCGGAGCGGCCATCGGTAGTAGTTGAGCACCTGAGCCAAGGCGGTGGGCACGCACCCCGTCACACAGTGCTCGTCATTGACGACGGGACACTTCTCGTAGTAGGGATAATATTGGTTCCAGACGGTCTTCAGCAGCGGTTCCACAGTAGGTTGAAACTGTGAGGGTACCGTTCTGCGTGTTATGGGCTGGCCACTGGTCAGCACTTCGTTGATAGCATCTTTCCACCACAGGAAACCGTCGGCACAGTTCCCTTCGTCATACGCCGAGAACGAATAGCCGACGACGGGTTGCTGACTATCATCGTTGGTTATCACGACAAAACCGTCCGTGCCAGCGGAAACAATGGTGATGCCGTCCAGCTGTTCTACGATCCGCAGGTCGTTCTGGGCGGTACTTGCCGTCAGTCCCCGGGCAGCGGCCTGCGTCTGCAGGACGGTCTGTGCCAGGCTTTTGATTTTGCTCTCGGTTCTTCTTCCTGCCATGACGGTCACGCAGACGGATAAGAGGATTGTAACAAAAGTGATGCGTTTCATTTTCTTTTTCTGTTTTTCCCTATTTTTTGCCAAGGTTGCAAAGTTACGAAACATTTTCGAGAACTCAAAGGATTTCCCACAAAAATCTTTTAATATCTGCGGAAGCAGGCGAGGAAAGGAGATTTTTGGAACACGAATTGTCATGAATGAACCATACTTGTTGCCTAATTATTTGGAAGTTTCGTATTTAATTACTATCTTTGCGGGCAAAATAACCATTAAATTCAAAAAATGATGAAAAAAAACTGTAATTGGAAGTCAACAAGAATAGTTATGATGTGTCCGGCGCGAGCCGCAGTACTGCTCGTCTTCGCCCTGTTCACCACGGTGGGTGCATGGGCTGAGGTCAT
>JAEEVW010000064.1 GCA_016291085.1 Prevotella sp.
AACGAACTCGTGGCTGTCTGCTGTGGAGCGGTGTATGTTTTGCTCAGATGGGCTATCTCATCGGCATAGCCCTGAAGCCACGAACGCATGTTGTCGGGCATGTCGTCGGCATCAATACTTCCCGTCAGGCTATATCCAAGCACGGGCAGTGTGCGGTCGTCGCCACTGACAATGACAAATCCGCCGCCCTCGGCATTGAAGGCATAGAGCTCTGAGAGCCCTGTCGCAGCCTCGCGGAGTTCGACAGCAGCGCTTCTGCGCATAGTATTCCCGCTGACCTGGCGTTGTTCGAGGAATGCCTGGGCTTTTGCCTTGGCTTGTTGCTGAGTAATGGTCGGTGCTGCCTTTGCCGCTACGGCCATCAGCGCAACAATCGTTAATAATAGCGCTTTTTTCATCATCATTTCTGAGTTAAGTTTGTTGTGACTTTTATTGATTCACGTCATTATTTGCGGATTAGTGTCGAACCTAACTGTCCGAGCTGGACGGCATAGACGCCACGTTGCAGACCGGGAAGCGTGATGGATCCCTGCTGCACGGTGGACCGTTGAAGTACAGTGCCCGAGAGGCTGTAGACGGTGACGGGTGTTCCGTCGGCAGCACCGTCGGCATAGAGCACGTCACCCACGAGTCGGAAGGTGACAGCCTCAGGCTGGTTTTTGCTCAGCGAAGGAATGGCGGTAGGCAGACCCAGCACTTCGAGGATGCCCTTATATGCATTGATTTTACCGTGGCCGGCACGGATGCCTGCCTTGGTGGTGTTGTCGTCGGTATCAACGCTCTTCTGGATGATGGCCTTCACGTCGTCGTTGGTCAGCGTGCGTCCCTTGTCGTGGGCGGCCTGCAGCCACAGGGCAATAATGCCTGCAGCAATGGGGGTCGCCATCGAGGTGCCGTCGGACTTCACCCAGCAATACTCACGTGGTGTGGTCTGACCGATGAACTGATTGCTGAACGACTGGCGGTTGCTGACCTCTGAGGTTTCGTACGTTCCGTCGCCATAGAAAGAGTTAGCAGCACTATAGATGCACACGCCTGGGGAGACGACGAAGGGATGACGGTTGCCGGCATAGTCGGTGCCATAGCTGCTGAACGGGGCCACTTCACCCTCCTTGAAATCTTCATCGGGCTCAGCAGCCTCGCCAGGTTTATCGACTATCAGGTTGCTGGCCGTCCAGGCTCCCACACCGATAGGTACACCAGTGGTATTGAAGTCGCCAACACTCACATCGTTGCCTGCCACATCGAAGCCTTCGGCATTCAGAAATTCTCCATTGTCAATCCACGCACGCTGTTCGGCGGCGTTGGCCGATGTAATCTCTATGCCGAGTTTCTGCTGGAGGAAGTTGAAATTGCCCTTCGACTGAATAACGGTCTGCGTCATTGCACGGGATGATCCGTCGGGGGCAACGCCAGCACCAATACCGTTGCCGATGACCAGTCCACCGCCAGCACTGGTGTAACGGTCTTGCAGCAGCGTCTTTAAATCCTGGCTCAGCGCATCTGTGCCCACATCTTCCATGTCACCTACTATCAGCATCTTCGACGATAGTCCGTTCTTCAGCTCGTGAACCGCCGTGGTGGCCAGTTCTTGCTTCTTGTTTTCGTCATAGACGAAGAATCGGATATAAGCATGCTTGTCGGTAAACAGATAATTATAGAAAGCGAATAGGCCACGCACACCCATGAGTGTCTTCAGCGGATGCTCACTGTCAACGGTCTTATGAATGTGGCAATTGTCTTTACCCTCGTTGCCGGTAGAGATGGTCATCACATGCCCTTGGTCGCAAAAAGCCTTATAGATCTGCGAACCGGCACTGGTGCCGTCGTGCGTACCGTTATGGGTGTTCATGCTCATCGTCACCAGGAAGGGTTTGCCAGCCTTCTTGGCGTAGTCGGCCATGTAGTTCAGGGCATACATCGTGTTGAGCTGTTCGACATCGTCAACGTCTTCTGAATCCTCATATTTCTGTTGTTGTGCATCGTCAGACGACGTGTTGCAGAAAATCAGTTCGGCTTTGGGGGCCATACCTGCCAGGGTGCCACCCGTAATGCCCTTGACGGTGCTGATGGGGCTGGCTGCCGCACAACCTGCCACGTGGGTGCCATGATAGTGGATGTCGTCTTTCAGACGCGCAGTGTCGAGCAACAATTCTGGGGTATCGAAGAGCGTGCCATCCAGCTCCTTGCCGTCCACGACTGCTTTGTTGCCTTTTCCGTTGGTCATGCCTGGATAGTAGGCTGCCTTGACGCGCAGGTTGCCCTGCTCGTCCTTGAAAGCAGGATTGGTCACATCGAAACCGGCGTCGATGATGCCGATAATGACACCATCGCCCTGATAGGCCTGTGGCAGCTGGACGCCAGTGCCTGTATGCACCTCGTCAGTATGGGTAGCCTTACGGCTGTTGTCGAGCTTCAGCATGGGTTTCACGGGTTTCTCAATGAGTTGCACACCCTCCAGTGCTGCCACGTCTTGCAGCTGCCGGGCTGTAGCGGCTACCATCAGCATACGTCCGATAGTCGTCTTCACCTCGGCCCCAGTGGCCTCTATCTGCTGGCTAGCCTCGCTGGCATCCGCTTCGGGGTAAAGGCGTACGACGAAGAGGACTGGCTTTTGGGACACCTGTCCTCCAGCGCGCCTGGCTGCCTCAACCTGTTGCGCAGCAAAGGCATGCACCATAGGTGCCAGTTTACTATTTGACGTTACTGACGGGGCGACAGTCTGTGCACTGACATGGCTCGCAGCTATTGTCAGGAGGATGCAAAGGCCCCAAAGCATCTTTCTTTTCATCTTTGCCGGTTATTAGCGTTGAGGTTATTTACATCTGATTTCCTTGAACTTCCAGTCGCTGGATGGTTCAATGAGGTCGAACACTTCTGCCGTTGCTGGCAGTGCGGGGAATATCAAGGCAAAGCGCAGTTTCTGGTATGGCCAGGGAATACTGGTACAAGTGGGGCAGGTAGCAATGTTTTCCACGCTGCTCAGACGCAACTTTCCGCTACCCTTGCTTTTAATATAAGTGCCAGGCTGTATACAAACATCGAAATTGGGGAATAGGGCTTCACATTCCAGCTCGATACGTGTCTCAGAATCAGAACAACTCACGCGGACAATCTTTGTCGTGGTATTGTCTTTCTTGCCCTTGCTGATGGGATTCTGTAGGGTAAAGCGGTACTGCGAGTAATCGGCCAGCGTCACGCGCTTGTTGTTCACCACGCCGGGACCTTCTTCGGTACGTCCGGCCTTCTCGTAAAGGCTGGTGATCTTTGTGGAAATGCCTTTCTGGTCGGTATAGCCATAGTCACAGTTCAGCTTGGCCATCTCTTCATATTTCTCGAGGGCTTCTGTCCAGTTTTCTTGTTGTTCCAGCTGCTTGGCCTTCTCCTGAGCTTCCTTGAAAGTGGGCTGATACTGCTTTTTCTCGCGTTCCCAGATTTCCATAGCCTTCTTGCGCTCGGAAGACTCAATCATAGAGCCCAACAATCCGAAACCGCTACTGATAGCCTGCGTGGTATGCCAGTTGTTCCACTGTGCATGAACGGTCAGGCCTGTCAAGGCTAAGACCATTGTCAACATAACTTTTTTCATCATTCTAGTTAGTTATTAATAACAATTTTTGTTTTAGATATTATCTTTTTTGCAAATATACCTATTAAAGCGCGAAAAAAAGAAACCAGCCAAAAGAATTTTGAAAGTTGTTGTCCCCAAAGTCTTTATGTGTCCTCAAAACAGAATTTACTCCTACAAACAGGCATTTCTGCTGATCAAAAGGGCGATTTTAAAGAAAGTTTTCGTATCTTTGCAGTCGATTTACAACAACACAAAAAATGGAATATCAATCACTAAACGAATCGGCCCGGATGATGGCCAACGACAAGCGACGCTCTATTTATATTGATAAGGTGGAAAGCGGATTGCCCCGCTGGCTCATCGAGGTAGGCTTTGTGTTCTTTGTGATACAGGCATTCAACACCTCGTATGACATAGCTGAATGGGTGAATGCCAATGGATTTCAGGTTCCGCTTCGGCTGATTGTTTTGGCGGGCGACATGATACTCTATTATGCCATGATGCGTGGCATGAAGCCGTTGGTCAGACCTTTCACCGTGCTGTGGTGGATTTTTATGGTGGTTGTTGCTGCGGGTGATATTACCTCCATGCTCCCAGAATCAGTCATCGATCTGGCACTGGCAGTAGCACAGCCCCTGGTCTTTCTGCCCCTCGGCATCGCCATCGCCTTTTTCTATCGTGGATGGCTGCAGTGGGTGGGTATTCTGATGGTGGCCCACATGGTGGCCATGATTATTTTCCCCATCATGCTCTACGACCTGATTCCTTACGTCATCGTAGATATCATGGGCATCGCAGTTGTTATTGCCCTTGGCTGGACGATGCGAAAAGTGTTAGTTTGATTCAACTCTGACCTCTTCGGTCTGAGTGTGCTGGCGGTATTGGGCGGGAGTGACGCCAATACGTTTCTTGAATTCGGTCTGGAAGGTGGTGCGCGACACGAAACCGGCCTCTTTTCTAATGGCATCCATCGACCACTGCGGATTCTCCTTGATTAGCTCGGTGGCGTAGAGCACGCGTTTTTCCGTCAGATAGTCGTACAGACGTCCATACCGCACGTCGTCTTTCAGGAGTTGCTTGATTCGCTTCTGGGTCAGTCCCAGGCGCTGAGCTATGTCCTTCAGCGAAAGGTCCGGATTGGCATACATGTGGCTCTCGGCCATCTGCAGGTCAATCCATCCGCGGAGCTCGTCGTCGCTCATCTCGCGGGTGTCTTTTATGTTCTCACGCAGCGATTCCGTCTCCTGTTGCAATTCCGAAACCCTGTCCTTAGGCTTCAGCTGTTCTTTCAATTCCTTGAGTTCGTTACGAAGTTGGTGCTGCAATTCCTTTTGGCTCTCCACTTCGTCGGCTAGTTGGTTGTTATTCTTTAGGATTGTGTTGGTTTGCTTGTACGAAAAATAGATACTGATAGCAGCAGCTACCAGAAATGCAAAGAAGACGGCTGTAATCAAAATGCTGTTTGCAGTCATGGGGACAAATTCAATTTCGGAGTACAAAGATAGTGTTTATTTTCGATATTCCGCTTTTGTCGCCCCAAAATCAGGAAAATTGTTGTCCCCAAATCGGCTCGTTGTACTCAAATATTGATTTTAATTTGAGTATAACAGGTACCAGTCCCTTGTCAAGTAAAAGTAAAAAGGTAAAAAAGTAAAAAAGTAAAATCTCTAAAATCTCTAATCTCTAATGCCGGGCGTTTGCGCGACGGAGTGAATCTAAAAAAAAGTGATGAAGTTCAATGCTTCATCACTTTTTTGATTTCTCCGTTGGCACACCTGATGATGCGGATGGGACCGAGGTCGTAGAGCACCTTGGGCGTGGTGATTGCCACGTGTTCGCTGACGGCTGTCGGTGTCAGGTTGACTTCAAACGAGGCCAGTCCGTCGGTGACGGCCATCGCTGTGATGGGTTTCGACATGAGCTTCGTCCCGTCGCTGTTGTCATGATTCAACGAGGCGGCAGGCTTCGATGTGTTGGTCAGTTCATTGTTGCTCTTGTAGGGATAGCCCCATCCGCTATATGTGTAGGCCGAGTTGTTGGCAGCAAAGATGGTGTAGCGCTTCATAGAACCGCCGTTGGGCCACTCGGTGATACCTGTCCAGATGGATGGGTCGTAGTCGATGTGGAAGATGACGATGCCACTGCCTGGGAGAGAAGTGTCCCAGTCCCGTTGTTGACGGTTCTCGATGATGTAGTATTCGTTCTCGTATGCGTCGTTACGAAGGAGATATGCCTGTGGTTCGTCGCAGAGTGCCGGCATGTCAGAGACCGTCATGCTTTCGGTACACTCGACGGGGGTGAGCCATCCCATCAGCCAGCGCTCGTGGGCAGAGTAGCATGGGGGCTGGTAACCGCCGCCATTGTAGTTGCCATAGTCCATGAGGTCCCATGTGCCTACGATTTGCGAAGAACTACTATAGAAGTCGGGAAATCCGAAACAATGGCTGTATTCGTGGCAGATGGTGCCGAAGGAGCCGTAGTCGTTCTTTCTGGTCAGTTCCGCCAATGCACAGTAGCAGTCGACCAGATAGGTCTTGTCGCCGCCCTCAACGGGGATGGGCTCGCAATAAACGCCCTCTTGACGATCCTTCAAGTGTTCGCTCATCCACCATTGGTGGGGCCAGATGGTATCGCTTCCGCCACCATCGTTCATGCCCTTGCCGGCATAGACGATGAGCAGTTGGTTGACATAGCCGTCGTCATTCCAGTCGTAGAGGCTCCAGTCGATGTCGAGTGTTTTCAGTACTTCCATGATGTCCTCGACCAGATACTGCGAATTCTCGTCATCCTTTTGGGTGCTGGCATACTTTTGGGCATCGCCGCTGACCTGCACATACACCAAGTCGAAGACGACGTTGAACTCGCCATAGCTCTGGGCATGGAAATAGTCGTGGACGGAGCCCTTAAAAGGTTCCTCTGCCAAGTTCTCGGTATTGAAAATCAGGTTCCATTGTTCTAACGTGGCAGCCTCGTCGCCCACGAACGAACGGTCGTTGTAGGCTACGAGTACCGTCAGCTGATGACGCTCGCCATGGTAGAAGTCGCCACCGGGTATCCTGCCCTCGCTGCCTCCACGCCGCAGGGTTGTCGTTTGGGGACGCGGTGTGCCGCGCCGACAGCCTTGTCGCACGGCGAAGTCCTGTGCTGCTGTCGTCAGCGTGACGAGCAGCAGCATCAGAATCGTTAGAGTTGTCGATGGCTTCAGCATTCGTTATAACGTTATATCGTTATTTCGTAACAACGTTACTTGGCAGCCGGGCACCAGGGTTTCAGGGTCTTGAAGAAGTCGTTACCCTTATCATCGACGAGGATGAATGCGGGGAAGTCCTCGACCTCAATCTTCCATACAGCCTCCATACCGAGCTCAGGATACTCAACGCACTCGATGCTCTTGATGCTCGACTGAGAGAGCACTGCAGCCACGCCACCGATGGTGCCGAGATAGAAACCACCATGCTTCTTACAAGCCTCAGTGACAACGTCTGAGCGGTTACCCTTGGCAATCATGACGAGCGATGCACCATTAGCCTGGAACTCATCTACGTATGGGTCCATACGGTTTGCGGTGGTTGGGCCCATAGATCCGCAAGGATAGCCCTCTGGAGTCTTAGCTGGTCCTGCATAGAGCACTGGATACTTCTTGAAGTAGTCGGGCATACCCTCGCCAGCATCCAGACGAGCCTTCAGCTTAGCGTGAGCAATGTCGCGAGCCACGATAATCGTGCCACGAAGGTTCACCCTCGTGGAAACAGGATACTTAGAGAGCTCCTTACGAACGGCATCGATGCCCTCGTTGAGGTCGATCTCGATGCCCTTGCCGCCCTCGCCTGGCTTGCGCAGCTCCTCAGGAATCAACTCGGTGGGGTTCGAGTCCATCTTCTCGAGCCAGATACCATCGGCATTGATCTTTGCCTTGATATTTCTATCTGCAGAGCAGCTAACGCCCATACCGATAGGACAGCTTGCACCATGACGAGGCAAACGAATGACGCGGATATCGTGAGCCAGATACTTACCACCGAACTGAGCACCAAGACCAATCTTCTGAGCCTCCTTGATAAGCTTCTGCTCCAGATCGACATCGCGGAAAGCACGACCCGTCTCATCGCCTGTTGTTGGCAGACCATCGTAGAACTTGATAGAAGCGAGCTTCACTGTCAGCAGGTTCTTCTCAGCTGATGTACCACCGATGACGAATGCAATGTGGTAAGGAGGACATGCTGCTGTACCCAGCGACTTCATCTTCTCTACGAGGAACGGAATGAGTGTTCCCTCGTTCTGGATGGTAGCCTTGGTCATGGGGTAGAAGTAGGTCTTATTAGCAGAGCCACCACCCTTGGCCACCATGACGAAGCGATATTCAGCGCCCTCTGTTGCCTCGATGTCAATCTGAGCAGGCAGGTTGCAACGGGTATTTACCTCGTCGTACATGTTCAGAGGAGCATTCTGCGAATAGCGCAGGTTATCCTGAGTAAAGGTGTTGAACACACCAAGGCTCAGAGCCTCTTCGTCCTCGAAACCCGTCCAGATTTGCTGACCCTTCTCACCGTGGATGATGGCCGTACCGGTGTCCTGACAGAAAGGCAGGATGCCCTTGCAAGCCACCTCGGCATTGCGCAGGAACTGCAGGGCTACATACTTATCGTTCTCGCTGGCCTCGGGATCGGTGAGGATCTTGGCCACCTGTTCGTTATGTTCGCGACGCAGCATGAACTCCACATCGTGGAAAGCCTGCTGGGCCAACAGGGTCAGGGCCTCCTTAGAGACCTTCACGATCTGCTTTCCTTCAAACTCGGCGGTTGTCACGCCTTCCTTACTCAACAAGCGGTACTCCGTCTTGTCCTCGCCCACCTGAAACATCGGGGCATACTTGAATTCTACTGATTTTGCCATATTCTTCTAAGTATTTGTTTTTAGTTTGTATTCTGCAAAGGTACGAATAAAAGAGCAAGAATCATTCTTTTTATTGTTAATCTAATTAAAAAGTTCAGAAATAAGATTCTTTTTATATACCTTTGTGCCATAAATACTAACAAAACAAAGCAAAACAACAAATGAGAAAGCAACTATTAACGACCCTGCTGCTTAGTGCAGTGACGCTGGGGACAACCGCCCAAAATACAACGCCACACTCTGACCGTGGGTCAGAGAACGTCATGGACATCAACACCAAGAAACTGGGAGCACCCATTCAGTCGACGATGTATGGCATTTTCTTTGAAGACATCAACTACGCTGCCGACGGCGGACTCTATGGCGAACTCATTAAGAACCGCTCGTTTGAATTTCCCCAGCACCTGATGGGCTGGCAGGCCTTCGGATGTGTCGATGTGATGAGTGACGGTCCCTTTGAGCGTTGTCCGAACTATGTGGTGTTGAGTGCCCCTGACCACAACGACCGTCGCACGGGATTGACCAACGAGGGCTACTTTGGCATCGGCGTAAAGAAGGGCGAGCAGTATCGCTTTTCCGTTTGGGCGAAGGCTCCCAAGGGCAATGGTGCCCTCCGCGTGCAGCTGATTAACGAGCGTTCGATGGACGAGCATCAGGAGTTTGTAGAACAGACGCTCGACATCACCTCGACCGACTGGAAGAAGTACACGCTGACGCTGACATCGCCCCTGACGCTGAAGCATGCCAAGTTGCGCATCTTCCTAAAGGGAGCCAACAGCGTGGCACTGGAACACGTTTCGCTGTTCCCTGTCAACACCTTCAAAAACCGCGAGAACGGCATGCGTCGTGACTTGGCCCAGGCCCTGGCTGACCTGCATCCCGGCATCTTCCGTTTCCCTGGCGGTTGCATTGTCGAAGGTACCGACCTGGACACCCGCTATCAGTGGAAGAACACGGTAGGTCCCGTCGAGAACCGTCCGCTGAACCAGAACCGCTGGGAGCACACCTTCGACTATCGCTACTATCCTGACTACTACCAGTCGTACGGTCTGGGATTCTTCGAGTTCTTCCAACTTGCTGAGGATATCGGTGCCGAGCCGCTGCCCATTCTGAGTGTGGGACTGGCCTGCCAGTATCAGAACTGGGAGAAGGAGAGTGCCCACGTACCCATGAACGAGTTGCAGCCCTACATCGACGACTGTCTGGACCTCATCGAGTTTGCCAACGGCCCAGCCGACTCGAAGTGGGGTAGGGTACGTGCCGATATGGGACACCCCGAGCCTTTCAACATGAAGTATATCGGTGTGGGTAACGAGCAGTGGGGCGAGTTCTACTACGAGCGTCTGAAGCCCTTCGTGGCTGCCATCCGCGGAAAATATCCCGACATCAAGATTGTGGGAACCAGCGGTCCTGTGCCTGAAGATGTGCCCGACAATACCTTCCGTTTCGAAGACGGTTGGAAAGCCATGAAGGCTCAGAAGGCCGACCTCGTCGACGAACACTACTATCGTGACGAGCAGTGGTTCCTGACGCATGGTTTGCGTTACGACACGTACGACCGCAAGGGACCGAAGGTCTTTGCCGGCGAGTATGCCTGTCACGGCAAGGGTAAGAAGTGGAACCACTATGAGGCCGCCTTGTTGGAAGCCGCCTTCATGACGGGTTTCGAGCGTAATGCCGATGTGGTTCATATGACGACACCCGCTCCTCTGTTTGCCCATGTCGACGGCTGGCAGTGGCGCCCTGACCAGATTTGGTACGACCAGACGCAGATGTTCAAGACCGTCAGTTACTACGTGCAGCAACTGTATGCCACCAATGCCGGAACCCACGTGCTGCCGCTGACCATGACGCCCGCTGACAAGAAAGCCAAGCCACAGCCCGTGGCAAATCTGGAGGGACAGAACGGCCTGTTTGCCTCGGCGGCTTTCGACAGCAATGCCAGTGAGGTGATTATCAAGGTGGCCAACACGTCGCGCACTGCCCAGCCCGTGCAGCTGAACCTGGCCGCTATGACGGGAGCCACAACGGCCCGCACCATCACTCTCAGCCACGATGGCATGGACGACGAGAACAGCATCGAGCACCCCGAGCTAATTACTCCGAAGGAGGGCTCCATCGCCTGTACCAGCGAAAAGAAGCAGCTGGTCATTACTGACCAACTGCCTCCTATGTCGTTCCGCATCTATCGCGTGAAGAAATAATTCTTTGGGGCAAAACCCCAAAGGACAGGTGGAAGTCTTCGGTTTAGTATCCGAAGACTTCTTCTTGTGTCAGGCGCTTGATGGGGCCGATTTTTTCCAATGCCTTCATGTCGAGCTCCTTCTCGTCGCCGAGAATGATGTAGCGATAGGCCTTGTTGGCCATGTGCTGCTTCTCGAAGTCCACAATGTCCTGCAGCTTCATGCCGGGCAGGGCGTTGTACACCTTCTCGTTCAAGTCATAGTCAATACCCTTGCGCTGGGCTACGATGTAGGCATTGATGACGCCCGACTTCGTGGTACGCTGGCTGGCCAACTGCTTGGTCAGCGCATCCTTGGCAATCTGGAAGGCTGCCTCGCTGGCAGGCATGTCGTTCAGAATGACGTGGAACTGGTTCACGGCATCCATCATCTTGTCGTTCTGTGTGATGATATAGGCCTGATAGAAGTCCTTGTTGCCTTTCTTGTCAGGCGTCACGTAGTAGGCCGCAGCACTATAGGCCAGTCCGCGGGCCTCGCGCAGTTCCTGGAATACAATGCCGTTCATGCCACCGCCGTAGTACTCATTGAACAGGTCTACGACGCCTTCCTGTTCCGGATTCCAGTCAAGACCCTCGTTGTGGTACATCACCATATAGATGTTCTTGGCGTCGTAAGGCGCTATCATCACCTCGTTCTCGGTGGCCTGCTGGCGAACGTAGGGCTTGCCATGAGGCACGTCAGCCAGCGTCTTGGCGGTCTGATGCTTGGCATCCAGCACCTTCGACAGTTCCTCGGGAGTCAGCTTGCCGTAATACAGCACGCTGTGCTTGTAGTTCTTCAGTCCGGCTATCAGCGACAGCAGCTGCTGGGGATTGGCCTGACGGAGCTGCTCTTCCGACATGACATTACGCATGCCGTTGTGAGGGCCATACATCGCATAAGTCACCAGATACTGGAAATTGGTTCTCTGGTCTTTCTTCGCATCGTCACGGCTCTTCAGCACCAGGTCGACATACTGGTCGTACGAGGCCTTGTCGCCCTTCGACTGATTGAGCACCTCTTCCAACAGAGCCAGAGCTTGTGGCATCTGCGACTGCAAGCCCGAGAGTGAGATGTCGATATTGTCGGGATTCACATTGACGGAGTACCTGCAAGCCATCTTGTAGAACTCCTGCTGAATCTGGGCCTGTGTGTGCTTCTTCGTGCCCACATAGTCCAGATAGTCGGCAGCAATAGCATAACGGTTGTCGTCCTGCGTTCCGAACTCATAGCGGAACACCAGCGTAAAGAGGTCGTTCTCCACGTTCTGCTTGTACAACAGCGGCAGGTGGCGCTTGGTCTCGGTCACCGCCATGTCCTTCTTGAAGTCTACGAAAACGGGCTGTATGGGTTCCACCTTCGACTGCTGGATGTCCTGTACGAAACGGCTCACCTGGTCGCGGTTGGTGGGGATAGGCGTGATGGCAGGCTTGTCAATCTTCTTCTGCAGCGTGTCGGTACCCTGCACCTTGAAGACGGTGGCATAGCCATCGGTGAAGAAGCGGTTGGCAAAGTCGACAATCTGCTTCTTGGTCATCTTTGACTTGCGGTCTATCCTATTGACCTGCTGTTCCCACGATGTGCCTTCGATGAACGATGACATGTGCTGGCGGACGCGCCACAGGTTGTTGTCGAGCGCCTTCTGATAGCTGAGTTTGTTGTTGTTGATAACCGATGGCAGCAAATCGTCAGAGAAGTTACCCTTCTTCAGATTGTCCAGCTCTGCCAGCATCAGTGTGCGAACCTCCTCAAGTGTCTGTCCGGGCTTGGGCATACCGATGAGCAGGAATGACGAATAGTCCTGCTGAGCCTGCATACCGGCCTGAGCCACCTGCACCCGCATGTTCTGATTGAGGTTCAGATCGAAGATTCCGGCTTTGCCGTTGCTGAGCATGTCGCTAATGACGTCGAGTGTGTCACACTGCAGATCAGATGCTTTCTTGGCCAGCCATCCTATCCATACCTGCTCGGCCTGCTGACCGATGAGGGTGGTATCGGCAGGAGCCGTCAGCGGGCGCTGCACAGGGAATACGGGCTGAGCGACGTCAGCACCGGGCTTCCATAAACCGAAGTAGCGGTCGATGACGGCAATGGTCTTGTCGGGGTCGAAGTCGCCAGCCATACAGATGGCCACATTGTTGGGCACATACCACTTGTTGAAGTAGTTCTTGATGTTCGTAATCGAGGGATTCTTCAGGTGCTCCTGCGTACCAATGGTGGTCTGCGTACCATAA
>JAEEVW010000026.1 GCA_016291085.1 Prevotella sp.
TCATCAAGGAGGCTGCCCTGCGCTCGGGCGTCAGTCAGGGCGTGATGCAGGCATGCTGGGACGCTGCCGGCGAGGTGATCAAGGCGTGGGCCACCGAGGGCCACTCGGTAGCACTGCCCGGACTGGGAACGATGCGCTTCGGACTGCGCTCGAAGTCGGTGGAGAACGTGAACGACGTGAAGTCGTCGCTGATCATCAGCCGCCGCATCATCTTCACCCCCGACGTAGACCTGAAGGACGAGCTGAAGAACACTGCGGTGCAGATTACCTGCTACGACCGCGACGGCAAGGAGGTAAAGCGCGTGACCAGCGCGGACGACGCAGAGGTGGAGGATCCCGAGAATTCGGGTAATGGAACAACGGATTCCACGGATTCCACGGATAACAATGGGGGCAGCGGCACCAACGGTGGCAGCGGTACTGGCAGCATCACCACTGGCGTAGCGGCTCCGACCATTGGCGGTGAAGGTGCATTCACCACGTCGACGCAGGTGACCATGAGCGGTCCTGACGGCGCTGAGATTCGCTACACCACGGACGGTTCGACTCCTACGGCCAGCAGCACGCTGTACACCGAGCCTCTCACCGTGAGCTCGTCGGTCACCCTGAAGGCCATCGCCATCAAGGACGGCCAGTCCAGTGAGGTGACCACCAAGCAGTTCGTCAAGAATACCAGCGGTGGCGACGACCCCAGCGGCTTCGAGGGAGCGTAAAAAGGTTTGGCCTCCGGGCCAAATCCTTTTTAGCTTGAAGTTAACGAAGTTAGCGAAGTTATCGCTTCGCGCGAAGTTCTCACACCTGAAGGTATGAGTGTGGCGTCGCAATAACGACAATAGAAACGAGAGCTGAAAAAGAGGTAACAATCAATCGCAAGAACTAACGTCGTTAACTTGGTTAACTTCGATAACTTCGAGCGAAGCGTTAACTTCAGAAAATTGAATTAAACATTTAAAGGCTTATGAAAAAGAACAGTTTTTGGGAGACGGTGATTCGCATAGCGATTGCGGCGCTGACGGCAGCGCTGACCGCAATGGGAACAACGAGTTCTCTGACCTAAAGGTACAGAGTGTGGCGTTGCGAGGCATGGGCTACGGTCCATTCTGATATTCTACGGAGCCAAGGAGCCAAAGGAGAAAAAACTCCCCAAACTCCTAAAACTCCGTAGACAAAAGAAGAAAGAATGAAAGAATTCGGGCTGACGTGACGGTCGGTCCGAATTTTTTTTGTGCTTTTATTTTGCATTTCACTCACTTTTTCGTACCTTCGCAGGCGAAACGAAAAAGCAATAGCCAAATATGGACGACAAGATACAGCGGATGGAGCAGCTCGTGAGGGAGCTGAACGAAGCCAGCCAGGCGTACTACAACGGTCTGGCGGAACAGATGACGGACTACGAGTGGGACCAGCGGTTCGACGAGCTGAAACGGCTGGAAGCGGAGACGGGCACTACCCTGCCCGACTCGCCGACACAGCGCGTATCGGAAGACACCATCACGGGTCAGAAGGAGGAGCACGAATTCGCCGCGCTGTCGCTGGCGAAGACGAAGAAGACGGACGAGCTGGTGAAATGGGCCGAGGGTCGCCGCATCTGGATATCGTGGAAGCTGGACGGACTGACGCTGGTGGTGACCTACGACGAAGGGCGGCTGACGAAGGTCGTCACGCGCGGCAACGGCCACATCGGCACGAACATCACGCACCTGGTGGGAGCCATCAGCGGCATTCCCACGGAGATTGCCGCCAAGGGACATATCGTCATCCGAGGCGAGGCAGTGATCGCGTACGACGACTTCGAACGCTATGTGATGGAGAGCGGCGAGGACTATGCCAACCCCAGGAACCTGGCTTCGGGGTCGCTGTCGGTGAAAGACCCGCAGGACATCAAGGACCGCCACATCCGCTGGATTCCCTTCACACTGGTGTATACGGAACAGGACATCAACAGCTGGGGAGCACGCATGGACTGGCTCGACCAGCTGGGATTCAACACCGTGGAGCGACGACTGGTGACCACGCCGGATGAAGGGTCTGTTGAAGGCGTCATCAACGCCTTTACCGAGGAAGTCACGACGAAGCAGAACCCCTTCCCCGTGGACGGACTGGTGGTGTGCTACGACGACACGGAATATGCCCAGACGGGGTCGGTGACCGGGCACCACGCCACACGTGCCGGACTGGCCTTCAAATGGCAGGACGAAGCCGCTGACACCATATTAAAAGAGGTGGAGTGGTCGTGTGCCGCCAGCACCATATCGCCCGTCGCCGTGTTCCAGCCCGTAGAACTGGAGGGCACGACGGTGAAGCGCGCCTCGCTGTGTAACATCAGCGAATGCGAACGACTGGGCATAGGCGGACCAGGCACGCAGATCAGCGTCATCAAGGCCAACAAAATCATCCCTAAAGTCATTGCCGTCACGCAGTCGGTCGGCACGTTCTCGGTGCCCGACGAATGTCCCGTCTGCCACGCCCCCACACAGATTGCCGTCAGCGAGGCCAGCGGTACGAAGACGCTGCGCTGCACCAATCCCGACTGCGCTGCCAAGCAGTTGAGAAAGCTGGCGCGCTTCGTGTCGAAGGAGGGCATGAACATCGACGGCATATCGGAACAGACACTCTCGAAATTCATCAATCTGGGATGGATCAGCGAATATGCCGACATCTACGAGTTGCGCAGCCACATCCTGGAACTGTCGCGCATGGAGGGCTTTGGCGAGAAGTCGGCCGCAAACATCATGCGCTCGATAGACCGCAGCCGCGAGGTGGAAGCCCACCGGCTGCTGTATGCCCTGAACATCCCCCTGTGCGGACTGGACGTCTGCAAGCGACTGTTGTCGGCATACACGCTGGACGACCTGGTGAACGAGGCCACGAAACAGGGCGACGACCTCTTTGCCACACAGGCCGAACCGCAGGACGTGTTTGCCCACGTCAACGGCATCGGACCGGAGAAGTCGGCCCAGTTCGTGCTGTGGTTCCGCAACGCACAGAACCTGGCGCGCTATCACCGTCTGAAGGAGAAGCTGACCGTCAAGGCACTCGACCTGACACCCACCGGCAACGCCTGCGAGGGACTGACCTTCGTCATCACGGGCGACGTGCACCACTACAAGAACCGCAACGAGCTGAAGGCCTACATCGAGTCGCAGGGCGGCAAGGTGGCATCGGCGGTGAGCGGCTCGACATCATACCTTATTAATAATGATGTCACGTCGACATCGGGCAAGAACAAGAAAGCCCAGCAACTGGGTATTCCCATCCTGTCGGAAGACGACTTCATCGCCCAATTTTCTGAATAAGTAATAAAAAATGGCAGAAAAGTTTGGTGAATCGGAAAAAATACCTTACTTTTGCATCCGGCTTTAAACTTGACTACTGAATGAGGCAACTGAAAATCACTAAATCAATCACCAATCGCGAGAGTGAGGCGCTGGAGAAATACTTGTCGGAAATCGGCAAGGAAGAGTTGTTGTCGGCTGACGATGAGGTAGAACTGGCACAGCGCATCCGCAAGGGTGACAAGAAGGCGCTGGAGCGACTGACGAAGTCGAACCTGCGATTTGTGGTGAGTGTGGCCAAGCAGTATCAGAACCAGGGACTGTCGCTGCCCGACCTCATCAACGAGGGCAACGTAGGACTCATCAAGGCTGCCGAGAAGTATGACGAGACACGCGGATTCAAATTCATATCGTATGCCGTGTGGTGGATTCGCCAGAGCATTCTGCAGGCCATAGCCGAACAAAGCCGCATCGTGCGACTGCCACTGAACCAGCTGGGGTCGATGAGCAAAATAAACCGCATGCTGTCGAAGTTTGAGCAGGAGAACGAGCGTCGCCCGTCAGCAGACGAAATTTCAGAGGTGATAGACATCCCCGAAGACAAGGTCGACGAAGCCATCAACGTGTCAGGACGACAGGTGTCGATGGACGCTCCGTTCGTCGACGGCGAAGACAACTCGCTGCTGGACGTCCTCGTGAACAGCGACGCACCCATGGCCGACCACAAGCTGGTGGCCGAGTCGCTGCAGTCGGAAATCAAGGACGCCCTGATGATATTGACCCTCCGCGAACGGAACATCATCACGGCCTTCTACGGCATCGGACAGCCCGAGATGACGCTGGAGGAAATCGGCACGAAATTCGGACTGACGCGCGAACGCGTACGCCAGATCAAGGAGAAAGCCATCCGCCGTCTGCGTGCCAATACGAAGAACAAAATATTAAAAGCATATTTAGGAGAATGAAATCGTTAAGGTTGATGCTGCTGTTGGCAGTAACCATGCTGACCGTTGGAGCCAGCGCAAAAATTGAAAAAATAGATGAAGTATACATGTTCGGATTCTCGGCATCGTTCAAGGATTCGATTATCTATGCCACCGATATTCAAAACGTTCAGGACGTTTGGATGGAGACGAAAAATAATTTCCTGATTGAACGCGACGAGTACAGCCACCAGCTGAAAGTATATCTGACCGAAAAGCTGCAACTGAAGGACCGGGTGTGCATCGTGTTCTTCTATACCAAGAAGAAAAAGGCCGAGAAAGAGTATCTGAAGCTGATGAAGAAATACAAGAAAGGCTATGATGTGCGTTACATCAACGCTACGCAGTTCAAGTTCGAAGCGATAGACTCAGATCCAGAAGAGGAATGACAGAGTATAAAATCATCAACGACCCGGTATTCGGGTTTATCAAGATTAAACGTGGATTGCTGTACGACATCGTGCAGCATCCTTTGTTTCAGCGTCTGAACCGTATCAACCAGTTGGGACTGGCATCCGTCGTGTATCCGGGAGCACGCCACACGCGGTTCCAGCACTCGCTGGGAGCATTCTCGCTGATGTCGGAAGCCGTGAAGTCGCTGAGCGAAAAAGGCGTATACATCTTCGACTCGGAAGCAGAAGCCGTACAGGCCGCCATCCTGATGCACGACATCGGACACGGACCGTTCTCGCACGTGCTGGAGCATACACTCATACACGGCGTGTCGCACGAAGACATCTCGCTGCTCATGATGGAACGCATCAACCGCGACCTGCGGGGACAGCTGGCGCTGGCCATCAGCATCTTCAAGGACGAATACCCGAACAAGATCTTCCACCAGCTCATCTCCAGCCAACTGGACATGGACCGTCTGGACTATCTGCGACGCGACTCGTTCTACACGGGCGTGACGGAAGGCAACATCGGATCGGCACGCATCATCAAGATGCTGAACGTGGCCGACGAACGCCTCGTGGTCGAGGCCAAAGGCATCTACTCCATCGAGAACTACCTGACGACACGACGACTGATGTACTGGCAGGTATACCTGCACAAGACGGCAGTGGGTTACGAGAAAGTGCTGGTGAACGCGCTGACCCGTGCACGCGACCTGATGAGGGCGGGCTACGACGTCTTCGCATCGCCTGCGCTGGCCTATTTCCTGAAAAACGACGTCACCTTCGACGAGCACACCCTCGACATCTATGCCGAACTGGACGACAGCGACATTTGGTGCGCTTTGAAGGCATGGAAGCATTCTGATGACAAAATTCTTGCCACTTTGGCCACCGACATGACCAACCGCCACCTGTTCAAAGTGGAGGTCAGCGAAGAGGCTCCCTCGGAGGAGTATATCGACGGAATAGCCCGTAGCATCGCGGAAAGAATGAATATCCCGATGGAGGACACG
Source organism: Prevotella sp. (assembly GCA_016291085.1). Taxonomy (GTDB): domain Bacteria; phylum Bacteroidota; class Bacteroidia; order Bacteroidales; family Bacteroidaceae; genus Prevotella. The sequence continues at coordinate 5,670 of JAEEVW010000026.1, forward strand.
CACTACATGATGACGCTGACAGAGATAGGAAAAGACATGTATAATCCGGAGGACGACAGCATCGGAATTCTTTACAAAGACGGCACTGTGAGAGACATTTCGGATGCTTCAGAAATCTTAAATGTTCAGCTACTTTCCAAAAAAATCCGTAAATATTACCTCTGTTATCAACGTTTTTCATAAAAAATGATTATCTTTGCAAACAAATAAGTTAAATTGTACGTAGTACATCCTCAAAAATGTACATAGTACATCAAAAAATTAGTACGTTGAATATGGAGTTTACAGCCCGCCAAATAGCCGATTTTATCGGTGGCAGAGTAGAAGGTAACGAACAAGCTGCCGTCCACACTTTTGCAAAGATTGAAGAAGGTCAGGAAGGAGCCATCACGTTCCTCTCGAACCCGAAATATACCCAATACATCTACGACACCAAAGCCACCATTGTGCTGGTCAACGAGGACTTGGAGCTGGAGCATCCCGTCAGCTGCACGCTGATTCGCGTGAAGGACGCTTACGGATGCGTGGCCAAGCTGATGCAAATGTATGCTCAGTCGCTGCCAAAGAAGACGGGTGTCGACCCGCTGGCCTTTGTGTCGCCCTCTGCCCAAATCGGCAAGGACGTCTACATCGGCCCCTTCACCTTCATCGGCGAAGGTGTGAAGATTGGCGACGGCACGCGCATCTTCCCCAACGTCACCATCTACGACGGCTGTCAGATTGGCAACAACGTGACCATTCACGCAGGAGCGGTGATTGGCGCCGACGGCTTCGGATTCGCCCCCAACCAGGAAGGCTACGACAAGATTCCACAGCTGGGCGTGGTGATTATCGAGGACGATGTCGAGATTGGTGCCAACACCTGTGTGGACCGCTCGACGATGGGTCAGACCATCATCCACAAGGGCGTGAAGCTGGACAACCTCATCCAGGTGGCTCACAACTGCGAGATTGGCGAGAACACCGTCATGTCCGCACAGGTGGGCATGGCTGGCTCGACAAAGATCGGCGCATGGTGTATGGTAGGCGGTCAGGCAGGTTTCTCAGGCCACATTCACGTAGCTGACCGCACGATGGTTGGTGCCCAGTGTGGTGTCATCGGTAACACCAAAGGCGACGGCGAGACACTCATCGGTTCGCCTGCCGTCAATCCGAAGATGTACTTCAAGGCCCGTGCCCTCGATGCCAAACTGCCCGATATGTATCGGCAGATTGCTCAGTTACAGCGTGAACTGGAGGCCATCAAGCAGAAAATGAACATTGAATTCTGAAAACAATCAATATGAAGCAAAAAACTCTGAAAGGCAGCTTTTCACTATTCGGAAAAGGCTTGCATACAGGACTAAACCTGACTGTCACGTTTAACCCTGCTCCCGAAAATCATGGATACAAGATTCAGCGCATCGACATGGAGGGTGAACCCACCATCGACGCCATTGCCGAGAACGTCATCGACACACAGCGCGGCACCGTACTGGGCAAGGGCGATATGCGCGTGTCGACCGTAGAGCACGGACTCGCTGCACTCTATGCACTGGGCATCGATAACTGTCTCATCCAGGTTAACGGTCCTGAGTTTCCCATTCTCGACGGATCGGCCATTAAATATGTGGAGAAAATCAATGAGGTAGGCGTTGAGGAGCAGAATGCCCCGAAGGACTTCTACATCATCCGCAAGAAGATTGAGGTGAAGGACGAAAACACGGGATCATGCATCACCCTCCTACCCGATGAAGATTTCTCGATTACGGCCATGTGTTCCTTCGAGTCGAAATTCATCAACTCGCAGTTTGCAACACTCGACAAAATCAATAATTTCGCCAAAGAGATTGCCGCTGCCCGCACATTTGTCTTCGTACGCGACATAGAACCCCTGTTGCAGGCGAACCTCATCAAGGGCGGCGATATGGACAACGCCATCGTCATCTACGAGCGTCAGACCACGCAGGAGCGTCTGGACATGCTGGCCGATATGCTTGGCGTAGAGCACCGCGACGCCAACGAGCTGGGATACATCCAGCACAAGCCGCTGGTATGGGAGAACGAGTGCACACGACACAAACTGCTCGACGTCATTGGCGATATGGCGCTCATCGGCAAACCCATCAAGGGCCGCATCATTGCCACACGTCCCGGACATACCATCAACAACAAGTTTGCCCGTCAGATGCGCAAGGAGATTCGCAAGCATGAGATACAGGCGCCCATCTACGATCCCAACGAGGAGCCGGTGATGGACGTGAACAAGATTCGCGAACTGCTGCCCCACCGATATCCCATGCAGCTGGTCGACAAAGTGATTGCACTGGGGGCAAACACCATCGTGGGCATCAAGAACGTTACGGGCAACGAACCGTTCTTCCAGGGACACTTCCCCGAGGAGCCCGTCATGCCGGGCGTCCTGCAGATCGAGGCTATGGCACAATGCGGCGGTCTGCTGGTGCTGAACACGCTCGAAGAGCCTGAGCGCTGGTCGACGTACTTCATGAAGATTGACGACGTGAAGTTCCGTCAGAAGGTCGTACCGGGCGACACGCTGCTCTTCAAGGTCGACCTGCTGGCTCCCGTCCGTCACGGTATCTCGTCAATGAAGGGCTACATCTTCGTAGGCGATCACGTCGTGGCCGAAGCCACATTCACCGCACAAATCGTAAAAAATAAATAATTTCCGGAATGACGGAATAACGGAATAACGAAATATCGAAACAAAGTATGAATCAGATACATCCTCTGGCAGTAGTCGACCCTGAAGCAAAACTCGGTGACAACAATATCATCGGCCCGTTTTGCGTGATTGACAAGAACGTTGTCATTGGCGACAACAACAAATTGCTGAACAGCGTGACGCTTCATTTCGGCACACGTCTGGGCAACAACAACGAGATTTTCCCCGGTGCCAGCATATCAACGAAACCCCAGGACCTGAAGTTCCAGGGCGAAGAGACCACCTGCGAGATTGGCGACAACAACTCCATTCGCGAGAATGTCACCATCAGCCGCGGCACAGCCTCGAAGGGGAAGACCGTCGTAGGCAACGGAAACCTGCTGATGGAAAATATGCACATCGGACACGACTGCGTGATCGGAAACGGTTGCATCATCGGCAACTCGACAAAGTTTGCCGGTGAGGTCATCGTCGACGACTATGCCATCATCTCAGCCACCTGCTTGTTCCACCAGTTCCTACACGTGGGCAGCTACATCATGTTCCAAGGCGGCACACGAACCAGTCAGGACATTCCGCCCTACGTCATTGCAGGAAAGGAACCGGTGCGCTATGCAGGCGTCAACCTCATCGGACTGCGCCGTCGAGGATTCCCCAACGAGACCATCGAGGCCATCCACGATGCCTATCGCATCATCTATGCTCAGGGCGTATTGAAGGACGGCATTGCCGAAGCTCGTACCAAGTATCCCAACTCGAAAGAGGTGGAATACATCTGCTCGTTTATTGAAAACTCCAAGCGCGGCGTTATTCGCTAAATAGTACGTCAAATAGTACATTGTACATTGAAAAATGGTACATAGTACATTAATCGTTATCACAGGGCCTACAGCAGTAGGGAAAACGGCACTGACCATCGAACTGGCCCGACACTACGGAATACCCGTCATCAATGCCGATTCGCGACAAATCTATCGCGAACTCAAAATCGGAACGGCTGCCCCTACCGACGAACAACTCCAGCAGGCACACCACTACTTCGTGGGCACCAAGAGCATCCACGACTACTATAACGCCTCGATGTACGAACAGGAAGTGCTGGACATCATCACTTCTCAAACGACACAAAACACTCAAAACGCTACCAACACAATCCATTTGCTGGCAGGTGGCAGCATGATGTATATCGATGCCGTGTGCAACGGCATTGACGACATCCCTACCGTTCGCGACGACATCCGCGAAGAGATGAAACGACGCTATCAGGAGGAAGGACTCGAAGCCCTTTGCGCCGACCTGCAACGACTAGACCCAGAACATTACGCCATCGTCGACCGGCAGAACTACCGACGCGTCATCCATGCGCTGGAAATCTGCTACCAGACGGGCAGGACCTATACCTCGTTTCGCACGCAAGCCAAGAAGGAACGTCCGTTTCGAATCGTGAAAATTGGCATCAACTGTGAGCGCGACCTATTATATAATAAGATTAACGCGCGTGTGGACGAGATGATGGAACACGGACTGCTCGACGAGGCAGAGGGCCTTTATGAATTCCGTCATCAAAACGCGCTTAACACGGTGGGATACAAGGAGTTATTCGACTACATCGATGGACGCTGGTCACTCGACGAGGCCGTAGAGCGCATCAAGGGCAACACACGCCGTTATGCCCGCAAACAGCTCACTTGGTTCAAGCGCGACGAACAGATGCGGTGGTTCCGCCCGGATCAGAAAGATGAAATACTGAAATATATTGCTCAATATGAATAAATACGCAGAACAAATTGTTCAGGCTCCCCGCAAGGCGTGGGAATGGTATAAAGGATTGTACCAAGGCCGTAAGTGGTACGTCAAGACGTTTGCCGTCCTTGGCACGCTCGTCGTGGCGTTCTTCCTTTACCTCGTCATGGTCGATATCAATTTCCTTTGGCTTTTCGGTAAGTCGCCCTCGATGAGCGATGTGCGTAACACGCACCCCGCCGAGGCTTCCGAGATATACAGCTCCGACGGCAAACTGATTGGCAAGTTCTTCAGCGAAAACCGCATGCCCGTCAGCTACGACGAAGTAAGCCCCGATTTCTGGACAGCATTGGTTGACACTGAGGACGAGCGGTTCTACCGCCATCACGGCATCGACTATCAGGCCTTTGCCGCTGCCCTGAAGGACTATGTGATGCATCGCGACGCCCGTGGTGCATCAACCATCACACAACAGCTGGCCAAGAACCTGTTCCGCGTTCGTACGCAATATTCTACGGGTCTGCTGGGCAACATCCCTGGCCTGAAGATTCTCATCATGAAGAGCAAGGAGTGGATTACGGCCTACAAGCTGGAATGGTATTTCACCAAGGAGGAAATCATCACCATGTATGCCAACACTGTCGACTTCGGCTCCAATGCCTTTGGCATCAAAACGGCTGCTAAGACCTATTTTGGCACGACGCCCAAGAACCTCACGACCGAGCAGGCCGCCGTCCTCGTCGGACTATTGAAGGCCACCACCTACTATAATCCGCGCATCAATCCCAAGAATTCGCTGGGCCGCCGCAATGTGGTGCTCGACAACATGATGCGTCACGGACACCTCACCGAGTCCCAGAACGACTCGCTGAAACAGACCGAGATACGGCTCGACTACAGCGTGGAGAATGCCTATGACGGCGAAGCGAACTACTTCCGCGAGGCTGTGGCCGACTGGATGAAGCAATGGTGTAAGGAGTATTACGGCGACGACCGTGCTTACGCCTATTACACCGAGGGACTGAAGATTCACACCACCCTTGACTCGCGCATGCAGCGCTATGCCGAGGAGGCCGCTGTGAAACAGATGAAGCAGGTGCAGACGACGTTCAACCAACACTGGGGTAGCACTAACCCCTGGCAGGACGAGCGCCACATCGAAATACCGCATTTCATTGAGGATCTCGCCAAGAAACTGCCCGTCTACAAACTGCTGTCGCAGAAGTTCGAGGGCAATCAGGACTCCATCGACTACTACCTGAACCGGCCTCACAAAGTCCGGCTCTTTGACTACGAACAGGGATTTATCGAAAAGGAGATATCCACTATGGATTCCATCCGCTACATGGAACGCTTCATGCATTGCGGATTCGTAGCAATAGAACCACAGACGGGGCACGTCAAAGCATGGGTAGGTGACGTCGACTTCAAGACATGGAAATACGACAAAGTGACCGCCCTTCGACAGCCGGGATCGACGTTCAAACTCTTCGTCTATTCTGAGGCTATGAACCAGGGTATTACGCCCTGCGACACACGTCGCGACGAATACTTCTCGATGAAGGTCATGGACCACGGCAAGGAGGTAACATGGGCTCCTACCAATGCCGATGGCAGATTCTCAAACATGGACATCTCGCTCAAACAGGCCTTCGCCATGAGCATCAACAGCGTAGCAGTACGTCTGGGGCAAGAAGTGGGCATTGACCGCATCGTTAAGACGGCTCACGACATGGGTATTAAGTCGAAACTCGATCCCACCCCGTCGCTTACGCTGGGGGCAAGCGATGTCAACCTGCTCGAACTGGTCAGTTCCTACTGCACGCCAGTCAACGACGGTAGGGCCATCGACCCCGTACTCGTGACACGCATCATCGACCGCGAGGGCAACGTCATCTATGAAGCCAACCCCGAAACGCGCCAGGCCCTGTCGCCCAAGAGCGCCTTCTTCGTCCAGCAGTTGCTTATGGGCGGCATGAGCGGCACCTCGTCACGCCTGCGCAGCTACGTGGGATATGATGTCACCGACACCGACTTCGGTGGTAAGACGGGCACGTCGAACAACCATTCCGACGCCTGGTTCGTAGGTACCACACCGCGACTGGTATGTGGCGCATGGGTAGGCGGCGAATACCGCTGCATCCACTTCCGCACCGGACAGCTCGGACAGGGTAACCGCACAGCACTACCTATCTGCGGGTATTTCCTCAACTCGGTACTTTCCGACAAGCAGTTCAAGGACTATCGCGTAAAATTCAAGACACCCGCCGGCATCACAGTCAACGATATCGACTTCAATTGCGGTGGCTATTTCCAGGCACCGGCCGACAGCGACTCACTGGCCGTCGACAGCCTGGGAATCGATGAGGTCGAAATGGTGGTCGACGAGTTTGGCAACCCCGTGACAACGCCTAAGGAGCACAACGAAGATGCCAACCAGCACCCGCAACCCGACGAGCCCAATGCAGCATTGGAACCGAAAGAGGAGTAGCTTTTAAGGGCATTTTCTCGATTTTCACTACCTTTGACCTACGGTCGAAGGTACTTTCGCTCGAAAATCAAAAGAAAAACGAGTTTTCCTTTTGTATTTTCCTCGCTTATTCGTACCTTTGCAGGAGTTATGGCAATAGAAAAGACCAGAATCAAGGATATCGCCGAGCGCGCTGGCGTATCCGCAGGCACGGTAGACCGCGTACTTCACAATCGTCCGAACGTGTCGAAGAAAGCCCTCGCCAAGGTGCAGAGGGCGTTGGAAGAGATGGACTATAAACCTAACATGTATGCCTCTGCATTGGCTTACAACAAGGAGTATCATTTCATCAGTATCATCCCCAAACACGAGTCGGAAGCTTATTGGGAAGAGGTGGAAGAAGGATGCCAGATGTGTTGCGAACGCTATCGCGACTTCCGCATCTCTAACCGCGTACTCTACTACAACCGCTTCTCGGCAGAGACGTTTGCCAAGGTGATGAACGAAGTGCTCAAGCAGGAACCTGACGGCGTCGTCGTCGTGCCTTCCACCATCGAGGTGTCTAGACGCTATGCCGACATCATGCACGAGCGCAACATACCGTTCATCCTCCTCGACTCATACATGCCTGACCTCAAGCCACTCTCCTTCTTCGGACAGGACTCTTTTGCCTCGGGCTATTTCGCCGCACGCATACTCATGATGCTTGCACCGCGCGAGAAGGAAATCATGCTCATGAAACAGATGCGAAACGGCAATGTGGCCTCCAAGCAGCAGGAAAACCGCGAAACGGGCTTCCGACACTATATGCATGACCACTTCCCGTCGGTCAAAATCCATGAGGTTAACCTCTCACTCGACGACAAGCGCGAAAAATACGATGTCATCCTGCAGGAATTCTTCGACAACCATCCGTTGGTGCATCATTGCATCACGTTCAATTCCAAGGCACACCTCGTAGGCGATTTTCTGCTGAAGTCGAACCGGCGCAACATCCAGATCATGGGCTATGACATGGTACCAAAAAATGCGGAGTGCGTCCGTCAAGGCAGCATCTCGTTTCTCATCGCACAGCATGCTTTCATGCAGGGCTACGAATGCATCGAGTCGCTTTTCCGAGCTATCGTACTCAAAAAGGAAGTCGAACCTGTCAACTACATGCCCATTGAACTTCTCTCCAAAGAAAACATAGATTTCTACCGAAGAAAGAATATTGGTTAAAGATAAAAACAAGTCAAACTACTAAATAAATACTTTTATGGAACAAGCTACATTTTTAAAGATTAATCCCGCCGACAGCGTAGTCGTTTGTCTCGCTCCAAAGAAACAGGGCGACGTGATTGAAGTCGACGGAAAGCAAATTACCGTCAATCAAGACACCCCTGCCGGTCACAAGATTCTCATTGTCGACGTCCGTCAGGGCGAAAACATCATCAAGTACGGCTATCCTATCGGTCACGCTCGTCAGGATCTGAAAGCCGGCGACTGGGTCAACGAGAACAACCTGAAGACAAACCTCAGCGGCACCCTCGAATACACCTATCAGCCCGTGGATGCCAAAAGCGACATCAACCACATCAAGAACGAACAGCGCACCTTCAAGGGCTATGTCCGTAAGAATGGTGATGTCGGTGTGCGCAACGAGATATGGATTGTGCCCACTGTAGGTTGCGTCAACGGCATTGCCGAACGCCTCGCACAACAACTCCGTGAAGAAACTGGTGAACAAGGCATCGATGCCATCTGGACTTGGCACCACAACTACGGCTGTTCACAACTCTCCGAAGACCACGAAAACACCCGCAAGGTGTTGCGTGATATCTGTCTGCACCCCAATGCCGGCGGTGTACTGGTGCTCAGCCTGGGTTGCGAGAACAACCAGCCTGAGGACTTCATGGCCATGTTGGGCGACTACGACAAGGACCGTATTAAGTTGCTGGTCACCCAGCGTGTCGAGGGTGACGAAATGGAAGCAGGTATGCAGATTCTGCGCGAGCTCTATGCACAGGCTAAGCAGGACAAGCGCGAGGACGTTAGCGTCTCCAAACTGCGCGTCGGCCTGAAGTGTGGCGGCTCTGACGGTTTCTCGGGCATCACCGCCAATCCACTCGTAGGCGAATTCAGCGACTGGCTCGTTGCACAGGGCGGCACTAGCGTACTCACCGAGGTACCCGAAATGTTCGGTGCTGAGACCATCCTCATGAACCGTTGCGAGACGCCACAGCTCTTCGAGCAGACTGTCTCTATGATCAATAATTTCAAGAACTATTTCCTCTCGCACGGCGAACCCGTGGGCGAGAATCCTTCACCAGGCAACAAGGCCGGCGGTATCTCCACACTTGAGGACAAGGCGTTAGGTTGCACGCAGAAGTGTGGCAAAGCTCCTGTCAGCGGCGTCATGGAATACGGAGACCGCCTCACCGCCAACGGACTCAACCTGCTTTCCGCTCCAGGCAACGACCTCGTAGCATCTACGGCTCTGGCATCCTGCGGTTGCCACATCGTCCTGTTCACTACCGGTCGCGGTACGCCCTTTGGCACTTTCGTGCCTACCATGAAGGTTGCCACCAACCCCACCCTCGCAAAGAATAAGCCCCACTGGGTCGACTTCTCCGCTGGCCAGCTCGTCGAGGGACGCACCATGCAGGACATCGTACCTGAATTCATCGATAAGGTCCTCGCCGTCGCTTCTGGTGAGAAAGCCCGCAACGAGGAGAACGGCTACCGCGAGATATCCATCTTCAAAAATGGTGTCACTTTATAACAAGATATGCTCAACGAAATGGAGGTCTGGTTCTCAGACCTCCATTTTTGTTTCCTCATATTTTTCGTAAGCAGAAATGTGCAAAAATATGGCTAAAAAATAAGATTGGTTGTCTCACGACAACCAATCTTTAATTAACCTTAATAATCTAATACCATGAAAAACACACATGCAAATATACGCATTATTTTGCTTTGGCACAAGATTTTTAACCTAAAAATCGAAATACTTAATTCTCTTTAACAAAACATCCGTTCCATTTAAGAGTTGTTAGCACTTCTTTTGACTTTTCTTTCTCTTCTTCTCCAAGTGAATCCAATATCAATTCCTGACGAAGTGTCAAGCAGGGTTCCTTATCGCCTAACGTGGCAGAAAACATATCGTTGGGCTGAGAGAAATAGTCGGATATGGGCAGGAGACGCCATGCGAGTGAATAGAATGCAATGGTACTCTCGCGGATATCGGAACCATAGGTTCGAACCAAGCACAGAATCTGACTAAGACTGTCGACAGGAGTGGGTACGTCAAGCAGTCGCATTGCTACTGAAGACGACTCGTTGAGCTGTATAGATGCATACTGATCGGTGAGTTGCAGGAGTTGACTCTTCCCGCCCAAAGTGTTAGTGACGACAGCATCCATATTAGATTCCATAAAGTCAATCATGTCCAAACGATTGTTTTCCGTCAGATAAGGGATAACAGAATCAGGCATGGACTTAAGCAGGTCACGGACTGTAATTTGTGCCGATAATCCTAATGCCCATAACAGACAGAAAAGAAGAGTTGTCTTTCGCATAACAATTTACATTTTACTAAGTTGCATCATCATCACTGCCGACAGGCCTGCTGTCTCCGTACGGAGTCTACTCGCCCCAAGATGAACAGACTGATAGCCATTAGCAACAGCCATACGAACCTCGTCAATAGAAAAGTCGCCCTCAGGACCAATCAAGACGGTTGCATCCTGTGAGGCACCAGCCTGGCGAAGCTCATCGAAAAGACTGGTACGGGGAATCTCCTCGTAACAATGGGCAATATATTTGCCACCTTCGCGTGGCTTGGCGATGAAATCCTTGAAAGGCACTACTTCATTCAACGTAGTCTTCCATGCCTTATGACTCTGCTTGGTAGCAGCAATAACGATTTTCTCAACTCGCGGCAATTTGACGATACGACGTTCGGAGAACTGGCAGTTCAGGAAAGATATCTCGTCGACACCAATCTCAACAGCTTTCTCTGCAAGCCATTCCATACGCTCCATCATCTTCGTGGGAGCAATAGCCAGATGGACATGCCCCAGCCACTGAGGCTGCTGGGGCATGACTTCCTTAATGTCGTAGAGGCAGTGCTTTGTATGCGCCAAAGTGACTTCTGCACGATAATAATTGCCTACACCATCCATGAGCATCATTTCGTCGCCCGACTGCAAACGAAGCACACGCAAAGCATGCATAGCCTCGTCTGTCGGCAATTCGTGACTCGTTGCTGCATCGGGTGCATAAAAGAAACGGACCTCTTTCATCTGTATCATTTAATGTTTAATCTCTGTGATAGGTTTCTTCTCAGGTTTAAAGACGATGGCAAAGGTGATGCCAACAATCAATGCGAATGTAGCAAATGTGAACCAGCATGTCTGCCAATCACCAACCAGATAACCGCCTTCCCATCCGCAATAAGCATTCACAATTTCACCTGCAGTCAACGTGCCGATGGTGGCTCCCAAGCCATTAGTCATCATCATGAACAAGCCTTGGGCAGATGCCTTGATATCGGGGGCACACTCTTGATCGACAAAGATACCGCCCGAGACATTGAAGAAGTCAAAAGCAACACCATAGACAACACATGAGAGGATAAAGAATATGACACCAGGCATTGCGGGATTGCCGATGCCGAAGAATCCGAAGCGGAAAACCCAGGCAAAAAGCGACATCATCATTACTATCTTGATGCCAAAGCGCTTCAAGAAGAACGGAATCATCAGAATACACAAAGCCTCACTAATCTGAGAAATAGAGGTCAACATCGTTGCATTGTTAGCAGCAAAGGAGTCGGCAAACTCTGGGATTCCCTTGAAACTGGTCAGGAACGGACCAGCAAAGCCGTTGGTGACCTGCAGACACATACCCAACAATGCTGAGAAGATGAAGAACAGAGCCATCTGACGACGCTTGAAAAGTTTGAATGCGTTGAGACCAAGCGTTTCAACCAGCGACACCTTGCCTTCCTTCTTCTCCAGTCTGCATTCGGGCAAAGTGAAACAATACACGAAGAGTACAAGACTCAAAACACCAGAAACCAAGAACTGCAGATAAGTATATTGGAATTTATGAGCGTTTTCACCCAAAGTGAAACCAAAGCCGCTTTCGTCGATGAAGGCGCAGTTGACGAACCACATGGTGGCGATGAAGCCCACAGTGCCCAACACACGGATAGGCGGGAAGTCGCGAACGGTATCCATACCGTTATTCTTTAAAATGGTAAATGCCGCCGTATTGGTGAGTGCAATGGTTGGCATATAGAATGCTACACTCAGCGTATAGAGCGCAATGAACAACGACTTATCAGCCAGCTCATTACCGAAACCAGCCTGTTCGCCCAGCCACCAGCAACTGATCATAAAGGCACCGGCCACCAAGTGGCAAAGACCCAACAAACGCTGTGGCTGGATATATTTGTCAGCCACAATACCCATCAATGTAGGCATAAAAATACTCACAATGCCCTGAATGGCATAAAACCAGGAAATCTTGTCGCCCAATCCGGCTATTCCCAGATAGTTTCCCATACACGTGAGGTAGGCTCCCCACACGGCGAACTCCAAGAAGTTCATCACCGCTAATCTTACTTTCATGTTCATAGTCTTATCTATTTAAGTTAATGGTTTATTCTTGTAATAGGCACGAACAGTGTCGTCACTCTCTTTTTTTAATATTAACCGACCTTGGAGCCATTCGGTGTTCGCCTGCTCCATCTGTAATGGGTAAAGACTGGACACGACTCCGTCCGTTAGTTCTACCACTTGTAGTGTCAGGCAACGACCCTCGGGCGTTACCACTTCGTTGGACGCTATCCGCCTGAACTGTGTCTTTTTTTGCTTCATTCTTTATTTCCTTATTATGGAACCTGATGAGGTGCATCTGGCTGATAAACATCATCTTACGCGTCGTCTCGTCATCGGGCGAAGCTGCCAGATAGATAAAGCCCGTCAGTTCTTTAAGCTTCTGTTCACGATTAGCAGGAATCATCACTTGCGAGATACCTGACACCGACACGTGGTTCGTGGTCTGGATGATGCTGTCACCCTCATACTTCGTCACGATACAGACGACGGCATCCTTCGAACCCGACTGCCAAAGGTATTCTGACATGAACTGGAACATAAACGAGTCACCCTTATAGAACGAGGTATCAACATCGACTTTAAAGTCGAAGCGATTCATCGTAGGACGAGGTATGAGCAACAAATCCGTTCTATCCTTCCAGATGTTCGCCGTATCACCCGAAGCGCTAAACGCAGAATAGCGTCCGACGGACGATACTGAAGTTCCCACCGACTTGGCTTCGTCAGACAAGCGTTCGTTGACCTCCAGATAGACGGACTTTAACCTGTCAAGGTGGCCATAGTAGTACACCATCGACGAATCGAACTCAGCCTGTGTCAGCCCATGCTTTTTCAATACAGCCAGGAAGTACTTGGTGCGCTCAAAGTCATAGTTCGCCATATGGTCCTCTGACGCAAGTGCCTGGGCAACATGGTAATCATAGAGGATATCTTCCAATTCACCAGGTTGGATGTACTTGCTGGGAACGGTTGGTTTACAGGCCAACAGCGTTGACAGGACAGACAGAGCCATCATGGCATACAAGCTACGCTTCATCGCTTTTCACCTCCTTCTTGACCGATATCTCGCTGATTTCCTTACGATAGAACAGGAGTAGCAAAACAACCCCTACAGAGATGGCCGAATCGGCAAAATTGAAAATGGGAGAGAAAAAGATATACGGCTCGCCTCCAACCCACGGAACCCATTCGGGCCATGTGGTGACAATGAGCGGGAAGTAGAACATATCGACAACCTTGCCCATCAGGAAGGGGGCATACCCCGTCCCAAAAGGAACGAAGTAGCTGGTATAGGACTCAGAGCTGGCATTGAAGACGAGTCCATAGAACATCGAGTCAAAGATGTTTCCTGCCGCTCCAGCCAGTATCATAGAGAGGCATACGATATACCCCCATCGTACCTGTTTCTTGCACTGAAGAGCAATATAGTACCCCAATGCTCCTACCGCAATGATACGGAAAATACTGAGAACCAGTTTTGAGCCGATCTCCATGCCGTAAGCCATACCGTTGTTCTCGATGAACACGATTTTGAACCACGACAGGATTTCTATCTGTTCGTGAAGTGTCATATGGGTCTTCACCCAAATCTTAATAATCTGGTCGACGACAAGGATGGCAAGCACAATCAGTACAGCCACCCATCCCTGTTTGACACTCTTCGAAACGCTCATTTATTTCTTACCAGCCATTTTCGACTCCACACTCAACGTGGCATGGGGAACAGCCTTCAGTCGTTCTTTGGGAATCAATTTACCCGTAATACGGTCAATACCGTATGTTTTGTTCTCGATGCGTACCAAAGCACCCTTCAGTCCCTGAATGAACTTCTGCTGGCGCGATGCCATCTGAATCAGTTCTTCCTTCGACTGGGTGGCGCTACCCTCCTCCAGTGCTTTGTACGTGGGAGAGGTATCGTCAACATCGTTGGAATCCTTATTCATCAGTGCACTCATCATCTGATCGTAGTCACGCTTGGCCAGAGCCAGTTTCTCGTTGATAATCTCACGGAACTCTTCTAATTCTTCATCCGTGTAACGTGTTTTTTCTGCCATATTCATTTAGATTTTTGTTATTTTAATATTCAGTGTAAAGTCATCAAATTCTATTGCCTGGCCATCATTGGCTTCAAGTTTCATGTCGTCGGCCAGTACCTGACGGGCAATATAGTCGCCAAAGGCCTCGACAGCCTTCGTCGCAGCTTCGTTGGGTTCGATAGACACACGAATGTGGTCGGTAATCTCCAGTCCGCTCTTCTTACGGATGTTCTGAATGCGGTTCACCAACTCACGTGCCATACCCTCGTTGCGCAACTCGTCAGTCAGCGTAATGTCGAGTGCCACAGTGAGGTTACCCTCGTTGCCCACCAGCCAGCCAGGAATATCCTCGCTGATAATATCCACGTCGACAGCCTCAACCGTCAGGTCTTGTCCTTCAACATTGATGGCGATGGTGCCGTCCTTCTCCAACTGGGCAATCTGCTCCTGCGAGAGGGCATCCATCTGAGCGGCCACACCCTTCATCAACTTACCGAACTTCTTACCCATCGTGCGGAAGTTACACTTTACCTTTTTGACCAGAATGCCCTGACCTTCAACGAATTTCACTTCCTTCACGTTCACCTCCTGCAAGAAGATTTTCTTGACGCTCTCGATAGCCAAACGCTGAGCTTCGTCCACAGGAGGAATCATCAGTGTCTGCAGAGGCTGCTTTACCTTAATGCTCTCCTTACGACGCAGAGCCAGCACGATGGTAGTGATGCGCTGGGCAATCTCCATACGCTGTTCCAAATCAGCGTTCACCAACGACTCATTAGCCACAGGGAACTTGTCGAGATGCACGCTATCCAGAGCACCGCCCATATCGCAGTAGATGCGGTCAGCGAAGAAAGGTGCAAAGGGAGCCAACAGCTTTGAAACAGTCATCAGGCACTCGTACAACGTCTGATAGGCAGCCAGTTTGTCGTCGTCCATCTCCTTACCCCAGAAGCGTTTCTTGTTCAGACGCACATACCAGTTCGAGAGGTCTTCGTCGACAAATTTGTCGATGAGTCGTCCTGCACGTGTGGGGTCATAGCCATTCATCTCAGTCTCTACGCCCTTCACCAGCGAGTTCAGGCACGACAGGATCCAACGGTCGAACTCCGGGCGCTTCTCCACAGGAATCTGTGGTGTCTGCGGGTCGAAGCCGTCGACATTGGCATACATCGCAAAGAGCGAGTACGTATTATATAAGGTACCAAAGAACTTGCGGCTGATTTCAGCCACACCCTCTGGGTCAAACTTCAAGTTATCCCAAGGCTCTGAGTTGGTCATCATATAGAATCGAACAGCGTCAGAGCCATACTTGTCGATCATATCGAAGGGATTCACCACGTTACCTACGTGCTTCGACATCTTGTTACCCTTGGCATCGAGCACCAGGCCAGTGGATATCACGTTCTTGAAAGCCACCGAGTCGAAAATCATCGTGGCAATGGCGTGCAGCGTGAAGAACCATCCGCGTGTCTGGTCAACACCTTCGTTAATGAAGTCAGCGGGGAATGCCTTGTTGTTGTCAATGAGTTCACGATTCTCGAACGGATAGTGCACCTGTGCATAAGGCATGGAACCGGAATCAAACCACACATCAATCAAGTCGCTCTCGCGCTTCATGGGCTTGCCGCTATCGCTCACCAGCATGATATAATCCACATAAGGACGATGCACATCAATCTTGTCGTAGTTCTCCTGCGACATATCACCAGGCACAAAACCCTTGTCCTTCAACGGGTTACTCTTCATAACGCCGGCAGCAACGGCCTTCTCGATTTCGTTGTAGAGCTCTTCGAGGCTTCCAATGCACTTCTCCTCACCGTCCTCACTGCGCCAGATGGGCAACGGAGTACCCCAGAAACGCGAACGGGAAAGGTTCCAGTCATTCAGATTCTCCAGCCAGTTGCCAAAACGACCTGTACCCGTAGACTCCGGATGCCAACCAATCGTCGTGTTCAGCTCGCTCATACGCTCTTTCATCGACGAGCTCTTGATGAACCAAGAGTCGAGGGGATAATAGAGCACGGGCTTGTCGGTACGCCAGCAATGGGGATAGTTATGGACGTGCTTCTCTATCTTGAACACCTTGTTTTGTGCCTTCAGATCCATGCAGATCGAAATATCCAGCGTCTCGTCCTTGTCAGTCAGCGTCTCGTCGTAGGCGTTCTTCACATAACGTCCTGCGAACTTGTTCCACTCGTCGACATTCACATAGTTCTTGACGAATTCCTCATCGAGGTCTTCAATGACAAAGTACTTACCCTGCAAGTCGACGACAGGACGCTCAGCGCCCTTCTTGTCTATCAGCACAATAGGACAGATGCCGGCTTTCTTGGCCACGAAGGCGTCGTCAGCACCAAAATTCGGAGCGATATGCACGATACCAGCACCATCGTCAGTGGTTACATAGTCACCGGGAATCACCTTGAAGGCATCCCCCATTGGCTTGATGGCAGGCATCAACTGCTCATACTCCATACCGACAAGATCGGTTCCCTTGTAGCGACCCACGATACGGTAAGGGATGAATTTCTCGCCTTTATTGTATTCCGGCATCTCGCCACCGTCGGTAATGGCACCCTCTGCAGGCAAATAAGCATTCAGACGAGCCTCGGCCAGCACCAGCGTCACCTTGTCGGCTGTATAGGGATTGTAGGTTTGCACGGCCACATAGTCAATCTTCGGACCCACGCAAAGGGCGGAGTTGGCAGCCAGTGTCCAAGGTGTTGTAGTCCAGGCGAGGAAATACGGAGTACCCCACTCTGCCATCTCGGGCTTCGGATTCTTCATCTTGAACTGAGCGGTACAGGTGGTATCCTTCACGTCGCGATAGCAACCCGGCTGGTTCAACTCATGCGAGCTCAGACCAGTACCGGCAGCAGGGCTATACGGCTGAATGGTGTAGCCCTTATACAGCAGGCCCTTGTTATAGAACTGCTTCAGCAGCCACCACAAGGTCTCAATATACTTGTTGTCGTAAGTGATATAGGGATTGTCGAGGTCTACAAAATATCCCATGCGTTCTGTCAGTTCACGCCACTCGGCGGTAAACATCATCACGTTCTCACGGCACTTCTTGTTGTAGTCCTCCGTAGAGATATACTTATCGCTCTCCTTATTGTCGATATCGGCCTTGGTAATGCCAAGCTCTTTCTCAACACCCAACTCTACAGGCAGTC
Source organism: Prevotella sp. (assembly GCA_016291085.1). Lineage (GTDB taxonomy): Bacteria > Bacteroidota > Bacteroidia > Bacteroidales > Bacteroidaceae > Prevotella. The sequence continues at coordinate 23,369 of JAEEVW010000026.1, forward strand.
CGTGCGTATCCCAACCGGCCTTGCGCTTCACCTGGAAGCCCTGCATGGTCTTGTAGCGATTGAAGGTGTCCTTGATGCTACGTGCCAACACGTGATGAATACCCGGATGTCCGTTAGCCGAGGGAGGGCCCTCGTAAAACACAAATTGCGGACAACCTTCACGCTCTTTCACAGAGCGCCAAAAGATATCTTGCTCCTTCCACATCTGCAGCACGTCATTATTCGTCTGCGTCAAGTTCAAGCCGTTATGCTCGGCAAATCTTTTGCTCATAAATATCGATTTTTTACTTGTTCTCTTATTTGACGTGCAAAGGTACGCATTTTTTTTAATACTACCAAATTTCGGCCCCCGCAAAATGTTAAAAACCCCAAAACAACGCTTTGTTTCAGAACATATCTCGTATCACGTCCAGACAAATATATAAAGGATGGCGAAACGAACCACACGGATTAACAGAATAAGCAATACTGACACATTTTCCACACGACGATTGATTTTGACTGCCTTTTCCATATCGGCAGTGGTCAGTTCGCGGACCTTGGTGCCAATATACGGCTTCTCAAAATACTCACCAAAATAAGTGTGAGGGCCACCAAAACGGCAATCAAGGATTCCCGCCAATGCAGCCTCGGGATAGCCGCTATTGGGACTGGTATTCTGTCGTCCGAACCACGTGACGAAAGGCAAAAGGCGTATCTCCCCTGAAACCAGCAGCATCATCAGGGCCGTCAGTCTCGACGGCACATAATTGGCAATGTCGTCAATGTGGGCTGCCCAGCAACCAAACTGGCGATAGCGCTCGGTCTTATAACCTATCATCGAGTCGAGCGTATTAATCATCTTATAGGTTATCATGCCAGGAACACCCAGCAAGGCATACCAGAACAACGGAGCCACCACGCCGTCACTCAAATTCTCGGCCAGCGTTTCAAGTGCTGCCGTACGTACTTCCTGAGCAGACAATTGCGACGTGTCACGTCCCACAATACGTGCCACCTGACGACGTCCTTCCTCTAACGAGCGATCAAGAGCCAGAAAAACTTCACGCACTTCACGAATCAAAGTAGTACCTGCCAGGCAATAAAAGACGAGAATCGCCTTGACAGCCATTCCTGCATAGACAGAACGCCCGTCAATCCATCGCAAAGCATACCAGGAGCAAACAAACGTAGCAGCAATCAATACGACAGCCACCACTGCCCCCTTGAACATGCGCCAACGGCCACGATTCAACAGCTTTTCGAAAAATGCAATGATTTTCCCGAAACCTACCACAGGATGGGGCAACCACGCGGGATCTCCGAAAAAGCGGTCTCCCAGCCAGCCAATCAATAATACCAGAAATGCTTTCATGCCAATAGCGTTTGTACGATACGTTCAGCGGTTCGTCCATCCCATCTGTCAGGGAGCGAACCATGTTTCCACTCTCCTTCAACCAGCAGTCTCAAAGACTCCTGAAGTTGTTCAATATTTTCACCAACAAGGACGTTGGTGCCTTGTTTGACAGTCTCTATATGTTCCGTATATGAATTCAGCGTGATACATGGCACATGGTTGAACGTAGCTTCTTCCGCCACGTTGCCCGAGTCAGTAATAATACCTTTTGCATGTAAAGTCAGATAGCCAAACTCCAGATACGACAAGGGTTCTGTTACACAGAATGTGGACTTCTCAGAAGCCAGCATATAGGCCTTTCCACGTAAGGGAGCAATGACGGGAATATCTCCTGCCATCCGACTGATAACGTCCATCATCTGTTGAAGTTTTTCATTGTCAGAAATCAACACTTTCCTATTGACGGTAAACACCAGATAATGGCCGTCCTCCACCCCATCCAGACACGCAGGACGCTGCCAGCGGTCATGATTGAAACGAAGGGAGTCCATCAGGATGTTTCCCACCATATATATCTTGTTCATCTCGGCACCTTCGCGAGTAGCGATACTACTCGAAACCATGCCTGCCGTAAACAACAAATCACTTAAACCATCTATCACTAACCTGTTGATTTCCTTAGGCATATTGATATCGAACGAACGGGTTCCTGCCACGATGTGCGCCAGTCGCAAACCATGTTTCTTGGTCACGATAGCTGCCGCCATCGTCGAAGCCAGATCATCCACGACAATCACCGTGTCGGTGGCATGATTGTCCAGATAGCGTTCGAATGCTGCCATCACCCTACCCGTCAGTTCATTCAGATTCTCACAATCGACGCCCAGGAACACATCCGGCCTCGGCATCTGCAAGTCATCGAAAAGCGAAGGTTCTATAGTGGGATCATCTTGGCAACCGGCATATATCAGTTGATAGCTAATTCCTTCCGCACAATCAATAGCACGGATAATCGGAGCGACTTTCACGAAATTCGGACGAGCTCCTGTAAAGATACAAACGTGTTGTTCAACTCCCGTCGCGCGCACGTTCCTTATATTATCTTTACGACTCTCTTCCGGCAAGTCGACACCACATTGACAATGTATGGAAGAAGCTGTATTTTTGGTCTGTTTCATCTTAATATCCCTTAAAATCTGAGTGCAAAGATACGAAAAATATATATTTTCCGAAAAAAAAGCCAAGAATATTTTCATATCACGCTGAAAATTAGTAACTTTGCAGTCCCAAATATGATTTTAATAAAAAAAGTAATACAGAAATGACAAAAGCAGATATCATCAACAACATTGCCGAGAAGACGGGTCTTCCCAAAAAAGACATTGCCACTACTGTTGAAGCATTCATGGCTGAGATTCGTGTTTGCATGGCTGAGCAGAAAGAAAATGTGTTCCTCAGAGGATTCGGCACATTCACTATCAAGCACCGCGCCAAGAAGACTGCACGTAACATCTCAAAGAACACCACACTGGTCATTGACGCGCATGATATTCCTGCTTTCAAGCCTGCCAAGAGTTTTGTTGAGAAAATGAAATAATTCACATTTTTAATATTTATCACATTATGCCAAACGGAAAGAAAAAGAAGGGCCACAAGATGGCTACTCACAAGCGCAAGAAGAGACTGCGCAAGAATCGTCATAAGAGCAAGTAAGCTCTGGCGAACAGAAAAAAATGGAAGGAGTGTACTAAAGAAGTTCTAAGCTTCGAAGGTACGCTCCTTTAAAGTAAAACAAAGAGTAATAACAAGCAAAGAGCAATGACAAGTGAACTCATCATTGATGTTCAGCCTAAGGAGATTTCCATCGCCCTTCTCGAAGACAAGAATCTGGTAGAATACCAGAACGAGAAACGCGAGGAAGCAAGCTACTCCGTAGGCAACATCTACCTGGGTCGTGTGCGCAAGCTCATGCCCGGACTCAATGCCTGCTTCGTTGACGTAGGCTCTGAGCGCGATGCCTTCCTGCATTATCTTGACTTAGGTACTCAATTTAGCTCTTACGAGAAATACCTTAAACAGGTACAAAGCGACAAGAAGAAACTTTATCCCATTGCAAAAGCCACCCACCAGCCCGACCTTCCCAAGGAAGGCAGCGTACAGACTACGCTGAAGCAAGGCCAGGAAGTGTTGGTTCAGGTGGTGAAAGAACCCATCAACACCAAAGGTCCGCGTCTGACCTGCGAACTGAGCTTCGCCGGACGCTACATGGTTCTCATGCCTTTCTACGATAAGGTTTCGGTTTCTTCTAAAATCAAAAAAGGCGAAGAGCGTGCCCGCCTGAAACAACTCGTCCAAAGCATACGCCCCAAGAACTTCGGCGTCATCGTACGCACATCGGCAGAGGGCAAGCGCGTGGCCGAGTTGGACAAGGAGATGAAAGCACTCGTCAAGCGTTGGGAAGACACCATCACCAAGGCCCAGAAGGCTACTAAGGTGCCACAGCTGTGTTTCGAGGAGACAGGGCGTGCAGTAGCTATGCTGCGCGACGTGTTCGACCCCACTTACGACGGTATCTACATCAACGACGAGGACATCTATAATCAGGTCAAGGACTACGTGTCGCTCATCGCCCCGGAAAAACAAGACATTGTCAAGAAGTACACGGGAACCGTACCCATCTTCGACAATTTCAGTGTCACCAAACAGCTTAAATCCAGTTTCGGACGTACCGTGAACTACAAGCGCGGCGCATACCTCATTATTCAACACACCGAGGCTATGCACGTCGTTGATGTGAACTCAGGTAACCGTACGCGTGCTGAAAACGGTCAGGAGGCCAATGCGTTGGAAGTCAACCTTGGTGCGGCCGACGAATTGGCACGCCAGTTACGCTTACGTGATATGGGCGGTATCATTGTCGTCGACTTTATCGACATGAACCTGGCAGAAGACAGGCAGATGCTCTATGAACGCATGTGCAAGAACATGCAAAAGGACCGGGCTCGCCACAACATCCTGCCGCTCAGCAAGTTCGGACTGATGCAAATCACACGCCAGCGTGTACGTCCCGCTATGGACGTCAACGTAGAAGAAACCTGTCCCACCTGTTTTGGTAAAGGAAAAATCAAGTCGTCGATTCTGTTTACCGACCAGCTTGAGAGCAAAATTGACCGCCTAGTCAACAAGATAGGCATTCGCAAGATTTTTTTGCACGTACATCCTTACGTAGCCGCCTACATCAATCAGGGCCTTTGGTCCATCAAGCGCCAATGGCAGATGAAATACGGTATGGGACTGCGTATTGTACCATCGCAAAAGTTAGCTTTCCTGCAATATGAATTCTACGACAAGGATCGTCAGTTCATCGACATGCAGGAAGAGATCGAAACAAATTCTTAATCGTTTGCTGACACCGTATGGCTGCACTGAAAATCGTTTTCTGGATTGGTGTGTTTATCGTTTTCTACACATACCTCGGATATGGCATGCTGCTGTGGGTGTTGGTACAACTGAAACGCTTCGTCAAGGGTAAGGCTGTGAAAGCAGCCCTACCTGCCGACGAGGATCTTCCCCACGTAACCTTTATGATATGTGCCTACAACGAACAAGACGTTGTAGACATCAAAATGGAAAACATCCACCAGTTCGACTACCCTCACGACAAGCTGCACGTCATGTGGGTTACCGACGGTTCCAGTGACGCCACCAACGAGCGGCTGAGCCGTTATCCCGATGTGGAGGTGGTGTACAGTCCGGAACGCAAGGGAAAGACGGCAGCCTTGAATCACGGCATCAGCATGGTGAAGACGGAATTCACCATCATGACGGATGCCAACACGATGGTCAATCCGGAGGCCATTCGCGAGATTGTGCGCTGTTTCCAGGATCCCGAGGTGGCCTGTGTGGCTGGCGAGAAACGTGTGATGGCTCGTCACGAGGGACAGGCTGCTGCCGAGGGCGAAGGACTCTACTGGAAATACGAGAGTGCGCTGAAACGACTCGATAGTGAACTGTATTCCACTATGGGTGCAGCAGGCGAGCTGAATGCCATCCGAACCCGTTTCTACAGGCCCATGCCGGAAAATGCCCTGCTCGACGACTTTGTCATGTCCATGCGCATGGTCGACAATGGCTATAAGATTGCCTATTCGCCAGAAGCCTATGCCATGGAGTATGGCTCTGCCGATCTGAACGAAGAGTCGAAGCGCAAGCGCCGTATTGCCGCTGGCGGACTACAGAGCATCTGGTGGCTCCGCAAGATGATGAATCCGTTGCGCAACCCCGTCGTTGCCTTCCAGTTTGTCAGCCACCGCGTGTTACGATGGAGCATCACGCCCATTGCCCTCCTGGCACTCATTCCCCTGAACACCGTGCTGGTCATGATGAAAGCAGGCACCGTCTACAACGTCATCTGGATGCTGCAGATACTGTTTTACCTGGCTGCATTCATCGCCTGGCTCATGGAGCGCAACGGACGTAAAAACAAATTGCTCTATGTGCCCTACTATTTCCTCTTCATGAATCTGAACGTTTTCAAAGGCATGAAGTACCTCCGTTCACACCAAAGCAGCGGTGCGTGGGAAAAAGCAAAAAGAGCATAAAATTCCATTTTTAAAGATTTTTTTATTATTTTTCTTTCGTAGTTCGCAGTTTTTTTGTAATTTTGTCCGCGGCTATACACATAATAGAAAAGGATGAATCAAGACGAACGCGAGACCCTATTGCAGAAACTGGCTGAGGCTAATTCCAAGCTTCATTCTGTTGAGTTGCAATTAGACGCTGCCAATAAGAAACTGAACGAATACGAAGAAAAGGCGCAGAAAGCGGAACAGGCAAGCCGCATGAAGTCCCTTTTCCTCGCCAACATGAGCCATGAGATTCGCACACCCCTGAATGCCATCGAGGGCTTCTCCCGTGTCATGGCTGAGACCGACTCTCCGGAGGATCGCATGAAGTTCATGGAAATCATTGAAAGCAACAATGGTCGACTGCTCGCGCTCATCAACGACATCCTCGACCTCTCGCGTGTCGAGGCTGGCGAAATCAGCATCAAGAAGGGAATGACCGATCTGAACGACCTCTGCCATAGTCTTCAGAACATCTTCAAGTTCCGCTGTCCGGACACCATACAGCTGGTCTGGAACAAGCCCAACATGAAGGTCACCCTCAACACCGATGCCAACCGTGTGACACAGGTTTTCTCCAACCTCATCGGAAATGCACTGAAACATACCGTTAAAGGTAGCATCACATACGGTTACAGGCTCATCAATGATGGCAGTGAAGTGGAATTCTTCGTGACCGATACCGGTTCCGGCATCGACCCCAACGACATGGAGAACATCTTCGGAACCTACGTTTCCAGAGATGCCGACGTACAGAACGGCTATGGCCTGGGACTCGCACTCTGCAAGAACATTGTCGAGAGAATGGAGGGTCGCATCAGCGTACAGTCCAGACTGGGCGAGGGCTCTACCTTCCGTTTCGTACTTCCTTTCGAAGGCACCATTGGCGGAATGGCACAAAGCACCCGCACCACCACCAACTCGCGCACCATCCGGTCCACCACCATGACCAATTTGCAGAATGCACCCATGATATTGGTTGCAGAGGACGAGGACAGCAACTACGAACTCGTGCGCATCGTGCTTTCCAAGCGCTATCGCCTGCTGCGTGCCGTGAATGGCATTGAAGCCGTCACGTTGTGCGAAGACGAGCACCCCGACATGATCCTCATGGACATCCGCATGCCGGGAATGAACGGTCTCGATGCCACACGCATCATCAAGGAGGTCAACCACGACATTCCCGTCGTTGCCCTTTCTGCCTATGCCTTCGACGAGAACATCCGCGAGGCCAAGGCCGCAGGATGCGACGACTTCATGGCGAAGCCCTTCCGTGTGGAAGACCTGCTCGACATGGTTGAAAAATACGTCAAGAAATAACAAATCAGAAGCATATGGGTAAGTTAGCAGTTTATAAGTATATTTCCATGATGTTCCTCGTGGTACAGTGCATCGTATCAACATTTACCATTGTGGCACTCTTCGGAGGCGACGTCACTCCTGTGGGTCATTCAGCCCGCGCCATGTTGGTTTACATCCTGCCTGTGCTCATTGCACTCAACCTCGTGCTGCTTATCTACTGGCTCATACGTCGCAAATGGCTCTACGCACTCATTCCCGTCATCACTGTTGCATGCTGCATTCCCTATATCGGCACCCTCATACAGTTTGGCTCCGTCGACAAGAAGGCCGAAGCCGAAAAGGGTCTGAAGATTGCCACCTACAATGTGGCGATGTTCGGTCGCGAGACTTCCGGATTCCTGGCTCAGGACATCCTGGCACAGATGCGTCGCCATAAGGTCGATATCCTCTGTCTGCAGGAGTATAACGAAGTCAGCGGCGACAAGAAGAATTCCGAGAGTTACAAGGAATACTTCCCCTATATGGCCACAGGTCGCGCCGACATGGTAGTCTTCAGCCGTTATCCGATAAAAGACAGCAAGACCCTGCTCTTCGACGATTCCAACCAAAGTGCCATGTGGGCCGACATCGATGTGAAGGGACAGGATATTCGTGTGTTCAATGTCCACCTGGAAACCACGGGTCTTAACCGCACCATGCATCAGGCCAGCAAGCTTCAGGCTCAGAATCCCTATGCCGACTACAGCGTCAGCAACAGCCGCGTGCTCAACGCCATCTTCGGCAACTACACGCTGGGCATGATGTTCCGTGCTGGGCAGGCCATCACCATTTCCAACGAGAAACGCTCCTCCGAGAAGCCCTGCATCCTGTGCGGCGACTTCAACGACGTCCCCTACTCGTTCGTCTACAACACCATGCTGGGCAATATGGTCGACGGATTCAAGGAGTGCGGTGCAGGCTGGATGTACACCTTCCGAGGCCGTAAAGCCGTCCGCATCGACTACATCTTCCACGACCCCTTCTTCAAGGGACTCACCTACTACAAGGAAGACCTCACCACCTCCGACCACCTGCCCGTATTCATGAAGGTAACCTATTAAGTTCGCCCCATCCAGGCACACTTATTAAGCGACATACGAAAGAACTGGTGAGTCCGTCCTTGCGGACTGCGAGTTCGTAGGCTTCGGACTGGCAGTCCGAAGGCGTCGGACTCATCGTACGAAGGCTTCTCACTAGTAGAGAAACGGCTTCTCGCTATAATTAGGATATTTAGATATTTAGAAATTTAGTATTTAGTAGTATAACTATAAGATAAAATTATTTTTTTTATTTTTGGCAAAAATCCTAAATATCTAAACTTCTAAACTTTGGTGGAATGGGAAAATCTTCGTACCTTTGCTGACCAATAAACATATTAATAATGTACACATTCACGCGCATATGAAAATCCGCTGAGCCATTCTTATTCAGATTCAAAAAATTCTATGAACGATAAAACCACCCCCTTTCAGTGGGATGGTTTTAAAAGTGGAGTAGTTATCGTGATGTCTTGCTCCTGTCGTGGAACTTCAAAAGTCCAGCGACCTCGGGATTCTGCCCGGATAGCCAGAACAAATATTCTGACGGTGCAAAGATAGGAATTTATTCCGAAAGTTCCAAATATTTAACTAACTTTTTTATTCTATGGGCTTAATCACCTGCAATTTTCTGTGGTTGCTTCATACAGAGTCACTGATTAAACGGATTCAACTGATTTTGACTGAAAAAATCTTCAGAAGCAAAAACGGTTCTTCGTCAATTTCGTTGAAAAGACCAAAACCTAAATCACAATTCATGCACAGCTCGGTTTTTTAGCGCGAAGTGCGAGGTTTTTGCTGTTCCAGCGAACACAGGATGCACCTCGGCAGAGCTCGAGCGAGCTCGACTCTACACTCGGTTTTCACTGTTTTTCTGAGCTGTACTGCTAAGCCGCAGGCTGTTCTGAGGTATTGGACAAGGACTGGCAAGCTGGCTTGTGCAGGACTTGAACGATAGCTTAGAACGATTGCTCGTAGAGCAAGCAGTACAGACCAGGGTTTTGAAGGTTTTCTTTAGATTCCTCTGCGGCTTCAACAAAATTGAAAAAGAGCCGTTTTTGTTAATTGAATCCTAGAACATCATAAATCTGTGAGATTTCTCTCACCTGAAGGAAGGAGAAAAGTGAAAAAAACACGGAGGATCAACTGTGTGACCCTCCGTGCCAGTTTACTATCTTTTAGTTTTAGAATCCTATGAGGCCAAACTCACCAAATTCATTGAACTCAGGTGACAGTATGGGATCTTCAGCTCCAAGGTCACCACCAAGTGCAGGTGTAGAACCTGCCAGCAGCTGCTGCTGATTCTTTAACTCAATCACGTCCATCTCTGGGCAAATATATGTTTTCTTCATATTTTTCAATTCGTTTAAGTATTTCACATCTTACTTCTTACATCATACATCTTACTTCAAGATGACTTTTTTACCATTCACGATGTAAAGTCCCTTCGTGGGCTGGGCCACACGCTGACCAGCGAGGTTATAGTACTCACCTCTTACATCTTCCATCTGACCTCTTACTTCATCAATGCCCGTAGTGCCGCCGAAGTCGAACGACAGTGAAGGAGCAGAGATCTCCTCATTGAACTCCAGATAAGCCTTGCCAGCGGGGATTGTAGCAGAAGTAGCAATCTTCTTGAATGCTGCCTTACCGCCCTCAACGCTCAGCGCATATTTGGTCTTGCCAGCCTCTGCACTAACTGCAGCACCAGTACCAGCCTTCAGCAGGTTTGTAGCAATTGCGCTAGCACTGTTCGTAACAGCGATAGTGTAGCTGCCTTCAGCGCCATTCAACAGAATAGGAGTATTAGCAGGAACCTTTGTCAGCTCTTCGCTCAATGTAACAGCGTTGCCAGAACGTCCCGTTACGACATAAGCCTTTAACGTAGAACCCGTGAAGTCCAGAATATTGTCACTTACCAAGGTTGCCCAACCATAGCTGTTGATAGTAATAACTTCCTCATTTGCGCCAGGATAAGTTACAGAAATTCCAGAAGGATAGAAACCTCCTTCTCTGTCAACAATATATAATGTAGCAGCTGTTCCAGTATACTTATAGGTAAGAACTCCGTCAACAGCAGCGTCACAATCAGTCAGTGTTGTAAAGGCACCAGCATAGTCTGTGAAGCCAATAGATTCAACAGTTGGTGTACCCTGTGTAGTCATGTAGCTAACAACCATACCCTTTACGGCAGGAATTGAGAAGAGAGTACCCTTATTTACCTGTGCATAGGCTGCATTTGATGAATTGTTCAGTTTACCTGTTGTACTAGCATAAACATTGTTCTTAATGGTATTTACATGCATAATAGCATCATAGGCAGCACCATCGATCATTACTTGCTGTACATAATCAAGCTCTGAGTTCTCACAAGTAATAGTTGGAGCTCCTTCGTTTCTTGCAAAAGTCCAGTCAACGGTAACACCTGCATCGCCAAGCACCTTGGTGTTTGCAGTAAACAGAGCCGTCAAAGTGAGGTCTTCAGTGACATTCGAAATAGTAGCACCTGCTTCATAGGTGTTCACGCCGTCACTCCATCCGCTGAACGATGAACCACTCTTGGTAAGGAAGAATGCCTTTGGCGTTACATAATTCTCACCACTCTTTACATACTCAGTAGCAGGAACGGTTCCCGAACCTTCACCCTTTTCGAAAGAAATCTTTTTCTTTGCCTCAAAGATCGCCGTATAAGTAGCGTCTGCAGTAGCAGTCACCGTGAGGGGATTTACTGTATTGCCAGCAAAATCGGCATCATCTTTCTGCCATTTCACGAAATAACCAGCAGCTGTTGGGGTTGCTGTGAGTGTTACCTCATCGTTCTCAGCAACTGTGGCTGTACCACTTGCTGAACCCAGACTTGCATTGTTGGTAGCAGCAGTGATGGTATAAGTAGTGGTGGCAACGGGAGTACCAGAAACCTTACCGGTCACAACGATATTGGTCACGGCCAAACCTTTAGCCGTATTTGTAAGACCAGCAAGATATGCACGAACTTTAAATGTTCCTGCTACAGCATTTTCTAATGCTTTAGAATAAACAGAAGGGCCAACACCCTGGTCTGTTTTATCTGGTCTTTTGGGATTTGTCCGTGTCTGAATGGTCTCCTCGGTGTCGTTAGAATAAACAGCATAAATCGTAATCTGCGGATCACCAGTACCACCAGCAGTACATGCTGTAACATATACATTCTCGGGGACAAAAGTAATACCTACAGCTGGGGTAATTGTCCATTCCAGCATGTTTTCTGCAGCATCAGCAGCATTTTTCGCAACTGTTTCTTTTGGCTTAAAATAAACCAATGTCTGCTCATCCCAACCTGCTTTACAACCCTTGGTGCTGAAAGTCGAAAGGTTCAAGTTTGAACCTGCACTGAAGTTCGTAGTCAAGAACGCATCAGCAGGAACATTCACAGAAGATAAGTCCTCATGGCTTGTAAAAGCCCATGTCACTGTCGAAGCCTCATTCGTATAAGTCTGGGCTTGCACGCCGACCACTGCGCTAAGCAGTAGCGTCAATAAAGTAAATAATTTTTTCATTTGTTTGTTTTTGTTTGTTATTTGTTAGTAAATCAAAAATGTTGTCTGTTTTGAAATTCGTAGGCAAAGGTACGATAATTAAATGGGAAAGCCAAACGGTTTTCCGCAAAAACCGCACGTAAACGTTTGATAGAGTGTAGTCTGTACGCCCAATCTGACAAGGGGCTATCATACAGAGTCACTGATTATACGGATTCAACTGATTTTGACTGAAAAACCTTCAGAAACAAAAACGGTTCTTCGTCAATTCCGTTGAAAAAGACAAAAACAAAAATAACAGGCTGCGCATTACAAGATGTTCAACGATTGGTGCAGAATTATTTTATAGGCTTGAAAAGCCGATGGTTTTTGCCCGGACAGCATGAGGAGACTCTGGTAAGAGGCTGAGGTGGGAGATAACAACGCCACACTCATACCTTTAGAGGTATGAGAATGAGGGCGCTGCGCAGCGATGTTTAGTATGAAACGGTCACTGTTTCATACTGGGACTTTGGGATTGTATGTCCTGCTCGCTTGGCCTCGTTTCTGATCTTTTTCATATTGAATTGGCTGTCGCGAAGATTTTTCTTTAGACTGACATACGAAGGGCTATTCCAAAATTCTCCTGACGTTCCACTGGTATGCTTGTCGCCTTTCTTAGTTCGTGACCCGAACTTTGTGAGACCTTCATAAAGATCTTTTGCCCTTGCATCCCATCTGTCGTATTGTCTTTTATAATAGTTGAAATCCCTACCCGACGCCACGTCAACGCCACCATCTGATGCAGAATCAGATGAAGCGCCGACCGTATTGCCATTTGCCTCATTAACAATTTGCAGAGTCGTTATACCAGCTTGAGCGAAATTGCTTGCAGCTTCCCACAGGTCGTTACGCATCTCTTTTTTCCATGCTTTGTTGCTGGCTCGGAAATCTTCTTTTTTGGCTGCATCTATTTGTGAATTGTTAAACGGACGATATTCGCCGTCTTTCCAAACGCCAACTTCCCACACTTCCGGAGAATAGAAGGTCATACCGATCCCTTGTCTTTTCCCTTCTTTCATGGTTCCGTAAATAACACAACCATCTTCTTGTATAAACAATCCGAAACCTTCCGGGACATTATTAAGCATCTCTCCGAAGTACAAATCCTGACCGATTTCAGTTATCCTGAACTGCTTTCCAGATACAGAAGCACTCTTTTCCGTAGGCTTGTCGCCAGAAAATTTGCCTTCAAAGACTATTTCGCCTTGATGATTATAACAAACGCCAGAGCCGGACTTCTTTCCGTCTCTCCAACCCCCAATATACACGACTGCCCCTTCAACGTTCGATATATCCTTGCCGTTCGTAATAAGCATACCACGACCAGATATTTTGTCTTCCGAGAAATCACCTATATATAAAGAGCCGTTCCTATAACGTTCTATGCCAAACCCATTTTTCCGTTTGCCATTATAATTATACTGGCCCATATAATCCTTTTTGTATTTTTTACCATAGATTGCATCTGCAAGATTTTGTGCAGAAACAGGTAAGATGGCAAAAAGGATTAACGGAATGAGTATCGATTTAATTTTCATTATATGTAAAATCCTCATTGAATGTGTACTTATCGCTCTTTTGGGCCTTCTTTAATAGCTTCAACCCGTCTTTTTCACTAACAACCTCCATATAAACGGCCTTTTTCATATTAGAATTGATCACAACGTAATATGTTTCACCATCTTCTAAGTTCAAGTTCGTTTCTGCATGGTATGTTCCTTTAGCCGAGGGACAATCAACAGCGACCACATAGCTTCCAGCCTTGCTGAAAGTAACCTTACGTGCAACCATATTATACATGATTGTTGGAACAGACTTACTAATAGGCTTTCCTTCTGGAATCAATTTAAAAGCCTCATTGCCATTAACATTGAAAACATATTCACTATTCCAGAATCTAAAATCCACAAAGAAGTACACCGTACTCTGTGCTTTCAAATCATAAACACCTACAACAAATAGCAGCATTGACAATACAAATAAATTCTTTAAAGTTTTCATTTTGATAAAAGTTTTTAATTATTACGTGATTGTGTTATAATACTCAGGTCCCTGAAGTTCTCTGACCTAAAGGTGCAGAGTTACTATGTTTGCAACGCTCGAAGTTTGTCGACGATACTTTTTGCGGTGGCTTTTAGTGCTCGTCTGCAAAATTACAAACTTTTTGTGAAACCTCCAAGAAAAAATGAAAAAAATTCATCAAGTACCAAAGCATGCCTTCCGTCGCCATACCCAAGCTCTACCCAAGCCCAAACAGCACCTTTGAGCTTGGGTAGGACTTGGGTAAGGCTTGGGTATAGCGAAAAACGAGAAAAACAAAAAATCCTCCGCCGGTGGTGTAGCGCGCTGATTGTCAGCGAAATAATGGCGGAGGATTTTGGGCATTGCGGCTGTGGCGGAGAGCGGAATAAGGTCGAGATGAAAAATACTGGGACTTGATGGAAACGCAGAGGCGGCTTGCTGTATGTGATACGGCTGCTCAGTTGTTGTAAGAAGGCGTTTTGAGATTAGCAAGAAGGCAATTTGGACCTGTTCTAACGGCTCTTCGCCATGATTCAGGAGGGCATTGGATTTATTACACAGGCTTAAAAATCCTCCGCCATCATTCTGCTGATAATCAAACAGTTATATAGGGTGGCGGAGGAATTTTAATTTTTTGAAATAGACATATATCAGAGGCTCTACATGCTGTCTGGGCAAAAACACCGGCTTTTCAAGCCTAAAAATGCATAGAATGCTTGTTCCCGAGAGAAGAACATACTTGGTTTTTGAGCCCGAAGGGCGACTGTTTTCGCCACTCGTGATGGCTGAGTTTGGGAACCAAACTGTGGTGGGCTTTTGGCTTGTGCAAGAGCATGCTCTTAGGCACAAAGCTGGAAGAACAGCATGTAAGGTCGAAGGCCTCAGCCATCATGAGTGGTGTTTTTTATTGTTTTTGTTTTTATCAGAAGGACATCATAAATCTGTGAGATTTCTCTCACCTGAAAGTGTGAGTGTGGCGTTGCAATGCGAAGTGCGATCTGTGTGAGATAATCAAATTCTACGGAGCCAGGGAGTTAAAGGAGGGGTGAGGCCAGCAAACCGACAATTAAGTTTTTTTAAACGAAGCAAAAAATAAAAGGCGGCTATTTTTTTTGGCAGTCTCGAAAATAATTGCTAACTTTGCGGACGACATGTGCTAACTACAATGTTCTATGCGAACAAAACCATATTTCAACTAACTATAAATATTTATAATTATGAAAAAGAAATTACTGAGAACAATGCTCCTGCTATGCGCCCTGATAGTAGGTAGTTCGAGTGTATGGGCAGAAGAAATCACAACCACCTGTACATTCTCATCAAAAGCATGGGCTGCCGATAATGGCGGAACTTGGACATCCGGGAAAGATGGCAATTCATTAACAAGTGGACGAGGAATACAAGTTACGAAAGGTGTTACTGGTGCCAATGGTACATCTGGCGACTCTTTCGAGAATGTTTCAAAGATTGTAGTTACTTATAGTACTAATGCTAGCTCTGGAGCGGGTTCGATTGCCGTTAAAGTAGGTACTGGAACTGCGAAGTCTCAAGATGTAACATCAACTGGCGGTACTACGGACAGGACTTTGACGTATGACTTTGCGCAATGCGAAACTGGTCAGGTAAATATTGCCGTTACTTGTACGACAAACTCCATTTACATTAAAAGCGTAGCAATAACTACTATTTCGGGGAAAAAGGAGACTTTCTCCTACGTTGACAACCAAGGGAAAGGCACTATAGATTCTGGCTCCTCGTACACCATGTGGGGGATTGACGTGAGCATTACAAACGACATGTTCTATGGTTCTAATCTTTATTCATATTTTTATGGCTATGCAGCCTTAGGAACAGGAACCACTACTATTACGCCCCACAATGGCGCAACGATTGAAAGAATTGAGATAACGACAGTTGATACAGACCACAACGGCTGGCAAATCATAGGTACTGAAGAACCTGGAGAAATCACTGCTTCGGTAGGTACAATAACGGCTAATAATGCAGATAAGACTAAAGCTACCGTCACAACCTGGACGGGCTCTGCAACAGAACAATTTACAATTACGAATACACGCACTATTGCTTGGTCATCAATTAAAGTCTATTTAACCGGAGGACTTCCCAAATGTGCTACACCCGTTATCAGTGGTGAGACTCCATTCCTGACAAATACAACAGTTAGTATTTCATGTGAAACAGCAGGTGCCACTATTCAGTATTGCACTACTACTGATGGCGTAAACTACACAGCATACCAAACCTATACTGGACCCTTCCAAATTACAGAATCAAAGACAGTGAAGGCACAGGCAACCAAGGAGCATATGGTTCCTAGTGATGAAGCCTACAAGGCGTTCTCTCAACAAGGCGTGATACCCAATATCGGATATTTTATCTCATCACACGCAACTGTTGCATTCTCTGATCCGGAATATGTTCGGATAGAAGATGCTTTGGTGACTTATAAGAATGGAAACACTGCATATATTCAAGATTCCTACAGTGCCATTATGCTCTCCAATTGTGCAGATGAAGTTGAAGCTGGCGACAAGATTAATGGTTACATGAAAGTCACTGGTTACAATACATCTAACAATATGCCTAAGATTACAGCTTTCGAGCTTGTAGAAGGATACGTAAAGACCCCAGAACCCGAGGTAAATCCAACAGTGGTAACGCTTGCCGAACTGCTGGGAGGCGGTGCGTCCTCCCCCTATGAGATGTATCTTTCAAAGTATGTTAAGATAGAGAATGCTACTGTAACGAGTGCATTTGCAAGTAAGAACTGTACTATCCAACAGGGTGATTACTCCATTATCCTGCGCGACCAGAACAGTACGGCCACACTGACATCCACAGTGGGTGATAATGTTACCGTTACGGGTATTGTGACCATCTACAATACGACCCAACAGATTGCTGTTTACGAACAGGGTCAGATAGTAGTAAGTGCTGCTCCGCCAACAATTGTTGCTACTCCCTCTTCTCTCACTGGATTCAGCTATGGTGTTGATAATGGTCCGAGTGCCACACAGACAATCACCGTTTCTGGCGCACACCTAACTGATGACATTACACTCACTATGGGCAATGACAAGTATGAGATGTCACTTACAGAGGCTAGCGGATACGCTAACAGTTTGACGATCACACAATCATCAGGTTCTGTTGCTGCAACTACTGTTTATGTCCGCCTGAAAGCAGGGTTGGACATGAATCCATCCTATAGCGGTTCTATCACAATTGCTTCAACAGACGCAACAAGTAAAACCATCACTCTGGCAGGTAGCGTGGAAGAACATAATATTACCTGGGATTTGAGTAAGGCTTCGTATGACGCAAGTCCTACGGAAGAGCTTATTCAATGGTCCAGCGCTGTTGCAATTATGAAGAATGAAAGGAATGGCAGCGGTAATACTGCAGTTAATAACTACATTCCAACCACTAACACAAGTACTCGTTTCTATAAAAATAACAAATTGACCGTCACTCCTGCCACAGGTTATGCTGTCAAGAAAGTGGTATTTGAGGCCACAACAGCAGGTTATGCGAGTGCTCTTGCAGGTAGTACATGGACGAACGCAGGAGTTAAAGTGGACGGAACGACTGTCACAGTAACTCCTAAAGACCCCCTAACTGCTTGGTCAGTTGTCTTTGGTGGTACTTGCGGCTTTACATCTGTAAAGGTTTACTATGAAGCAGCTGCAGCTATTCCTTCTATTACGCTTAACTATAGTTCTGCCAATTTCCCAGTAGCTGGCGGTGACGGAACAATTGATGTTACCTATAACAATATCACAACTGTTAATGCAGACATTGTTTGGTACACTGATGAAACAGCAACCATCACAACGACAGAGCCCGAATGGATTTCCGCAGAGATTAACTCAAGTAAGAATCTGTATTATGTAGTCGGTGAGAACGATGGTGCAGCCCGTACAGCTTACTTGAAGGTTCATGCCAAAGATGATAGTTCCAACGATGTTTATTCCCCATTGATTACCATCACTCAGGCAGAATATGTTGATCCTGCAAGTGTTGCATCTGTGACATTAGACTTTACTGATGCCGCATGGGGATTCCCAACAGAATATGTAAAGACTGAAGCCTCTTATACAAATGGCTACACTGTCACTCTTGGCGCTTCATCAAATGGACATAAGAAGCTGACCTCGGGTACATCCACAACGGGTATTATTTTCGGTAAACAAGACGCTACGCTCACTCTTCCTGAGTTCGATTTCAATGTCAGCAAGATTAAAGTCTATGGTATCAGTGGTGCTTCTGCTAAAGTGACTTATAATGTCTTCGTAGGAACTGATGCTGTTAGCACAGAGGTAACAAGTGCTGCTGTTGACCATGAATTCGATATTGCAGCAGACAAACAAGATGCAGGCACGATTTATACCATTAAGCTTACCAATGATAACAACTGCCAGATTTCGAAGATTGAAGTATTTGGCTATGTTCCCGTTACCGTTGGTACTTCAGGTTATACTACATTCTGGACTAAGAGTGCTAATGGAAAGGCTCTCCGTTTCGATGGTGTCAAGGCTTATGTAGTTCCTTCAGTAAGTGGTACAACTGTAACGCTGGCTGAAATAACAGAAGCTCCGTCTTGGACACCTGTTATCATAGAAGCAACAGCAGGTGTGCACAATTTGAATGTTATACCAAGTGCAGCAGCTGTTGGAACCAACTTGTTACAGACCTCAAGGGGTACTTCTGTAGGTGGCGAAAGTACAGATAGCGACTATTATGTATTGTCAGAGAAGGGCGGCAAGGTTGGCTTCTATAAACTTGGTAATGGCGTAGCGGTTCCTGACGGAAAGTGCTTCTTGTCTATTCCAAAGTCTACCTCTGCTGCTGACTTCCTCGGCTTCGGTGGTGAGGCAACAGGCATTAATTCAGTTGACAGTGGACAGTTGACAGTTGACAGTTATTATAACCTCGCTGGTCAGCGCGTGGCTCAGCCCACTAAGGGACTGTATATCGTGAATGGACGTAAAGTCGTGATTAAGTAAGTATTTAACACGAATTACCACGAATTATTCATTAATTTCAAGCGCAGCAATTATATGAACAATTATATGGCAATTATATGTTAAAGATAAAACACGAATTATCATAAATTTAATAAGAAGATAATTATGAAAAAGAAATATTTTGCACCGGAAATGGATGTTGTAGAACTGGACATGTTCCAGCCGATACTGACAGGCTCACTGCCTTTGGACAGTTCTCAACAAGTAGAAGACCCTGAAGAGATTCTGGCTCCTGGATTTAGTATTGAGAACGAACTCTTTGGATTCTAAAGAAAAGAAAAATTGCAATTTCCCTGAGTGAAGGGAATCTCAAGAAAAAGAGGATGTTCACGTGAACATCCTCTTCTTCTTTCTTATTGTATGATCTTGAATCTTACCCTGAATGAGCGCTCGTGTTCGTCCCAATTGGTGCCAAGCATTTCGAAACTGCCTATCTGTGCCGTCGAGCGAACGTGTTTGCCGATGCAGGGACAGACGTCGTAGTCGCCGATGCGCACCAGTCGGATGGTGTCTGAAGCATCGTCGGGCAGGCGTTCCAGGCTGATGCCCTCGGGCAGCTCGTCGCGCGACACGAATTCGAACGTGACGGGCAAGTCCTCGCTGATCAACCGGTTCATCTCCTGCTCAATGAGTTTCTCTTCCTGTCGCGACGGTTTGCGGTCAAGATAGAAGCTCATCTTGCTCTTCTTGCGTTCGATGTGGGCATTATACGACCGCTCACAGCCAAACAAGCGAATCATTGTCTGGTTCAGCAAGTGTTCTGCCGTATGTGCCGGCGGAAACGACACCTCGCGCTCTTCGAATAAGTCCAAGTCGCTTTGTCGCATCGGTCGATCAGAAGCTAGGAAGTTCGATCCACTTGACGTAGCAGAAGTCCTGACGGTGAGGCAGGTTCTTGTTCTTCGGATACATGCGGACTGCGCTCTTGTACTGACCGAACTGACGAGGAGTCAACTCAGCCTCAAAGGTGTAGTTGTTGCCTTCGTGACCTGTCATCTTCAATGGTTCAACACTGAAGACCTTCTCGTTGCCGTCCTTGTCGAGACAGACATTGACCTTCTCGAGTCCGATGGCATCGTCGAGGCCCTGCTCGTTGATGACGTATTTGAGGGTGTACTTCTGACCAGCCTCTGCACCTGTTGCGGGGAAGTCCCACTCGCAAGAGACGACGTTGATGGCATCCCAGCGCTCAGCCACAGCTTCCTTCCACTGTGCGATGTCCTTGGTCAGGCGGTTGTCGTTCTTGGACAACTCCTTGAAGCGCTTAGCCTGCTTCTCGTAGAACTTGCTGTAGTAGTCGTCCAACTGACGCTTCATCGTGTAGTGAGGAGCAATCTGGGCGATGGAGTTCTTGACCACCTTGATCCAACCTTTCGAGAGGCCCTTCTTATCCTTATTATAATAAAGAGGAATGATCTCGTTCTCGAGCAGGCCGTAGATGGTAGCAGCGTCGAGCTGATCCTGATAGCCCTGATTCTGGTAGGTGCGCTTCTCGGTGAGCGCCCAACCGGCACCCTCGCGATAGCCCTCGAGCCACCAACCGTCCTTCACGGAGAGGTTGACGACACCGTTCATCTCGGCCTTCTCGCCAGAGGTACCAGAAGCCTCGAGCGGACGAGTCGGGGTGTTCATCCAGATGTCGACACCCGACACGAGACGGCGAGCCAGCAGGAAGTCGTAGTCCTCGAGGAAGATAATCTTACCCAGGAACTCAGGACGCTGCGAGATCTCGTAAATCTTCTTGATAAGTCCCTGACCAGCACCATCGGCGGGGTGAGCCTTACCAGCAAAGAGGAAGATGACGGGATGCTCGGGATCGTTGACAATCTTTGAGAGACGAGCCTCGTCGGTGAACAGCAGGTGAGCACGCTTGTAGGTAGCAAAGCGACGGCAGAAACCAATGACCAGTGCATTGGGGTTGAACTGCTCGAGCAGCTTCACCACACGCGAAGGATCGCCCTGGTTCTTCAGCCATGTCTCGCGGAACTGCTCCTTGATATACTCGAACAGCTTGGCCTTCAGCGCCTGGCGTGTAGCCCAGATTTCTTCATCGGGACAGTTGTAGATGCCGTGCCAGATGTCTTCGTTCGACTGGTCGCTCATATGCTTGGCATCAAAGTACTTCGCATAGACGCGACGCCACTCGGTAGCACACCAGGTGGGGAAGTGCACACCATTGGTGACATAGCCCACGTGGTTTTCCTCGGGGAAGTAGCCGTTCCAGATGGGAGCGAACATCTTCTTCGACACCTCGCCATGCAGCCAGCTGACGCCGTTGACCTCTTGACAGGTGTTGCAGGCGAAGGTTGACATACAGAACTTCTCGCCCTTGTCGTCGGGGTTCGTACGGCCCATACCGATGAACTCGTCCCACGAGATACCCAGCTTCTGGGGATAGCCGCCCATGTACTTGCCAAACAGGCCTTCCTCGAAGTAGTCGTGACCTGCGGGCACGGGAGTATGTACGGTATAGAGACCGCTGGCACGAACCAGTTCGAGAGCCTGGTTGAATGTCAGACCTTCCTCAATGTAGTCGCACAGGCGCTGCAGGTTGCAGAGTGCTGCGTGCCCCTCGTTGCAATGGTATACGTCCTTCTTGATGCCCAGCTTCTTCAGCAGCAGCATACCACCGATACCGAGCAGGATCTCCTGCTTCAGACGATTCTCCCAGTCACCACCATAGAGCGCGTGGGTGATGGGTTTGTCGAAGTCAGAGTTCATTTCGTTATCAGTATCAAGCAGATACAGTTTTACACGTCCTACGTTGACACGCCATACATAAGCGTGAACCTGGTAGTTGGTATAAGGCACGTCAATGACCAGGGGATTGCCGTCCTTGTCGAGCTCACGCTCGATGGGCAGCGAACCGAAGTTCTGCGTCTCGTAGTTGGCGATCTGCTGTCCGTCCATCGACAGGCTCTGTGTAAAGTAGCCGAAACGATAGAGGAAACCGACAGCACACATATCGACGTTAGAGTCGGAAGCCTCCTTCACATAGTCACCAGCCAGCATTCCCAGACCACCCGAATAGATCTTCAGGGCAGAGTGGATACCGTACTCCATGCAGAAGTAGGCCACCGAGGGGCGCTTTGAGTCGGGCTTCACGTCCATGTACTTGCGGAACATGGCGTAGACGTCCTTGACACGTTTCATCAGCGATTTGTCCTTCAGAATCTCTTCCTTGCGGGCAAAACTCAAACGTTCCAGCAACATGACTGGGTTGTGCTTTACATCATGGTAAATCTCAGGGTCGAGGTCACGGAACAAGTCACGAGCCTCGTAGTTCCACACCCACCACATGTTGTGGGCAATCTCGTCCAAACACTTCAGTTGCTCGGGAAGGCTCGACTTCACGGTCAGGTCCTTCCACTGGGGAGCATTTGCATAATCTGCTTTAATCTTCATAATTTATCAATATTATGTTTGAATTGTTATTTTCTTTCATCAGCTTTGCGCAGGGCAATGTCGTAAGCTTCATGATAGTACTCGATGAAGTTGCACCACAGGGCTTTCTTCGAGAGGGCGTCGGCCTTCTTGCGGCACTCGTCGACCTCCTTCTGGCTCATTGCCGAGAACGCTGCTACCGTGTCCTTGATGACGTCTGCAACCTCCGAATAGTTATAGTCTGTGCGGTGGATAACCTTCACACCGTCCTTCAGTTCGCCATAGTGTCCGAACTCCTTGTTGGCCCAGAGTCCGAAACCAGCCAGGTCCGTCGTGATACACGGCACCTTGAAGGCAACAGCCTCCAGCGGGGTATATCCCCACGGCTCGTAGTACGAGGGATAGATGCACAGGTCGTTGCCCAATACCACATCGTAGTAAGTCATGTTCACGATACCGTCCTTGCCATCCAGATAGCAGGGCAGGAAGATGACCTTCACCTGTTCGTCCTTGCGATTGTGCATGTCGTAATATTTCAACATGCTCAGCACGTTGTCGTGACTCATGTTGTGCAACCAGTGGGTAACCTGGGGAACCTCAAGTGGAGAGTTGAAAGTTCTCTCTTTGAGAGTGTGGCGTTGCGAGGAGAGTTGAGAGTTGAGTCGCTCCTGCAAATCCTTGCGGGGCTCCCCTACCCAACCGGGAACCTCGATAAACGCAACGACCTTCTTCTTCAGGTCGCGGTCGCGCAACAGACGGTTCATGGCTTCCACGAACACGTCGATACCCTTGTTGCGGAACTCATAACGGCCTGAGGTCGACACAATCAGCGTATCGTCGCCCAACTGTTCACCCAACAGGGCATTGGCCACTTCCAACAGACGACGGCGGGCAGCACGGCGTTTGCGGGTAAACTGGGCAGCCTTGGGCACAAAACTATCGTCGAAACCATTGGGCAGGACCACGTCAACGGGCTTGTCCAATAGTTCCACGCACTCCTTGGCGGTGATATCGCTCACGGTGGTGAAACAATCTACGTGCCAGGCAGTCTGTTTCTCTATCGAGTGCTTTGACTGCATATTCAGCTCTTCAGCCATCTGGTCGCCATTATAGGCAAACAGATAGTCGTACAGCGGTTTCATGTTACCGGCAATGCTACGGCCGATGCTCGTGGCATGGGTCGTGAAGACGGTACCGATCTGGGGCAACTTGTTGTTGATGTATAGCGCACCCAAACCGCACATCCACTCATTGGCGTGATAAATGACATGCTGCTGGCTGTTGAGATAGTGATTGTAGAAACTCTCCGTCACCAAAGCGGCAGCATACGAGAACATCGAGGCCTCGTCGTAGTCGCCATAGCCGTGCAGCGAGTCGACGCCGTAGTTTTCCCACAGCCATCCGTAGATTTCGTTTTTCTGCTCAAAGTATGGGGTAAAGTCCACCAGGACGGCTATCGGCTCACCAGGAACAGTCCAACGACCCACTTTGATCTTCAGGCCCTGCTCCTTAGCCTCCCATTGCCAATCGGCAAAGAGCGCACTGTCTTCCTTGAAATAGGGACTTTCACTTTCCTTCCAGCAATCCGGACCAATAAAGATAATATGGTCCTTCATTTCCTCCTGGAGGGTCTTCGCACGCGATGAGAGTACGGTGTAGATTCCACCTACTTTATTACATACCTCCCAGCTCGATTCGAAGATGTAATCAGGCTTTAAATAGTTTTTTCCCATATTAATACATGTATTTCAGGTTGCAAAGTTAATTAAAAAAAACTAAAAACTACACTCTTTTTACATTTATTTTTCTACAAATCAGCATTTTATTGATTTAGATTTAGTACCTTTGCCCCCTCAAAATCAGAATAACGCAATTAAAGACTATGACGAGAATACTCTTGCTGGTGCTGTTACAACTATGTTGCACAGCGCTTTCAGCACAAGACGACAAACAGACTTTTCGCGCGTACTTATATAATAATGAGTACGATGTGTATTTGCGCATTAACTTCTACGACCAGGACGTCGAGGTGCCAGGCCAGCCCCTTTACGGCAAGTTGCCGGGATTTCTGGGTAAAGTTCACAACTCGTTCTGCTGGGTCATCACTTCGTGCAAAATCAAGAACGAGCGCGAGGCCGAGCTGGATCTCATCAATGACTTCGGCAGCGACGACCTCCACGCCAGCCTGTTCTGCCACAATGACTCGACCTACGTGCTACATCAGGTGAAAGGCAACGCACTGAAAGTGCCCAAGGACGGAAAATGGCAGCGACTGCCCAAATATCTGGTATTAAAACGCAAGAAATAACACCCATCATGCACAGACTTTTATTCATTATAACCATATTATGGGCTTCATTGGCTCTGCCGGCCCAGGAGAAAGAGACTCCCAACGCCCAGCAGGCCCGACGGATGTTCATGGAGACCTACCGGATGATTTTTGGCGAGCAAGGCTCGCAGCTCACCTACAACGTGAACATCATCGGCATATACAAGACGCAGGGTACCATTTGGACCAAGGGCAAGAAGAGCAAGTTCATCGACGAGAAGTATATTGCCTGGAACGACGACGTGACCTATTACCGTCTGGAACGGAAGAAAAGCAAAATCGTCGTCTACGACGCCCATTCCGACGAGCGCGACAAATATGCTACGAAATTCAAGTTCTCGCCCGACAACTACACCTATAGCATCAAGGACTCCCAGGAGGGCTACTACATCACGCTGAAGGCCAAGAAGGGCGTCAAGGGTATCAAGGAGGCACGCTGTCTGCTCGACAAGAAGACGCGCTACCCCATCAGCGTGCGCATCAAAATGGGTATTTTCCATACGACCATCAAGATCAGCAACGTCAAGGTGGGTGGCCTCTCCGACGATTTGTTCCGTTTCCCACGTGACAAGTACCCCGCCTCAAAGTACGAATATGACGACAAACGATAAAACGCGATGAAGAAAGGACTGGTACTCGAAGGCGGCGCCATGC
The DNA here is from genome assembly GCA_016291085.1 of Prevotella sp. GTDB lineage: Bacteria > Bacteroidota > Bacteroidia > Bacteroidales > Bacteroidaceae > Prevotella. The sequence goes on from JAEEVW010000026.1 coordinate 48,702, forward strand.
GTGGCTTGTGGACAGCAGGTGTGACGGACGTGATGATGGAACACGACGTCTGGCCTGATGCACTCATCGGCGTATCAGCGGGAGCGGCCTTCGGATGCAACCTAAAGTCACGACAAATCGGCCGTGCCATTCGTTACAACACCCGTTTTGCCAACGATTCGCGCTACAGCGGACTGAAGTCGCTCATGACCAGCGGTGACTATTTCAACGCCCAGTTCGGATACCATGTGGTGCCCTACGAGTATGACATCTTCGACACGGCGGCCTTCGAACAGAACCCCATGACGTTTACCGTTGTTTGTACGGATGTAGAGACGGGAAAGGCCGTCTATCACGACATGGACCACGTCGACTATGACGAATTAGAGTGGCTACGGGCTTCGGCATCCATGCCGTTGGCATCAAAGGTGGTTCATGTACAGGGCAGAAAACTGCTCGACGGAGGCGTCAGCGATTCTATTCCCCTCGAATACTTTGAACGGCAGGGCATCACGCGCAACGTAGTCATTCTTACCCAGCCCCTTGGCTATCAGAAGGAGCACAACAAACTGATGCCGCTCATGCGAATGGCGCTGCGCAAATATCCCCATTTCCTACGCGCCTTAGACCAGCGCCACCTGATGTATAACCGTCAGTTGGAATACGTCGCCGAGGCTGAACGTCAGGGACGCTGTCTCGTCATCCGTCCCGACGAGAAAATACCCATCGGACACATCTCGCACGACGCGGCACAGATGCGCCTCGTCTACGAACAGGGCCGCAAAGCCGGCGAACAGCACATCGACCGCATCATCGCGTTCTACGAGAACAAGTAATCATATCTCTCATTTCTCATTTATATTATGCGAATAGACATCATCACCGTATTGCCCGAAATGCTTGAGGGCTTCGTACACGAATCCATACTGGCCCGTGCCGAAAAGAAAGGACTGGCTGAAATCCGTCTGCATAACCTGCGCGACTACACCCTCGACAAGTGGCGCCGCGTCGACGATTACCCCTATGGCGGTTCCGCCGGTATGGTGATGCAATGTGAGCCCATCGACCGCTGCATCACTGCTTTGAAGGCCGAGCGCGACTACGATGAAGTCATCTTCACCTCGCCCGATGGTGAACGCTTCGACCAGCACATGGCTAACGAGTTGTCGCTCAAGGGCAACCTTATCATTTTGGCAGGCCATTACAAGGGCATTGATCAGCGTGTGCGCGACCATCTCATCACCCGCGAAATCAGTATTGGAGATTTCGTGCTGACAGGCGGTGAACTCGTAGCAGCTATGATTGCTGACGCCATCGTGCGTGTGGTTCCAGGTGTCATTGGTGACGAGCAGAGTGCACTATCCGACTGTTTTCAGGACGATCTGCTGGCAGCTCCCATCTACACCCGTCCTGCCGACTACAAAGGCTGGAAGGTTCCGGAGATTTTGCTTTCAGGCAATGAGGCTAAAATACGTGAATGGGAATTGGAGCAGGCTCTCGACCGCACCCGTCGTTTGCGTCCTGACCTGCTGAAAGAATAAGAACTTCTTATTTTGCAATAAGTGCCACTTATCTACTGTAAAACCAGCCATCGGATAACAAAAGAGGAGAAAAGCGGAAAAATCGTTGCAAATCAGGGGATTGGGAAGGAAACTGCGAAATGATGAGAACAGTGGACTGCAACTTGAGTACGGTATGAAGGAAAGATTTAAGTATCTAATTCGTAACTTGTTTCTGAAATTGTGAAAATCGAGGCAAATAGGTTACTTTCAGACACTGAAACGGTTGATATTCAATGAGTTTGAGAAATTGAACCGACTTTGGTACGAGTTGCCGAAATTTGAATAGATTTGCGTAGAAATCGGATGCTCAGCATTGACTAATTTTGCAAACTGAAAGTTAAACGTAAAATTAGTGTAAAAATGAAGAGTACCTACAGTATCATTTTCTAC
>JAEEVW010000065.1 GCA_016291085.1 Prevotella sp.
ACATACTCCAGATAGAAGTGCTTCAGGCAGCGATACCCAGAACCATGAAACAATATCATGATCAGCATGACTTCTGCCTTGGAAAGCGTCCCGTCACGGTGATATGGACGCTTATTGGGGGCTTTTACAGTATATTTTGCCATCATTGCATCATAAAATTTGGGAGCAGGGCAGCTATGCCGTGTGGAAGGCCACCAAAGCCAACGGTCAGTACGACCTGCGTACATTCGAGGTGAAGGCGCGACCGGTAGAGGCTGTCGAGGGCTTGCGTCCGGGTATGAGCGTCATCATCAAGTGATCTTAAATACCCTAACGCCCTAGGCCACCGTCCCTCAGACATATCTCAAGGCGTGTGCGGCGCGAGGCTGTAATATATAATAAAATAAGGTACAAGAAGAATCCGGGAGGCTGTGCGCTGGCGATTTGCAGCGTCGGCCTCCCGAAGTTTGTTTAGTAATGAATCAGTAACCTGTCTCCGTGATTACTCCCGATGCTTCTACTACTGATTTATAACCATGTAACGGCATTTTAACGGATAATGATTCGCTCCCGTATCGAAACTGCTCCACTTAAAAGTCATCCTCTGGGGTGGCTTTTATTATTATTCAGTCCGAAAAAGCTAAGGCTCGCGCCAGCATCTTCAGTTGGCGAACGAAATCGGCTCCTTTCAGGATGTGGAGCCGCGCAAGTTCCAATGCTATGTCGTATTCTGGCATAAGGGTTATCTCATCAAAATCGGATGCAAAGGTACGAAAAATCTGATAGACGGCAAAGGTATTTGAAGATTATTTGAGGTTTATCGTATCGGTGTGCATCCCATGTTCACCGTATCACAGTGCAAAGGTGCATCACGTCATCGTCAAAGGTTTCTTTGTTGATCGCTTTGTTCTTGGTGACGGAGCGGCAGTTGTAGATGGTCTGGTTCGAGAGGAACAGCAGGCCTGCTATGTCGGCAGTGCTCTTCACACCGAGACGGATGAGGGCGAAGGTGCGCAGTTCGGTGGTCAGCGTGTGGGGCGACTTCTGTGTGATGCGACCATCTTCTGTGAGCAGGGCATTGAACTCTTCGACGAACGTGGGATAGAGCTCAAGGAAAGCCTTGTCGAAGCGGGTGAGGAAGGTAGCAGCATCTTCCTCTGAGATTCGGGTGGATGAGATAGTCTGTAGCAGTTCCTGCTCCTGATGTGCTTTGATCTTGCGTTTCACCAGCGTCTGGTATTTGCCAAGTTTGTCGATGTACTTGGCACAGAGGTCGATATAGATGCTGGCCAGCCCCTCGCGGTGCTTGTTGGTATATATTAATCGTTGGTTCAGTTCCTGTAGTTGGTTATTCAAGTCAGCCTGCTGTTGGTTGCTCTCGGCCAGTTGAGCGTTTAAGTCTGTCAGCTGGTTGTTGCTTTCGGCCAGTTCATGGCGGCGGATGTTTAGTTTGCGGTTCTGGCGGTATATATAATATGAGGTGAGCAGCAGGCCGATGACCAGCAGTGAGATGAAGCCGATTGCGTAGCGCAAGTGGCGGTTCTGCCGCTCCGTTACATCCTGATAAGAGGTCATGATCTGGGGCAAATTGCGGGAAATCTCAAGGATGCGCAGCCTATTGTTGTAGAATTTGGCATCCTCCATCGAAACATTGATATACCGCTCAGCCCGTTCGATATACTCTTCACCTTTCTGGAAGAGAAATACGGCTAAGGTCTGCAGGGCCAGGTTCTCCATCGTACAACTTTTTAGGTCGCTGAGGGCAGCCTTGATGAGGAATTCCTCATATCTCTCCTCGTCACCCCCCACCATAAAGTTGCCAGCCAAAGCGTATGAGGCCATTGCATAGATGCGGGAACCTTCTGGAGAAGCACCCATCACGCTCTGATAGAATTCCCGAGCCTTCTTGCTGTCGGGTTCAACATACACCATCCGCTCTCCCTGATAGAATTTGTAAAGTGGGTCGCTCTCACTGGCATATTGCATCGCCTGGCGCAGATAATCGTTCGATTTCTCCCGATACAAGGGTGAGAATACCTGGTCGTGGCAATAATCGCTCCAATAGGAATAGACGGAGAAATAGCTGTAATATAGCTTGAACATCATATCAGCCTCTACTACCGAACGGTCAATACCGTCCAGACGGTTGACGGCTTCGCTATACATGCCGCCAAGTGTCAGTATCTCTGCGAGATGGATGGAGAAGAGCGTCATATAGTGCTTGTCATTCCGTTTAATGGCCAACGACATTCCTTGGTTAGCGTATGTCATGGCAGAGTCAAACCTGAACACATAATACTCTGTATATAGTTCGTCCATGACCTTCAGAATGGCGGAGCTGTCAGTTTCCGTCATCTCTTTCCTTTTCAAAAGGTTTATCTTATTCCCTTTAAACTTTGCATACGTCGTCCTTTGGCTGATGGCTTCATCAAGTTCGTCCAATAGTTGGCGGTTGTCAGCAAAGGTGGTGGCCGACAGTAGCAGAAGGAGGATTAGCAGGCTGAATCTTCGCATATAGATAATCGCAATTTGGATGCAAATATAGTAAATAATCCCAAATGGGCAATATTTACTACGCACTTTTTAATGATTATTATAACTTGCTGACTTTCAAGAAGATTTTAAAACATTCAGATTTACGATAATTTACTATAGCCTTACTATTAGGAACAACCTGAGGCAAATATGCCTACCTTTGCAGCAGATTTTAGAATCAGCAAAAAAAAACAACTAAAAGTATGATGAAAATTAAACAGCCTCTGAGAAAGTGCTTGATGCTCGGCCTCCTTGCAATGCTGATGCCATTAAGCCTGCTTGCACAAGACATCAAGGTGCAAGGAGTCGTGAAAGACCAGACGGGTGAAACCGTCATCGGTGCCACTGTGATGCAGAAGGGAACAAGCAACGGAACCGTTACCGACTTCGATGGTAACTTTTCGCTGACCGTTCCCTCTAATGCTACGCTGACCATTTCTTATATAGGCTTTGCCACCCAAGACATTGCCGTGAATGGTCAGACAGACTTACAGATTGTCATGAAGGACGACAGCCAGACTCTCAGCGAGGTCGTGGTTGTGGGTTACGGCACGATGCGCAAGAGCGACCTGACGGGTGCTGTCGGTTCGTTGGGTGCCAAGGACATGGAAAACAGTCCAGTGGCTAACATCGGTCAGGCCATGCAGGGAAAGATTGCTGGTCTGCAGGTGGTGGACGCCGGTAAGCCGGGCGACAATGTGAGTATCAAGATTCGTGGTCTCGGCTCTATCAACAACTGCGACCCGTTAGTGGTCATTGATGGCGTGCCGACAGATTTGGGCCTGAACAACCTGAACATGGCCGACGTGGAGCGCTTAGACGTGCTGAAGGATGCCTCGGCAACAGCCATCTACGGCTCGCGTGGTGCTAACGGTGTGGTGATGATTACCACCAAGAAAGGTAAAGACGGCAAGGGCAAGTTGTCGTTTGCAGCCAACTTGTCGATTCAGAATGCCACCAAGACACCCAGTCTGCTGAATGCCAGTGAGTATGCAGCCCTGAGCAACGACATGATGACTAACGCCGGCTATGCGCTGAACCCCGAGTGGGCCAACCCATCTTCATTAGGCAAGGGTACCGACTGGGTGGATGAACTGCTTCGCACAGGCTATATGCAGAACTATACTGTCAGTTACAGCGGTGGCAATGAGAAGGCCCACTACTATGTGTCAGGCGGTTTGCTCGACCAGAGCGGTATCGTGAAGAGCGTCGACTACCGTCGCTTCACCTTCCAGGAGAACAGCGACGCCCAGGTGCTCGACTGGCTGAAGTTCTCCAACAACATCACGGTGAGTGTCGACAAGAAGTCACAGGGCAGCTACGACCTGGGCAGCACCTACAAGGCTCTGCCAATATATGCCGTGAAGGATGCCAACGGCGAGTGGACAGGTCCTGAGGGCAACTCCCTCTGGTATGGCAGCACCAAGAACCCCATCGGTCCCACCGTTACCGACAAGCAGAAAACCAACGGCTACAACTTCTTAGGCAATCTGACCGCAGAACTGACACTTGCCAAGTGGCTGAAGTTCAAGAGCACCTTCGGTATCGATGCCAAATTCTGGTTTGCCGACAACTATACCCCGAAGTACGCATGGAAGCCCATCGCCACTGAGGAAAGTTCTCGCTACAAGAGCGACAATAAGTCGTTCACCTACCTCTGGGACAACTACTTCCTGCTTGACTACACCTTTGCCAAGAAGCACCGTGTGGGTCTGATGGCCGGTACTTCAGCCCAGTGGAACAAGTTCGACTACCTGAATGCCCAGAAAAACATCTTTGCCTTCGAGAACGTGCATGAGATGGACAACGGTCAGGAGATGTATGCCATTGGTGGCAACGAGACCGAATGGGCTCTTTTCTCCTATATGGCCCGCGCCACTTACGACTATGAGAGCAAGTATCTGCTCACCGCCACCCTCCGTCGCGATGGCAGCAGCCGTTTCGGTCGCAGCAAGCGTTGGGGTATGTTCCCCTCCGTATCGGCAGCCTGGCGCATCTCAGAGGAGCCTTGGTTCAAGAAGACCAATGCCCTGAGCGACCTGAAGATTCGCCTCGGATATGGTGTCACCGGTAGTCAGGCCAGTGTGAGCAACTATGGCTATCTGGCCTCCTACGCCACCAGCGTCTATCCCTTCGGCTATGCAGGCACCGAGCAGGCAGCGCTCGTGTCCTCGTCACTCGCCAATCCCAACATCCACTGGGAGGAAGTGGCCCAGGCCAACATCGGTTTCGATGCTGTGCTGCTGAACTCACGCGCCATCCTCTCTGTCGATGCCTATATCAAGAACACCAATGACATGCTCGTCAAGGCCAGCATCCCCATTACATCAGGCTTCGAGGACACCAGCACCACCTACACCAATGCCGGTAAGGTGCTCAACACGGGTGTCGAGGTGACGCTGCACACCGTCAACCTGGAGGGCGAACTCGGCTGGGAAAGCGATTTCTCCTATACCTATAATAAGAATAAGATCAAGGACCTGAACAGCGACGTCCCTTACTATATCAACCAGATTAACAACTCTTATGTGACGATGCTCCAGAAGGACTATCCCATCAACGTGTTCTATGGTTATGTCACCGACGGCATCTTCCAGAACGTGCAGGAAGTGGAGAGTCATGCCATTCAGCCGGGAGCAGAGCCGGGTGACATCCGCTACCGCGACCTCAACAACGACGGTGTCATCAATGACGACGACCGCACAGTCATCGGCAATCCGAATCCCACTCACCTGTTCTCTATGGGCAACAGCCTTAGCTATAAAGGCTTTGAGTTGAGCATCTATCTGCAGGGTGTAGCAGGTAACAAGATATTCAATGCCAACAACATTGACCTGACGGGCATGTCGGCAGCCTACAATCAGACCACCGACGTACTCTCACGTTGGACTGGCGAGGGAACGTCCAACAGCATGCCCCGTGCCGTGTTTGGCGACCCGAACCAGAACAACCGCATCAGCGACCGTTTCGTGGAGAATGGTTCCTACCTCCGACTGAAGACAATCTCGCTGGCCTACAACTTTCCCCGCGAATGGCTGAAGGTGCTGACCATCGAGAACGCCCGTCTAACCCTCTCGTGCGAGAACGTGGCCACCATCACCGGCTACAGCGGCTTCGACCCTGAGGTGGGCATCAACGGCATCGACCTCTCCACCTATCCTATCTCGCGTACATTCAACATCGGCTTAAACTTCAATTTCTAAAACAACGACGGTTATGAAAAAGATATATATGATTCTGTTGGCAGTCCTGACGCTTAGCTCCTGTGGCGACGACTTCCTCGATAAAGAACCCAAGAACACGGTAGACCCAGCTACCAGTGTCTCCGACGATGTAGCTGTTGCTATGGCTAATGCCTGCTACCGCACCCTGCAGTCGTCGAACATGTACAACCAGCGCATCTGGACACTCGACATCGTGGCTGGCAACAGTGAGGTGGGTGCTGGCGGTGGCACAGACGGGCTTGAGACCATCCAGGCCTCCAACTTCATCACGCAGAGCGACAATGGCATGGCTCTCTATATGTGGCGTTCACCCTGGGTGGGCATCGGCCAGTGCAATATCCTGATACAGGCACTTGAGGGACAAGACTTAGAGCAAGGCAGCCTGAAAGAGCGCTGCTTAGGCGAGGCCTACTTCCTCCGCGCCCACTATTACTTCGTTCTGGCCCGTCTCTATGGTGGTGTGCCCCTGCGCTTGGAGCCGTACAATCCCGGCGAGTCCACCGACATCGCACGCGCCACGCTCGACGAGACCTATGCACAGATTATGGCCGACTGCCAGAAAGCTATCGACCTGCTGCCCGCCAAACGCGACTACGACAGTGACAATGTGGGCCGTGCCTCAAAGGATGCTGCCCTGACGATGATGGCCGACATCCTGCTCACCCTGGCCCCCAGCCATCAGGAGTATTACAGTCAGGTGGCCAGCCTCTGCGACCAGGTGACGGTGCTAGGCTACGACCTCAGTCATTGTAGCTATGAGGGCAACTTCGATGCCACCGTCAATAACGGTCCCGAGAGCATCTTCGAGGTGCAGTTCAGCGGTAATACCGAGTACGACTTCTGGGGCAATAACCCGCAGTCGAGTTGGCTCAGCACCTTCATGGGGCCGCGCAATTCTGACTTCGTGGCAGGCAGCTACGGATGGAACCAGCCCACCCAGGAGTTCGTTGACCAGTATGAGGCAGGCGACTTGCGCAAGGACTTGACCGTGCTTTATGAGGGCTGTCCCGACTTCGACGGCAAGCAGTATAAGAGCAGTTACTCCAATACGGGCTACAACGTGCGTAAGTTCCTCGTCACCAAGTCGGTATCGCCCGAATACAACACCAACCCGCAGAACTTCATCGTCTATCGCTACGCTAATGTGCTGCTGATGAAGGCTGAGGCCCTGAACGAGCAGGGACAGACCGCTCAGGCTTGCGAGCCTCTGAACATTGTGCGCCAGCGTGCCGGTCTGGCTAATGTTGCCAATCTCTCACAAGATGCCATGCGCGAGAAGATTATCCACGAGCGCCGCATGGAACTCGCCTTCGAGGGGCACCGCTGGTTCGACATGATCCGTGTGCAGAATGGCGACTATGCCATCAACTTCCTGCGCAGCATCGGCAAGAGCCGTGTCACTAAAGAGCGCCTGCTGTTCCCTATCCCCCAGACAGAGATGGATGCCAACAGTCTGATGACTCAGAACCCGGGATACTAAGAAAGGTAAAAAGGTGAAAAAGTAAGAAGGTAAAAATTAAGGTTATGAAAAAGAATATCTATAGCATACTGGCCGTCCTGCTTTGTGGTCTGCTGATGACTGCCTGCAGCGACAACGACTATACCGAACTGGACAAAGGGCACGATGTGCTGACCCTCTCGGCCTCACAGGCTGCCGAAGTGCTCAACGAGGCCAGCCACGCCAGCGAGGCCATCACACTCAACTGGACCACCGGCAGTAATGGAGGCAACGGCAGCCGTATCTACTACACTCTGGAGATGGCTCCTGCAGGTACAGACTTTGCCAATGCCTACGTGGCCGTGGACAATGAGACACAGGTGTATTCATGGACGGCCAACCAGGAGAACCTGAATGCCCTGCTGCTCGACAAGTTCGGTGGCAATGCGGGGCAGACGGTAAACCTTGAGGCCCGTGTCACTGCTGCTGCCGATGGCATAGAGCCGCAGACCTCGATAGTATCGTTTGCTGCCACGCCCTACACGCCAGTCACAACTACGCTCTATCTGGTGGGCGATGCCACACCTAACGGCTGGGATGCTGCCCACGCTACGGAGATGAAGCGTACTGACAACGGACAGTTTACCTGGGAAGGAAACCTCAACGTGGGTAACTTCAAGTTCCTCACAACGCTGAGCGAGTGGATTCCCTCCTATAATAAAGGTACTGACGGCGGACTCGTGCTCCGCACCAGCTTCGACGATCCCGACGAGCAGTGGCAGGTAACAGAAGCTCATTTCTACAAGATGACGGTGAATCTGCTGACCAGCGAGATCTCCTATGTGCAGACCGACGGTGAGGCTCCGCGCTTCGACAACCTCTACTTCGTGGGTAATCCTACCGGCTGGGGATTCGTCAAGATGCAGAAGGATCCGCTCGATCCCTTCCTGTTCCGCTATGGACGCTACTTCGAGCAGGGCAACGGCGGTGAGTTCAAGTTCGGCACATCCGAAGGTGCCTGGGAGAACATGCTGAAGGCCTCGCAGGCCAATGCGCCCTATACCGACACTAACATGTCGTTCATCGCTGGATATGACCCCGACAACAAGTGGTTCCTGCAGGACAGCGAGACAGGCAAAGCCTACAAGATCTGCGTGGACATCCGTTCGGATAAGGAGCGCATGATGATGCGCGAGTTCACACCCTACGAGATGGTTTACTTAGTGGGCGACGCTGCCCCATGCGGATGGGATCTGGGTAATGCCACCGCCATGACTGCCACCGAAAGTCCCTACATATTCACTTGGACAGGCTCACTCAACAGCGGCGAACTGAAGTTCTCGTGCGACAAGCAGAGCGACTGGAACGGAGCCTGGCTGATGAACGCCAATGGCAACGACGTGGAGCCTACCGGCGACGTGGAGCATGCCCTCTTTATCAACAAGAGCGATGACTATCTGAAGAACCAGTATCTTACAGTCAACATCGGTGATGTGGACAACAAGTGGCGCATTATGTCGGCAGGCACTTACACCATCACCGTGAACCAGTTGGAAGAGACCGTATCGATTGTAAAGCAATAAACTTAAAACAACTACTGTCATGAAAATGAATAGCTTATTGATATCACTTGCTGCATCAATGCTATTTGCATGCAACTCTGATGACGACAATATGGGCACCGTGCCCACAGACATCATTGCACCCGTCGTGTCCACGACATCACAACTTACATTGAACATCTCTACCGACAAGGCTCTGTATAAGCCGGGTGAGAACATCCTTTTCAGCGCAGAGGGCACGATGCCCTCTGGCGCAAGGGTGCGCTATCGTCAGGGTAGCGACGTGGTAGCCGATGAAGCCATCAACGGCTCATCGTGGACGTGGACAGCACCACAGGCCGACTACACTGGCTATATGGTGGATATCTATACGGGTAGCGGAAGTTCAGAAACGGTATATGGAACGATTGGCGTAGATGTGTCGAGCGACTGGGCACGCTTCCCCCGCTATGGGTTTGTAGCCAGCTTTGATGCCGGCAAGACATCTGATATAATAGCTGAAGAGATGGTCCGGTTGAACCGTCTGCACATCAATGGTATTCAGTTCTACGACTGGCACTACAAGCACCAGTGGCCTCTTGGCGGCACGCGCTCGGAACTGATTGAGAGCTATACCGACATTGCCAACCGCGAGGTGCGCACCAGTGTGGTGAAGGAGTACATCACACGTCAGCACGGCTACGGTATGAAGGCCATGTTCTACAACCTTTGCTATGGTGCGCTCGATGATGCTGCACATGATGGCGTGAGCGACAAGTGGGGCGTGTATACCAATACCAGCCATACCCGCGACAAACTTCCTTTGCCGTCTGGCTGGAAGGGCGACATCTATCTCGTTGATCCCTCCAACAGAGACTGGCAGCAGTATCTGGCCGACCGTAATGACGACGTGTATGCCTCGTTCGACTTCGACGGCTTCCATATCGACCAGGTAGGCAACCGTGGTACCGTGTACGACTACTATGGCTCGCAGCTGAACCTGCCGAATGGCTTTGCCTCGTTCATCAATGCCATGAAGGCCCGCCATCAGGACAAGCGGCTGGTGATGAATGCTGTCTCGGGTTATGGAGCAGGAAAGATTGGCAGCACGGGCAATACTGACTTCATGTACACAGAGATGTGGGGCAGCGAGTCGCAGTTCAGCGACATCCACGACATCATCCGTCAGAACGGTGCTTACTCCAATGGTAAGAACAGCATCATCGCCGCCTATATGAACTACGGCAAATCGTCAGCTGCCGGAGAGTTCAATACACCGGGCATCCTGCTTACCGATGCCGTCATCTTCGCCCTTGGCGGTGCCCACTTGGAGATGGGCGACGGTCATATGCTCTGCCATGAGTATTTCCCCAACAGTAACCTCGCCATGAGCAGCGATCTCCAGACAGCTATCGTCCACTACTACGACTTCCTGACCGCCTACCAGAACCTGCTGCGCGATGGCGGCAGCGAGACGGTGGCCGAATTGGCATCTGGCAACAGCAGTGTGAGCATCAGCGCATGGCCGCCTAAACTGCAGACGGTCACTACATACGCCAAAACCGTTGGCAACCGTCAGGTAGTGCACCTGCTGAACTTCCGTCAGGCCAACAGCCTGAGCTGGCGCGACGAGCAAGGCGATATGCCTGAGCCTGAGACCGTCACCAACCTACCGCTGCGCATGAAGGCATCAGGAGTGAAGAAACTCTGGGTGGCATCGCCCGACTATATCGGTGGCGCACCTCTTGAGCTGAACTTCCGTCAGGATGGCAGCTATATCAACTTCACACTTCCCTCACTGAAATACTGGACAATGATAGTAGCCGAAAAATAAAAATACACCAAGAATATGAAGAAAGTTATTATAGCCTTAATGGGCATCATAATGGCAATGACTGCCAATGCCATCGAGCAGAAATCTCCCAATGGGAACATCGTCTTGAACGTTGAGTTGAACGCAAAGGGAACGCCCGAGTATCAGGTCACTTACAAGGGACACCCCGTCATCAAACCCAGCACACTGGGCATAGAACTGGCTGAAGAAAATTCGCTGATGGACCAGTTCCGCATCAACAAGACTTCCACCTCTACTTTCGACGATACGTGGCAACCCGTATGGGGCGAGACGCGTGACATCCGCAACCACTACAACGAACTGTTCTTAAAAATGGAGAAACCCTCTAACGGACGATTCATGAACCTCCGTTTCCGTGTCTTCGACGATGGTGTGGCCTTCCGCTATGAGTTCCCGCAGCAGCAGTATCTCAACTACTTCGTGGTGAAGGCAGAGCACACCCAGTTCGCCATGACAGGCGACCACACGGCATGGTGGATTCCCGGCGACTACGACACGCAGGAGTATGACTACATGGAGACCCGTCTCTCCGAGATCCGCAGTCACATGAAGGAGGCCATCACGCCCAATGCCTCGCAGACCCCATTCTCCGAAACTGGCGTACAGACCGCACTACAGATGAAGACCGATGACGGTTTGTACATCAACATCCATGAGGCAGCCCTCATAGACTACAGCTGCATGCACCTGAACCTTGATGACAGGAATATGGTGTTCGAGTCGTGGCTCACACCCGATGCCCAGGGCAACATGGCCCACATGCAGACACCCTGTCAGACCCCCTGGCGCACCATCATGGTCAGCGACGATGCCCGCGACATCTTAGCCTCAAACCTCATCCTTAACCTCAACGAACCTTGCAAGATCGAGGACACCAGCTGGATTAAGCCCGTGAAGTATGTAGGTGTGTGGTGGGAGATGATCAACGGCAAGAGCCAGTGGTCATATACCAACGATTTGTCATCTGTCCATCTCGGTGTGACCGACTATGCCAATGTGAAGCCTCACGGCCAGCATGGAGCCAATAACGATAATGTTCGCCGTTACATCGACTTCGCTGCTAAGCATGGTTTCGACCAAGTGCTGGTTGAAGGCTGGAACATCGGTTGGGAAGACTGGTTCGGCATGTCAAAGGACTATGTGTTCGACTTCCAGACACCTTATCCCGACTTCGACATCAAGGCACTCAACGACTATGCGCACTCAAAGGGTGTCCGCCTGCAGATGCACCACGAGACGTCAGCTTCCGTTCGTAACTATGAGCGCCACATGGAGGCAGCCTACAACTTGATGAATAAGTACGGCTATAACTCGGTGAAGAGTGGCTATGTAGGCAATATCATTCC
>JAEEVW010000027.1 GCA_016291085.1 Prevotella sp.
CACTCCATGTCCGTCGGCCCGTCCTCCTTCTCGGGGAACCGCCGTCCTTTCCGCGGCTCCTCACTCTGTCCGTTCTTCATGTCCGTCTTATCATTTAGTCCAACAAAAAAGGGAGCCCGAAGGCTCCCCGATTATTCTTTTCTCTTGTATCAGAGGGTCTGTAACCGTGATATACAGGGGGAACAGTGCCCCCCCGTGTGTTCATTACTCTAATGTGAAGACAATCGACGTTACATGATCGCCATCACTATGATTATCGATGGTGACGCTCGATGCGTCGCCAGTCCAAGTGGAGGTCCAATTACCGGGTTCTCCACCGTTCGTCCAGCCAGTTCCACGGAAATCAGCATTACCTGTTGCAGTAATGACAATCTTCTTGAAATGCTTGCCTAACGTGTTGGTAAAGGTAAGATTGCCCATTGCCGTAAGACTGCCATTGTCAAAGTTCAGGTCGCCCATGCCGGAGAGCGTCACATCTTTATATGTGTATGAACCCATTAACAGATCAGCATGTTCACTCGTCATTTCCGAGAAGATCCACTCGACGGTAGAAGCGGTCTGCTCCGCCATCTTCACCGTAATCTCATAATACTTGCCGTTCTGGAAGGTCGCGCCACTCTTAGAGAAAGCGTACTTTTTCCCGCCGACATTGGCTGAGACCGTATAGGTGTCGGGGCTGCCGTTCTCGTTGCGCAGGGCTACGAAGATTTCGCTGGTAGCGCTGGCGGGTGTGACGGTCAGGTCGCCGTAAGCCGTGCCATAGTTAGACTCGAAGAGTTCCAATTCCTCAATCTGCATAACGTCAGCACCTCGTGTTGCACTCACCTCGAAGCGGAAGTACTGGTACATGCCAGGAACGTCAACATTGAAGTCAAACGGAAGAACATTATCATCTTTCAATGTAGCATCATTAGTCACGGTGGCAATGGTGGTCCAAGAGTCGCCTGCGTCTGCCTTGGCTTTCAGCACCCAGTCCTTGGGGTTACGATTATTCCATGAGGAGTTGTCATCACCTGTTGTAATCGTATAGCCGTTTACCTGAACAGCACTTTCAGTATGGAATTCGCAGTACCAGATGCCATCGACCTTGTCACCCGTGTTGGTACACCACTTAGTGTATTGATTCTGATACGGATAGTTCTTTTTGCCATCTACAAGATTAGAAGGGCTATCATTCGAAGACGCAGTACCACCATCGAATGTGTAGCCCGAATGAGTGGTGTTTTTGGTGTAGAAGCCCTTGCCCGTAACCAGCTTGTTGCTGGCGGCCGAGACGGTCAGGCTGGAGGCATTGAGCGAGCTGTTGTCGCTTTTGTTCTTCAGAATGAACTTCACGATGGCCTGCTGGCTGGCGAAGTCGGCATCGGTGGTGTTAATCGTGTTGCCGTCAACAGAAGCCACTTCGACGTTGGCCAGGGCGTAGTCGTACTTCTTCTCGATGGAGTTGGCATCGCTGAGCAGCACGCCCGTCTGTCCCGTATAGTCCCACTTGGCGCGGGGGAACAGCAGGTTCAGCTGGTCGCCTGCAGAGGGGGCGCTGGTCAGGTCGCCCGTCAGCGAGGTCGAGCCAGTCTCGCTGGCAGCTGCGGTCAGCGTGCCCAATGGCGTGAGCCATGATGATGTGGGGAATACGCTCACCTCGTCGGTGTTGGCCCACTTCACGTTGAGCGTCTTGCCGTCCAGCGAGAGTGCGCGGGTCGTTGCGTCGTCGCCCTTCGAGGCGTTGATGGTCATGGTGTACTTGCCAATTACGGGCTGTTGATTCTCATTTGCAATGATGTTGTCATCGCTTGAGCAAGCTACAAATGCGGCCGATGCGATGAGCAGGGCGGCCAGAGTGCGAATTTCTTTCTTCATAGTCGTGTCCTCCTTATTATTAAAATAAAACATCATCGTTATGTAATGGAGCACTCGAATCACCCCATGTATCTTCTATGGCATCACCATAATTATCGCGACCAGCGCCTACGCTACCAGCCAGCAATGTCTGCTGTTGCTTCAACTCGACGACTTCCATCGCCGGCACTTCATACTTTTTTCTTTTCATGTTTGTTAATCATTAAATTAATTAGTAATATTGTTATTAAACACACATTTCATGTAGTCCATTTATCATGTCTCCGAATTGTTCGTAGACAAAAACATCGGCAAAGGTAATCAATCCAGCGTTAATTTCAAAAAAAAAAAAATAAAGAAAAGTTAACGCCGTAACTTTTCTTCATCCCCGTCCCGTTTCTGCGGATGCCCGTCCCGTTTCCGCGGGTTCCCCGTCCCGTTTCTGCGGGTTCCCCGTCCCGTTTCCGCGGGTCCCGCCTGAAACTTTTTCCATTTCCGCTCACAAACTTCGAAAAATGTTCGTATCTTTGCAGGCGAAATGAAACAAGTGATTCCTCATCCGTTGGTGGCGCTGGTGCCGGTGGTGGTGCTGATAGGCTTTCTGGCCGTGGTCATCGCGTTGTTTGGCAGCGACTCGCTGAGCGGGGGCAGCCAGGTGGCGCTGTTGATGGGCATGGCGGTGTGTGTCAGCATCTCGATGACGTTCTACAGGGTTTCCTGGCGGGTGTTCGAGGCGCAGATCAAGAAGACGCTGGGCGAGGTGTCGATCACGCTGCTGATACTGTTGTGTGTGGGCATGCTGGCCGGTTCGTGGATGATCAGCGGCATCGTGCCCACCTTAATATATTATGGTGTGCAGGTCATGTCGCCGCAGTTTTTCCTCGTCTCAGCCTGCATCATCTGCGCACTGGTCTCCCTGCTCTCCGGCTCGTCGTGGACCACGATAGCCACCATCGGTGTGGCACTGCTGGGCATTGGTCATGCGCTGGGAGCCAGTGAGGCATGGACAGCAGGAGCCATCATCTCGGGAGCTTATTTCGGCGATAAGATGTCGCCGCTAAGCGATACCACCATCCTGGCTTCGTCGGCCACAGGGACAGACCTGTTTACCCACATCCGCTACATGACGCTGACCACGGTGCCCACGTTCCTGATTACCATCACCATCTTCTTCATCACGGGACTGGGCAACAGCACGAGTGCAGAACTGCACGTGGCGGAGTATACCGAGGGACTGTCGGGGACGTTCCGTATCTCGCTGTGGACGCTGCTGGTGCCATTGCTGACGGGCGTGCTGATTGCCCGGCGCGTGCCCTCGCTGATCGTGCTGTTTGCATCGAGCGTGATGGCGGGCATCGTAGCCTTGCTGTTGCAGCCCCACATCCTGACGGAGATTGCCACCGGCATCAGCCAAACTGTCATTGCAACGCCACACTCTCTAGGAGAGAACTGTCAACTATCACCTGTCAACTTAGTTCGCGGTTTGGCCATGACCTACTATGGTGCCACCGGCGTTGACACGGGCAATGACTCGCTGAACGAACTGGTGTCGACAGGCGGTATGGCGGGCATGCTGAACACCATCTGGCTCATTCTGTGTGCCATGTGCTTCGGTGCGGCCATGGTGGCCAGCGGCATGATTGAGAGTTTGACGCAGGTGCTGTTGCGATGGGTAAAGAGTCGTGTCAGTCTGGTGGGTTCCACCGTAGGCACAGGCATATTCCTGAATATCACCACGGGCGACCAGTTCATCTCGATAGTGCTGGCAGCCGATATGTATAAGGAGGTGTATCGCGAGCAGGGCTATGAGTCGCGGCTGTTGAGCCGAACGTGCGAGGATGCAGCCACCGTGACCTCTGTGCTGGTGCCTTGGAACACGTGCGGTATGACGCAGTCGACGGTGCTGGGTGTGCCCACGCTGACCTATCTGCCTTACTGTTTCTTCAACCTGTTGTCACCGCTGATGAGCATCGCGGTGGCTGCCATCGGGTGGCGTATCTACAGAAAAGAAAAAATGAATCATGATGGAACAAATAACGAGTTTACAGAATCCGAAGATTAAGCAGTTGCTGTTGTTGCAGCAGAAGTCGCAGGAGCGCCGGAAGACAGGGCTCTTCGTGGTGGAAGGCCAACAGGAACTGCAGCATTGCCTGGAGGCAGGCTACGAGGTGGACACGGTGTTCTATTGTCCGGCATTGAGTGCGGGACAGAATCAAGGGGACAGGTTGTTTGATGTGAATTGCAAATTCAATCAAAAACCTGTCCCCATGATTCCCCGGTGCTTCGAGGTGTCGCGCGAGGTGTACGAGAAGGTGGCCTATCGTGGCACAACCGAGGGCGTAATAGCCGAAGTGCGCACGCGGTCGTTGCAATTGGCCGACCTCAAGTTGGGCGAGCATCCGCTAATCGTTGTGTTGGAAAGTGTCGAGAAGCCCGGCAACCTGGGAGCCATCCTGCGTTCGGCGGATGCCTCGGGAGTGGATGCCGTGGTGGTGTGCGACCCGCTGACGGACCTTTACAACCCCAACCTCATTCGTTCTTCAGTAGGTGCAGCCTTTACGGTGCCCTGCGTGGCTTGTCCTTCGGAGGAGTGCATCGCATTCCTGAAGCAGCGCGGCATCAGGATTCTGACTGCCCAGCTGCAGGATTCGCATCTGTATTATGACACCGACATGACCTGTGGCACCGCTATTGTCATGGGAACAGAACACGACGGATTGACTGACCTGTGGCGAAAGGCTGCCGATGCCCATATCCGTATTCCCATGCTGGGACAAATTGACTCGCTGAATGTCAGCGTCTCGGCTGCCATCTTGATGTTCGAAGCCGTCCGGCAGCGTCTTACTCGCCCTTGATAGCTGCTACACCAGGAAGCATCTTACCTTCGATGGCCTCGAGCAGAGCACCACCACCGGTAGAGATGTAAGATACCTGATCAGCCAGACCGAACTTGTTGACACAAGCTACAGAGTCGCCACCACCAATCAGCGAGAAGGCACCCTCGGCAGTAGCCTTAGCGATAGCCTCGCCAATGGCGCGTGAACCAGCGGTGAAGTTGTCGCACTCGAAGACACCGGCAGGACCGTTCCACAGAATGGTCTTAGCACCCTTGATAGCCTCGGCAAATGCCTTCTGGCTCTCAGGACCAGCGTCAACACCCTCGAAACCTGCAGGAACCTGGTTAGCTGGGCAGTTGATGATCTGAGCACCCTCCTTAACAGTCATTGTACCGAAGTCCAGTCCGTTAGTAGCTGTGCAGTCGCTGCCCAGAACGAGCTCTACGCCGTTCTTCTTAGCCAGCTCCTCTACACCCAGAGCTACATCCAGCTTGTCGAGCTCAACGATTGAGTCGCCAATCTCGCCGTTGTGAGCCTTAGCAAATGTGTAAGTCATACCACCGCAGAGGATGAGCTTATCAACCTTACCGAGCAGGTTCTCGATGATACCAATCTTAGAAGAAACCTTAGAACCACCCATGATGGCTACGAAGGGGCGCTTGATGTTAGAAAGCACGGCGTCAACAGCCTGAACTTCCTTCTCCATCAGCAGGCCCAGCATCTTGTTGTTAGCGTCGAAGTAGTCGGCGATAACAGCAGTAGAAGCGTGCTTGCGGTGAGCTGTACCAAAGGCATCCATCACGTAGCAGTCAGCGTAAGAAGCCAGCGTCTTAGCAAACTCCTTCTGGCTGGCCTTCATAGCCTTCTTAGCCTCGTCGTATGCAGGATCAGCCTTGTCGATACCAACGGGCTTACCCTCTTCCTCAGGATAGAAACGCAGGTTCTCCAGGAGCAGAGCCTCGCCCATCTTCAGAGCCTTAGCAGCATCTGCAGCCTTAGCGCAATCAGGAGCAAAAGCAACGGGAACACCCAGGGCCTTCTCTACAGCCTCGCGGATCTGACCCAGAGACTTCTTAGCATCTACCTTACCTTTGGGCTTACCCATGTGGCTCATGATGATGACAGCACCGCCGTCAGCCAGAATCTTCTTCAGGGTAGGCAGGGCACCGCGGATACGGGTGTCGTCAGTAATCTTACCATTCTCGTCCAGGGGCACGTTGAAGTCTACGCGCACGATTGCCTTCTTACCGGCAAAGTTGAATTCGTTGATTGTCATAATTGTATTATTATTAATAATGTGAAAAACTTCGTTTTATGCGCCGCAGCCATATCGCGGCGTTTGCGCCGCAAAGGTACTACTTTTCAGCGAAAAGCGATGGGCGGAAAGAGAAAATTTAAGTCTTTTTTACGAACTGCGTCCCATAATGTAACGTCCACTTAGCAAAACGCCAGCGGAATTAGAACAGAACGTTCGTTGAGACGACCAGCAGGGTGGTGAGTTCGATGATGAGACAGAGTGCTCCGCAACAGTCGCCAGTATAACCTCTAAGGCGGTTCCAGATGAGCATGTAGAGGAAATACATGACGATGGCAGGTGCGAACAGCAACCATTGCCAGTCGATTCTCGTGTACATTATATATATGTAAATTGCCACAGGCAGCAAGCCCTGAACGGCCAGACTGATGCCGGCAGCGATGTTGAACTGACGATAGACTACCCGGTTCTTGGCCGTTTCCTCGTTGCGGGCATAGGGCATCATCTGGATAAGTTGTGCCGAGAGCATCTTGGCATATGGGTCGGCCATGGCGATGGTGAGGGCAGCATCGAAGGGTGACAGGGTGTGGAGTGCAAAGAACAGCAGCAGGAAGTACATGATAAGTCCGATGACACCATAAGTGCCAATGTGGGAGTCCTTCATGATGTCGAGGATGCGCTGACGGTCCTTGCCCCCACCACCAAAGCCGTCCATGAAGTCGGCCAGCCCGTCTTCGTGCAGGGCTCCTGTCATAAGCAGGCGGGTCAATATGGCCAGCAGGATGGCAATCTCATAGGAGAAGAACATGCTGCCGAAATAGATGACAGCACCCATCACAGAGCCTGTGAGCCAGCCTACCAGTGGCCAATGTTCGACAACCGTCTGGTAAGCCTCCTTCGCTGGCTGGTGCAGTCGCCAGAAGGGCAGTCGGGTAAAGAAGATGAAGGATGCCCAGATGCGGTCATACCATTTGGTAGTGTCGATAGATACTTGCATGGCTTATTTGATTTTTACGGGTATTCCGCTGACCATCAGGAAGACCTCGTCAGCGTGGGAGGCCACATATTGGTTTGTCCAACCCATGAGGTCGGTGAACCGGCGCTGTATGGCATCGGCACTCACACCGCCAAGGCCTATCTCGTTGGTAACAAAGATAAAGGTGGCATCCTGTGACGTGAAGCGGTCGAACTCCTGTTTTACAGCCTCTAAGGCCTCTTCAACAGTGGGCTGGTCATGCTCTGACTTGGTGTTGTCGAAAAAGAAATTGGTACACCACAGTGTGAGACAGTCGATAAGAACCACGCGACCAGTGAGTTGATGACGGCTCAGCAGGCACTCCTCCTCGATGTTGGTCCATTGCGGGCCACGTCGTTCCTGATGACGAAGCACACGCTGACGGAACTCCTCGTCCCACACATGAGCCGTAGCCAGATAAACGGGGTGGTCGCTGAGAGTCAATGCCATACGCTCAGCATACTCACTCTTGCCAGAGCGCTGGCCGCCTGTTATCAATACGATTTTTTTCATTTTATGATGCAAATTTAGCGTTTTTTTACTTTAAATCACTGATTTTGGTCAAAAAATAATCGTTTTTTTGCACTTTTTGGCGTTTTTGCTTGGAACCTATTGTTTTTTTTACTTACTTTGCAGCCGAAATTTGAGAATAAAAAGGATATATTTATACAAACAACTAATTAAGAGAACAATGAAAAAGTTATTTATGATGTTTGCTGCCGCTATGATGGCAGCTTCAGTGAGTGCACAGGATAACACCGCAATCACTGCAAACAAGGCTGGTGACAACTGGTACTTCGGCGTTAACGCTGGAGTAACTACTCGTGTAAAAGAGAGCTTCAACGGCGCTGGTGACGGCATGTTCAAGTCTTTGGCTCCTACTTTCGGTGTTCGCATCGGTAAGAACCTGACCACCGTATTCGGTCTGGCTGCTGACGCCGATATGTATTTCAAGAACAATGAAAAGTTCTATGATGGTCCTAAGACTTTCGTCAATGGTATTGATGTAAATCTGCTGGGTACTTTCAACCTGAGCAACCTGTTTGCCGGTTATCCTGGTGAGCCTCGTGCTTTCGAGGTAATCGCTCTCGGTGGTTTCGGTTGGGGACATATTTTCAACCACATTTCAAAAGCAAATACCCTGAATTCAAAGGTTGCTCTTGACTTCGCATTCAACCTGGGTGCAAACAAGGCTTGGCAGCTCTACATTGAGCCCGCTTTGACCTATGGTCTCCATGCATGGATTGGTGGTTCTGACGTGCAGGTTCCTTTCCAGTATGATCTTAACAGTTCTACTTTCTCTATCAAGGCTGGTCTGAACTACAAGTTCGGTAACAGCAACGGTACTCACAACTTTGCTAAGGCTCAGCTTCGCGACCAGAGCGAGATTGACCAGCTGAACGCCAAGATCAACGAGCTCCGTGCTGATGTGAACACTAAGGATGGACAGATTGCCGCTGATGCTCAGACCATCGCTGACCTGAAGGCTAAGCTTGCTGCTTGCGAGGCTCGTCCTATGCAGACTATCATCGAAGAGAAGAAGGAGACTATCCTGCAGCCGATGGTTATCTTCCGTCAGGGCAAGAGCGTCATCGAACCTGCACAGTATGCAAGTGTTGAGATGGTTGCTAAGTACATGCGCAACCACAAGGACGCTAAGGTCATTGTTCGCGGTTTCGCTTCTCCCGAGGGTAACGCAGAACTGAACCAGAAACTGTCTGAGGCTCGTGCCGAGGCTGTGAAGACCGCTCTTATCAAGAAGTACAAGATTGCTGCTGACCGTATCACTACTGAGGGTCTGGGCGCAACTGACAAGATTTCTGAGGAGAACGACTTCAACCGCGTTGCAATGTTCATTGATACTACCAAGTAATCATTGATACATCAGATAAAGAAGTTCCCGTAGATTGAGTTCTACGGGATTTTTTTTGTGTTATTGTTTGGCATTGTGCTGACAATTTTGTAATTTTGTCACCAAATTGCTAACGATATGACTATGATAAGGCTAAGAGTTTTGACGGTAATGCTGGTTTTGTGCCAGATGTTGACAGCACAGACACGTCGTGAGATAAACCTGAAAACGTGGGAATTCTCTCGTAATCAGACTTCGTGGACGCAGGTGAACATTCCCCACGACTGGGCCATTGCGGGACCATTCGACAAAAAGTGGGACCTGCAGCGGGTGGCTATTGAGCAGAATGGTGAGACAGAAGCCACCGAGAAGAGTGGCCGTAGCGGTGCGCTGCCTTGGATAGGCGAAGGCTGGTATAAGACAACAGTCAAGATACCTCAGGGCTATGAAGCAGCCGAACTGGTTTTTGATGGTGCAATGGCCGAGCCTCGTGTCAGCATCAATGGTCAGGAGGCTGGCTATTGGGCTTATGGCTACAATGCCTTCCGTGTGGATGCCACACCCTATATCAAGAGTGGTAAGCTCGACATCAGCGTACACTTGCAGAACATAGAAGAGAGCTCACGCTGGTATCCTGGCGCAGGATTATATCGTCCTGTCACATTGATATTGAAGCAAAAGGCGCATTTTGACGATTGGAGTCTGTTTGCCCGTACGATAAGTATCGAAAAGGATAAAACCATCGTCGAGGTGGAGGGTAGGACGGTGAACGCTCGTGGCATGCACGTATTCTTGCAGCTTGCGGGTCCCGATGGACGAAAGGCAAACAACGAGGTGCGTATTGAGCACGATGGAAAGTTCTATGCAAAGTTTGTGTTAAGGAATCCGCAGCTTTGGACGCCAGAAACGCCCAATCTTTATGATTTGAAGGTTTGGCTGGGCGATATGAAGAACACGCGAAGGATGGACAGCAAGACGATGAAGATAGGTGTCCGTACCGTTCGCATAGATCGTGAGCATGGTTTCCAATTGAATGGCGTTACCCGAAAAATAAAAGGTGTCTGTCTGCACCATGACTTAGGACCGCTTGGCGCTGCTATTAACAAATCTGCCCTGATTCGTCAGATTAAGATGCTGAAACAGATGGGTTGCGATGCCATTCGCACTTCTCACAACATGCCCTCCACCTGGCAGATGGATGTTTGTGACTCGCTAGGTATGATGGTGATGGCCGAGTCGTTTGATATGTGGATCTATCCGAAGTGTAAGAACGGCTATGCGCGCTTCTTTAAGGAGTGGGCGGTGAAGGATTTGACAAACCTCATTCTGAATCAACGTAACCATCCCAGCATTGTGATGTGGTCGATAGGCAACGAGATTCCTGAGCAGAATTCTGAGGCAGGGCGCCAGATCAGTATTCAGTTGCAGGGACTCTGCCATTCGCTTGATCCCACGCGCCCAGTCACACAGGGAATGGATCGTGCAGATGAGGCCCTGAAGAGTGGTTTTGCTCAGGTTATGGAGCTGCCGGGCTTTAACTATCGTGTACATAGATATGCCAACAATATCAAGCAGTTGTCGCAGGGCTTCCTGCTGGGTTCCGAGACGGCCTCGACGGTGAGCAGTCGTGGCGTGTATAAGTTTCCCGTTGAGAT
This sequence comes from Prevotella sp., assembly GCA_016291085.1. Classification (GTDB taxonomy): domain Bacteria; phylum Bacteroidota; class Bacteroidia; order Bacteroidales; family Bacteroidaceae; genus Prevotella. The sequence continues at coordinate 10,451 of JAEEVW010000027.1, forward strand.
TACCGACAATTCGCAGTATGCCTCGTGGTCTCCCAACTATGATCCTACAGCTATTCTGAAGGCTGACGGGCAGTGCTCGAGCTATGATACGGAGTATTGCTCGTGGAGTAATCTGCCTGACGATGACTGGGTCTGGCAGGATGACTACGACTGGGTCATCGGTGAGTTTGTGTGGACGGGCTATGACTATTTGGGCGAGCCTACGCCCTATGATGAATACTGGCCTTCGCGCAGCAGCTATTTCGGTATTTGCGATCTGGCAGGATTGCCTAAGGACCGCTACTATCTCTATAAGAGCAGGTGGAACAAGCAGGAGCATACCGTTCATCTGTTGCCACATTGGACGTGGCCAGACCGTAAAGGAAAGGTAACGCCAGTCTACTGCTATACCGATGGGGTCGAGGGAGAACTCTTCGTCAATGGTAAAAGTCAGGGACGTATTCGTAAGAATCCTAAGGAACGTCTGGATCGCTATCGTCTGCGTTGGAATGATGTGAAGTACGAGCCAGGGGAAATCCGTGTGGTGGCTTACGACGAGCAAGGTAACGTGGTTGGTGAGGATGTGCGTCAGACGGCAGGTAAGGCTGTACAACTGGTGGCTCAGGCTGAAACCGCCGAACATCAGGCCGACGGTGAGGACTTAATCTATGTCCGTGTGTCGGTGGAGGATAAGAACGGTGTACCTGTGCCCACATGTCAGGAACAGCTGACATTCAGTGTTTCGGGAGAGGCTAACTTTGAGGCGGCATGCAATGGTGATGCGACATCGCTGGAATCCTTCAAGCAACCACGAATGAAACTGTTTAATGGCGAACTGGTGATTATCCTGCGTCCTACGACGAAGGCAGGAAAAGCCACACTAACGGTTAAGGATCAAAAGGGCAGGCTGAAACCCGCCGTGCTGACGATTGAAACTCAAAAGCCGGAAACATCGACTTTCTGGTTAGGTGCAGACATTAGCGGTACTACTGATTTGGAGGCTCGAAAGGTGCAGTTATTCAATGCCAAAGGTGAACCTCGTGAGTGTACGGAGCTGATGCACGAACTGGGACTCAATGCCGTCCGCCTGCGTGTTTGGGTAAATCCCAAGGACGGACTATGCAATAAGGAGGATGTGGTGAAGATGGCTTTGCGAGCTAAGAAGTGGGGAATGGCTGTCATGATAGACTTCCACTATAGTGACTGGTGGGCTGACCCCGGGCAGCAGAATATCCCTGCTGCGTGGACGGAGATGAATTATGAGCAGATGAAGCAGGCATTGGCTGACCATACGCGCGACGTGTTGCGAGCTATTAACCAGGCTGGGGTAGACGTGCGCTGGGTGCAGGTGGGTAACGAGACTACCAACGGATTCCTTTGGCCCATGGGACGTGCGCAGGAACATATGGATCAGTATGCCGGCCTGACCGATGCTGGCTATGGGGCAGTCAAGGAGGTCTTTCCCCGTGCAGAGGTTATCGTTCATTTAGATGGAGCTTTCGACCCCAAGCGGTATGACTTTATTTTCGATGGTTTGGAGAAGTACAAGGCGCGCTATGACATAATAGGGCTGAGTGTCTATCCCTATTGGGATATTCGTGGTAAGCACACCCAATCGTGGCAGGAAACGGTGGAGAAGGCCACTGCCAACATCAATCGCCTGTGGGAGAAATACCATAAGCCCATGTTGGTAGTCGAGACGGGTGCTGAGGCCAGCAAACCCATTGAAGGCAAGCAGATTATTGCTGCTATCATTGATATGGCAAAAAACAAAGTGGGTGGACATTGCCAGGGAGTGTTCTATTGGGCACCGGAGACAGATGGACCTTATCGGCTTGGGGCTTTCCAAAACAATCAGCCCACGGCTATTATGGATGCCTTTACGGAGGCTGCACAGCAGACAACAACAAGATAATATCGTATTAAAGCATATAGAGATTTTTATGAAACAAACAAAAATAGTAGCTTCAATTAGTGATCGCAGATGTGATGTTGATTTCATCCGTTCTTTGTTTAACGCAGGTATGAATGTGGTGCGTATGAACACCGCCCATGCCTCGGAGGATGGTATCAAAACGATTATCAAGAATGTGCGTGAGGTGAGTCGTCATATTGGTATACTGATTGACACAAAGGGACCTGAGGTGCGAACCACAGGCTGTGAGGCTCCCATTGAATATAAAACAGGTGATGTGGTGAAGATTTTTGGTCGTCCGGAAATGGATTCCACGCATGATATCGTCAATTTGTCGTATAACAATTTTGCGGCAGATATTCATGAGGGCGTTCATGTGCTGTTCGACGATGGAGCGCTCGATATGAAGGTAATTGGTATCAACGGGCCGGCTGTTATCGCACAGGTAATGAATGATGGCGTGCTGGGCTCGCACAAAAGTGTCAATGTGCCTGGTGTCCACATTGCATTACCCACATTAACTGAGCGTGACCGCAAGAACATCATGCTGGCCATCGATCAGGACATTGACTTCATTGCCCATAGTTTTGTGCGCTCTGCAGCTGATGTCCGTGCCGTGCAGGCCATTTTGGATGCTTTTAATAGCGATATCAAGATTATATCGAAGATTGAGAATCAGGAGGGTGTCGACAATATTGATGAGATCATCGATGCCTCGTATGGTATTATGATTGCACGTGGCGACCTTGGTATCGAGGTGCCTATCGAACGCATACCTGGCATCCAACGTCAGATTATCCGTAAGTGTGTAGAGAAGAAAAAGCCCGTCATCGTGGCCACGCAGATGCTGCACACGATGATCAATAATCCTCGTCCTACACGCGCTGAGGTTACTGATATCGCCAATGCCATCTATTCGAGTACCGATGCCTTGATGCTCTCTGGCGAAACAGCCAGTGGTAAGTATCCTGTGGAGGCCGTACAAACGATGGCAGCTATTGCTGAACAGGCTGAACGCGACAGAGCTAAGAGTCATATCGACATCAACCTCTCCGAAAATTGTGATATCCGCGAGTTTATGGCTCATTCTGCCATCGAAGCTACAGAGCGTCTTGGGGTAAAGGGCATTATTACCGATTCTACAACGGGTACTACAGCACGTTCGCTGGCAGCCTTTCGCGGGCCCCATCCGGTACTGGCTATCTGTTATAATGACAAGCTTCAGCGACTGCTTAACCTGTCTTATGGTGTTATTCCCGTCTATCAGAAGGAACACATCGGTAGCGAAAAACTCTTCCTGGCTGCCGTTCGCATGCTGCGTCAGAAGGGTTATGTGGAACTCGACGACAAGATTGCCTATCTGAGTGGTAATATCGGAGCCGGTGGTGCTACGAAGTTTTTGGAAATCAATACGGTAAAGGAAGTATTTGAACATAACTATCAGTTTCATCTGCCCAACCTTTAGTTCTATGAAGCAGTTCTTTGTATACTGAAAGGCAAGAAAAACGGGCAAAATGGTGATTATCGGCTTCAAAATTTGGCAATTAGGCAGAAAAAGCGTAATTTTGCAAGCTAAAACGTATAGTTAGACTAAACAAATATGAAGGAATACAAACATCCACTGCGTAGTGCGGTATGCACAGAGGGAAGACGTATGGCTGGAGCCCGTGCTCTTTGGGTGGCCACGGGTATGAAACATGAGCAGTTTGGCAAACCGATTATTGCCATTGTGAATTCGTTCACCCAGTTTGTGCCGGGTCATACCCATCTTCATGAAATCGGACAGATTGTGCGTGAAGAGATCGAGAAGATGGGCTGCTATGCAGCAGAGTTCAATACCATCGCTATTGATGACGGTATTGCTATGGGCCACGATGGTATGCTGTACTCGTTACCCTCGCGTGATATTATTGCCGACAGCGTAGAGTATATGGTGAATGCCCATAAGGCTGATGCTATGATTTGCATCTCGAACTGCGACAAGGTCACTCCAGGTATGCTGATGGCATCGATGCGACTGAACATCCCGACCGTATTCTGTTCAGGTGGTCCGATGGAGGCTGGTCGTTGGCGTGGCGAGAATGCAGACTTGATTACAGCTATGGTGAAGGGTGCTGACCCTTCGGTTTCTGATGAAGAAATCAAAGAACTGGAAGGCTGTGCTTGTCCTGGATGCGGTTCGTGCTCAGGCATGTTTACCGCCAACTCGATGAATTCGCTGACGGAGGCTATCGGTCTTTCGTTGCCTGGAAATGGCACGATATTGGCTACCCATACCAATCGTATAGAGTTGTTTAAGGCTGCTGCACGCCAGGTGGTGAAGAACGCCTTTGCTTACTATGAGGACGGCGATGAAAATGTGTTGCCTCGTAACATCGCAACCCGCAAGGCCTTTATGAATGCCATGTCACTGGATATCGCGATGGGTGGAAGTACGAATACCGTGCTCCATCTGTTGGCTGTGGCACAGGAGGCAGGAGCAGACTTTACAATGAAGGATATTGATGCCCTGAGCCGTAAAGTGCCCTGTTTGTGTAAATTGGCTCCCAATACGCAGAAGTATTCTGTCCAGGAATGTGGTCGTGCCGGTGGTATCTTGGGCATTCTCAACGAACTGAACAAAGGCGGGCTGATTGACGGTTCTGCCATTCGTGTGGATGGCATGACATTGGCAGACGCCATGAAGGAATACGATATTACTAGTTCTACTAGTTGTACTAGTCAAACTAGTATTTATTACACGGCTCCGGGCAATCGTTTCTCTACGAAGATGGGTTCTCAAAGCGAGCAATGGCCTTCACTCGATACCGATCGTGCTGAGGGTTGTATCCGCGACCTTGAACATGCTTATACAAAGGATGGTGGACTCGCAGTCCTCTTCGGTAATATTGCTCTGGACGGTTGTGTGGTAAAGACAGCCGGTGTCGACGAGAGTCTATGGCACTTCGAAGGGCCTGCTGTGGTGTTCGACTCTCAGGAAGATGCATGTGAGGGTATTCTGGGTGGCAAGGTGAAGAAGGGTGACTGTGTGGTGATTACCCATGAGGGTCCGAAGGGTGGTCCTGGTATGCAGGAGATGCTTTATCCCACGAGCTATATCAAGTCGATGCATATGGGTAAGGAATGTGCGCTGATTACCGATGGCCGCTTCTCTGGCGGTACTTCAGGTTTAAGCATCGGCCATATCTCCCCCGAGGCTGCCAATGGCGGCAATATCGGTAAGATCATGGATGGCGACATCATCGTTATTGATATTCCTTCACGTTCTATCAACGTAAAACTGAGCGATGAAGAGTTGGCTGCACGTCCCCAGCAACCGCTGAAACGTAATCGTTTTGTATCGAAGGCTCTGCGTGCCTATGCCCAGAGCGTGTCGTCAGCCGACAAGGGAGGAATAAGAATTATTGACTAGGTAACCATAGGTTATCCTAGGATTACCTAGGACTTCCTAGAAAAATAAGGAACAATATGAGAGACAGAATAACAGGTGCAAAAGCGCTGATGCGAGCATTACAGGCAGAGGGGGTGAAGACCATCTTCGGATACCCTGGCGGAGCCATTATGCCCGTCTATGATGCGTTGTTTGACTATACACGAGGAGAGAAGAAGTGTTTCGACCATATTCTTGTGCGTCATGAACAGGGTGCTACCCATGCCGCCGAGGGCTATGCTCGTGTGAGCGGGGAGGTAGGCGTGGCCTTGGTTACCAGTGGTCCTGGTGCCACGAATACGCTGACTGGCGTGGCTGATGCCATGATGGACTCGACACCGATGGTGGTGATAGCCGGTCAGGTGGCTATTGGTGCTTTGGGTACCGATGCTTTCCAGGAGGTCGACCTCGTGGGTGTGGCACAGCCTATCTCGAAGTGGTCGTACCAGATTCGCCATGCTGAGGATATTGCCTGGGCGGTGAGCCGTGCATTCTATATTGCCCGTAGTGGCCGTCCTGGTCCTGTGGTGCTCGACTTCCCTCGTAATGCCCAAGTTGAAGAAATTGACTGGGAACCCAAGAAGGTCGATTTCGTGCGCTCTTATGTGCCTTACCCGAAACTGGATCATGAAGCTGTCCGTAAAGCAGCTGAACTCATTAATGATGCCAGACGCCCGCTGGCCTTGGTCGGACAAGGCGTTGAACTGGGTAATGCCCAAGAGGAATTGAAGGCCTTCCTGGAGAAGGCAGATATTCCTGCAGGACGCACCATGCTGGGACTCTCGGCTCTGCCCTCAGACCATCCTTTGAACGTTGGTATGTTGGGTATGCACGGCAACTATGCTGTCAATCTGAAAGAACAGGAGTGTGACGTATTGATTGCCATTGGTATGCGTTTCAGCGACCGTGTGACGGGTAATCTGAAGACCTATGCCAAGCAGGCAAAGATTATTCATTTGGACATTGACCGTAGTGAGATAGACAAGAATGTCAAGACTGATGTGGCTTTGATTGCTGATTGTAAGGAATCGCTTCCTGCATTGACTGCTTTGGTGAATGCGACGAAACACAGCGAATGGCGTGAGTCGTTCAAGGTGCTTGACCAGAAGGAACGTGAGAAGGTGATCGAACCAGCCATCCATCCCAAGGAAGGTTCGTTGCTGATGGGCGAAGTGGTGAATGCTGTTGCCGAGCAGGCTCCCCGTGGTACTGTTCTCGTGACCGATGTGGGTCAGAACCAGTTGTTTGCTACCCGTTATTTCAAGTATCCCGAGAAGCGTAGTATCTGCACCAGCGGCGGTCTTGGAACGATGGGTTATGGCATGCCTGCTGCTATTGGTGCTACGTTTGCTACCGACCGCACCGTTTGTTGCTTTATGGGCGATGGCGGTTTCCAAATGTGCATCGAGGAGTTGGGCACTATCATGGAACAGCAGGCTCCGGTAAAGATGATTCTGTTGAATAACCACTATCTGGGCAATGTGCGCCAGTGGCAGGATATGTTCTGGATGCGTCGTAAGTCGTTTACCAAGATGATGAATCCCAACTACGAATTGATAGCTAAGGGTTATGGTATAGCTTACGAGGCTGTGACCAAGCGCGAGATGCTGCAAACAGCTATTGAGAAGATGCTGTCGACCAAGGGCCCGTACATTCTGGAATGTGCCATCTTGGAAGAAGATAACGTATTACCGATGACGCCTCCGGGTATGAATGTCAACGATATGATGCTGGAGGTATAATGATGTAAGAAGTAAGATGTAAGAAGTAAGATGTAAGATGAAGGAAGAGAATAAGAAACTATATACCTTGTTGGTTTATTCAGAGAACATTGCCGGTATTCTGAATCAGATTACCGCTGTGTTTACCCGTCGTCAGGTGAATATCGAGAGTCTGAACGTATCGGCATCCAGTATTGAGGGAGTGCATAAGTATACTATCACCGCTTGGAGCGATCCTGACCAGATTGAGAAGATAACGCGTCAGATTGAGAAAAAGATTGATGTGGTGAAAGCCAATTACTTTACTGATGATCAGTTGTTTATCCGTGAGTCTGGACTCTATAAGCTGTCAACGGAAAAGGTGCTCCAGAATCCCGATATCTCACGTACCATCCGCCGACACGATGCAGCTATCATGGAGGTCAATCCGACGTATACTGTTGTGATGAAGAATGGCAAGACGGAGGATATCCTGAACCTGTATTATGCGCTCAACGAGTTTGACTGTGTGCTCCAGTATACTCGCTCCGGTCGTATTGCTGTGACTCGTGCCAAGCAGGAACAGGTGAGTGAATTCCTCGAAGAAAGGGAGCAGAATCATTAATAACAATAAAGCCTCGCTTTTCAGCGGGGCTTTATTATTTATGTTTACTATTGGTTTTTATACCAATACTTTTGTTTTTTACCTTTTGAAACAGACCATTCAAGGAAACCGGAATACAAATCGTTGATTCGTATGCTCTCATTTTCCCTGGCTAAGAGTGTGCTCTTAAATGAGTCAATCGTTACACCACTGAGGAAGAACGCAAATGGATAGTCACCCTCTCTGACATAATATATGCCTTTGGCGGGATCGGACAGGTCATCACTTCCCGGAGCGCTAAAATAGGACGTAATCATCTTGCTGGTTGGTGCCTCATACGGAAGATGAACCTCCCAACGGCCACCGCCTTCATTCCTGTAGATGAATGGCTTAACTATGCTTTTTTGTTTATTTGTAATACCATCTTTGTATTCAAACTCAATGATGTACTGCGTGCCGAGATTTGCTTTAATATCCTCAGTCAGCAGATAGACCTTGCCATTTGCTTCCTCTTCTGTCTCAAAGGCCACTTCTCTCACATCAGCACCCTTGATAGTCTTCATCTTGATGCTCGTGGGAGTTACTTTATTGTCAATAAGCACTGCCAGGCCGCTCTTTAATGTCACGTAGTTCTGATAAGTAGTCAGGTTCACAGACTCCTTAAATATTTTTGAATCCACATTTTCAACGTCTGGCGTATTCCAAGTCCAGATTTGTGAGAAGTCCACTACGGCATCGTTCAAATCATAGTCACCCCTTGCAGGCCAAAGATCCTCGAAAGCATATACTCCAGTCGTCTTAGTTACCTTCTCTTCGGGTGTGGGAAGTTTCTCAAAGACTCCCACGGGCTTTAGGGCAAGGATGATGTCGTCGTAATCATCGTCGTTGCAGGCATCCTCAAACGATACGATGGCGTATTGCTGGCCATCTGCGTTCTCATAGGCAAATTTTGCCGTGCGTGCATGACCCTCTGAGTTGGGGAAAATATAAGTTCCTTTGTCGGCAGCGTTTTGCTCCTCATCGTCACTGCTATATGACAGACCCTCTGTGCTGGAAGCCCATGCATTGTACTGTCGCGACACATCAGAGCCCTTCAAATCGCCTTTGTAGATATTGTAGTACTTCTTGTCGCCTACGCTCTTCTGCATACCCCAGCCGTTTGATTTCAGGATGAATCCGATTCTCATACCTTTGGGGAATTCTGTGGTAGCGCCCGAGAGGTCGCCATTGGCGATGTTGGGATAGTACATCAACTGAACGACGTCACCTGATTGTAAAGCAATGTTGCCGTTGTATTTGTCGCCAGTACCGGATTTCTTGGCGATAAAGTCCGACTGGCCGTCCTGTGTGTTAGGAAACAACATGATGATGTTCAGGTCCTCACGTCTTGTTGGTACCTGACCTTCTGGATAATAGTAGTAACCCATAGTGCTGTTCCAGCAGGTGTTACCTCCCACCACGGTAACGGCTACTTCACTATTCTTGTCCAAAACAAGGTCGAACGGCTGTCTGTATCTTGTATCACATGACTTCTTGTTCGTCAGCGCATTGCCAATAGTCTGCTTAATACCGGCCATCTCGTCCGGAGTGAATGCCAACTTACTATACTTCTCGTTACTGCTGTCCATCAGGTATGAGGGTCTTCCAGTGTTGGCGTCCCAAGATCCAAGCGGAGTTACCCAGTCTTTGTAGATTCTTTCGTTAAGTTTATCGCCAGTTCTCCAGTCCACGAGGAAGCTCAGCTGATAAAGTGTCTCCAGACTGGTTGTCTGGTTCCCCTCGTTACTGCGAGTCGTGGCAAATGCACTACGCGTCATTGCATGTGAATTCGTAGCGGTCACTTTCGCTGAACCGTTTATTACATTGCACTCTATCAGCTGTTCTTTCACAAAGAAGTTACCTGTATAAATATAAAGGTGTTCTGCGTATGCAGGAAGTGTGACGACATCATTGAATATACCAGATTTGTTCGTATAAGCCTCGAACACTGGTTGAATGTCATCTCTCAACAGAGGGTCGGTATCATCTGTCATAGGATACTCGTCATAGATACTGAAAAACACAGCACCAGCTCCACTGTTAGAATAGTCAACAGCGAGATTGATATATTGAGTTGTCGAAAAATCGAACGTGTTTGCTTCTGGCTTAACTTCATTGTCTGTTTTGCCAAAATTAGGGTCATACAAGTCACGTGAATGACAACTCCAGAGCGTAATTGTTGCTAAAAGCAAAAACAAATAAGTCTCAATTTTTTTCATGCTTAAAAAGTTTTTTGTTGAGGTTTAATATCAATTTAGTATCTTTCGGGGTGCAAAATTAATAATTTATTCTTGATTGTGTCGGTTTTTCCCCATTTTTCCGTATCTTTGCATCATTAATTGATAAAAATCAATAATTAATGGAAAAGATTGGATGTTATTCGTTTATGGCTGAGCCGTTCCACTGTGATTTCAGCGGACGACTTTTTATGGGTCATTTGGGTAACCACATGCTCAATGCTGCCGACTTTCATTCTACGGACCGTGGCTTTGGCATGAAGTATCTGATGACCATTCATCGTTCGTGGGTGCTTTCGCGTCTGGCTATCGAGATGAACGAAATGCCCCAGCAGTACACCAGGTTCAATGTCGAGACATGGGTGGAGTCAGCTATGCGGTATTTCACTTCGCGTAACTTTGCCGTTATTGGAGAAGACGGCCACACATATGGCTATGGACGCAGCATTTGGGCAATGATTGATACGGAAAGCCGACAGCCAACGGATCTTTTTGCCATCGACAATGGTGCCATCAACAACTGGATAGTGAAGGACAAGGAATGTCCTATTGACAAGGGTGGGCGTGTAAAGATGTCTGACGATGCCCAGCTTGTGCACACCATTGATACCTATTATAATGATGTAGATATCAACGGCCACATCAACAGCGTCAAGTATATCGAGCATGTACTTGACCTTTGGCCACTCGATTGGTATCGTGACCACCAGATTCGCCGCTTCGAGATAGCTTACGTCGCTGAGGCCCATGGTGGCGACCAACTCAGTTTCTATCGTGAGCAGACGGGTGACAATGAATACTGCGTGCGCATCGTCCGCTCTGATGGAACAGAGTGCTCACGAAGCAAGGTCGTCTTTAAGTGAGAGAAGAGCCAAGCTTGCTTGGGCTCTTCCGAACGGGAACGAGTTCGAGCGAAGCTCAAGGTGACCTTTTACTGATAGTTCTGCGTAAACCAGTCGAAGTGGGCCTTGCCGCTGTTTCCATAACAGAATAATCCCACTCGGATGCCTTTCCAATAGCCTGAGCGCATAGGGAAGGCATCTGCTATTTTGATAAAGTGCTTTCCGTCAGTACTATATGAGAACTGGTGTCTGTTGGTGATGCAGTCGTTATTGACGCGCAACCAGAGCCGGTCATATTTTCCTTTGGCTACTACTTGGCGTTTGCCGTGCGATTCAGTAAAGACTCCTTCTTTGCAGAGCCCGATGCCTCGAAATTCCTTTCCAGAACAGAAAGCTCCCGCATAACAGTTGCCTTGGGCAGTCAATAGGGTAGTGCTCTCGCTCTGATAGCCAATCACTTTTTGGGTAAGCATGTTCCGGCTTGCCTTCAGACTGTCGGCAGGAAGTGCTTTCAGGGTCAGCCAGCCTTTGCGTTCTTTCAGCGTCCAATGGCTATTCTCTGGATTGTGGTTCCATTGCCATTGCAATCCCAAAGCAGGTCCTGCGAAGTCGTCGTCCGTCTGCAACTGATAGTCGCCGGATGACTGCATAATGGGCTTTTGCCATGAGTGGACAGGTTCTCCGATACCGTTATGGTCGTAGTCTATGCCCATCACAGGCCAGTCTGCCTCCCATCGGGCTGGTTGCAGGTGTACCACACGACCCAGCACCGGTGTCTCTTGGAAATGATAGAACCACCAACTGCCGTCAGGTGCATCGACCAACGCTCCTTGATGGGGGCCGTTTATCTTCGTAGAACCTTTCTCCAGCACGATCTTCCGTTCGTAGGGACCATAGATGTTCTTGGCGCGCAATACCGTCTGCCACCCTCTTCCTACGCCACCTTCAGGGATAATCAGATAGTACCAGCCATTTCGTTTCATGAATTTCGTACCTTCTGCTACAGGGCCTTCATAGACCGTGACACCCTCATCGAGCAACTGCTTGCCATCGGGCGACATTTTGTGCACGATGATGGGTCCTGCTCCATGACGGCTACGCCCCAGATAGGCCTGACCATCCTCGTCCCAGAAAGGGCAGGGGTCTTCCCATTTCTGCACGCGTTTTACCAGATGTAGTGGAGCCCAGGGACCATGTGGATCTTGGGCAGTACTCATATACAACCCTTCGTCAGGAGTACAGAAAAATACATAGAACAATCCGTTGTGGTATCGGATGGCTGGTGCCCACGAGCCTCCGGCATAGTGCTGGTTCTGGTCCCACCCGGGCTCGTCTATCTTGTTGTAAATCTGACTGATATAGTGCCAGTTGACCATATCTTCCGATTCCAGTACTTGCATGCCCATAAAGTGGAAATCTGAAGCCACCATATAATATTTCTGCCCTACGCGGATGACGTCAGGATCAGAGAAGTCGGCATTGATGACAGGGTTTGTGTAGGTGCCGTCGCCTTGGTCGCCCCAGCCTTCGGTGTCGATATTTACAAAGTCTGGTCGCACGTCAGGGGTCTCGGTCCTGATGTCGATATTGCTGAAATGGATGTTGCGTGCATGGCGTACAAAGAATCCCTTGGCAGGCAGATTGCCCCACATGGTAGCCTCGGGATATTCCTTTTCTTTCTCGTCGGCTATCGTGTCGTTGATGAGGCTCAGGTCCTCCGTCTTGACACCGCCTTTGTGGTGAATCGAGATGTCCGACAGCCACACATTACGCACAGGATGGCCGGGAAGGCCCGTAATCGAGCAGCCTGTTGCCCCTGCATTGCGCACTTGAATGTTGTCTATCCGAATGCCATCGATGCTTCCTATGTGATCTATGGGAATCAGTTCGCTTATGGTGTCATCATTACCATTCCCACTCAGCATTTTCTGCTCACTCCTAAGTTTATAGCCCCGACCGCGATTGCCCAGCCGGATAAAGATGGGCGACTCTGTACCCTCGATGGTGAAGTCCGATACGCTGACATTCTCCAGCGTGCCGCCATCGACGATTTCAAGCGAGATGGCCGATGTGCCTATCCATTGTCCGAAGAACTTCTCCTGCTGGTCGCTGCTCGGCTTTACGACGATGCCCGAGATGTTGATGTTGCGGAATCCCCCGTTCGTCTCTGTACCCAGCTTGACGGCATTGCAATGACTCGACACCACACAATCCGTGATGCGGATATTTTCACATAGTCTGGGTGAGGTCGACTTCAGCGTGATGCCGTCATCATCGGAGTCGGCTATGATGCCTTGCACCACCACGTCGTGACAACCGTCCAGGTCCAGCGCATCGTTGTTATAGTTGTTGCGGTTCACCACTTTGATACCCTCTATTTGCAGTCGGTCGCAGGCCAGATAGTGTTGCATCCAGCACCCTGAGTTCTTCAGCGTCACATTCCTGACGGTGATGTCCTCGCTCTGGATGAAACGAATCAGATGGGGACGGGTTATTCCCTCGTCGTTCCATGAAAGCTTCTTAAATGCCCGGCCACGCCCGTCGATGGTGCCATAGCCGTCAATCACCACGTTCTTCACCCCGTCGGCATAGATCAGCTGGATGGTCGTTGTCTGGGTGCGCAACGACACGTAGTTCGACTTCATGGGCGTATAGTCTTTCAGGTCGGTACTGCCGTAAAGCGTTGCCCCATGCTCCAAATAGAGGTGCACGTTCGACTTCAGCCTGATGCTGCCCGTCTTGTAGCTGCCCGTAGGCACTATCACCCTGCCGCCTCCTGCTGCAGCGCATTCATCGATGGCCCTTTGCAGTGCCGTCGTCGAAAGTGCCGTCGTATCGTTTTTCGCACCATAATCCACAATATTATAGTCCCGCCCCAGAGCGGTACAGAAAACGCTTGTCAGCAGCAATACGGCTATCGTTAATCGTTGTCCCATCATCATTCTTTGTTTAATACAACTGCAAAAATAACGATTTTTCTGCCACTTTTGATAGTTGCGGGGCATGATTATGGCGTTAGTTAAGTTTTTTTAAGAGGCTCTTTTGCGAAAGTATGCAAGTTTATCAAAATAGTATCGTAGTATTTCAAAAAATAGTGCTAACTTTGCAACGAATTAAGAAAACGAACGACTAAAGACCATCAAACATGAAGAAAACAGGTTTTATCATCCTGCTGTTAGTGCTGTTCGGTGTATTACCGACGGTTGCCCAGATTCGCGGCAACAGCATTCGTATTGATGTGGTTCCCGACCATCAGGACTGGCGCTATGAGGTAGGGCAGACTGCTCAGTTTACAATAAGGATCTCGCGCGAGCAAACCTTATTGAATAATGTGACAATAGATTACGAGGCCGGTCCCGAGATGTATCCTGACGTGAAGAAGCAGGGCGTGGTGCTGAAAGACGGTACGCTGACGCTGAAAGGCAAGATGACGAAGCCGGGATTCTATCGTGTCGACGTGAAGACGACGATTGACGGGAAGGAGTACAAAGGAGCCTGCTCTGCTGCTTTCTCGCCGGAACAGCTGCAACCCACCACCGTGATGCCTAAGGACTTCAGCGACTATTGGCAGCAGGCCATCAGCGAGGCTCGTCAGGTGCCCTTGAATCCCACTATGCGGTTGTTACCCGAGCGTTGCACCAATGAGGTTAATGTTTACGAGGTTTCTTTCCAGAACATGAAATGGAACTACCGCACCTACGGCATTCTCTGTGTACCGGTCAAGGAGGGGAAGTATCCTGCTTTGTTGCGTGTCCCTGGAGCTGGCGTTCGTCCCTATGGCGGCGACATCTATACCGCTTCGCAAGGTGCCGTAACCTTAGAGATTGGCATTCATGGCATCTCCGTGACGATGGAACAGAAGGTCTACGACGACGTGTTCAACGGGGCCCTGATGAACTATTGGAACTGGGGCATGGACAATCGTGACGACAGCTATTACAAGCGCATTGTCCTCGGTTGCATTCGTGCACTCGACTATATCGAACAGTATACCCCTTGGAATGGTCAGCAGCTGGCCGTTTCGGGTTCCAGCCAAGGAGGATTCCTGTCGCTGGCAACAGCAGGCCTCGACAAGCGTATTACCTGCTATGCCCCTGTCCATGCAGCACTCTGCGACCATACTGCCTCGCTGAAAGGCGTTGCCTGCGGCTGGCCGCACTATTTCTATTGGAATAAGGGCAAGGGCCAGGAACGCCAGATTGAGACCTCGCGCTACTACGATGGCGTCAATTTTGCCCGTCTAATTACGGACAAGCAGAAGGGTTGGTTCTCGTTTGGCTATAACGACGATGTGGTGCCTCCCACCACCGCTTGGGCTACTTACAATATTGTAACTGGTCCCAAGGAGATTTCGCCCTATCAGGCTACCTGGCACTATTGGCACCAGGAGCAGTGGGATGAATGGGAAAACTGGCTACTCAAGGAGCTTGGATGTAAGAAGTAAGAGGTATGATGTAAGAGGTAAGAAGTATGAAAAAGGTAATATATATAATGATAGGTGTAGCCATGATCATGGCAGCCTGCGGAAAAAAGGAAGTGAAGGAGAAAACCGTTGCCGAGCAGTTGGCCGAGCGCTTGCAGACCTTGCAGCAACGAGGTTATATGATGGGCCATCAGGACGATCCGTTCTATGGCCTGACGTGGGAGTACCAGTCCGATAGCAGCGACGTGAAGAATGTCTGCGGCGACTATCCCGCCGTCATGGGTTTCGACCTGGGCGGCATCGAGATGGGTGACGCCAAGAATCTGGACAGCGTGCCCTTCACGCGTATTCACGACGAGATTATTGCCCATCATGAGCGTGGCGGCATCATCACCATTTCGTGGCATCCCCGTAACCCGCTGACGGGCGGCACAGCCTGGGATGTAGCCGACACGACCGTTGTGGCGAGCGTGTTGCCTGGTGGCAGCGAGTTCGAGAAGTTCCAGACTTGGATGAAGCGAGTGGGCGACTTCCTGCTGACGCTGAAGACGAAGGACGGCCAACCCGTTCCCGTCATCTTCCGTCCCTGGCACGAAAACAACGGCTCGTGGTTCTGGTGGGGACAGAAACTCTGCACGGACAACGAGTTTCATGGACTCTGGGCGCTGTTGCAGGACGAGTTGAGCAGTCGTGGACTGACAAACCTGCTGTGGAGCTATTCGCCCAACCTCGATGGTGGCTGGAACGAGGAGCGTTTCCTGGCCCGCTATCCCGGTAACGAACGCGTGACGCTGATTGGTGAGGATGCCTACCAGTGGGGCACAGAGGAGGAGTTCAAGACGGCATTGACTTCCGACCTGAAGTTCCTCAGCGACTTCGCCCAAAAGAATGGCAAGCTGTTGGCCATGACGGAGTGTGGCTTGAAGAATATGCCCGACTCGACGTGGTGGACGCGCGTGCTGAAACCCATTATGGACCAGTATCCCATCTGTTATTTCCACTTGTGGCGTAACTACAAGGAGGAGTACTTCGGTCCTGCACCCAGTCTGCCCTGTGCCGCTGATTTCAAGAAACTCTATGAGGCAAAGAACACGCTGTTCCTGAAGGACATTACGGAATAACGGAATGTCGGAACAACGGAACAACGTAATAACGGTATAACGTAATAACGAAAAAAAACAATAAAAAAACAATGAGCAATTTTGAAGAAAGAGTGAAGGCGTTGCGTGCTCACCACGAGCAGTTGCTGACGCGTAAGAATGAACCCATGGAGTGGGGGAATGGCATTTACGACAAGTGGAAATACCCCATTTTGACGGCAGAGCATACTCCGCTGGAGTGGAAGTACGACTTCTGTGAGCAGGACAATCCCTATCTCATGCAGCGCATCATGATGAATGCCACGCTGAACAGCGGTGCCATCAAGTGGCAGGGCAAATACTGCCTCGTGGTGCGTGTCGAGGGCGCCGACCGCAAGTCGTTCTTTGCGGTGGCTGAGTCGCCCAATGGCGTCGACAATTTCCGCTTCTGGGACGAGCCTATCACCATGCCCGACGATGTGATTCCCGCCACGAACATCTACGACATGCGCATCACCCAGCACGAGGACGGCTGGATCTACGGTGTGTTCTGTGCCGAGCGTCACGACGACTCGCAGCCCGGCAACCTCTCTGCTGCTACCGCTACGGCAGGTATCGCGCGTACCAAGGATCTGAAGACCTGGGAACGTCTGCCCGACCTGAAGACGCGTTCACAGCAGCGTAACGTCGTGCTGCATCCCGAGTTTGTCGACGGCAAGTATGCCTTCTATACCCGTCCGCAGGATGGCTTCATCGATACCGGTTCTGGCGGTGGCATCGGCTGGGCATTGGTGGACGACATCACCCACGCCGAGGTGAAGGACGAGAAGATCATCAACGCCCGCCACTATCACACCATCACCGAGGTGAAGAATGGCGAGGGTCCGCACCCCATCAAGACTCCGAAGGGCTGGCTGCATCTGGCTCACGGCGTTCGCGCTACAGCCGACGGACTGCGCTATGTGCTCTATATGTATATGACCGCTTTGGACGCCCCCACGCGAGTCATTGCCCAGCCTGGCGGATACTTCCTTGTGCCCGAGGGCGACGAATATCTGGGCGACGTCATGAATGTGGCCTTCGCCAATGGCTGGATAGCCGACGAGGACGGTAAGGTGTTCATCTACTACGCCTCTGCTGATACGCGCATGCATGTGGCGACGTCAACCATCGACAAGCTCATCGACTACTGCATGAATACTCCTGAGGACGGCCTCTTTACCGCTGCCAGCGTGGAAACCATCAAGCGTCTGGTGGCCAAGAACCGTGCCCTAAGATAAACCTCAAATCTCAATAATATGAGTAGCTTCAAAGAGAAAATCGCCTATGGCTTTGGTGATATGTCGTCCAGCATGTTCTGGAAGATTTTCTCCTATTACCTGCCATTCTTCTACAGCAACATCTTCGGCCTGTCGCTCATCGACGCCGGTGTGCTGGTGCTGGTAACCCGTATCTGGGATGCCGTCAGCGACCCCATGATGGGTATCATTGCCGACCGAACCAATACGCGTTGGGGCAAATACCGGCCCTACCTGCTCTGGGTGGCTCCGTTCTTTTCCATTGCGGGCATCCTGCTGTTCACCACGCCCGACCTTAACTATGGCGGCAAACTCGTCTGGGCCTACGTCACCTATATCTTGATGATGACGGTCTATACGGCCATCAACGTGCCTTATGGTGCCATGCTGGGTGTGATGACCGACGACACGAACGAGAAGACCGTCTTCTCCTCCTTCCGCATGTTCTTCGCCTATGGTGGCTCGTTCATCTCGCTGTTTCTCTGGGAACCGCTGACCAACATGCTGGGTGGCTATAACAATCCTGCGGGATGGTTCTGGGCCATGGTGTTCATTGCTGTGGCCTGCTTCGTCATGTTCCTCATCTGTTTCTCGATGACTCGCGAACACCTGAAGACCATTTCTACCGTCTCCGTGGGTAGCGACTTCAAGGCCCTGCTCAGCAACAAACCCTGGTGGCTGCTCATCGGTGCTGCCTTGTGCTTCAATCTGTTCAATACCGTCCGCGGTGCCACGGTGGCCTACTTCTTCCAGGACATCATCGGACTCAATGTCAGCCTGGTATTCTTCGAACTCGTCTTTGCCTTCTATGCCGGACTCTTCCTGGGTGTCGGCGAGGTCAGCAACATGCTGGGTGTGGCATCGTGCGTGCCCATCTCGAATAAGCTGGGCAAGAAGACGACCTTCATCCTGGTCAACGCCTCGCTGGTGGTGCTCAGCATTGCGTTCTACTTCATTCCCTTAACGCCCTCTGGCTATTGGGTCATGTTGGTCTTCCAGGTGCTTATCTCTATCCTGACGGGTATCATGTCGCCCCTCGTCTGGTCGATGTATGCCGACGTCAGCGACTATGCCGAGCTCGAATTCCACACGGCCTCCACGGGTCTTATCTTCTCGTCGTCGTCGATGGCGCAGAAGTTTGGCGGTGCCATCGGTGGTGCTGCCGTCCTGTGGCTGCTCGACTCGTTCGGCTATATTACCGATCCCCAACTGCTGGCTGCTGGTGCCGTACAGCCCGACGACGCGCTCAGTTGTCTGCGCTGGCTCATGAGTTTCATTCCTGCCTTGGTGGCTGCCGTAGCCGTTTTTGTGGTCTGGTTCTATCCGCTTACTACTGAGCGTGTTAACCAAATTAATGCTGAACTGAAGATAATCCGTAACTTTTCGTTCGACGATGATGAATCAGATGCTTAATACTACTGTCAAGGAAATGCAGGATGTTGTCGAGAACAATATCCTGCGCTTCTGGCTCGACCGCATGCAGGACCACGAGAATGGTGGCTTCTATGGTCGTATCGATGCCAACGAGGTGCTCCACAAGGATGCCGAGAAGGGTGCCATCCTCAATGCCCGCATCCTCTGGTCGTTCTCAGCAGCCTATCGCGTGCTGGGTAATCAAGAATATCTGGACGCCGCCAAACGGGCCTACGAATATTTCATCGAACATTTCATCGATCCTGAGTACGGCGGCGTCTATTGGAGCGTCGACTACCTGGGGCGTCCCCTCGATACCAAGAAACAGTTCTATGCCATTGGCTTTGCCATCTACGGACTGTCGGAATATGCGCGGGCCACAGGCGACCGCGAGGCTCTCGACTATGCCATCTCGCTTTACGAGTGCATCGAGCAGCATGCCTTCGACCCCGAGCACAACGGCTATATCGAGGCCTGCACGCGCGAGTGGGGCCAGATGGCCGACATGCGCCTGTCCGACCTCGACGCCAACTATCCCAAGTCGCAGAACACCCACCTGCACATCATTGAGCCCTACACGAACCTCTATCGTTGCATCCGCGAGATGCAGGCGGCAACGACCTGCAACTATGTTTCCGTGCTGGGTTCCGTGCTGCCTGTCGATGTGGTGGTGCCGACGGAGACGCTCATCCGCATCGAAGGCTCGCTGCGCAACCTCATCCATATCTTCACGGATTACATTCTGAATCCCGAGACGCATCATCTCGACCTTTTCTTCGAGATGGACTGGACGCGCGGTGCGGGCCAGCTCGAGAGCTACGGACACGACATCGAGTGCTCGTGGCTCATGCACGAGGCGGCACTCGTTCTGGGCGACCAGCAGGTGCTCCGCAAGGTGGAACCCATTGTCCGCGAGGTGGCCAAGGCCAGCGAAAAGGGACTGCGTCCTGACGGCTCGATGATTCACGAGGCCAATCTCGATACCGGCCATGTCGACGACGACCTGCACTGGTGGGTTCAGGCCGAGAACGTGGTGGGCTGGCTTAACCTCTACCAGCATTTCGGCGATGAGGATGCCCTGCAGAAAGGACTGCGCTGCTGGGACTACGTCAAGACGCAAATCATTGACTATGAGCATGGTGAGTGGCATTGGAGCCGCCATCCCGACGGCACGCTGAATACCGTCGACGACAAGGCGGGATTCTGGAAGTGTCCCTATCACAACAGCCGCATGTGCCTGGAAGTGATAGAAAGATTTGGTGGTGTGAAAGAAAATTCGTAACTTTGCACCCCAAACGAATTAAACACTATCTTTTAATATGCAACAGAAGATTATTATCCTCGATTTCGGTTCGCAGACCACCCAGCTCATTGGCCGTCGTGTGCGCGAGCTGGATACCTTCTGCGAGATTTTGCCCTACAACAAGTTCCCCAAGGACGACCCATCGGTCATTGGCGTCATCCTGAGTGGCTCGCCATTCTCGGTGCACGATCCTGAGGCATTCAAGGTCGACCTCTCGCAGTTTGTAGGCCGTCTGCCCGTTTTGGGCATCTGCTATGGCGCACAGTTCATCTCGCACACCCTTGGAGGTCGTGTCGAGAAGGCCGACTCTCGCGAGTATGGCCGTGCCAACCTCCAGACGGTAGACACCACGAATCCCCTCTTCCGCGGCTTCGAACAGCACTCGCAGGTGTGGATGTCGCATGGCGATACCATTACCGCCATCCCCGACAATTTCAAGGTCATCGGCAGCACCAAGGACGTCACCAACGCCGCCTTCTGGTGCCCCTCCCTCGGGAGGGACGGGGAGGGGTCACCCATTTGGGCCGTCCAGTTCCACCCCGAGGTGTTCCATACTTCGCAAGGCAAAACCTTGCTACACAATTTTGTCGTCGACATCTGCGGTTCGCGCCAGGAGTGGAGTGCTGCATCGTTCGTCGACAGCACCGTGGCCGAACTGAAGGCACAGCTGGGACAGGACCGCGTCATTCTGGGACTTTCCGGCGGTGTCGACTCTTCTGTCGCTGCCGTCTTGCTGAACAAGGCCATCGGCAACCGCCTCACCTGCATCTTCGTCGATCACGGCATGCTGCGCAAGAACGAGTTCCAGCAGGTCATGAAGGACTACGAGGTGCTGGGCCTGAACGTCATTGGCGTCGATGCCAGCGAGAAGTTCTTCGCTGACTTGGCCGGTGTCACCGACCCTGAGCAGAAGCGCAAAATCATTGGCCGCGATTTCGTCGAGGTGTTCAACGAGGAGGCCAAGAAAATAGTAAATAGTACATCGTCAAATAGTAAATGTCGTTGGTTGGCTCAGGGCACCATCTATCCCGACCGCATCGAGTCGCTCAACATCACGGGCAAGGTCATCAAGAGCCACCACAATGTGGGCGGACTGCCCAAGGAGATGAACCTGCAGCTCTGCGAGCCCCTGAAGTGGTTGTTCAAGGACGAGGTGCGTCGTGTGGGCCGTCAGCTGGGCATGCCCGAGCATCTCATCACCCGTCATCCCTTCCCCGGTCCCGGACTCGCTGTGCGCATCCTGGGCGACATCACCCCCGAGAAGGTTCGCATTCTGCAGGATGCCGACGATATCTACATCCGCGGACTGCGCGACTATAAGGTGAAGCTCTCTGGCGAAGAAGCCCGCAAAGTCCTCGCTGCCGGCATCCCTGCCGAGATGCAGGACGGCGAAATCGAGGTGTCACTCTACGACCAGATCTGGCAGGCTGGTGCCATACTCTTGAGTACCGTCCGCTCGGTCGGTGTCATGGGCGACGAGCGCACCTACGAGCACCCTGTGGCCCTGCGTGCCGTCACCTCTACCGATGCCATGACGGCCGACTGGGCTCATCTGCCCTACGACTTCATGGCCCGCGTCTCCAACGAGATTATCAACAAGGTCCGTGGCGTCAACCGCGTCTGCTACGACATCTCCTCCAAGCCACCCGCAACCATCGAGTGGGAGTAAATTCATAACAATCACAATCACGGGGACAGGTTGTTTGATGTGAATACTAAAATTCAATCAAACCTGTCCCCGTGATTTATGCGAGGGAGCGTATGTTTAAAAGGTTAGCGCCCCGAAAAGGGCGCTTTCCTTTTATAGGCTAAAGAGGTCGCCGGATTGCAGGGACATGATGTCGTCGAAGTCGTCAAACTCCGGAGCCATCGTGGGGTTCGTCTGGTCACCGGCATTCATGCTGCCTGCCAGGACCGTGGATGGAGCCACAAGGTAAATGTCCATCACGGGTTTCATATATTCTTTTTTCATAGTTCTTTCCTTTATTTACTTAATTACGACCACTTTGCCATTCACGATGTAGAGACCCTTTGTGGGCTGTACCACGCGCTGGCCAGCAAGGTTAAAGTAACTGTCAACTGTCAATTGTCCACTGTCAACCGACTGAATGCCGGTAGTTTCACCACCATTATTTATACTGAGGCTTGAGACACCTGAATCGAAGATGCCAGGCTTGAAGTAGGCACGGAATGGTGCACAGCCTGAAGCCAATTCGAACTTGTTGCCCGCGGCATTGATGCGGTAGATGTTGGACGTAGCGTCCTGTGTGGTGGTGCCGATGAAGCGGTAGTTGGTGCCGGTGACCGACGTGAAGTCACCCTTCTTGTGGACGGTGGCGTTCTCGCCCACGAACTTGATGGTCTTGCCGCTCAGGTCGTTGGCTGCTCCCCAGTGGTTGCCGGGCAGGGCGATGATGTATGGCGTGTTGGCCTGCATCGGGCCCGAAACATAGTCGAAGTAGACTTTGGGGGCTGTCGTGTCGTCACCGGTGAACTCCTTCAGCCAGAACTGCTTGCCGGTGTCGCTGCCGCTGTGGAACCAGTCGATGGCGGTGCCATCGGCCGTCACGCTGGTTACGTCGAAGGGCAGCATGATGGTGTTCCAGCCATTGGTGCCGTCGGCCCAGCGGTCGTTGTCGTAGGTGAATTCGACGTTGGTGGCCGTGAAGTCAACGGGCGTGAAGAAGTCGCTGCCGTCGGTGATGGTGATGTTCGCCGCGGTGTAGGTGCCGCTGGTGTACTTGACGAAGTTGGCTGCACCGGCGATTGAACTCTTATTGCTGATGAACAGACAGTTGGTGGCACCGCCGGAGACTGTCTCTACTGTCGTGCCCGTCAGGTCGACTGCAAGGGCAGTGGCAGGAGCGTCGTAGCTGGTGCTGGTAGTCTTGGTTACTGTGAAAGTACCATCGGCCGCGTAAGTGATGACAGCGGGCTGGGGAGCAAAATAGGCAAGTTCTTCATAAGCAGTCCAACCGGTTTCTTTCTGGTAAACCACGTCGACTTCGAACACTGTTCCGTAAACTAAACCATCGTATTCAATAGGGATATTGACACTTCCATTTGCAGGAACTCTGATATGCGTAGCTGTATTAGCCAGATTATGGTATTTGCCAT
Organism: Prevotella sp.; assembly: GCA_016291085.1. Taxonomy (GTDB): domain Bacteria; phylum Bacteroidota; class Bacteroidia; order Bacteroidales; family Bacteroidaceae; genus Prevotella. The sequence goes on from JAEEVW010000027.1 coordinate 33,830, forward strand.
CATACTGATAGAGACTATATTGGTAATAACCGTCATAGTCGTGAGTGGCATCGGGATTAGTTACCGTCAGCTGGCCTTTGAAGGTTTTACCGTAAACATAATAATTCTTACCAGAAACCAATTCAGCCGTCTCAACTGTTAGGGTAGCACCTAAATCAATGTCCTTGGTCACAGGATTTCCGCCACCGCTTGGTGTGACGGTAATGGTCTTTAATACAACGCCGTCCGTAGAATAGCTGCCATATTCGTTTGGCCAGAAGATGACCAGCTGATAGGTTTCTGCACTGGTGAAAGTCAGCTTAATGGTGCAGTCTTTGGCGGTTTTTGCCGGAATCTCGAAGAGGTCTCCTACAAGGAGTGAAAAGTCATCCGCACCCATTTTATTTCCCAAATAGATGTCACCGGAATAGTCAAGCTCACTATTGTTGGTGACGTTGAGGGTGACGCTGACTTCTTCGCCGACCTCAACAACATCAGGACAAGTGATGCTGTTTACCGTCAGGTTGGGAGCATGCATCGTGATATCCAAGACAGTACCGCTGTCGGTGGGTTTCTGAACGCCGACGACAGCCATTTGGCCGTAGTGGTAGCCATCTTTAGAACTGCTGCCGCCAATGCCTTGTTCGTCAGAATTCAATACAGACAACTTGAAGTAGTTGTCGCTCAAGCCACCCCATCCCCAATTGATGTGGAAGTAGTCCTCGCCCTGATAGCCGTCGCACACGAATGAGTGACCACCGCCGGAAGACTGTCCGCCATAGGCAACGGGGCGACTCTCGCTCAGTTCATGATACATCATTTCCAACCATTCGTTATAGGTATAAAGACTGCGCATAGCAGTTCGGGCTGTCGAGTTGTAGCCGAAGTAATTCTTAAGCGCATCAGGAATCATATTGGCGTTAGAGGACGACTGATCGCCATAGCTCATCTTGATGGAAGAGCCACAATACTGCATCAGTTTGGCAACGGCAGCACCTTGTGCGGCAGTATAGCCACCGGAGTAGACGTCGAGCATGTTGCCCCAGTCGAAGGTGGTTTGCGGCAGGGCAGCCACAGGGATGCATGGTCTGTCGTTGAAATCCTCATCATAAGCAGGCAGACCACCAGTCATCTCGGCATAATTGTGATACTTCATGACCTGAGCCATAGCGGTAGCCACACAACCCGTAGCGGATTTTTCGCCTGGCGTGTATTCAGGACACAGGTCGTTAAAGGGCGTGTTCTGATTCCACCTGGTTGCCATCAGCGGGGCAATGGGCTGCTTGACAGCTGATGCTGCGCGGCGGGCTACCACGGGCGAGGGCTGGTAGTTGTGGGCATCGAGCCACGCAATCTCGTCGGCATAGCCCTGCAGCCATGCGCGCATGTTCTCAGGCATGTTGTCCAGGTCGAGCTGTCCGCTGTCGCTGTAGCCGAGCACAGCTGCCGTGCGGTCGTCGTTCGACACAATGACATAGCCGTTGTCGCCGTCGCTGTTGAACACATAGAGTCCGCTGACACGTCCGGCCATCTTCAGCTCGGAGGCCAATGCCTGACTCCTCTTGGGGTTGATACCTGCTGCGGCACGCTGCTGCATGAACGACTTCGCCTGTTGCAGTGCCTGTTCGGGTGTCACGTCGCCTGCCTGGATGACCAAAGCCATCATCAGCGAAAATACTAAAAGAATTGGTTTCTTCATATAGTTTATTGGTTATTTTAAAAATATATTAACTAAACTTTATTCGCTACCGAGCTGGCGGGAACCGAGGCGCTCGAGGGGCTTCTTCGACAGGCGCGTCCACTTTTCGGTGGGTGGCGTGTCGTCGGAGAAGTTCGACTTTTTCACTTGTCGCTTCCAGGTCAGGTAGTTCTCGCTGACGACTTCCACGTCGCCGGTATTGCGCTGGATGTCCTCGGACTCCTGGCCAATGAGGTAGAAGTCGCCATTCTGCAGACGGTAGGTGTAGCGGTCGATGTGGGTGAAGTAGCTGCCTGCGCTGCACTCGGGCTGGACGGTGATGTTCAGCGCTCCACGCTCGGTGATGTCGAAGGTGAAGTTCCACGAGCAGAACTCGTTGTCAATGTCGTCGGCGGGTAGCAGCTCGCCATATTGCTGCCACAGCTTCAGATGGCCGTCAGCCGTAGCCAGATAGATGGCGAAGACGGGCTGGTTACAGTTGCGCTCATAGCCGTCGTCGCGCTTGACGATGTGCTCTTTGAAGTTGGGCGTGGCCATAAGGACAAGGTCGGCCAGACCGTCCTTGTTGAGGTCGCCGGTCGTTTCGTAGTGACTCCAGCCCTGAGGGACGATGTCGTCGGCACTCGTGCCCTGCTGTTTCAGACTTTGTGCCTGCAGACCGATGGCAATGCAGGCGGAAAGAAGTAAGGTGGTTGTAATTCGCTTCATAGTGAACGTTGTTTTATAGTGTGATGGGAATGACCAGTTTGAACGTGACGTTTCGGCCCATGTTGTAGACGCCCTGACGACCGGTCACGCGATTGATGTCGCTGTATTTCAGTCGGCTCAGGTGGTTCTGGTAGGCGCGGTTCAGCAGGTTGTCGGCGGTGACATACAGCTCGGCAAACTTGCGGCCGTTCCAGGTCAGGTCGGTGCCTGCCGAGAGGTTCACCAGCGTATAGCTGGGCGTGGGTGTCTCGGTGTCGTCGGCGCTGTAGATGTGGTGCTGTGCCAGGTAACACTCCAGTCCGGCAGCGACATAGAGGTTGTCGGCCGAGAGTCCCTTGGAGTGGTGGGTGTGGTGCGAATGGTAGCCCATGGTGGGGTGCGAGTGGTGGGCCAGCTCCCACTTCACCTCCGATGTCCAGCGCGGTGCGGGGGTGTAGGGCAGATACTTGATGTGCTCGTCAGACTGGTGCAGCTGGCGGGCGTCGACATAGGAGAAGGTGTTTTCAAAGTGCAGCGAGTGGATGGGGTGCACGTCGATGCCGGCCTCGAAGCCCAGCAGACGGGCGTCGCCCTGCGTGTAGGCATAGGTCAGATAGCCCTCTTCGACCTCCTCGGGCAGGCGGTGCATGAAGATATAGTTGTCGATGCGGTTGGCAAACAGGGCCAGCTGTGCCGAAACGTATTGCGATGTGAAGTCGAGCCCCAGGTCGGCCTGCAGACTGTATTCTGCCTTCAGTCCTCCGTTGCCGATCTCGTAGCGCTGAGAACCCTCATGGACACCGTTCGAGGCCAGTTCGCTGAGGTTGGGCGTACGGAATCCGCGGGCCACATTCAATCGCAGGTCCAGGTGGTCGCTGACGTTCCACACGGCCCCGATGCTGCCCGTCACACCGTTGAAGTGGCGTTGCAGGTCGCTGAATCGCAACTCGCCCTCGTCGATGAATTCGTCGCTGTGCACGCGGCGGTGGTCGTAGCGCACACCGGCATTCAGCGTCCAGCGGTCAAGCCGTTGGCTGGCGGTGGCGAAGATGCCGAAGTCGAACAGTCGGTACTCGGGAATGAGCGCCTCCTCGCCCTTGTTCAGCGACTGCTGGTACATGCCGCCAACGCCTGCCGACAGTTTCCAGCCGTTCCATTCGTGCGTCAGGTAGCGCAGGTCGTAGGTCAGCGTGTGCAGCTTGAAGAAGGCTTCGTATTCGTCCATGTCTTCCTCGTATTCCTTGCGACGGTTCTGCTGGTAGCCCACAATGGCCTTCAGCATGCCCGACGACAGGTTCACGCTGTTGTCCCACACCAGTTTGTAGTGCTTCACCTGCTGGAAGGGGAGGGATTCGGAGTAGCTCTTCGGAGAAGGCGAAGAGCACAGCAACTCGCCGGTTTCTTCGTCGCGCTCGCCCTCAATGATGCTGGGCGTCAGGTGGTAGGTCGTCCACGTCAGCCACGAGTGGCCCCAGCTCTTTTGCAGTCCCAGTCGCAGACGGCCAGCACGCTCCTGGAACTGCGAACCGGGCACGTAGCCGTCGTATTTGTTCTTATAGGCGTGGGCCATCTTATGACTGAACCGCGCGTCCCACACGAAGCCCTTCTGGTTGCCGGCAAACGACAGCGAATAGCCGAAGAGGCCGTTGTTCGTCTGGTACTCCGTGCTGGCATTGGCGCGCATGGTGCCTTCGGCCGGTGCGGGCTGGCTGTGCAGGATGACGACGCCCGCCATGGCGTCAGAGCCGTACATGAGCGACGCCGGACCCTTCAGGATCTCGACAGAGTTCACGCTGCCGCCATCGACCTCCACGCCGTGTTCGTCGCCCCATTGCTGGCCTTCCTGCCGGACACCCTCGCTCATGACCACTACGCGGTTGTAGCCCAGTCCGCGGATGATGGGTTTCGAGATGCCGCTGCCTGTGGTCAGCTGGGCCATGCCCGGCAGGTGGGTGATGGCGTCGATGATGTTCGTCGAGGCCGTCGCGCGCAGTTCCTGCGGACGGACGATGCTGATGGGTGCCGTGGCGTTCTTCAGCTTCGTGTCGCCCGTGACGCCAGTTACTACGAGTTCGTTGAGTTTCAAATGGCGGAAGAACACGTCGGTCGAGTCTTCCTGATGTTGGTGTTGGTCTGTATTTGTTTGCGCTGTCATCGCCGTGCATACACACAACAATAGCAGCATAATATAATGCTTTTTCATTTTGTATCTAATTACGTTTATCTTTTTTTACCTTTTTACTCTTTTACTTTTTAAAAGAGATAAGCGGGAGGTCCGCGGGTGACGACAGCTCCCAAAGCCTGCATGCAGATACGGTTACGGCCTTGGGCATACGCCAGTCTAAACGCATGATAAAAAAAGGTAGCAGCAACGATACTGGTAGCTGCTGTCATCAACAGCGTCAGAAACTGACACAGCAGACAGTTGTCCAACGACAGCGTCTGCTGACCGATATGACCGCCACAATGGTGGTGTACACACTCTGTACACTGGTCATCGCCAGTCTGATCGTAACTGTGAATGTGAAGCGACGACAAGAGTAGCATTGGCACAAACACTGCCAATAGCATCCATGAAACAATCTTTCTCTTCTTGTTCGCGTTCACGGCTGCAAAGGTACGATAAAAAATCGGACTGGCCATCATTTCCAGTCCGATTTTTACCTTTTTTACCTTTTAGGCTATTTTATCTCACGAATGATGACGTCGGGTGGACAGTCGTACATGACGCGGGCGTGATTGGTACGAATCAGCTGGCTCTTGAGGACTTGGCCTGTGGTGCGGTCGATGATGTCGCGATAGACCTGGCCGTTGCGATAGACTACTCCCTGCTCGCGGGAAAAGAATTCGTTCTCGGCATGGATGTGGAAGGTATGGGGCAGGACCTCGGCGGCATGCAGTTCGCCGCACAGATATTCACCGTCCACATGGAGACGGAGCTGATAGGTGTTGGCGGTGTTGTTCTTGACGCGGTAGTCGATGTAGTTGTACGAGATGCTGGTGCCGGTGCCGAAGGGTATCTGCCGGCCGAAGTCGGGGAAGAGGTCGAGACCGTCGTGATGGTGGTGCTCGGTAATGGTGAGGTCGCTGTGTAATACGAGCCAATGGATGAGGTTCGACAGCTGGCACAGACCGCCTCCGATGCCCTGCGAGGGCTGGCCCTTGGCGATGGTCAGACCCTCTTTGTAGCCCTTCCGTCTGGTGGTGCGCCCCACCTGTTTCCACACGGAGAAGGTCTCGCCGGGACGGATGAGCAGACCGTCGATGTGCTTCACGGCCAAAGCCAGATTGGTGGCTTTGTTCTCCTGCAGCTGCATGTTGACATTACCCAAGCGGCGACGGATGAGCGAGTTGTGACGATAGACTACCACGGGCAACGACGTCTCGGTGCGCACATGGGCAAAATGTGTCTTGTGAAGCGTGTCCTGCAGGTGACGCTTCAGAATTTCCTTCTCTGTCGACAGGCGATAGGCAAAAGGACATATTTCGCAAAACAGTATTCGTTTCATTGGTAAATGTTATATTTTTTTTGACTTTTCTTTCTCGGGATATAGCAGTTTACCCGAAGTCCCAATCCTCGACGTAGTGGTCGAAGCGGATGCCGTCGGTGCTGCCGTACTGGGCGATAATCTTCATGATGGCGTCCTGCTGCTCTGGCGAGAGCATGTTCTCGCCATGATGGTAGCGGTAGTAAGGGCCACAGCCAGCACTAAAGAACCAGCGAACACTTCGGCGGGCCTCAGCCTTGTCTCGCTGTGGTACGTTATCATAGAGGTGTTTGAAGCCCCATGCTTTCCGAATGAACCTCTTCTCTCGGAAATACTTGCAATCTCCGTTCTGCCAGGCCGTCGGATAGATAGCTGATCCACGGTGACGGTCTTCAGGCAACAACAGCCTGGCCTGATAGTGCATGCAACACGCTTTCTTTGTGCATTCATCGTTGAAGCACATGGGATATCCCGTCGGAACATCTTGGTATGTCAATTTCTTCTCGTCCATATTCTGTGTGGCAAAGTTTCTTGCAAAAATACGAATTTTTCTTCAAAACGCCAAGAAATTGAAGAAAAAACAATTATTATGCTACTTGGATAACGATAAGTTACTTTTAGATTCTAATAATTCTCCATAACCTTCTACTAAATTATATAACTATCATATAATAAGCATCTTATATGAATATCTACATCTACAGATATTCTATTTTACCTCTATATTGCCTCTACTTTCCATCTGCTCTGCATCTATGTCTGCTTGAGAGGAGGATGTTGGCAGCGAAGTAGGGGGCATCCTTTTTGTTCCCGCCTTGGGAATAAAACGTTCCCACACTGGGAATCATACATTCCCACGCTGGGAATCAATTGTTCCCGCGTCGGGAATATTTGATAAGCTACGGGTAATTCTCGATAAGGGACCCTTATTGAAGAATAAGCTGCCAGTATCAGAGAATAAGGAAGCATTAAACGGACAAGATTAAAGTAGAATGTTTGTAGAGGATATGTAGATGTAAAATAGATGAAAATATTTATGGAAATATTTGCAAAAACCAAATAAAATCAGTATATTTGCAGCCATATTACTGAAATTTAGTAGAGGTAGAATAATATTAGTTTAGATTTTAGAGTTAATAATTTAGAATTAGAGGTTAAGAACATGAAGATTAGTTTATTGAAAATAGCACGGAAGAAAGAGGTCATCAAGCGTCTGGAGTTGGAAGAACTCGCTGAGATGATCCGTAAGAATCCGGAAGACAATAAGGTGTTCAACCTGCGACTGAACTATCAGTTCCTGAAGCCGCAGCGGTTGGATGACGGACAGATTGCCATCGATGATCAGCAGCATTCGGTAAATCTGCCACGTATTTTGTTTGCAGCGGAATGCATGAATTATAAGGAGATGCAAAAGGGACTCCGATACAACGGTCTGGTGGTCGTAGAAGTGAACGGACTTAAGACGTATGAGGAGGCAGTGGCTGTGAGAAATCAGGCTGCAAGGATGGACGAGACGGTGATGGCTTTCCTGGGAGCTTCCGGAAAGTCGGTGAAGATAGTGTGCAGAGGGGAGTTGTTTGGAGAGACCACACCCCTGGCTGAAGATTTTGTCCGCTTAAGGACTAAATCGCCCCTAAGAAGGGAGGGGAATGAATACCAACCGCTGCCCACAAAGGAGGATGACATCAGGCAATTTCATAAGAATCTGTATGAGACGGCACGCAGGGCGTATCAGAATCAGTTTGGCTTCGACATTGAGTATCTGGAACCAAAGCTGGAGCGGACGGTCTATATGAGTGCCGATCCCGAGATGTACTTCAATCCGCAGGCCCGTGCTTTCAAGGCTGACGTGGAGAAGCACGACCAGCCGGAGAAAGCCGAAATATCGTGGGAGAGCGACCTGCTGATGCCTGGGCGCACCATCAAGCGCACCTATCACTTCAACTGGGTGTTTATTCTGCGCGAGGTGCTGGGAGGCTATTACGACCTGCCCGACGAGGACCGCCAGATGCAAATGCTGCAGCAGATTGCCCGCAAGTCGCTGGAACAGGGCATCCCGCTTTCTCATGCACAGGGTATGACGCTGGAGCACCCGCTGTTCCATAACGACCCTGAGTTAGTGAAGAGCGTCTTTGCCACGACTTATGAGGTAACGCTGATGGAGGACTATCGTAAGAAGCACAAAATGAAGCCATTGAAGAGTATTCCTCAAGAGACGCTTCAGACCATGCGGACGGAGATTTTCCTGACTGCCAACTACGATATGCGCAAGAATCTGATGACGGGTGTGGCCGAATATCGCATGAAATATGCTGAAGACCAGACGTTCAGGCCGCTGACCACCGAGGTGCGCAACGATATGACCATCGAGGCTCGCGAACAGGGACTGAAGTCGTGGGATCAGGATGTGAACCGATTCATCGACTCCACCCGCATCGAGCAGTACGACCCTGTGAACGCTTGGCTCGACCAGTTGCCCCAGTGGGACGGACACGACAGAATTACAGAACTCGCAAAACGAGTTCCCACTGATCAGCCGCATTGGGAGAAATACCTGAAGTACTGGCTCGTGGGTATGATTGCTCAGTGGCGTGAGAGCGATAAACAGTTGACAGGCAATGCGTTGACACCGCTGCTGATAGGTCGTCAGGGCTGTGGAAAGACGCGATTCTGCAAGATTCTGCTGCCGCCGGAATTGCGCGACTACTATAATGACAAGCTGAACTTCAAGAACGAGTTCGACCTGAACATCGCGCTGACGTCGTTTGCGCTGATCAATATCGACGAGTTCGACAAGACCACTAATTCGCAGCAGATCGTGCTGAAATACCTGCTGTCGTCGGCCGATGTGAAGTTCCGCCCGCCTTACGGCAAGACCATCAAACAGTACAGGCGCTACACGTCGTTCATCGGCACCACGAACCAGATGCAGCCGCTGGTGGACCCAACAGGCTCGCGCCGCTTTGTCTGCGTGGGCATTCCCAACGGCAAGAACATCGACTTTACCGACAATCTCGACCATCGACAGCTCTATGCTCAGGCCTTATACCTCTTTAATAAGAGTGAACGCTTCTGGCTGGAGGACGACGAGATTCAGACACTGATTGAGGAGAATGTGCCCTATCAGCGCACCGTCGACCTGGTAGAGATGATCAACGAGACATTCCGCAAGCCTCAGGATGGCGAGGGCCGCTGGTGGGGAACCACAGAGATACTGTCAACCTTCGCCAGCCGCTATGCCTACTTCGATGCCAAGCGGGCCACACCAGCCGTGCTGGGCAAGGCGATGAACAACTTCCGCTTCAGCTTCAGGCACCGAATGGTGAACGGCTTGTCGGAATACTGGCTCTGCGAGAAATAATTATTTCCACTCTTCGGGAATCCTGCTTCCTCTTTGGATTGTTTTTCCAATCCAAAAGATACTTGTCTATCTTTCTTTTAAGCAGTTCCATACCTCAATATTCACATTTCGTGTCACTGAGCAGAACTCGACTGTCGGGAGCGTTCTTCCATGTTTGCAGTCCCATGTGGTCAACTTATCTATTGACCAGCTCAAAGCTATGATGGAGAAATACTTTTTCTTTTGACAGAAGAATAAAAAACCAAAAAAACTGAAATATGAAGAAGTTATCAAAAATATGTGTACCTTTGCATTCGTAAAGCAGAGTGTGAATATGCTCACACATTATCACTAGTGTCTATTAATATATGTTAATCGTATATAAATTCAATTTCAAGTTGCCTTTTTGCCATAGGTGCAGCCCTTTGTCAGGGAATCGGTTTGGTGTTGAGTAAGATAGGCATGGATCATTACGATACAGCGTCAATGCCCGATTGGCTCGTTCCCTTCAGCGCCAACTTCCTGCGGTGCATTGCTGGAATCATTGGTTTCGGCATCTTACTCTATTTCCGTGAAGGATTCAAACCATTGCGAGAAGCCCTGTACGACGGCAAAGGAATGATCGTCGCTACGGCCACCACCATCTTTGGTCCATTTGTAGGTGTCGGATTCTCGCTAATGGCTGTTCAACACACCAGTGCCGGCATTGCTTCAACGCTGATGGCACTGACGCCCATCATTATCATCTTGCCTTCATATTGGTTGTTCCATCAGAGGATTACCTGGCGTTCCGTACTCGGTGCCGTTATCTCTGTGCTCGGGGGCAGCCTGTTTTTTTAGGGTGATTTACTGATGGCCACAGAGGTCAAAAAAAAGAAATAGGGACCCGAGGCTATCACAGCGTCGAGTCCCCTGCAAACTTCAAACAACCAAAAGAATTGTTTGATGTTTTACTATCTTATGAATAACAGCTCACGATATTTCGGCAGCGGCCAGAGGGCATCATCGACGATGAGCTCCAGCTTGTCGATCTCATAGCGGATGGTGTCGAGTTTCGGCTCAACCTTGTCATGGTAGGCGATGGCCTTCTCGTGCTCATCCTCAATCTTATTGGCCTTTTTACGGGCTTCGACGAGTTCCTCAACGCCTTTCTCGATGGCAGAAGTGCGCTCGGCAATCTCCTGAATGATCTTCTTGTTACGGGCAGAGAGCTTGTCGGCAGTATCGATAGGGAACACCACTGACATGTGGTTGACATTGCTCAGCAGGTCGCTCTGATAACGGGTAGCGACGGGGATGATATGGTTCATCGAGAGGTCGCCCAATACGCGGGCCTCAATCTGAATCTTCTTCGTATAGGTTTCCCACTTCACCTCGTTGCGGGCCTCAAGCTCCTTCTTGGTCATTACACCCAGGCTTTCGAACATATCGATGCTCTCCTTGTCGAGGTAACGCTCGAAGATCTTCGGACAAGATTTCTCCACGTCCAAACCGCGCTTCTCAGCCTCGGCAACCCACTCGTCAGAATATCCGTTGCCATCGAAGCGGATGGGCTTACAGGTCTTGATATCCTCGCGCAGCACGTCGATGATGGCGTGGAACTTAGCGCTGTGCTCAGTACCAGCGAGCTTCTTCTCGAACTCGGGAATCTTAGCATCCACACGTTTTTTGAAACTAACGAGGGCCTCTGCCACAGCACTGTTCAGGGCAATCATGGCACTGGCGCAGTTGGCTTCGCTACCTACAGCACGGAACTCGAAACGGTTACCTGTGAAGGCAAAGGGCGACGTGCGGTTGCGGTCGGTATTGTCGATGAGCAACTCAGGAATCTCAGGGATATCCATCTTCAGACCCTGCTTGCCGCTCATGGCGAGGAAGTCCTTATCAGCCTTCTCGATATGGTCGAGTAGCTCGCTAACCTGTTTGCCGAGGAAACTTGATACGATAGCAGGGGGAGCCTCGTTGGCACCCAGACGATGGGCATTGGTGGCACTCATGATAGAGGCTTTCAACAGACCATTATGCTTATAGACACCCATCAGCGTCTCGACAATAAATGTGGCGAAACGCAGGTTGGCTTCTGGCGTCTTGCCAGGAGCATGCAGCAGAATACCGTTGTCTGTACTCAAAGACCAGTTGTTATGCTTACCGCTACCATTGATGCCTGCGAAAGGCTTTTCGTGGAGCAGCACACGGAAACCGTGCTTGCGGGCCACTCGCTTCATCAGCGACATGAGCAGCATGTTGTGATCGACCGCCAGGTTTGTCTCCTCGAAGATGGGAGCCAGTTCAAACTGGTTCGGTGCCACCTCGTTGTGGCGTGTCTTGCAAGGAATGCCGAGTTCAAGGGCAACAATTTCCAGTTCGCGCATGAAAGCTGCTACACGCTCGGGGATAGAGCCGAAATAATGGTCATCCATCTGCTGGTTCTTGGCCGAGTCGTGGCCCATCAGCGTGCGACCGGTGAGCAGCAGGTCAGGACGCGCTGAGTAAAGTCCTTCATCGACAAGGAAATACTCCTGTTCCCAGCCAAGGTTTGACGTTACCTTCTTCACCGAAGGGTCAAAGTAGTGGCACACCTCCGTAGCTGCCACGTTGACTGCATGCAGGGCACGCAGCAGCGGAGCCTTGTAGTCGAGTGCCTCGCCGGTATAGGAGATGAATACGGTGGGAATGCACAGGGTATCGTCAATGATAAACACAGGGCTGGTGGGATCCCAGGCCGAATAGCCTCGTGCCTCGAAAGTAGAGCGTATGCCACCACTGGGGAACGACGAGGCGTCCGGTTCCTGCTGTACAAGCAACTTGCCACTGAACTCCTCAACCATACCTCCCTTGCCATCATGCTCGATGAACGAGTCGTGCTTCTCGGCAGTACCCTCGGTCAAGGGTTGAAACCAGTGGGTGTAGTGTGTCACGCCGTTCTCCACTGCCCATTGCTTCATGCCGGCAGCAACAGCATCTGCCACCTCACGGTCAAGTCGTGTACCATTGTCCATGACGTCAATCATCTTCTCATAGACATCCTTTGACAGGTACTTGTACATCTTCTCACGATTGAAGACCTTGCAACCAAAATACTGCGCGGGTCTCTCACTGGGTGTTTTTACGTCGAGCGGCTTCTTCTTGAAGGCTTCGCCGACAACCTGAAATCTTAATGTCTCCATCATAGTAATTTACAATTTGACAATTTACAATTTACAATTTATTTTCAATTTACAATTTACAATTTATTTTCAATTTACAATTTGACAATTTACAATTTATTTTCAATTTTACCATTTATTTATTGACCCACAGAGCGATACGCCGTAGTGCCTCTTCGGTACGCTCATGGCTGCCAAAGGCGGTAAAGCGCACATAACCCTCGCCACTGGGACCGAAACCGACACCTGGCGTACAGACCACATTGGCTCCGTAGAGCAGTTGCTCAAAGAATGTCCAAGAGGGCGTAGCAGTCATCGTACCGTCTGGTCCTGGAGCATCAGGGGTACGCATCCAGATGTAGGGGGCATTCTCGCCACCATAGCACTCGAAACCGAGATTTCTCAGCACGCTGAGCATGTTGGCGGCATTCTGCATGTAGTAGTCGATAGTCTGCTGCACCTGCTGCTTTCCTTCAGGCGAGTAAATGGCCTCGGCAGCTCGCTGCGAGATGTAGCTGGTGCCGTTAAACTTGGTACACTGGCGGCGCAGCCACAATTGGTTGAGCGGAATTCGCTCACCCTCAAAAGTAGTCACGCTGACCTCCTTGGGAACAATGGTATAGCCACAGCGAACGCCCGTGAATCCTGCCGTCTTGGAGAACGAGCGGAACTCGACGGCACACTTGCGGGCACCACGAATCTCATAAATGCTGTGCGGAATATCGGGGTCTTGAATGTAAGCCTGATAAGCCGCATCGAAGAGGATAAGGGCATCGTTCTTCAGCGCGTAGTTCACCCACTTCCGCAACTCCTGCTTGGTGATGACAGTACCTGTAGGGTTGTTAGGAAAGCAGAGGTAAATGACATCGACAGGACGACCCTTAGGCAGTTCTGGAACGAAACCGTTCTCTGCGGTAGTGGGCATATAGCGCACGTTGGTCCACCGACCCTCCCGATAGGTGCCGCAACGTCCTATCATCACGTTCGAGTCGATATAGACAGGATAGATAGGATCGGTAACACCGATGAAGTTATCCCAGTGCAACAGTTCCTGGAAGTTTCCCGTGTCGCTCTTGGCGCCATCGTTGATGAACACCTCGTCGATGCTGAGGCGTACGCCACGCGGTGCGAAGTCGTTCTTCAGAATTGCTTCACGCAGAAACTCGTATCCCTGCTCAGGACCGTATCCGCGGAAGCCCTCTGGCGTCGCCATCTCATCGACAGCCTTGTGCATTGCCTCAACAACGGCAGGACAGAGCGGCTGAGTGACGTCGCCAATACCGAGCGATATAACGTCAGCCTTGGGATGCATCACCTTGAAGGCATTGACCTTCTTGGCAATGTCGGCAAACAGGTAGTTGTTCTGCAGGTTCAGGAAGTGAATGTTTACTAATGCCATGATTATTTACAATTGGACTATTTACAATTTGACAATTTATTGATCAATTTATTGATGGGGCAATGCTGCTTCGCCCTCGAAGACAAACTCGGCGGGTCCGGTCATATAGACGTGGTTGTCGCTTTTGCGCCATTCGATTCGTAGCGTACCGCCATCCATCACGATGTCGTTGCTGTTTCCACTCCGTTTCGTCACGCAGGCTGCCACGGCCGTGGCACAAGCTCCCGTGCCACACGCCATCGTAATGCCACTGCCGCGCTCCCAGACTCTTGTCCTGATACGTCCATCGGATAGAACTTGCGCAAATTCAATATTGCAACGCTGGGGGAAGGCCGGGTGGTTTTCAAGGATGCGTCCTGTTTCGCCTACTTGGTCAACATCGTCCGTGAAGATGACGTAATGCGGATTGCCCATAGAGACGAAAAGAGCAGACCCACCCCCCTGCCCCTCCCTGTGAGGGAGGGGAGTAGATAGACTTTTCGCGAGAGTGGGTTTGAAAAGAGTATCGTCCTCGAAGACGGGCTCACCCATATCCACTGTTACGTATTCAACTATGTCGTTGACGATATGCAGATGAAGAATCTTGACACCCGACAGAGTCAG
>JAEEVW010000028.1 GCA_016291085.1 Prevotella sp.
CCCTCGTACTTCTTGAAGTTCTTGATGAAGCGTGCAGCCAGATCCTTAGCCTTCTCCTCCCACTCAGCAGCAGTAGCGTAAGTGTCGCGAGGATCAAGGATAGCAGGATTTACGTTAGGCAGCTCTGTGGGAACCTCGAAGTCGAAGAAAGGAACCTTCTTGGTGGGAGCCTTCAGGATGCTTCCGTCCAGGATAGCGTCGATGATACCACGTGTATCGGGGATAGAGATACGCTTGCCGGTACCGTTCCAACCTGTGTTAACCAGGTAAGCCTTAGCACCGCTCTTCTCCATCTTCTTAACCAGCTCCTCAGCATACTTTGTGGGGTGCAGCTCGAGGAATGCCTGGCCGAAGCATGCAGAGAATGTAGGAGTAGGCTCTGTGATACCGCGCTCTGTACCAGCCAGCTTAGCGGTGAAACCAGACAGGAAGTAGTACTTCGTCTGCTCGGGAGTCAGAATAGATACGGGAGGCAGAACTCCGAATGCATCAGCAGAAAGGAAGATTACATTCTTAGCGTCAGGACCTGCGCTCTTACCGTTAACCTTCTGAGCAATCTTCTCGATGTGGTCGATAGGATATGATACACGAGTGTTCTCGGTTACGCTCTTATCAGCGAAGTCAATCTTACCATCAGCAGCAACAGTTACGTTCTCCAAGAGAGCGTTGCGCTTGATAGCACCATAGATGTCGGGCTCGTTCTCCTTGCTCAGGTTGATAACCTTTGCATAGCAACCGCCCTCGAGGTTGAATACACCCTCGTCGTCCCATCCGTGCTCGTCGTCACCAATCAGCAGACGCTTAGGATCGGTTGACAGCGTGGTCTTACCGGTACCAGACAGACCGAAGAAGATAGCGGTGTTCTTACCCTCCATGTCGGTGTTGGCAGAGCAGTGCATGGAAGCGATGCCCTGCAGAGGCAGATAGTAGTTCTGCATAGAGAACATACCCTTCTTCATCTCACCACCATACCATGTGTTGATGATAACCTGCTCGCGGCTTGTGGTGTTGAAGGCTACACAAGTCTCTGAGTTCAGACCCAGCTCCTTGAAGTTCTCAACCTTAGCCTTAGAGGCGTTATAGATTACGAAGTTAGGCTCGAACTTCTCGAGTTCCTCAGCTGTGGGCTGGATGAACATATTCTTTACGAAGTGTGCCTGCCAAGCTACCTCAACGATGAAGCGAACAGCCAGACGAGTTGCCTCATTGGCACCGCAGAATGCGTCAACGACGTAAAGCTCCTTGTTGCAGAGCTCCTTGATAGCGATTTCCTTAACCTTAGCCCAAACGTCCTCAGACATGGGGTGGTTGTCGTTCTTATATTCCTCAGTTGTCCACCATACCTTGTCCTGGCTCTGTGCATCCTTTACGATGTACTTGTCCTTAGGTGAACGGCCGGTGTAGATACCAGTCATTACGTTAACAGCGTCGAGCTCGGTGTTGACACCCTTGTCGAAACCCTCGAGACCAGCCTTTGTCTCCTCTGCGAAGAGGTACTCATACGATGGATTGTGAGCAATCACGGTTGAACCGGTGATGCCATACTGAGTCAAATCTAACTTTGCCATAATTTTTACTTTGTTTTTATATGAAAATTTACGATGTTCCTGAAATTGCGCTGCAAAGTTACTAATTTATTGAGAATTAAGAATGATGAATTAAGAATAATTTGCTTTCAAAAGAGTCTTTTTAGGTTAAAGAAGTTAAAAATGCAGAGCCATTTAGTGTTTTTGCCACACCGAGTTGTCAAAACTCTGAAAAAAGTCGTACCTTTGTCCCCGAAGAAAACCTAACTAATATGGAAGTAATTGATTTCAGCAAGAGCAACTCGATTATCAATCAGTATATGTCGGAGTTGCGCGACAAGACGATTCAGAAGAACCGTCTGTTGTTCCGCCACAACATCACGCGCATTGGCGAGATGATGGCTTACGAATTGTCGAAAACCCTTGAGTATAAGCCCAAGACAGTGACCACTCCTTTAGGCACGCTCTCGATTCCGCTGCCGAAGGACGACATGGTTATTGCTACCGTGCTGCGTGCAGGACTGCCTTTCCACGAGGGATTCCTCAATGTGTTCGACAAGGCCGACAACGGTTTCGTCTCTGCCTTCCGCATGTATATCAACCGCGAACATACCGAGGTGGGTATCCATACTGAGTATATTGCCACACAAAGCGTGAAGAACAAGACGCTGTTGATTGTTGACCCGATGCTGGCAACGGGTGGCAGTCTGGCTGCCGCTATCGAGTCTTTGTTGCAGGCCGGCAAGCCCAAGAAGATCCATCTGTGCTGTGTCATCGCTGCCCCCGAGGGTATCGAGGTAGTGAAGCAGGCGTTGCCTGAGGGTTCTACCATCTGGTGTGCTGCCATCGACCAGGGCATGAACGAGCAGAAGTACATCGTGCCGGGCTTTGGCGACTGTGGTGACCTCTGCTATGGCGAGAAGTTGCAGAGCTTCCGTAAGATAGCCGACAAGTAATCACCGCTCACCCCCTCATGCGAACACTCACTACTTATCGATTGCTATTCATACTCTTCGTGCTGGCGGTGTTCAGCGCGTGCATCTCTGATGACCCCGAGAAAGAGTCGCCAGGCGCCGATTTGTCAGTGGGTGATGCGCTGCCGGCTTTTCAGGTGACGATGAACGACGGTTCCACCATTCGTACCTCAGATTTGCTGGGGGATGTTTCCGTGGTGGTGCTGTTCAGTGTAGATTGTGGTGACTGTCGTTTGGAACTGCCTGAAATCCAGCGGCTTTGGGATCTCGAACTGGGTGTTCCCATCGTGCTCATAGCCCGCGAGAATACGAAGGAGCAGATTGAGGCTTTCTGGCAACAGGCGCGACTCACCATGCCCTATTCGCCACAGTCTGACCGTCAGGTCTATTCGCTGTTTGCCACCTCGCGCGTACCGAGAATCTATGTTTCTGATGCTCAGGGGATTATCTGTTTCTCTCATGCGGATGACGCGATGCCCAGTGCGGAGCAACTGGTGGACGAGATTAAGACATTACTCATTAAGTGATAAGTGATAAATGATAAACGATAAATATGCCTAATAAACAATTCTTCAAACCATACGTCCCCCTCTTTCTATGGGTGCTGGTTCTGATGGTGGTGGCAGGCATCCTGCTGGTGTATGAGCCCCACTTCCTTTGGAAAGTGCAGCAGAAGAACCTGTTCCTCTGCTCGACGATGTTTCTGAAAGAGCAGTTGGTGGTGCCTGGAGGCCTGCTCACGTGGTTAGGAACATTCTTTACACAGTTTTTGTATTACCCCTGGCTGGGTGTGCTGATGCTCTGCTGTTGGTGGCTATTGCTGATGTCCATTGTGAAGTGGACGTTCCGTATTCCCGATCGGTGGTCCATCCTGATGCTCATTCCCGTTGCGCTGTTGTTGATAACCAACATGGATCAGGGCTATTGGATCTATATGCTGAAACTGAGGGGGCATTTCTTCGTGACGACCATCGGAACGACGGCTGTAGCAGCGCTGTTGTGGGGATACAGGAAGGTGTCAACCCCCGGGTTACGTGTGGCATACATTGTGTTGACGGCATTGGTGGGATACCTGCTGATGGGTATTTACGGACTGGCAGCGGCCCTGTTGATGGGCATCTGGTCGTGGCGACTATCGAACAGCCGTAGCGTAGCAGTCGTCATGAGTGTGGTAGCCGTTATAAGTGCTGTTACCGTACCCCTGTTGTGCTACCGTTATGTCTATTATCAGGTCAACCAGGCTAATATCTATTGGGCAGAACTGCCACTCTTCTTTATTACGGAGGAGCATCACACCTATTATATTCCCTATTATCTGCTGGCGCTCTTCTTCGTCGTACTGACTCTCACCTGCAAAGCAGGGATGGCTAAGACGGTGGCTATGCCAAACATAGTCAAGAAGTCGAAGAAACTTTTGGAATGGTTAGCCCAAGGGGTGATAGCCATCCTGTTGGTAGCTGGGGTTTATCAGTTCTGGATGAAAGACGAAAACTTCCACCATGAACTGGCTATGCAGCATCATATCTCCAATCTCGACTGGGAAGGCGTGTTAACGGAGGCTGCAGCTCAGAAGGACGAACCGACACGTGCCATCGTGATGATGCGAAACCTGGCCCTGAGTCGTTTGGGAAAACAGGGAGATGTCATGTTCCTCTATAAGAACGGTTCCAAGGCGTACGATGCACCCTTTGGAATGCGTCTGATGCTGGTTGTAGGACCACAAATCTATTACCAGTATGGTATGCTGAACTATTGCAACCGCCTGTGCATGGAGATGGGTGTGGAGTTCGGTTTCCGCACTGAGGACTATCAGTTGCTGGTCGATTGTGCGCTTCTCGAGAACGACCAGCCGCTGGCCCGTAAGTATATCGGGATTCTGAAACAGACGATGTTCTACAAGGACTGGGCCGAGCACGCCGAGGCACTTTTGGGACATCCTGAACTCATTGCCAAAGACGCAGCGCGTGAGCCCATTACCCACATGCTCCATTATAACAATGTGCTAACTGGTGATCAGGGCTACACAGAGCGTTTTCTGATGAGACAACTGGCAAGAAGTAGCTATACCGACGACCCTGTCTTCCAGGAACAGTGTCTTCTGGCCTCGCTGTGGACCAGGGACGTCAAACAGTTCTGGAACCATTTCAACGACTATATCAAGTTGCATCCCCAAGGACCTATGCCGCGCTATTATCAGGAAGCCGCCTACCTTTACGGGAAATTGGAAGAGCGCCAGGGCTTGGACCAGATGCCCTTCGATGCCAGTGTCAAAGACTCCTTTGAGCGTTTTGCCTCGATGATGTCGGACTATGATGGCCAAGAGGTTTCGGTGGCCCGCGAGGAACTCTATCCGTTCTTTGGGGATACCTATTATTATGATTACTATACGATGAGTAATTTGCCGGAGTACTAAGAAGAAGTGATAAACGATAAGTGAAAAGTGATAAGTAATGAAAATCAGAAATTTAATATATATCTGCTGTTGTTTGGCTATGATGGGATGTGCGGGGCCTTCCGTGCCGGAGGTTTTTACCGAGACAGACCGCTTGCCAAAGATTTATCCTGACTATACGGATGTTACTGTTCCTGTCAATATCGCACCGCTTACCTTCCAACTGGATGAGGCTGCCGATGAGATGATAGCCCGCTTGGCCGTCGGTGACGAGGAGTTTGTCTATGCGGATAAGGCACAGCCTGAGATGGACGACTGG
The DNA here is from genome assembly GCA_016291085.1 of Prevotella sp. GTDB lineage: Bacteria > Bacteroidota > Bacteroidia > Bacteroidales > Bacteroidaceae > Prevotella. The sequence goes on from JAEEVW010000028.1 coordinate 5,212, forward strand.
CGCACGCTCACGGAAAAAGCCAAGGGAGGTGCTGTCACGGTCGACGTCTATGCTCGCAAGGCAGACCAGTGGACGCACTACAAGCCCTTTAGCATCTTCGTGTCGCCCGATAGCATCGACAGTTATCTGAGTTACCGCCTGATTTTTCCCTCTTTCATTAGTTATGAGGCTTTGACGATCAACCAGCGTTGTCTGGAGAACTATGACGAGGGCGTCATCTATGATAATGTGCTTTGCTCTTTTGAGAAAGACGGCCAGTGCATTAACTGCCATCATTATCAGCAGTATAATCCGAAACGCATGCAGTTCCATGCCCGTCAAAACAAAGGTGGCACTGTCATTGCCTATGACGGTAAGATCAAAAAGATCAACATGAAAAACGATTCTATCCTTTCGGCTGGTGTCTATCCTGCCTGGCATCCCTGGCTGAATCTGATCGTCTATTCTACCAACAAGACTGCTCAGGATTTTCATACCGTTGACCATAACAAGATTGAGGTCTTTGACTCCCAGAGCGATCTGATTGCCTATGATGTTAACAAGGGCGAAGTGACCAATTTGGAGAACGACACCACAGAATTGGAGGTATTCCCTGCCTGGGCCCCTGACGGCAAGACACTCTATTATTGTAGTGCCCACTATGAGAAAAAAGACTCAACGCTGTCGAGAGTCGCAGAAATCGTGAGACGTTCGAAGGAATTGAAATATAACATCTATAAGAAGAGTTTCGACCCGGAAACGATGGCCTTTGGCCCGCGTGAACTCGTCTTTTCTGCCGACAGCATTGATAAGAGTACTACGCTGCCTCGCATCTCGCCCGACGGGCGCTATCTGATGTTTGCCCTTGCTGAATATGGTGTGTTCCATATCTGGCACCATGATGCGGATCTTTGGATGCTGGATCTCCAGACAGGTGAGGTTAGGCCGGTGGAGGAAATCAACTCACCCGACACAGAGAGTTATCACTCATGGTCGAGCAATGGACGGTGGGTGGTTTTCAGCAGTCGTCGGGACGATGGCACCTATACGCGTCCATTCTTTGCACATATCGACGAAAACGGACACGGCACCAAGCCTTTTGAATTGCCTACGGCCGATCCTGATTTTCATCGTCAGTTCATGAAATGCTATAACATTCCAGAATTTATGACGGGACCCGTTACCATCAAACCGCAGGAGTTTGCTGACGTACTGAAAAAAAGTTCGGGCACTCCCGTCCGTTATGTGCCAGCATTAAACAAGTAAAAAGAATGTGACCTGCCCCGGGGCAGGTCACAAATCTTTCTTATAGGTATGTTCCGAGTCTGCTTTTTAGCGGACTTCCCAAATGTCGTTGGTCTCGAGCAGTTCCTCGAAGTTATGATACTTCTTCTGGGCGCTAACCTCAGCGAGCTGTGCATGTACGGCATCGTTATAGGTGGGAGCCTCCACGTCGCGGATGACACCAAGAGCGATGGGGAAACCGTCGCCATTACCCATCAGGGCCAGCTTCAGCTGCAGGGTGTTGTCCTCGCAGTGGGCGTCGTGCACCAATACGTCGTCCAGCGTATAGCCGTCCTTGCCAATCTCGACAATCTTCAGGCCGAAGCCCTGCTGTACCAAACCGAACTCGTTGTTCTCGCCGAATACCAGCTTCTCGCCGTGCTTCACGTAGATGGCATTCTTCTTGCGGCCCTCTTTGTTATAGACGGCCTCGTGACAACCATCGTTGAAGATGACACAGTTTTGCAGCACCTCGGTGACTGAAGCACCTTTGTGCTCGTAAGCAGCCTTCAGCACCTCGACAGTACCTTGGGCATCTGTAGCTACGCAACGGGCGAAGAAGTGTCCGCGGGCACCGAAGCAGAGCTCGGCAGGACGGAACGGATCTTCCACCGTGCCGTAAGGGCTCGACTTCGAGACGAAGCCACGGGGTGAGGTGGGGGAGTACTGTCCCTTTGTCAGACCGTAGATCCGGTTGTTCAACAAAATCATGTTGAGGTCGATGTTACGACGGTTGGCATGGATGAAGTGGTTACCACCAATAGCCAGTCCGTCGCCGTCGCCAGACACCTGCCATACGGTCAGGTTGGGGTTAGCCACCTTGGCACCGGTGGCAATGGCGGCGGCACGACCATGAATGGTGTTCATGCCGTAAGTGGCCATGTAGTGGGGCAGACGGCTCGAACAGCCGATACCGCTAATCACTGCTACGTTCTCAGGAGCTACGCCAATCTCGGCCATAGCCTTATGAAGTGAAGCCAGGAAGAAGTGGTCGCCACAACCTGGGCACCAACGAGGCTGGCCTTTCTTAAAATCTTGTGCTGTATAACTCATAATGGTTTACTTCTTTAAAATGTCCTCGAATGCGTTCACTAACTCTTCTACTACGAACGGTTGGCCTTTGACCTGATTGAACTGGTAGGGTACGAAGCCGTCGACCTTCATGCGCAGGTAGGCAGCGAGCTGGCCCATGTTCTGTTCGGCCACTACCACCTTCTTATATTTAGAGAGTACGGCTGCGGTGTTCTTAGGCAGCGGATTCAGGTACTTGAACTGAGCCTGAGCCACCTTGTAGCCCTTTGCACGGAGTTCGTCCATAGCCGAGTGCAGATGTCCATAGGTAGAGCCGAAGCCTACGATGAGCAAATCGGCATCCTTGACGTCACCATCGACTTCGAGGTCGGGAACCTGGATTTTTTCTATCTTTTCCTGACGTAAGCGTGTCATCAGGTCGTGGTTCTCGGGATTGGTAGAGATGGCACCGGTCAGGTTGTCCTTCTCCAGACCGCCGAGGATGTGGGTAAAGCCCTCACGACCTGGTACAGCCCAGTAACGGGTGCCGTTCTCAGCACGCATATACGGTGTCCACTTGCCCTTCAGCTCCTCAGGAACATAAGGAGGATTGATGGCGTCGAGCTTGGCCATTTCGGGCAGCTTGAAGGCGCCAGAACCGTTGGCGATATAAGCATCGGTAAGCAGCACCACAGGCGTCATGTGCTCCAAGGCGATCTTTGCTGCCTGATAGGCGGCGTCGAAGCAGTCTGCAGGACTGGTAGCTGCCATCACGGGCATGGGGCTCTCGCCGTTGCGTCCGAAGAGTGCCTGCAACAGGTCGGTCTGTTCCGACTTCGTGGGAAGACCCGTAGCAGGACCTCCACGCTGTACGTCGAGTACCACCAGCGGCAGCTCCATAATCACAGCTAGGTTCATGGCTTCGCTCTTCAGGCAGACGCCAGGACCAGAGGTCGAAGTAACACCCAGCGCACCGGCAAACGAAGCACCGAGGGCAGAAGCACAACCGCTGATCTCATCCTCGCACTGAACGGTAATCACACCGCATGACTTGTGCTTCGACAGCTCGTGCAGTACGTCGGTGGCAGGAGTGATGGGGTAAGAACCCAGATACAGTCTCAGTCCGGCCTTCTCGGCAGCGGCGATGAAACCATAAGCGGTAGCTTTGTTTCCAGTGATGTCCATATAGCGTCCGGGCACCTTCTCTTTGGTCTCGATGCGATACACATTGACAGCGTTTGAGTGTGTGTTGTGACCATAGTCCCAACCAGCCTGAATCACCTTGATGTTAGCCTCGGCAATGGCGGGCTTCTTGGCGAACTTCTCCTTCAGGAAGTTGCCCACCAGGTTCAAATCGCGGTCGAAGAGCCAGCAGACCAGTCCGAGTGCGAACATGTTACGGCACTTCATCATAGCCTTGTTGTCCATGCCGGTGTCAGCCAGACAGTCTTTCACCATTGTAGTCAACGGACACTGGATGACGCGGTCGGGGTCGATGCCCATCTCACCGAGATAATCCTCCGTCTGAAACTGAGCCTTCTCCAAGTCCTTTGGACCGAACGAGTCGGTGTCGATGATAATCGTAGCACCGGGTTTCGCATAACGATACTGGGTTTTCAGTGCGGCAGCATTCATGGCCACCAGCACGTCGCACTTGTCACCAGGGGTATACACCTTGCCGGCGCCGATGTGTACCTGGAAACCACTGACACCCGTCAGCGAACCTTGCGGGGCGCGGATGTCGGCGGGATAGTCGGGGAATGTGGAAATGCCGTTACCAACGGTGGCACTAACCGTAGAGAAGATGTTTCCGGCCAACTGCATGCCGTCGCCGGAGTCACCCGAGAAGCGGACAACAACCTGGTCCAGCTCCTTCACTTCTAATTTTTCAGCCATATTAATATTGTTTACTATATTTTCAATAAATTGCAACGCCACACTCCTACCTTTAGGTGGGAGAGCGGCTGCAAAATTATTCAATTTATGCGAATTATCCAAGAAAAATACGAAAAAAGTGCATATTCACATAAAGATTCTTGTAAATATGCACTTTTTGGTAATAAATATTCATCTTAAGGCTGCATGTCGGCAATTAATTCCCGTCATTTTATCTTCCTATAGTGTGCTACTCCTGCGCCAGAATCGTTCAGTTGCAGGCGCGTGCCAGACTCATCGATGTTCAAGCCCTGTGAGATGCGTGGATTTGTTTCCAGCTCTTTGATGACGTGAGGCATCTGTGACAACTCTTTCTTCATTTTTTCTACGGCAGCGGCCTGGTTCGGCTGGTAGGTGATGCCACTGTCATCGACTTCCATCTTGTAGCTCTTCATGTCGAAAACCTTCACCAGTGAGTCGCCTTCTATGGTCCATGTTCCCGCTATCGAGTAGCGTTGAACTATCCTGCCCCTGAAGCTGACATCATTCATGCTTTCAAATACGTGCATGGTGAAGGTGTGGTCTTTCCTATACTCAAAGGTTGCCATGTAGTTTTCTACGGGTGATGGGTTTTCCCATGTTCCCACGAGGTCGCTGTCACTCACCTTACGCACCTTCATGTGGGTACCGTTGACGAAGTCTTTCATGTCCTCCTCAGTGATGTTCATCAGGAACTTGTTCTCTTCAATCATTTGAATTGTACACCACAGGAAATACTCATAGTCATATACGCGCTGGGCATGGAAGTCTGCGTAGCGCTTCACGCGCACAGACTTCAGCATGCTGCGACACATAGCCACATAGCCTTCGCGGGAGCTCATTTCGTCGGTGTCCATCAGCATTCGCGACAGATCATTCCTTGTAAAGGGCTTTTCGTAAACTACATCCTCTTCAGATTGACTGTTAAGAAGGGCTTTGTAGTTGTAGAACTCCTGTATATTCATGAAAAACCTCCTGTCGTTCAGTGTGCGCCAGGAGTCCTGACTCATAGTGAGGATGTTCTCGCTGTTTTTCATATACTGTCTCTCTTGCATGACAAACTGTCTGTTTGACGTGAGCGAGGTGGGGGTGACATAGTCGAAGAACATCTTCAGCGTGTCGTCGGAGATGCTGTCCAGACAGTCCATGTTCTCCATCAGGTAGATGGTAACGCCGTATCCTTCCTCCTCTGCCTCCAAGATTCTTTGGACAGTAGCCATGGTGTCATCCATGTCGTTGATGATAGTCATGGCCATCAGCTTCCTGGCCTGCTCGGCCTGGCGCCGTTCTATGAGGTGTGCCGTACCGAAGGTGAGCACGATAGAGATAGTGGTACCAAGGATGGTCAGCAGCAGCTCCTTCGTCATGCTGCTACCCGTCAGTTTGCGCCCGAACTTGGGCATCTTGAATTTGATGTTCATAATAGGGGATTATTACTTGATGCAAACAACAATCTTTTCCTTGTTGCGGGCTGGGGAGACGTTCACGTTGATGACCTTGCCGCGACGGAGTTCGGCTTCGACGGTGGCTCCTCGTGAGGCGCGGAGTTTGAAGCGCACATCCCACTCCTTGGGCCAGGCGGGGAAGAGGTATAGCGTGTCGTCCACCTCTTGCATCAGCATCTCCTGCACGGCAATCATTCCTGAGCCGCCCCAGTTGTGGTCAGGCGTCCAGTCGTATCCGGGTCCCCAGAAAGCGGGGAAACGGTGTGGACCGTCCTGCATCTTCAGTGTAACGAGTCGTTGGGCCTCGTCGGTCATTCCCAGACAGGCGGCCCAGATAGCGTCCTGTTTCCAGCCTACATGTGAACGGAACTTGACGGCGAGGGTGTCGTTCTCGTAGGTGCGACGGGCAACATCGAGGTCGGGACGTCCTACGCCATACATGCGCCACGGGAACACCGGATAGAGCTGGGTGGTTTCCACATTCTGCACGCGTTCGTAGTGTAGGGCGGGGGCTATCATGCCGTCATGGATGGTGATGTCAGGTAGACGTGAAAGGAAGGCTTTCATCTCGTCCGCCTCATAGTGTATGGCAATCAGTGCTTCGGCCACTGTGCGCAGGGCTGCAATGGTCGATGTGGAATTATAGGCACCCTTGAATGTCTCACCACCCGAGCCGGGATAGAGCACCAACTTGCCATTACCGTCGAGCCGTTTGGCACCACGCTGGTTGGCCAAATATTGGTAGTGCTCGTCGAAGAACCGCAGGCACGAACGGATCATGGGCAGATAGTCCTTGACGTCCATTCCCCCATAGCGATGGGCTTCGAGCGCCATCATGCAGAACTCCAGACACGTGTCCCACTCGTATTCCAGCCAGGCATTGCGCTCCATGCCAGGATCGAAACCCTCGGGACGCTTGGTGCCGTATTCCGGATAGCAGGGCAGTCCGTAGTTCTCAATCTGTTCTGTGAGACAGGCTCCCTCGTGACCCCAATAGAGTCGTGAGCGTTCTTCGGCATTCTTGTAGATGCGCAGGTAGAAGTCGAGTTGAGCCTTCAGCAGGTCGAAGTCGCCATTCTTCAACATGGGCCAGTACACCAGTCGCTGGTTCTGGGCGGTATGTACGCCACCACCCCAGTTGCGGAAATCGGGCGACAGGTGGTATTCGTCGGTGTTGTTGACATATTCTGGATCGAACGTAAACAGTCCGCCATTGAATTTCGTAGGCCACTGGCTGTGGGCATTACAGCCCAGCATATAGCGGAACAGGTTGTAGTTGCGGAGAACTTCTCCCTTTGCCTTTTGACCTTCTCCCTTTGACCTTTGACCATCTTCAATATAGCTCCTTTGCCAAAACTCGCGCCACCATTGTCGCGACATTTCACAGTCGGCCATACGGGTGATGCTCTTTTCCGTTGCGTCTAGTTGGGCTTCCCACTCTTCCGGCGAGCCCTGCACGGTGGCCATTACTACCTGCAAATGGAAGGTACGCTTAGGGAATTTCGTTACATACAACCATCCCTCATAGTCGCTGCTGGCATAGCGCCCACTGATTTGGTCCATCAGAATCATGTCCTTCACCAGCATTCGTCCGCCACTGATGCGATTCTTCAGGGGATTATACAGGCGGTCTTTCACCGCGTTCATGCCTTGCTGGTTAACGGTTGCGTCGAAAACGGTCTCTTCGCTGTTTTGATGCATGAAGATGACGCCATCATTGGTGGCAACCACACTGTCGGCATGTGTCGTCAAGCCCTTGGGGGCTGCAAACTTATAGCTGGTCTGGAAACATTCGCGCTTGGTGAGCTCAAATTCCTTGGTACGCCAATTCTCGTAGGTTATTGCCATGCTCTGCTTGATTCTCGGACTCGATACATCAACGTGCACCACAGGTTTCCAGACGTCAGCCCACAGCTGTATCGATAATTGTCCGTCGCTCACCTCCACATAGCCTTCTTCCAAATGTAGCGTCTGACGAAAATGCTCCATATTAAGCCCTGGAGACAGACTCAGTCGGAAGCGACCGGCCTTCAGTAGGGTGTTGTTCTCATCGAACGAACCGCTTTGTGACACGTAGAACAGCACGTCGCCCTGCTCCACCCATACGTTCATGCCGATGTCGCCACCTCCGCAAGGCATCGACTCTGACGAATTCTGGCTTTGCGTGCGCCATTCGTAGTCTGCTGACTGCGCAACCATTCCCACAGCAGAGCATACTACCAGACAGATCGTTACAAGACGTTTCTTCATGTCAACCGTTCAACGTTCAATGTTCAATGTTACTTAACGCGCCAGACGTTCAGGACAATGCCCTGGAAACCTTGTGAGAAGGTGGGCGCACAGAGGAAGAGTGAGTTGTTAAGCCAGGCATATTTGCTGTCGCTGGGAGCCTCGAACTGTGGGGCACAGCGGAAATAGAACGTTGGATTGCCCTTTTCATCCTTGCCACCGGCTATGATGCCTCGGTTGCGGATATGGATGTAGACGCCATCGTCGGTCTTGATGCAATAGATGGCTTCGAGTTCGGTGCGGCCGGCACTGTTGGCTATCTGGTAGTCGGCTCCGCCATTGACGATGGTACCCTTGATATTCGGGCCTTCGAAGGTTCCGCCCGTAATGGGGATGATGGTGCGTCGGCCATGCTGCGTCTCACCACAGGAGTAGGCCTCGCCTAATGTTACTTTCAGTTGCAGGGCAAACTCCAATTGTGGAGTGTCTTTGGGTTCGTCAACTGTCTGCGCCCCTACAGGGCTAAATACAAAATGCAAAATGAAAATTAAAAATAGTGCTCTTTGTTTCATATGTCTTAACTTCTTTAACTTGAACTTCGTTCGAGCCTGCTTTCGCTCGGAATAACTGGAACAAGTTCCGTTCTTCTCTCGCTTAATCGCAGCCTTCTTAATATTTGAATGAGGAACCACCGAGGAACTCACGGAGGAGTGACGTGGGCGGAATCTGATCTTCTGGAATGGGGTGAATGTAGCTCAGGAATTTGCGCAGGCGATAGGCCTCGGCATATTCTTCGCAGTTTTCTGGCACCTGTTCGAGCACGGGTTCTGCCTGACGCTTGATGACGGCCAGTTCGAAGAGCATAGCGCTGTTGAACATGGCATCGGCATTTTCCTGGAAGGGGAATATCCAGCGGTTCTCGCCACGACGTACCGAGGGCCAGCGGCGGATGGTCTCGCGGGCCGAGACACCGCGATATTTATGGTCGCGGATGATGCGGCGCAACAGACGGTTGTCGGTGGTGGGGATGTAGTTGTGGTTGTCGAGCAGAATGGTGGTCAGCGCAGAGGCGTAGACACGATAGATCTGCTCTTGTGGAATGCTGGCGGTGAGTTCAGGGTTCAGTGCGTGGATGCCCTCGACGACGAGCACTTCGCTGCCCTTGAGTTGCAGCTTCTTGCCGCTCCACTCACTCTTGCCTGACTGGAAGTTATATCTTGGCAGTTCGACTTCTTCGCCCCGGAAGAGGGCGTTCATCTGCTCATTGAGCAGTGGGATGTTCAGGGCATGCAGATGCTCGAAGTCGTAGTCGCCGCTTTCGTCGCGTGGTGTCTGGTCGCGGTCGAGGAAGTAGTCGTCGAGCGAGATGCCGATGGGTTTCAAGCCGTTGACGGCCAGCTGTACGCTGAGACGCTTGCAGGTCGTAGTCTTGCCACTGCTGCTGGGTCCGGCAATGAGCACCAGTTTGATGCCTTTGCGCTTGGCGATGTCATCGGCAATCTGTGCTATCTTCTTCTCTTGCAAGGCCTCGCTGATCTGGATGAGCTGATTGGAATAGCCTTTGTCGATGGCTACGTTCAGGTCACCTACGGTGCGCAACCCCACAATATCCTGCCATTGGTGGTGTTCCTTGAAGATTTCGAACATCTTGTCCTGACGGACGAAGGCACCCAGCTTCGAGGGGTCGTCCGTCGACGGGATACGCAGCAGCACACCGCCGTAGTAGTACTCCAGTCCGAAGAGGTAGATTTGCGAGGTGTTGGTAAGCAATGCACCATAGTAATAGTCCACATAGCCGTCGATATCGTAATAGGTGGTATAGAGCGACCCCTGGCCCTCGAGGAGCTTGACTTTCGAGTAGGAACGGCTCTCGCGGAACATGCGGATGGCCTCCTCGGTGGTTGTCTCGTGACGATGAATGGGGATGGCAGCGTCAATCAGCGCCTTCATTCGTTCGCGCAGCTCATGCACATCGTCGGGGGTTATCTCAATGGGTTTGTTGTTCTCGTCCTTCCGTCGGATGTCGACATAGTATCCGTTGGAAACGGGAATGTCGATACAGACGGTACAATCGGGCCACAGGTCGTGAGCCGCCTTGTTGAGTACGAAGAACAGCGAACGGGTATAGGCTCGCAGACCACTGGACGAGCGGATGTCGAGGAACTCGATGTCCTTGGGTTTATACACGCGGAAGTGCATGCCTTCAACCTTGTTATTAACACGTGCACTGATGGGTCCGTACTCCATTTCGAGCCCCAAAAGCGAAAAAATTTCAGAAAGATGGCTTCCGATGCTGATATTTAGAGATTTTTTATTATTTTTGCAACGGATTTGAATTTGTTGTTCCATAAACGTAAGTTTTTAGTGACGGCAAAGGTACAAAATAAAAGTGAAAAGTGAATAGTGAAAAGTGAAAAATTTGCTTCCGCACAGCTTAAAATAAACAAAAACTATAATTATTTATGTCAATTTGGGTAATTTTCACGCTTTTGGGCTCGCTGGCTCTGCTGATGTTCGGTATGAAGACCATGAGTGAGGCACTCCAAAAGATGGCGGGTCCGCAGTTGCGACACGTCTTGGGAGCTATGACCACGAACCGTTTTACAGGTATGTTGACGGGTACGTTGGTGACGGCTTCGGTACAATCCTCTACTGCTACGACGGTAATGACCGTTTCGTTTGTCAATGCCGGACTGTTGACGCTGGCACAGGCCATCTCGGTCATCATGGGTGCCAACATCGGAACGACGTTGACGGCCTGGATCATGTCGGCAGGTATGTCGTTCGACGTTAGTAGCTTGTCGTATCCGGCCTTCTTTATCGGTATCATCCTTATCTATCAGAAGAAGTACCGCTACATTGGAGACTTCCTGTTTGGTATCGCTTTCTTGGTGTTTGCACTGGCCATCCTGCGCAAGACGGGACAGGACATGCATTTGGGTGAGAATCAGGCTGTGCTGGACTTCTTTGCCTCGTTCGACCCCAATTCGTTCCTAACCACGTTGATATTCCTCGTGTTGGGTGGCATTCTGACGTTCTGCGTACAGTCGTCAGCAGCGGTAATGGCCATCACGATGATCCTGTGCTCCAGTGGTGCCCTGCCCATTTATCAGGGTATTGCATTGGTAATGGGTGAGAATATCGGTACTACCGTGACGTCGAACTTAGCGGCGATGTCGGCGAATACCCAAGCGCGACGGGCGGCGTTGGCACACATGTTCTTCAACGTGTTCGGCGTCTTCTGGATCCTGTTCGTGTTCCGCCCGTTCATCGACATGGTCTGCGGATGGGTAGGCTATGACGTCGACATGCAGAAGGAGGTTGTCGGTGCCCAAGCCTACTTGGCCAATGCCGCCAAGCTGAGCTTCGTGCTGGCCGCATTCCATACCTCGTTCAACGTGGTCAATACCTTCATTCTCATCTGGTTCATCCCGCAGATCGAGAAGTTTGTGTGCTGGGTCATCAAACCCAAGAAGGTCGACGAGGAAGAAGATTTCCGTCTGCATTTCATTACTGCTGGTTTCATGAAGACCCCCGAGCTCTCAGTGCTTGAGGCTCAGAAGGAGATTCAGTCGTTCTCCGAACGTATGCAGCGCATGTTCGGCATGGTGCGCGAATTGCTGACACTCTCGTCGAGTGCAAACAGCAAGAAAGACAACCAGGCTGGTGACTTCAACAAGCTGTATACACGCATTGAGAAGTATGAGGGCATTTCGGACAATATGGAACTTGAGATTGCCAACTATCTGAACTCCGTCAGTGATGCTCACCTGTCAGACGACACCAAGGCCAAGATTCGTGCTATGTTGCGTGAGGTCAGTGAGTTGGAGTCTATCGGCGACGCCTGCTTCAATATGGCCCGTACCATCTCGCGCAAGTATAACGGCAAGGAAGACCACTTCGTCGAGAAACAGTACGACCATCTGCACCAGATGATGGAACTGACCGACCAGTCGCTGTCACAGATGAACCGTCTGTTGCAGGGACGCAAGGAGTCGTTCGACGTCAACCGCACGTTTAACATTGAGAACGAGATTAACAACTACCGCAACCAGTTGAAGTCGCAGAACATTACCGACATCAATAACCGCGAGTACACCTATGCAGTAGGTACCATTTATATGGATCTCATCAACGAATGCGAGAAGCTGGGTGACTATGTCGTCAACGTAGTTGAGGCTCGTATGGGATTGCACTAATAAGCTGTTTGCTGCACGAAAACAGATCGCAAAGTGAAGAAAAGAGAAAAAAACGATGCGATTCCGAAAATAAAAGCATAAAAAGTGTGTCGTTTCGAAAAAATTAATTAAATTTGCAGGCAAATAACAAAACTTTGGTAATATGCGAAGAAAACTGTTTTTAACCGCCATAATGTTGACCTTAGCGTTGACGATGATGGCACAGATTACAAATTCTGCTCTGAGCGGAAAGGTAACCATGCAGGATACCAAGGAAGAGGTGATTGGCGCCACAGTGCAGGCTGTTCACGATCCCTCGGGTACCAAGTATGCTGCAATCACGAATGTGGATGGTCGTTTCAATATCCAAGGTATGCGTAATGGTGGCCCGTACACCGTTACCATCAGCTACATTGGTTACGACACCAGAACATTCAAGGATATCTACCTGCAGCTGGGTGAAACGTATAACCTTAACGTAGTGATTTCCGAGAATGCCAATGAGCTGGCAGAAGTTGTGGTCAGTGGTAAGGCTTCGAAGTTTGCCGCAGAGAAGACGGGTGCTTCGACCAACGTTAACAACCGTACCATCCAGGAGCTGCCTACCATTAGCCGTTCTATCGGTGATATTGCGAAGCTCTCTCCATACTATGGAGGTTCTAACAGTTTTGCTGGCAGCAATGGTAAGATGGCTAACTTTACCCTCGACGGTGCTAACCTGAACAATAACTTCGGTCTGAACTCCAACCTGCCTGGTGGTGGCAACCCCGTATCAATGGATGCCATCGACGAAGTGCAGATGGTGGTGGCTCCCTTCGATGTTCGTCAGTCGAACTTCATCGGTGGTGGTATCAATGCCGTAACGAAGTCGGGTACGAACACCTTCAAAGGCACAGCTTATTTCTACTATACCAGCGAGGATATGCACGGCAACCGTGTGGACGGCGTGCAGAACTCGGAGCCGAATCCTTCCGAGGAGAAGACCTGGGGTTTCACCTTAGGTGGACCCATCATCAAGGATAAACTGTTTTTCTTTGCCAATATTGAGCGTGTAGAGACTGAGAACATCCCCACTTATTGGCATCCGGATTTAGATGGCTCGACCAAAGGAGCAGGCGACCAGAAGACCTATACCTCGCGTACAACGCTGGCGGACATGGAGATGATATCCAAATATGTCATGGATAAGTATGGATACGATACCGGTTCTCCCACTGCCTATCCTGGTGGCATCAAGAACAACAAGTATCTGGCTCGTATCGACTGGAACATCAATCAGAGTCACCACTTGGCAGTGCGTTTCAACCACACCAACAATACAAAGTGGACTCCACCCTCGGCAACCTCACGTGATGCAGGTAATCTCAGTTCTGCTTGCGTAGGTATCAACGCTATGGCATTTGCCAATTCGTTCTATAGCCAGGATAACAAGGTGACGACGTTCTCGTTCGACCTGAACAGCCGCTTTGGCGACAAGGCTTCTAACCAGCTGTTGGCAACCTATTCTGACATGGACGACCCACGTAGCAGCAATTCGTCGATGTTCCCCATGATTGATATTATGAATGGTAAAGAACCCTACATAACGCTGGGTTATGAGCTCTTTACTTATCAGAATCGTGTGCGTAACCAGATTCTGACTGTTAACGACAACTTTACCTACTATCTGGGCAGTCATAAGCTGATGGCTGGTTTGAACTTTGAGCACCAGAAGGCATTGAATAACTATGTGCGTCAGGGTACGGGTTACTATCGTTATGCCAGCATGGAGGACTTCATGAGTGGTGCTGCTCCGACAGCTGTTGCTCTGACTGTGGGTAATAATGGTAATCCTGAGCCGTCGTCAGAGGTGAAGTTCAATCAGATTGGCTTCTATTTGCAGGACGACTGGAACGTTACCGACAAACTCAAACTGAACTTTGGCATTCGTTTCGACAACCTGCTGTTCCAGAATAGCGGTGCTGTGCGCAATGACGAGTTGTATGCCGTTGACTTTGGAGGCCGTCACGTCGATACCGGTCAGTGGCCGAACAGCAACTGGCAGATTTCTCCGCGTGTGGGCTTTACCTACGATGTCTTTGGCGACAGGATGCTGAAGGTTCGTGGTGGTACGGGTCTCTTTGCAGGACGTCTGCCCTTGGTGTTCTTTACCAATATGCCGAGCCAGTCGGGTATGATTCAGACCACCTATGTCTCTACAGATCCCACTATTATGGCGCAGTTTGCTGGCGACGTGAAGACCGATGTCCGGGAGATGGAAGCTGTCATGAAGGACTATGCACAGGGCATGAAATATTATGCTGCTGTGGATCCAGACTTCAAGATGCCTCAGGTATGGAAGACCAGCATCGCTGTCGACTATCAGGTGCCTGTTAACTTCCCGTTGACGCTGACTGGTGAGTTCACTTATACCAAGAATATCAATGCCGTTCATCTGGACAACTGGGATCAGAAACCAGCGGACGAGACCTGGATGCGTATGACTGGAGCTGACAATCGTTTGATCTATCCGGCAGCAAAGGACTATAAGTATACCTCAAAGGGCACCTACGTTCTCTGTAATAACCATAAGGGTTATGGTTGGACAGCCAGTGTACAGTTGAATGCAGAACCTCTCAAGAACCTGTATGTCACCGCAGCCTATACCCACACTGTGAACAAGGAAGTGACGGGTCTGCCAGGTTCTAATGCACAGTCTGCTTGGCAGTCTCAGTATACCGTTAACGGACCGAATGCATTCGAAGTCATGAATTCAGGCTATGCCACTCCCGACCGTGTTATTGCCAACGTCAGCTACAAGTATGGCAAGGACCACTTCTCGCTGTTCTATAGCGGCTATTCTCCCGCTGGTTACAGCTACACCTATGCCAACGACATCAATGGCGATGGTCTGGCATACGACCTGATGTATATCCCGCGCGATGATTCGGAAATCAAGTTCTCTACCGATGCCGACCGTATTGCTTTCTGGCAGTTCCTCGAGCAGGACGACTACCTGAGCAGCCATCGTGGCGAGTATGCTGGTGCTTATGCAGCACGTGCTCCTTGGGTACACAGCTTTGACTTCAAGTGGGCTCACGACTTCGATCTGAAGATTGGAAGCACCACGCATAAGTTGCAGCTCATTGCCAACGTCGAGAACATCGGCAACCTGCTGAACTCGAAGTGGGGCGTAGCCAAGCAGATTCCTGGAACAACCTACAACCAGTTCAAGTTGTTGACCGTTGCCAATGCTGCTGACATCAAGAAAGGTGCACAGCCCGTCTTCCGCATGAACACCGACCTGAAGACAGCGTGGGACTACAACCACAGCTACGGCCAGTGCTGGCGCCTGCAGCTCGGTGTGAAGTACTACTTCAACTAAGCCTCGCGCGCATATATATAATAAGGTGGCACTCCTGCCAAAGGTGTGCCACCTTATTATGTTCTACCAGTTGTAATCCTCTACATAGCCGTCGAACTCCACGTCGCCTGACCACCCGTTTTCGCGAAACAGGTCACGGATGTCCTGCTGCAAAGCGGGGGGAATAAGGCGCGTGCCGTTGCGGTACTCATAGTAGTTAGCCCTCATGAGCTTTCTCAATCAATAGTTCTTTTTCCATAATCTCAATATTCTTTTTCGTTTCTAATTTTTCAATGAATTCGTAAATGTCCCTTCCTTCTTCCCGTTTTTGCTTGCTCACACGGTGCCTGTCACCCTGCTCTGTGCAATTTTAACATCCGTTAACCTAAACAACGTTTCGGCAGTTTTTATCTACATTTGGTACACTACAAAGATAAAAAAGAAAAACTATGCTATGATAGCTACAATTCCCCTGAAACCCTTATGTACAGGGCGTTTAGCCTGTAGCAGGGTTTTGAAAAACCCTGCTACAACCCTGCTACAATCTGACAATTGTCGCATGCTGAAAAAATAGACTGTTCTTATTTTGCGTAGGCGGTTAAGGTGTTTTGCGTGTGCCCGCAAAGTGTTTTGGGTATGCCCGTAAGGTATTTTGCGTGTGCCCGCAAGGTTGTGAGGTGCCTTCTCGCTCCCTGTGCAAAGGCGTGTTGTACCTTGCGCGCCCCCTTGCGAACCCCCTTTCGGCCTCGTAGCCCGCACGGACGGACCACAACCCTTCAAAAGCAACTAATGCTCACACCCTTATATGATCACTCGTGTTTTTATAGAATTTCTATTATAGAATTTGTATAATTGATTTTTTTTGCTTACCTTTGCAGCCGAAAGGCTGCGAGACTGCTCACGCTCGGCATTGATGCCAGCATCATTGCCCTCGCTTAACCGCAGTTTTGCACCCAAAAGCAGTATTATGGAGAATCCGTTCTATATCACCGGCATCATCCCTGAGCCTTATTTCTGCGACAGGGAGAAAGAAACACAGTGGATCATACGTACACTTGGTAACAAGGCACACATCCTGCTCACCTCGCCCCGAAGAATGGGCAAGACGCAATTGATACGCCATGTTTTCGAGCAGCCGTCTGTTAAGGACAACTACTATACGTTCTATTCGGATATCTACGCAACAACCAGCCTGCATGAGCTTGTGTTGTTCCTTAGTAAGGAGATATACTCTGTACTGGTACCCAAAGGAAAGAATGTACTTGACAAATTTCTGGCGGGACTTCATTCCCTGGCTGGATGTTTCGGCTATGACCCGGTATCCAATACGCCTACTTTCAATATCAAACTAGGTGACATTCACGCTCCCGAGTTGACATTGGAAGAGATTTTCCGCTATTTGGAGCAGGCCGACAAGCCTTGTATCTTCGCCATTGATGAATTCCAGCAGATTGCGAATTATCCTGAGAAAAACGTAGAGGCCTTACTTCGCACCCATATTCAGAAAATGAACAACTGCCTGTTCATCTATGCCGGCAGTAATCGGCATGTTCTTGAGAATATGTTCAACTCTGCAGCCCAACCCTTCTACAACAGCGCAGAGCAGATTTATCTGGACAGCATCGCCAAGGATGTCTATACAGGTTTCGCTGAAGAACAGTTCACAAATGCCAACCGAACTATTACGCCCGAAGCTGCAGCTCTTGCTTACAACCTTTTCGAAGGACATACCTATTACGTTCACAATGTGCTCCACAACGCATTCGCCTATATAGACCCTAATAAGACCATAGAAGAATCCGACATTTACAAGATACTTGGCGACATCCTGGAGGAGAAAGGCCGTTCATTTGCCTCGGTGATGAACCAACTCAATTACCAGCAGAAAGAAACGCTGATTGCCATTGCCAAAGAAGGCAAGGCCAGCGGTGTTACCTCTGTCGCCTTCGTGAAGCAGCATGCGCTAAAATCCCCCAGCTCCGTGCAGTATGCCATTGGTGCCCTGCTGGAAAAACAACTCCTGACATACACAAATGCGGAACGTATAAAGATATACAGCGTTGCTGACAAATTCCTGGAAATGTGGATTTGCAAAACGTACTAATATCTAATGATTAATGCATATTGTTATCAGCATATCCGTCATCAGTTTCTGTCTGGTCATCAGCCTGACATGTGGCATTGTAATGCTGCACAAACGACGGGAGGTGGCCGACCGCTCGCGGCTCTTCCTGGCGATGTTTAATCTCTTCACGGCTCTACTTTGCGCATTCCGCCTCTTCACTGTGTGTTGACATTGACAGCTATTCTGGCGGATGGGGCCAAGTGATTATTAAATTTAGTGATGATACTGAAGTTTCACAGTCGTTTGGAGGAATTTCATCTACCACTACAGTAACTATTGATATTGAGAATAACGCGAAGGCTTCGGGAGTAAAGCAACTTTCTATTCAAGGTGGTACAAGCAATCCTACTATTAAGGTTAGTCGTATTTATTTGGTAAAGAAGGTCGAATACGAGGATGCTGCGAATGTTCCGTTTGCTTCTAATTTTGTAGAATACAACGATATTGCTTCATACTCTAATTCTGCAAAGGTGGAATTTACAATCAATGCAACTATCGTAACTGATAATAAATATATCGGTTGGGGTATTGGTAAGATTCAAAGTGCTAATGGAGCAGTTAGTGTTCCTGATTTTGCTTTAAAGAACGAGGGTAATAATGTGTACACATACACTATCAAGGATTTGAGAGAGGCCATTGAAGCTCCTGCAGCAACTGAAGGCGATCTTGCAGGAAAGCAGGGACTCTTATGGAACATCTGGGGTCAAGGAAAGGACAAAGGCAATACTTTCGAACTTACAAGCATCAAGGTATATGAAGTAAAGAACCTCTGTAGTGTCACTGTCGGCTCTGATGGCTGGACCACCTTCAGCTACAGCAAACCTATTGGTTTGGGTGGTGTCACAGCTTATTCTGCAAAGGTTATGGGTAATTATGTCAAGTTGACAAAGGTTACTGCCGCTCCTGCTAAAACAGCTGTAATCATCGAGGCTGAACCAGGAACGTATAAGATTCCTACCCTCGAAAGTGCTGCTGATTTATCTGACAACGACCTGCTGTATTCTGATGGATCAATTACAGGCGATGGTACCATTTATGTTCTGGCAAACAAGAATAGTAAGGTTGGTTTCTATAAGCTTGCTAACGGCGTGAAAGTTCCTGCAGGTAAGGGTTATCTGAAGGTTGCTGCTGGTGCTCCTGACTTCCTTGGTTTCGGTGGTGAGACTACTGGCATTGATGAAGTAAGAGGTCAGATGGAAGATGTAAGAGGTGAGTACTACAACCTCGCTGGTCAGCGCGTAGCTCAGCCCACGAAGGGTCTGTACATCGTGAATGGTAAGAAAGTCATTTTAAAGTAAAAGCACGCTAACGCGTGGAAATTCAACAAAATTGCCCCCAAAATTGAACAGAATATTTTGATTAATTTTGAATTAAATTTTGAACAATTTCTCGCTGAAAGCGACTAACATAAAAAAAGAAAAAAGATATGAAGAAAACATATATTTGCCCAGAAATGGATGTTGTAGAACTGGACATGCTCCAGCCGATACTGACAGGCTCTCTGCCTTTGAACGATACTATAGAGGTAGACGATCCTGAGGATATCCTTTCTCCTGGACTGGGTATAGAGAACGAACTGTTCGGATTCGGATTCTAATAATCCAACAGGTTTCTAATACACCCCAAAGAGGCTGTGTCATCAGCGACATAGCCTCTTTTATATATTAAATAACGAATATTGATTTGTAAAAAAAGCATAATAATATATAGGTACGTGTGGGTGGAAAGAGTTTTTTTGTTAACTTTGCAGAAATTTTCCACTTTAAACCAAAAAGAAATGAAACTGAAGAAAGTGTTGATGGCTGCGCTGATGTTGTTCAGCACGACAGCAATGGTGGCACAAATGCAGATGCCGCCGATTCCCATTGACCCCGATGTTCGCACGGGTAAACTGGACAATGGACTAACTTATTACATTCGTCACAACAATTGGCCTGAGCAGCGTGCTGAGTTCTATATTGCCCAGCGCGTAGGTTCTATCCAGGAGAACGACGACCAGCGTGGTCTGGCCCACTTCCTGGAGCACATGGCCTTTAACGGTTCGAAACATTTCAAGGGCAACGAACTGTTGCGCTGGTGTGAGAGCGTTGGCGTGAAGTTCGGTACTGACCTGAATGCCTATACCAGTATCGACCAGACGGTGTACAACATCAGTAATGTCCCCACCACTCGCGAGGGTATCATCGACTCATGTATGCTGATCCTCTACGACTGGGCCGACGGTCTGCTGCTGGAGCAGGAGGAGATTGAGAAGGAGCGTGGCGTGATTCACGAGGAGTGGCGCCTGCGCACCAGTGCCCAGATGCGTATGCTGGAGCGCGACCTGCCCAAGCTGTATCCGAATTCGAAGTACGGCTATCGTATGCCTATCGGACTGATGGAGGTTATCGACAACTTCGAGCGTCCCTTCCTGCAGGCTTACTACGAGAAGTGGTACCGTCCTGACAATCAGGCCATCATCGTCGTCGGTGACGTGGATGTAGACAAGGTTGAACAGAAGATCAAGGACCTCTTCTCGCCCATTAAGTTGCCTGAGAACCGTGCACTGGTTACGACGGAACCCGTTCCTGACAATAACGAGGCGATTATCGTCATCGACAAGGATAAGGAGCAGCGCTACAACATCGTTTCGTTGATGATGAAGCACGAGTCGTTCCCCGATTCTTTGAAGGGTACGATGGCTTATATGGTTGCCGACTACATCAAGGATGCAGCCATCAGCATGTTGAACGACCGTCTGCGCGAGTATGCCGAGAAGCCCGAGAGTCCCTTCCTGCAGGCTAGTGCAGGCGACGGAGTATATCTGCTGTCTCGTTCGGTCGACGCTTTCGGACTGGATGTCCTGCCCAAGGACGGCCAGGCTGAGGCTGCCCTGACTGCTGTCCTCACCGAGGCTCGCCGTGCTGCTGAGTTTGGCTTCACTCCTACGGAGTACAACCGTTTCAAGGCCAACTATGAGAGCAATATCGACAAGCAGTATTCTAATAAAGACAAGCGTTTCAACAGCCAGTTTGTAGGTCAGTATGTGCAGCACTTCCTGAACAAAGAGCCGATTCCCAGCATTGACTACACCCATGAGACGATGAAGCAGCTGATTCCCGTCTTGCCTCTCGAGGCTGTCAATATGGTGATGCAGGAACTGGTTTCCAAGAGCGACACCAATCTGGTGGTGCTGAACTTCAACACCGAGAAGGAGAATGGTGTATATCCTACAGAGGAGAGTCTAAAGAAAGCCATTGCCACTGCCCGTACAGCTGAGATTGAGGCTTATGTGGACAATGTGAAGGACGAGCCCCTGATGACCGAGCTGCCCAAGAAGGGTTCTATCGTGAAAGAGGTGAAGAGCGACCTCTTCGACTATACCGAGCTGACCCTTTCGAACGGTGCTATCGTTGTGCTGAAGAAGACCGACCTGAAGAAAGACCAGGTGCTGCTGCGTGGCTATGGCTACGGTGGCAGCGGCCTGTATGGCAATGAGGAGCTGCCTAACCTGAAGATGTTTAATGACGTGATTGGAGCCAGCGGTTTGGGCAACTTCTCGCATACAGAACTGGAGAAGGCTCTGGCTGGTAAGATTGCCAGTGCTTCCATGTCGATGGACGTTTATCGCGAGTATATCAGCGGTAGCTCGACGCCGAAGGATGTGGAGACTATGCTGCAGCTGGTGTACTTGATGTTCACCAATATCAACAAGGACCAGAAGTCGTACGATAACCTGATGCAGACCACTGAGGTACAGCTGAGAAACCGCCTGTTGCAGCCCGAGACTGTCTTCTCTGACTCACTGACGCTGACGCTGGGTAACCACCATCCCCGTGTAAAGCCGTTTGACCTGGATGACCTGAAGAAGGTCGATTACGACCGTATTCTGCAGATTGCCAAGGAGCGTACGGCCAATGCCGCTGCCTATACGTTCGACATCGTAGGTAACTACGACGAGGAAACCATCCGTCCCCTCATCGAGCAGTATATTGGTTCGCTGCCTTCTCAGAAGAAGGTGGAGAAGTCTGCGTACATCGATACCGACTTCAAGGGTGAAGTTATCAACAGCTTCAAGCACAAGGCTGAGACTCCGAGGTCGATTGCCGTCATGTTATGGTATACGAAAGATATACCTTTCACTTCGGAGAACAGCATCAAGGCCTCGATAGCCGGACAGATCCTGTCGATGGAGTATCTGAAGAAGATTCGTGAGGACGCCAGCGCCGCCTATACTGTAGGTGCCAGTGGAAACCTCAGCACCGACGACTTCGAGAACAGTACCACCCTCTATGTCTATTGCCCCATGAAGCCCGAGAAGGCCGATGTCGCCTTGCAGATTATGCGCGACGAGGTGCAGGCACTGACCAAGGGATGTGATCCTGACAAGTTGGCTAAGGTGAAGGAGTATATGATCAAGAATCATGCTGATCAGCTGAAGCAGAACAACTACTGGATAACGACCATCGATATGTGGCGCTATAAGGGTGTCAATTTCGACAAGGACTATGAGCAGCTGGTGAATGCCCAGACTCCTGAGAGCATCGCCGCCTTTGCCAAGGAACTGCTTAAGTCAGGCAACCGCGCAGAGGTTGTGATGATGCCCGAAGAGTAGTTTTTATTGCTAATTCATAAAAAAACGGCCTACTCTCATGAAGTGTAGGCCGTTTTATTTTGCTATGTGGCAAAAAGTGTGTACCTTTGCAAAAAATTTTGGATATGAGTTATTTGTTTTCATCAGAATCAGTGTCCGAAGGCCATCCTGATAAAGTGGCCGACCAGATAAGCGACGCTATTCTCGACCAGTTTCTGGCTTACGACGAACATGCCCGTGTGGCTTGTGAGTCGTTTGTCACTACAGGTCAGGTAGTGCTGATGGGTGAGGTGCGCAGTGAGGTGTATATCGACCTGCAGACCATCGCCCGCAATACCATCAAGAAGATTGGCTATACGAAGGCGGAGTATCAGTTTGACGGCAATTCGTGTGGTATCCTGACAGCCATTCACGAGCAGAGTGAAGACATCAATCGCGGTGTCGATAACGGCGACGAAGACGAACAGGGTGCTGGCGACCAGGGCATGATGTTCGGCTATGCCACTAACGAGACAGAGAACCTGATGCCTGTGTCGCTCGACTTGGCTCACCTCATCATGCGCACCTTGGCGGAAATCCGTAAGGAAGGCAAGGTGATGACCTATCTGCGCCCTGATGCCAAGAGTCAGGTGACGGTGCAGTATAGCGACGCGGGTATTCCCGAGCGTATCGATACCATCGTGGTATCCACGCAGCACGATGAGTTCGACGAGGACGAGAAGATGCTCGCCAAGATCAAGGACGACGTCATCAACATCCTGATTCCCCGTGTCAAGCAGAAGATCCACTCTGAAAGTGTGTTGTCGCTGTTCGGCAACGACATTAAATACTACGTGAATCCGACAGGTAAGTTTGTGATTGGCGGACCTCATGGCGATACAGGTCTGACGGGTCGTAAGATCATCGTCGACACCTATGGTGGCAAGGGCGCCCATGGTGGCGGCGCCTTCTCGGGCAAGGACTCATCGAAGGTAGACCGTAGTGCCGCCTATGCCGCACGACATATTGCCAAGAATATGGTGGCTGCAGGGGTGGCTGACGAGATGCTCGTTCAGGTGAGCTATGCCATTGGTGTGGCCAAGCCCATGAACATTTATGTGAACACCTATGGCCGCTCGCGTGTAAACATGACCGATGGCGAGATTGCCCAGAAGATTGAACAGCTCTTCGACCTGCGTCCGAAAGCTATCGAACGCACGTTGAAGCTGCGCCAGCCCATGTATCTCGAAACGGCTGCCTATGGTCATATGGGGCGTCAGTCGGAGGTGGTAAAGAAGACCTTCACCAGCCGGTATCATGAGACCAAAACGATCGATGTGGAGTTGTTTACATGGGAGAAACGGGATAGGGTAGACGATATCAAACGGGCATTTGGTATCTAAGTTCTCATCATTGATAATGGCACTGCAGCAAGAAAGCGTTTTCGGACAAGAGGGTGGTGGTGTACAGGGGGATTCCGCTGTTCACCACCATACTGTACTGACACCCAAAATGGTGCTCAGCTGGTTGCCCAAGAGCGCTACTCCTGCCCAGCAGGACTCGGCTATTCAAGCACATTTCAAGCCTTCGGAGATTCGATGGAGCAGTCGTCCTGACACCCTTCACTTGCCTGGTCACGACAAGGGGCACAATATGATGGATGTTAACTTGCCCCAGTATTATCGGGAGGGCTTCTTTTCTAAGGACTCACTGTTTCATCCAGAACTGCCCGGAGGACGCTATGGCGTGCCTGGAGACCCCGTTCCTTATTCGGTACAACACGATAACGTCATTGTCTCGCTGCTATTGCTGTTGTTTGTTTTGGCAACGATAGCATTCTCAAATACAAGGAATTTCGTCGTACGCCAGACGAAGAACTTTTTCAATACCAACCGAGAAGGCCTGACGGAAATCACAGAAACGGCTGTGGAGATTCGTTTCCAGACGTTCCTGGCCTTCTTGAACTGCCTGCTTCTGGCGATACTATTCTATTTCTATACACTCCACTTTATTGGTGAAACTTTTCTTCTAGACTCCCAATATCATCTGATTGCCATCTTCCTGGGAATATCGGTTGTCTATTTCCTGGTGAAATCCTTGTTGTATACGATAGTCAACATGGTGTTCTTTGATGGTAAAAAGAACCGACAATGGATGAGGTCTTTTCTTTACATTTCCTCTGTCGAAGGTGCATTGCTCTTCCCCTTGGTTGTCATATGGACATTTTTCAATATATCTATCCGAAATGCTGTGATTTATGTCCTGATAGTCTTGGCAATCGTTAAAATTTTGGAGCTTTTTAAGTGTTTTCTTATCTTTTTCCGACAAAATGTCGTTAAATTGCAGATTATTTTGTACTTTTGCACCCTCGAAATCATACCTTTGCTCCTTTTTTGGGGTGCGTTGGTGTTTACGGCAAATAGTTTGAAAATAAATTTTTAGGACAAGAATGATAAAGAAGATTTTGGTTTCACAACCTAAACCGTCAAGCGAGAAATCGCCTTATTTTGACATTGCCTCTAGATTTGGTGTAGAACTGGTGTTTCGCCCGTTCATCAAGGTTGAGGGAATCTCTGCCAAGGAATTCCGCACACAGAAGGTGAATATTCTCGACTATACAGCTATTGTATTCACCTCGCGCCATGCTATCGATCATTTCTTCACACTGGCCAAGGAAATGCGCCTGGCTATTCCTGAGGATATGAAGTATTTCTGCGTCACAGAGACTATTTCGTTGTATATCCAGAAATATGTGCAGTATCGCAAGCGTAAGGTGTTCTTCGGAACGACGGGTAAGATTGACGATCTTGTTCCTACGATGGCAAAGCATAAGGCTGAGAAATACCTTGTCCCCATGAGCGACGTTCACAATGACGCTATCGCCCAGATGCTTGACGCCAAGAAGTTGAATCATTGTGAGTGTGTGATGTATCGTACCGTCAGCAATGACTTTACTCCTGAGGAAGTGAAGACGTTCGACTACGACATGCTCGTGTTCTTTAGTCCTGCCGGTATTGAGGCGTTGACCAAGAATTTCCCCGGTTTCAAGCAGGGTGACATTGCTATTGCCACTTTTGGCCCAGCTACTGCAAAGGCTGCTCGCGACGCAGGCCTGCGCCTCGACTTGGAGGCCCCCACGGAGAAGTATCCTTCGATGACGGGAGCTCTGCAGCACTATTTGCTCGAAACCCAAGAAGATTAACCCAAGCTTTACGCGACAATGATAGCTCCTTGTCTGAAGAAGCGGGAGCGCATGGTCAGCCAGAAGCTGATAGATACGCTCTTTGGAGGAGGATGTAGCCAGTCGATGGCTGCATTTCCGTTAAGAGCAGTATATATTAAAAAGGAACGCGCGCAAGGCGATGCACCTGTTCAGATTCTCGTCAGCGTTCCTAAGAAACGGATTAAGCATGCCGTAGACAGAAATCGTGTGAAACGTCAGGTTCGTGAAGCCTTTCGTCAGCACAAACAACTGCTGTATGAGGCACTGGCAGAGCACGAACAACTGTTGCTGGCGTTTATTTGGTTGTCAGACGAACATCGCCCTTCAAGGGACGTGGAGTCAAGAGTGGTCGGATTGATGCAAAGAATGGCAGAAAAGCTATGAAGACCTTGTTCCATTACCTGTCGCGAACGATAGCGTGGCTGCTGATTCTGCCCATCCGGTTCTATCAGATCTGCATATCACCACTGCTTGGCCCGTCTTGCCGTTTTACACCGACCTGTAGCGAGTACGCTCGCCAGGCATTGTTAAAACACGGTCCGATAAAGGGACTCTATCTCGCCATCTGGCGAATCTTAAGATGTAACCCATGGGGTGGCTCGGGCTATGACCCGGTGCCGTAAGGCTTCAAAGCATCGAAAGGTCGTAATATCGTAATAACGTAATAACGAAATATCGAAAAGAACATTAATATGAAGAAGAACTTTGTTGAAGAACTGAAATGGCGCGGCATGCTGGCACAGATGATGCCTGGCACAGAAGAGCTGCTCCAGAAAGAAATGGTAACAGCCTATTTGGGAACAGATCCTACGGCCGACTCTCTGCATATCGGCCACCTCTGTGGTATCATGATGCTGCGTCACCTGCAGCGTTGCGGTCACAAGCCCATCATCCTGGTGGGTGGTGCTACCGGTATGATTGGCGATCCTTCTGGCAAGTCGCAGGAGCGTAACCTGCTGAACGAAGAGACGCTGCGTCACAATCAGGAGTGCATCAAGGCTCAGGTGTCGAAGTTCCTCGACTTCGAGTCGAAGGATGCCAACGCAGCAGAGATGGTCAACAATTACGACTGGATGAAGGACTTTACGTTCTTGGACTTTGCCCGTGAGGTGGGTAAGCATATCACGGTGAACTATATGATGGCTAAAGACAGCGTGCAGCAGCGCCTGAATGGTACAGCTCGCGACGGTCTGAGCTTTACAGAATTCACCTACCAGTTGTTGCAGGGCTACGACTTCCTCTATCTCTACCAGCATAAGAACTGTAAGTTGCAGTTGGGTGGTAACGACCAGTGGGGTAACATCACTACTGGTACCGAGCTTATCCGCCGTACGCTGGGCTATGAGAACGAGGCCTTCGCGCTGACCTGTCCGCTGATTACCAAGAGCGACGGCAAGAAGTTCGGTAAGACCGAGAGTGGAAACATCTGGCTCGATCCCAAGCGCACCACGCCGTATAAGTTCTATCAGTTCTGGCTCAACGTCAGCGACGACGATGCCGAGAAGTACATCAAGATCTTTACCTCGTTGGAGAAGGAAGTGATTGATGCCCTCGTTGAGGAGCACAAGCAGGACCCTGGCCGTCGTGTGCTGCAGAAGCGTCTGGCTGAGGAAGTTACTGTCATGGTACACTCGCAGGAGGCCCTTGATGCTGCTATCGAAGCTTCTAATCTGCTCTTTGGCAAGTCTACCAAGGAAGGATTGGAGAAACTCGACGAGCAGACATTCCTCGATGTCTTCGATGGTGTTCCCCAGTTCGAGATTTCAAAGGATCAGCTGAATCAGCCCGCTATCGAGCTCTTCACCACTGTCGCTCCCGTATTCCCCTCAAAGGGTGAAATGCGCAAGATGGTGCAGGGTGGTGGTGTCTCGCTGAACAAGGAGAAACTGACCGACCAGAATCGTCCCGTTACCGCTGATGACCTCATCGACGGCAAGTATCTTTTGGCTCAGAAGGGCAAGAAGAACTACTACTTGTTAATCGTAAAGTAATATTTGGCTGCAAAATTTTGGTACTTCAAAATATTTTTGTACCTTTGCAGCCACATTGTCCAATGGTGTAATGGTAGCACAACAGGTTTTGGTTCTGTTTGTGGTGGTTCGAATCCGCCTTGGACAACAAAAAACTATTCTCTAAAAACAAACTATTATGGCAAATCTATTTTCATTAGAAGGTAAGAATGCATGGATTACTGGTGCATCTTACGGAATTGGTTTTAACATCGCCAAGGCTTTCGTTGCTGCAGGCATCAAGACCATTATCTTCAACGACATCAATGAAGCTGCCCTGCAGCGTGGTTTGGACAACTACAAGGAGGCTGGCATTACCAACGTGAAGGGTTATGTCTGTGACGTGACGGATGAGAATGCTGTGAAGGCTCTGGTCGACAAGATCCATGCTGAGGTTGGTCAGATTGATATCCTGGTGAACAATGCCGGTATCATCAAGCGCATCCCCATGCACGAGATGAAGCGTGCCGAGTTCCAGCAGGTCATCGACGTCGACCTGGTGGCTCCTTACATCTGCTCAGCTGCCGTCGTTCCTGAGATGATGGAGCGTCGTGAGGGTAAGATCATCAATATCTGTTCGATGATGTCAGAACTGGGTCGTGAGACAGTTTCAGCTTATGCTGCAGCCAAGGGCGGTCTGAAGATGCTCACACGTAACATCTGCTCTGAGTATGGTGAGTACAACATCCAGTGTAACGGTATCGGCCCGGGCTACATCGCAACCCCACAGACTGCTCCTCTCCGTGAGCGTCAGCCTGACGGAAGCCGTCATCCGTTCGACTCGTTCATCTGTGCCAAGACACCTGCCGGACGTTGGCTCGATCCTTCTGAGCTGGGTGGCCCCGCTGTGTTCCTGGCTTCCCACGCTTCCGATGCTGTCAACGGTCACGTGCTCTACGTGGACGGTGGTATTTTGGCTTACATTGGCAAGCAGCCCTGATTCGGTTTTAAAACGTTGGCGATTGACAAGCTGCCAATCGCTAACGGTCAGTTACAAAAAAAAGAGGCTTCATCAATAAGATGAGGCCTCTTGAAAATTTATTTACAAAGATTACTTGTTAACGGCATCAGCGAATTCCTGACCAGCCTTGAACTTAGCAACCTTCTTAGCAGCGATCTTAATCTTCTGCTTGGTAGCGGGGTTGATACCCTCACGGGCGGGCTTCTCATTAACAGCGAAAGTTCCGAAACCTACGAGCTGTACTTTGTCACCTGCTACGAGAGCTGCCTTGATAGCTTCTACACCAGCCTCGAGAGCCTTTTTTGCGTCAACTTTGGTCAGACCTGCACCTGCAGCAATCTTCTCAATTAATTCTGTCTTGTTCATAATTTTGTAGTTTTAAAAGTTAAATTAAAAATGTTTAAGTCAAATTCTGACGCAAATATATGACAAAGAATTCATAAAACAAACAAAAAAAGGAAAAAAATGAGTTTTTTCATAAAAAAAAGTGTGTATTGTCCCATTTTTGTGCTCAAACACGGATATTTTTTGTAATTTTGCGCCCGAAACGGCATCATCGTTAAAACGTGAGCCAAATGACATAACTAACAGATAAGAAGTAAAATGAACAATATTCCCACGATGACCAAGAACCTGCTCATTGTCAACTTTCTGACATTTGTGGCAACATGGGTTTTACAATTACGAGGTGTAGACCTGACGAACTTGTTAGGACTTCATTTTTTCTTGGCCAGTGATTTCCATTTTTATCAGTTCTTTACTTACATGTTTCTGCATGGCAGTTTTACGCATATTTTTTTCAATATGTTTGCCTTGTGGATGTTTGGTGCGGTAATCGAACGCGTGTGGGGTCCGAAAAAAATCATTTTTTATTACATTTGTTGTGGTATTGGTGCTGGTGTTGCTCAGGAACTGGTGCAGTATGTCAGTTACTCTATAGAGGGTCTCGCGGCCTATCAATACGTGAATGCCGGTGGTGTGCAGATGACTACCGATGCCTATATTAACCTATGGACTACCATTGGAGCCTCGGGTGCTGTCTATGCCATCTTGTTGGCTTTTGGTATGATATTTCCCAACGAACGGCTGTTTATCATTCCATTCCCGTTTCCCATTAAGGCCAAGTGGCTCGTTGCGGGATATATTGTCATTGAACTTGTCTCGGCAATGAGTGGACCTGGTGACGGAGTGGCCCATATGGCTCATTTGGGTGGTATGCTGTTTGGCTTCCTGCTCATCCGTTATTGGCAGAAACACCCGGATTCCAGTCAGCGTTTCGGACGCAGTCGCGGCCAGGAGTTCTTCGAAAACATGAAGCGTCGTTATGACCAGTGCCAACAGGACCAGCGGAACAACCGTATGCATGCTGAAGAAACCCAACGCCGTCGTGAGACAGATGAGGAGTATAATGCCCGTAAGCGCCAGAATCAGGAGGAAGTCGATGCTATCTTGGATAAGATCCGCAAGAGTGGCTATGATAGTCTGACAAAGGAGGAGAAGCAGAAATTGTTTGACCAAAGCCACCAGTCGTGATAAAACAGTTGAAGAAATTTACCGTTCAAGTGATAGCGGGGGCGAATGTCGCCTCCGTCATTGTCATGTTACTGGTAGGCTATAGCGACCGTCTGAACCCCACGGATCATCCTTTGCTCTCGACATTGGGTATGACGCTACCCATTTTCTTGCTGATTAATCTGGCTTTCATCTTTTTTTGGCTGATTTTCAAGTGGCGTATGGTATGGATTTCCGTGTGTGGTTTTCTGTTGGCATACGTTCCTATTAGTATTTATATGCCCATCAATAGTCAAAAGGATATTCCTGAGGGGGCGCTGAAGGTTATTTCCTATAATGTCTGCTCCTATGGGGGCAACTATAAGTATGAAGACGGTTTTGAGCATGTGCGCGACTATCTGTTTGAAGAAAACCCCGATATCGTTTGCCTTCAGGAAGATGTGGATACATGGCGTCGCTATGCGTTTATTCACTACGAGAAGCATTTTGCCCATAACGATACGATGGTCATAGCGAATACCTCACAGAGTTTCAATGCTTTGGGTATTCATACGAAGTATCCGATTATTCGACGAGAATGCATACCTTATCAGTCGGAGGCCAATGGCAGTGTGGCTTGGTGGTTGAAGGTGGGCGACGACACGTTGATAGTTGTCAACAATCATTTTGAGAGTTGCCATCTGAGCAGTGACGACCGTAAACAGTACCGCCAGATACTAAAGGGCGAAATGTCTCGCGACTCCGTACGCGAAGAGTCGAAAATGTTGTTGATTAAACTGGCAGAGGCTAATGCCAAGCGTGCCGGACAAATCCGTGCTGTCCGTCGCTATGTTCAGGAACATGACCAGTATCCCGTTATTGTATGCGGCGACTTCAACGATAATCCCATATCCTACTCTCGTCATGCTATGGCCGAGGCGATGACCGACTGTTTTGTCGAGACTGGAAAAGGTATCGGTTTGTCATATAATCAGAAAGCGTTTTCGTTCCGAATTGACCACTTTTTCTGTAATGAAAAGCTAGAGCCCTATTATTGCAAAATTGATGGCGAAATGGACGCAAGTGACCATAATCCGCTCATTTGTTGGCTCAAAATCAGGCCAAAGCATTAAAAAATGTATGAAAAGTGCCGAATTATTTCGGTAAATGAAGAAAAAAGCGTATATTTGCAGGCTAAAAAAGCAAAATAATAAATTATAATAATAAATAAACAACAATGCAAAACAAAGGAATTGTAAAATTTATCGCAATCGTTTTGATTCTCGTTTGCTGCTTCTACCTCTCCTTTTCGTTTGTGACCCGCTACCATGAAAACAAGGCAGCGGCCATGGGCGAGGAAGCTGGTCAGGAGTACCTCGATTCAATCATGAACGAAAAGGTGTACTGCGGAATTTATTCTTTCAAGCAGTGCCGTGAGATGGAGATTGGCCTGGGTCTTGACCTGAAGGGCGGTATGAACGTTATTCTTGAGGTGTCAGTACCTGACGTTGTCGATGTGCTGGCCGACCACAAGACCGATGCTACCTACAAGAAGTCAATGGAGCAGGCAAAGAAGGAAGAGGAGACCAGTCAGGACGACTTTATCTCCCTGTTCATCAAGTATTGGAAACAGAATGCTAACGGACGTCCCTTGGCAGCAATCTTTGCTACTCAGCAGATGAAGGGCAAGGTCAGCACCAGTTCTACCGACTCTGAGGTGGAGAGTGCTCTGCGCGCTGAGGTGCAGTCAGCCGTTGACAACTCATTCAACGTTGTCCGTAACCGTATCGATAAGTTCGGTGTCGTTCAGCCCAACATCCAGAAGCTCGAGGGTCAGTCTGGCCGTATCATGGTCGAGATGCCTGGTATCAAGGAGCCTGAGCGTGTTCGTAAGCTCCTGCAGGGTTCTGCTAACCTGGAGTTCTGGGAGACCTATAATTCTCAGGAGATTTATCCTCTGCTGGCTCAGTTGAACCAGAAGTATGCTGTTCTGGGTGGTGATGCTGCTGCTGCTATTGACACAACTGCCGTTGTTGCTGATTCGACTGCTGTTGCCGAGGCTGCTGCTGATGTTGCTGCCGACACTACGAAGGCTGCTGCTGCCGACTTGGCTGCTAAACTGGCTAAGAAGGAGAGCAAGGTCAGCGATGCCAAGGCCAAGGCTGAGGCTCTGAAGCAGAACCCCTTGTTCGCTGTGTTCCAGCCCGTTCCCCAGGGTCTGGCTATCGTTGGTTATGCTAACGCTCGCGATACTGCTGACGTCAACAAGGTTATCTATTCTAACGTAGCTGCTTCTGTGCTTCCCGCCGAGTGTAAGCTGCGTTGGGGTGCCAAGCCTGAGGACTTTGGTGGTCAGAACACCAAGGGCGATGTCTTCGCTCTGTATGCACTGAAGATTACCGAGCCTAACGGCCGTGCTCCGCTGGAGGGTGACGTGATTACCTCTTCTAAGGACGACTTCGATCAGATGGGTCACCCCTCTGTATCAATGCAGATGAACTCTGACGGTGCTCGCCGCTGGAGCCAGATTACCAAGCAGAACATCGGTCGTGGCGTAGCCATCGTGCTCGACGACGCCGTTTACTCTGCTCCCCGTATCCTGACTCAGATTGACGGTGGTAACTCGCAGATTACTGGTAACTTCACTATCGAGGACACCAAGGACTTGGCTAACACGCTGAACTCTGGTAAGATGCCGGCTCCGACCCGTATCGTACAGGAAGAGGTCGTTGGTCCCTCACTGGGTGCTCAGTCTATCAAGCAGGGTGTCATCTCGTTCGTCGTAGCCTTCGTGCTCCTGATGATCTACATGATTATGCTGTATGGCTTCATCCCTGGTATTCTCTCGGATATCGCACTGCTCTTCAACCTGTTCTTCACGCTGGGTATTCTGACATCGTTCCAGGCTGCCCTGACGATGCCTGGTATCGCCGGTATCGTGCTGACGCTGGGTACTGCTGTGGATGCTAACGTGCTGATCTACGAGCGTATCAAGGAAGAGCTGAAGCGCGGCTTGGGTATGAAAGAGGCTGTGACGAAGGGTTACTCTAACGCCTTCAGCGCCATCTTCGACTCGAACGTTACCTCTCTGATTACCGGTTTCATCCTGTTGTTCTTCGGTACAGGTCCTGTCAAGGGCTTCGCTACCACCTGGATCATCGGTATCTTCTGCTCGTTCTTCACCGCTGTGTTCCTGACCCGTCTGGTTTACGAGAACCGTCTGAAGAAGGACAAGTGGCTCGACCTCACCTTCGTCACTGGCTACTCAAAGAACCTCATGCAGAATGCCAAGTACAACTTCATGGGTATGTACAAGAAGTCGTTCGCTATCTGGGGTGTTGCTGCCATCGTATTCATCGGTTCGTTCTTTGTTCGTGGCCTGAGCCAGAGCATCGACTTCACTGGTGGTCGTAACTATGTGGTGACACTTGACAAGGAGACTCACGTTGAGGAAGTCCGTCAGGCCCTCGCTGGTGCTTTCATCAATACTGTTGGTGAGAATGCTAATAAGGAGGCAAACACCTCTGTAATTGCCCTGGGTACCGATGGCAAGACCATCCGTGTATCTACCAACTGGGATATCGAGTCGAACAATCCTGAGGTTGACGACCAGGCTGAGACCATTCTCTATAACGCACTGAAGAAGGGCGGCTTCATCAGCCAGGAGAACGTCGAGGACTTCAAGAATCCTGATGTTCGCCAGGGTGGTTCCATCATCAGCTCGGCCAAGGTTGGTCCTGCTGTGGCTAAGGATATCACTTACGGTGCTATCGTCAGCGTCATCATCGCCCTCTTCGCCATCTTCCTCTACATCCTGCTCCGCTTCCGCAACGTAGCATACTCTACAGGTGCTACCATCGCGCTGGCTCTCGATGCATTGGTGGTTATCGGCTTCTACAGCGTATTGTGGGGCTGGGTACCCATGTCGCTCGAAATCGACCAGGTATTCATCGGTGCTATCCTGACGGTGATCGGTTACTCTATCAACGATAAGGTGGTGGTATTCGACCGTATCCGTGAGAACTTCCAGCTCTATGGCAAGCGCGACCGTCAGCAGCTGTTCAACGACTCGCTGAACCAGACGCTGGCTCGTACCATCAACACCTCTGTAACGACATTGATCGTGTTGCTGTGTATCTTCATCCTCGGTGGTGACTCCATCCGCAGCTTCTCGTTCGCAATGATCCTGGGTGTTGTCTTCGGTACCCTGTCGTCACTGTTCATCGCTGCTCCTACTGCCTTCCTCGTGATGGGTCGTACCATCCGCGAAGAAGACGCTGAGGTTGCCAAGGCATAAGGATTACACCTTATATTAATAATAGCAGCCCGCTCCTAATCGAGCGGGCTGCTTTTATTTGTCCTAGGTCCTCCTAGGAATTCACAGGCTTTCCTAGGTTCTCCTAGGTTCTCCTAGTTAAAATAATACAGGAACGCCGCAATGCCTTCGAGGGCGGGCTTGCGCTGGCCTTCAATCTCGATGGTGAACTTAATCTCCGCCTTGCAGATGCCGCGCAGGTTCTGGATGTTGTGCAGCGTAGTCACCAGACGCACACGACTGCCTGTAATCACCGGCTGTCCGAAGCGCATGTCGTTCATGCCGTAGTTCACCAGCATCTTGATATTGTTCACCTCAATAATCTGGTCCCACATATAGGGTAGCAGACTCAGCGTCAGATAGCCGTGAGCGATGGTCGACTTATACGGACTCTCCTCCTTGGCACGTTCTACATCCACATGAATCCATTGATGGTCCAGCGTAGCGTCGGCAAACAGGTTGATACGATCCTGATCTACTTCCAGCCACTCCGACTTTCCTAACTCTTCGCCCAGGTGGGCGGCAAACTCGTCGTACGAGTTAATCACTAATTTTCCCATTTTTTACGTCTTAAATGTTATTTTCTGCTGCAAAGGTAACAATTATCTTTGAACTTTGACCTTTGAACTTTGAACTTTTTCCTCTGCGGAAGCAAATTATTCACTTTTCACTATTCACTTTTCACTTATTTTTCGTACCTTTGCACCTGCAAAGTACGAAAAACCGTTGCCCTGATAGTTAAATGGATATAACAAGGTCCTCCTAAGACTTAGTTCCCAGTTCGATTCTGGGTCGGGGTACGAACGAAAAAGCCCGGATAACCAAGCGTTATCCGGACTTTGTTTTTTCGGCAATCCTTCAATTACAGGTTGGGATTGATCTTGCTCCACTCTGAGATGGGAGGAACGATGTTCAGCGTCACCAGTTCGTCGCGCATCTTGCACAGGTGCTCGTAGCTCTGGTCGAGCTTGGCATTCTCCTCGGCAGTACCCTGGGGAACCTCGAACTTAGCACCCTCAGCGGTCATGGTGGTCTTCATAGCCATCATGATGTGGTCGTACTTGTCGGTCTTGACATAGGTTCCTACGGGGAAGCGGAAGGGCTCACCACCCATAGCGGCACGAATCATCTCAACTGAGAGGTACGAGGGGCTCTGGAACGAGCTGCGTCCGCGGAGCTCGATAATCTTGGCACCACCCTTGGTGACGTCGACCTTCATCTGCTCCCACTCCTCAGCGGGGAACTCAGCAGTACCAATGATGTCGGTCAGCTTGCGGCCTGCAACAACTACGTGGCTGCCGAAGACTGCCATCTGCTCACCGTGTCCGCCATAGGTAGCACAACCGGTAATCTCGTTCTGCATCACACCGAACTTCTTGGCCAGGGCCGACTGCAGACGGGTGGTATCCAGACCGGCGAGGGTCGTTACCTGTCCGGGCTTCAAGCCAGAGTACAGCAGTGTTACCAGACCAGTGAGGTCAGCGGGGTTGAAGATAATCACCACGTGCTTTACGTCGGGGCAGAACTTCTTGATGTTCTGACCGAGCTCCTCAGCAATCTTACAGTTGCCGGCGAGCAGATCCTCACGGGTCATACCAGCCTTACGGGGAGCACCACCGGAAGAAATGATATACTTAGCACCGCGGAAAGCCTCCTCGGCATCGGTGGTAGCCACGATATTCACAT
The DNA here is from genome assembly GCA_016291085.1 of Prevotella sp. Lineage (GTDB taxonomy): Bacteria > Bacteroidota > Bacteroidia > Bacteroidales > Bacteroidaceae > Prevotella. Next base: position 40,957 of record JAEEVW010000028.1, read on the forward strand.
CGTCGAAACCACTCTGGCGCATCTCCTCGGCAACACCCTCGGGAGAGAATACGTCGTACAGACAGATGTTACTTGTCAGACCCATCATCAGGGCACTCTGAGCCATGTTTGAACCAATCATACCGGCAGCGCCGACGATGGTCAATTTGTCGTTAGTTAAAAATGCCATAATCCTTTTCTTTTTTGTGATTTGTATCAATTGCATGCAAAGATACGAAATAATTCTCAATCTGCAAGTGCCAAACTGCTTTTTAAATATTATTTAAGATGTAACCCCCTTCCTTTGCAAACTCCATGTTGCAAATCCCCCATAAAATGAACCCTAAGGCTTCAAGGCTTGAACCCTAAGGCTTCGAGTGCTGAACCCTAACCCTTCAGGGCTTGAAGGGTTAGGGTACAGAATCAGCACGCTCTTGTTTTCTTTATTCGCCGAACAGCAGGTCCTGCATCTTCTGGAATTCCGGGGCGCGCCCGGGTTCGTTGCTGCCGGTGATGGTTCCGTCGAAGACGTTGCCGTTGACGTTGTTAACGCTGCCAGCTAAGATCTGACACTCGTTCTTAATCTCTACTGCCTCCATCGAGGGCTTCATATATTCTTTCTTCATATTGTTATAGCTTTAATTTTTTGAATACGGGAATACAGGAATACTAGAATACAAGACATTAGTTCTGCTGCTGACGGTTCGCGCCTGCATGTTTATCGTCTTGGACGTTTGGTACTCACCAACGCCTTCTTGTCTTCTTGTCTCCATGTCTTCTTCAATCCATTTCATCCGTAATTCCCTTGTTTGCTTTAATGGCCTCGATGTAGGAATGGAGTGTGATTGCAGCGTCCTCGATTTTCACCCACATTTCGTTGGCCACATCCTGTGGGTAGTAGCCCACATCATGTGACAATATTATATAATAGCGGCACTCTTCTAGAGAGCCCTGTGCAATGTTGAAGAAGCGCAGTTTGTCGGCCTTAGACACCTTCTTATAGCCCTCGGCGATGTTGGCCGCTATCGATACAGCTGCTCTTTGGAACTGCGGTACCAATGCAAACTTCTCGTCCTCGGGAAAAAACATCTTGGTCTTGTAGAATGCCAGTACAAAGGCGTGAGCCTTTTGCCAAGCCATTACCTCTCTGAAACTTTTGCTCGCCATAGCTATTGTCTTGTTTTCTTGTTTTCTTGTATTCTTGTATTCTTATTTCACTACGATCTTTTTATTTCCGTGGATGTACAGGCCTTTCTGCGTGGGCTTGCCTTCGAGGCGCGTACCGCTCAGCGTGTACCAACTATTGTCGTTATCTTCGTTAACTTCGATAACTTCGTTAACTCCTGTTACGTTCTCTCCGTCTCCGAAGTTCAGCACGAACTCGCTGGCATTGCTGGTGCCGAGGTCGAAGTACGCACGGCAGGCACCGAGCGTCATGTCGGCGCTGGGCCAGTGCAGATTGTTCCCAGCACCGAGGAACAGCTTTGTCTTGTCATTGGCCGTGAAGCTGACGGGACTGAAGCTGCCTTTGAAGCTACCGCCCGTGAATGCCTGCGTGTTGTTGGTGGTGGCGCTGCTGATGGTGACGCTGGTGAACTCGGGCTCCTCGATAGTTGTGCCCTTGTTGTCCCACTTGATGATGAACGGTGTGCCAGCAGGGATATCAGTGGCACTGGTGAAGTTCAGCGTCAGCGTCGATCCGCTCAGTCCGCTCGTCGTGGTGTTGAGCGTCATGGCTGTCACACCATCGCCTGCTAGCGGACAGCCGTCTGCCGTTAGGTCGAGCGCGAACGGCAGGCACAGCGTATTCCATGCCCCGTCTTTGTAGAGCGTGCGACCTGAGAGCGTCACGGTCTTACAGGTTCTTCCGTTCTTGCCGTTGATAGCCGCTGTGTTGTCGGCATTGTCTGTAAGTGTGAGTTGATGGAACAGGCTTTGCGTGATGCCGCTGACGATGCTGGTGAGTGCGCTGCTGATGTTGATGGTGCCGCTAGTGCCACCCTTGCCCGCACCGATGGTAGCAGGTGAATCCCACCCTCCCTTGGTGGCAGTAACACTGGTGATGCCGTCGGTGATGGTAATATTTCCGCAATTACAATTTTGACCGCTGCCAATACCCGCTGCGTAGAATTCTCCAACAGCCGTAACCGTACCGCCCTTGATGGTGATGTCGCCCCCCGTTCCATTTTTTGACGTATTTCCTATGCCTGGAGCGCAGCTACTACCCGTAGCAATGATGGTGCCGCCCTCGATGACGATGTTGCCACAGGGGGTATTGTAATCACCACCGATACCAGAGCCACTTTGTCCACCGTCTTTAGCATTGAGCGTGCCGTTACCTTTGATGGTAAGTGTATGGCCATTTCCAATGAAAATGCCCGGTTTATGAGCGTGCGCACCCTTAACGTAATTTGTGGTACCATCGGCCAAAATGATGGTTGCCGAACCCAGACAGGTGATGCCTGCCCAACTATGATCAGTGTCATCTACAATGGACCTGATGTCCACACCATTCAGCGTTACTGTGGCACCATCGGCAATAGTGATGTGGGTGTTGGCGCCGCCGCTTCCTGTGATGATTTGACCGTCAACCATTGTATAACCACCGATATCCTGCGTTAATTCCAGTGCTGTTGCCCGTGCCCAGTGTGCAGTAAATGTCTTGTTGCCGGTGGATCCCTGAGAAATGGCGGCAGACTTAGTTGGAGTCGTCTGACCTTCCCATGTCCATCCCACGAATTCATAGCCAAATTTGGTTGGAGCGGTCAGATTGATGGTGCCAGTTATGTATGTATAGCTGGTGGGGTTAGTGTTGACAATATAGTCCGTACCATTTACGGCATTGACGTATGTGATGCTGTAATTGTCCGGTTCCCACTGTGCATACATCATCAACATCTCAGAGGGGCCGGTCACATTGTAAACCTCTTGCTGGTCCGTAAAGCTGACACCACTGCCGTCAGCCTTGGTGTTCCAGCCATTGAAGTGATAGTGTGTGCGGGTGAATGCGCAGGCGTTGAGTATCTGCGGTACGTTATAAACAAAGCCCTGATTATTCATAGAACCGCTGCCGCCATTGGCATCAAAGTTGACAGTAAAGGTGAGGTTGTTGTCGACAGGGGCATAGGTCCAAGGATTATCTGTGATGTAGTCCGTCTTTACACCGCCAATGGTCAAAGTGCCGCAGGTGCTGGTTATGTTATTGGAGTTTGATGCAATTCCGACGGTGTATGGTTCAGTGTTTTCGAATGATCTTTTGGCCTCAATCCTGAGTCCGCTATTACCGAATATGATGTTACCGCATCTACCTCCCGTTCCACAGCCAATGGCTGCTGAACCAGCGGCCGTTTCTGCGAAGATGGTGCCGCCTGTGATAACGATATCTCCACACGAACCCGCAGTTCCTGTGCCGATGGCTGCACCGGCACCTGTTATTGCAGCACGAAAAGGATTTCCTTTGAATAACACATAATAATAGCTATAGGAATAAGCCTTGATGTTTCCACCTTTTATCTCAATATCGCCACAGCAACCATCGTTGATGCTACCGATGCCTGCCCCATGAGGCCAGCCACAAGCTTCGAGCGCGCCATTGCCACGGATGGTGAGTACGGTGCCCGGAGGGCCAGGCTGGATGCCGGAGTAACGTGTGCCGCCACCTTGCACGTAGTTGCTGGTTCCATCAGCCAGGATGATGGTGGCGCTGCCCAGACAGGTGATGCCAGACCATTCGCGGTCAGTGTTGTTGGCACAAACCGTAGTGCTTTCGTATACCTTTTTACCGGTGGTATAAGGGGAAGTGATGTTTACGCCGCTGAGTGTGACCATAGCACCGGCAGCAATAATGATACGCGTTTCATCGCCACCTGTGCCGGTTATCCCATCGCCGTCGTAGAGTGTCACTTCTCCTGTCGAAGAAGTCAACGTCACAACTTTGGTGAGATCCACCGTCTTCGTTGTGCCCACCTGGACTTCGTCGTCGTAAGTAAGGTCGTCGGCATAGACACTCACAGTAACGATGCCTCCATCAATGGGGATAGTGGCCGCAAAACCATGATTGCCACTAATGCCCTTTGCACTGTTCACGTCGGGACGCGGAACATCAGCATTCAGGTTAACTGTTTTTAAGACCGTACCATCTGTACGTTTTATCACCACACGGATGGGAACAGACTCGCTGGGTACATCAGGGTCGTAGGCCCAGCCTTGCACGCGTATATTGCGTACATTATTTGTCTCTCCTTCAACGAAGTCCAGATAAGAAGCGGGCTTGTTGCGGGTGATGGTCAACGATTGTGTAGAACCTATTTGCGTCTCTCCGTCGGCCAGGTTGCTGGCAAAGACCTTGATGGTATAGGTGCCGGCGGGGATGTCAACAATGGTGTACTCTTTGTCAAATCCGTGGTTGCCGGTAAGAGTATATGCGTCGTTCACGTCGGTGCGCAGGACATCGGTTGAAAAATGATATTCTCTGTAGACCTGATTGTTGGCCGTTCTCATCTCTACACGGATGGGGAGTTGTGCGTCAGGCTCATCGGGGTTGAAGGCCCAGCCTTTCACCCTGAAGCCCCTGACCTGTGGCTCAAAGAGATCCAAACAGGACTGCGTTGGAGAGTTCCTGTAAGTAGTGGCGGTAGTAATATGCATGTAGATTTGCTGGGAAGTGAGGCTGGAACAGCCGGCATTCAGGTCGAAGCCCGTGGAACCGCCTTCCTTACCCACGGCACCGCTCTGGGTGGCGTTGAAGTAAATGCCGTTGACGGTACGACCATCAGAGAGGAATCGGTCGGTAGTACAATAGAGGTGGATGGGGTCCGTGCTGGCACCGGTGCCGCTGTTCAAGTCACCCATCTGACTCTGGAAGTGGCTGCTGCCCACGTATTGCACAATTTGATAGAGGCGGTCGTTATAATTCAGCGTAGTGGTGGTATTGGAGGTACTGCGGTTCTGGATGTAGAAGTCGGTGATATAACCGTGGTTCAGACCGTCGGGGCTGATAGTGGTCTTGTAGAGCAGGTAGATAGCTTCGCCGTCGCCCCAGTTGATGCCTTTGTTCAGGTCGTAGTTGATGACCTTCCAGCCGTCCACTGCGTACTGGTTCAGATAGGTATCCAGCTCATCACTGCTTCCTGCGCCAACAAGCTTGACTTCGGAGATGTAGCAGTCCTTCACCGGCGCTGTAGCTGTGGTGAGGTGCATGTAGATTTGCTGGGAAGTAAGGGCGGAACAGCCGGCGTTCAGGTCGAAGCCGGTCTTGATGTTGCCTTCACAGCCCACGCCGCCGCTCTTCGTATCGTTGAAGGTGATGCCGGTCACCACGCGGTTGTCGGCAAAGGTCTCTTTGGTATAGTAGAGGTGGATGGGGTCGGTGCTGGCACCGGTATGGCTGTTCAGGTCGCCGTACTGTCCCTTGAAGTGGCTGTCGCTGTCATCAGAGACAGGCACGAGGTCGTAGGTGCGGCCCATAAAGTTCAGCGTCTGGGTGGTTTTGGCGGCACTGCGGTTCTGGATGTAGAAGTCGGTGATGTACTCGTGGTTAAAGCCGTCGGTGCTTTCCGCCGTCTTATAAAGCAGCAGGATGGCATCGCCACTGCCCCACGCAATACCTTTGTTCAGGTCCCAGTTGGTGGCTTTCCAACCTTGGGACGTGTACTTGGCTACCAGCGCATTATAATCTGCTTGTGCATACGCGCCGATGAGCATCACGTCGGTAATGTACTCTGTGGCTGAGGCCGTCAGTGTGGTCATACACATGAACACAAGGGCTAAGATAAGATTGATAATTCGTTTCATAAAATTTAGTTTTGTCGTTATCGCCTGCAAAGTTACGAATAAGTGAGCAAAATGCAAAGAAAGACTTGTGTTTTTTGCATTTTCGAGCGAAAGTAACTTCACCTCATCGATTTATCGCTTTGTACCTTCAGGTCAAAGAAGGGTGAAAGTTACGAATAAGTGAGCGAAAATGCAAATTCTTCTATTTGAAAATGCCATTAAAAGCATTTTTTTTGTATCTTTGCAGCGATTAAGTGTTATTCTAACAGATGTACGATATGCATAGAACCACTTGCGATAAATTGGCATGGTACAAGAGAGCAATGATGCTACTGCTCTCTGTACATCTCTCATTGTCAATAGGATTTGCCCAATCAGACAACACACGGGTCTTCTCAACAAGTCATCCGCTGATTTATGAAGACGTATGGGACCTGTGGCCCTACTCATTCTTGAACGACAACGGTGAACCGGACGGTTTCAGTGTCGACTTGGTCCGGCTCATCATGAAGGAACTGGACATTCCCTACGAAATCAGGCTGAAACCGTCGTCGGAAGCCTTCCGTGACCTGAAAAGCGGCAAGTCGGACCTGATGCTGGGTCTGGCCGTAGGATTCCACGACGAGTTTGGTAAATTCTCGAAGAATGCCGTCACGCTCTTCACCCAAAGTGTGGTGACGCCAAAGAATAAGGAGGTGGTCATCAAGCGCTTCCGCGACCTGAGCAACCACCAGGTGATAGTCTGCGACAGCTCGCTAGCCTATCACTTAATGCTCGAATACGGGTGGGGCGAGAATGCCATTCCCGTGGGGGATATGCGCGAAGCCATTCAGGAGGTCAGCGCCAAGGAGGAGGGTCAGATCCTGTGGAACACGCTCTCGCTGAAATGGCTCATGCAGCGCTATCACATCGACAACCTGGAACTGACTCCCGTCAACATGCAGCACGGACAGTACAAGTTCATGTCGAACAACCAGCAACTGCTCGACAAACTCGACGAGGCCTATACCAGACTCTATACCAACGACAAGATACAACCCTTGCAGGATAAGTGGTTCTATCCCGAGCGGCAGGATATGGAAGAGTCGAAAGGACTATGGTATCTGCTGGGCGGCGGCCTGCTGCTACTCGTCTTCATGGCCGTCTATGGTATCAGTTACCATATCCAAAACCGGAAGATAAAACTCGAGAACGTGAAGCGCAACAATCGTCTGGCGCTGATTCTGCAGACCAGTCAGGTACACATCTGGACCTATGACATCAAGACGAACCGGTTCTCCTGGCACAACGATAACGGACAGGTGGCCTACACGTACTCGATGGAGGAATTCTCGCAGCGATACAGTCGCGAGGATTTCGTCAGTCTGAAGTCGGC
>JAEEVW010000066.1 GCA_016291085.1 Prevotella sp.
ACGTGCCGCAGAACGGCTTCTCCACCGAACCCACCTGAATACCCTTGGTATCGATGTCGGCCGACAACCTGAAGAACTGGTTCTGGAAGTTCTTACCCTCGGCCACTTGTTTGGCCAGAGCCTCCCATTCGTTGCTCGACTTCAGCAGGTACGGGTCAGCACTGTTACCACTGCCCAGCCACGTTGTCTGTGCCCAGACCGTTGTCGTAGCGCAAAGCAGCGCTGCCAGCAGCATGAATAGTTTCGTCTGTTTCATGTTCATTTGTTTATTGTTTTAATTATTGTATCAGTTAGTACATATTCTGAGAGCAAAGATACGGAGTATTTTCGCTATCTTTGATGGCAAAGATACAAAAAATAATCTGTACCGCAAAAGTACAGACCATTTTTTGCCGTTTTCAGACAAGATTTAAAGGTTTTCAGACGAAATCTGAAGTCTGAAAGACGAAATTTAAAACTTTATAATGCTATATTTTTGCAATTACAATAAGTTTTTGTACATTTGCAAAAAATATAAATAACAGAAACTATGCCGAGAAAGAAAGGCGGATTGCCTTATGAAGTACACCCTACGCCTGCCAAGGGCAAGGATGGAAAGAACATCATGTACGTAAAGCCTGCCAGGGGTCATAAGTTGAACATGAATGCTGTCGACCAGTTCTGTAGTCGCGGAGGCTACGGCATGCGGGAAGGTGAACTGTCGAGAGCTTTCGCCGTGTTTATGAGTGCTGCCGCAGAACTGATGTCGATGGGCTATCGCATCGACACCACCATTGGCTCGTTTGCACCCAAACTGGCTTTGAAGCGTGAGATTACCGATGCCAACGACGTCAAGAACAGCGACGTGATGCTCGACGGGGTAGAATACAACCCGGGCAAGAAGTGGAGCAAGGCCATTGGCAAGTGGCTCGACGACGGATTCCGCAAGGTCGAAACCCCTAACGTCCAGGAGATTATAGGCGACAAGGCACATCTGGAGAAGGCCCTCGCCGAGTGTCTGAAACGCGGTTTTACCACCGTGAGGTCGTTCGCCTATCACGCCAACCTCACTATGTATTCTGCCAGAAAACAGCTGAATGAGTGGACCAAGGGCGAGCACCCCAAACTGATGAAGAGCCGTATGGGTCAGCAGGATATATATACTGAAATTTGAAAAAACATAGCCCCATACGCCCCAATTCTCCGAAGCCCCTTTGTACAAAGGAATCTTTTAGGGGCTATGTTTGCCAAAAAGGGTGCCCCAACCCCGCCCCAACAGTGCCCCTTACAAAAACTTGTCCGTAGCTTTTGCGTATACGCGAACGGTTGTTTGCGTAGGCGCAAACGGTTGTTTGGGCTAACGCGAACGGTTGCGAGAAGGCTTCTCAGTCCCTCCCACAACGGCTCTTGCACCCTGCCCGGACGGGCCTCGTAGCCTATAAGGTCTTATCTGAACGACGTAAAGGGACTATCGCAGTGAGCCAAAGATGCCATTTGAACCGAACAAAGATGCTATTTCAACAACATTCATGCTTTTTTTATGCATTTTTTTTGCTAAAATACTTGCATTTTGCATGATTTTTTTGTATCTTTGCAGGGAATAATAAACACACATGATGAATATGAAAATTACCAAAGTAAACACCACAGCAGGGCAGTTCAAATTGCCCGTTTCAACAGAGTTAAGTAGCGTAGTCGAGCGCATGCAGGAACCAAGAACCAAAGAAGTCGCAGACCGTATCGCCAAAATCGCCATGCAGTCGAGGCTGATGATGGAGCAAGGCATGCCCAAATACTTCATCCGAGACACCGACTCGTTGCCCTATCTCATCTTCTCGTCCACATTCGGCAAGGCCGGATTCGACAAGCCCCTGTCGTTCACGGGGCTGGTATTGCTCAACATTCCCTGTCCACAAGGCATTCAGCAGGTCACCGAGTTGCGCGACAAGGTGCGTCAGATACCTTACACGATGCTGGCATTCGCCGGCGTCAGCGGTGTGACGCTGAAGGTGGTCGTCAAATGCAAATATGATTCGGACGGCCTTGACATTCAGGATTATACCGCGTTCCTGAAGGAAGCCAAGGACAATGCCATGCGCCTTTACATTGCGCTGACACAATGCGACATGCTGGTGGGCGAGGTACACATCACCAACGGATGCCGCATGAGCTACGATCCCCTGCTCTATTACAATCCCCAGGCCCAGGTGCTGCCCGTAGTCCGTCAGGGGAAGGACCCGCTGAAAGCCTACGAAGGCACCAAGGCCGACGACAACGGCACCGTCGTGTGGTATCCCGGCTACGAACAGCGCGAACGCATCGAACTGGAATACCAGACTTGTCTTGCAAAGGCACTCGACGACTGTCCAGAGAATATGGAGCAGTGCCTGCAGGCATTGGCCGACTACTGCAACAAAGCCTGTCTCGCGGAGGAAGGCTGCATCGTCAGGGCATCTTGGAACGCACGCTTCAAGCCGTTGGGAATAGACCTGATTCGCAAGACGTTCCGTAATGCATACAAAAAGCCATACCAAGGAACGCCCATCTCGCAGATGAACGAAAAGGAGCGCATCATGCGGAGCATCGAGGACTTCCTGGCGCGTCGCTATCAGCTCAGATACAATGTAGTGAAAGGCGTTACGGAGTTCCGTCCCAACGACCTGCGCTTCCGTCCCTGGCAGCCGGTCACCGACAGAAATCTGAAGAGTCTCGTAGTGGAAGAGATGAAGGAGGGCGGCGAGAGCTGGATGAACGACATCCGCACCTACATCGAGTCGGCTCACATCGAGGACTACAACCCCATCCACGAGTTTCTGGCCGGTTGTGGAGAATGGGACCAGAAGCATAACTACATCGAGGACTTTGCACGGCGTCTGCCCACCAACTACAAGCTGTGGCCCAAATACTTCCATCGCTGGTTCCTGGCTATGGTGGCTCAGGCACTGAACCTGAACAAGGACTACGGTAACTCGATGGTGCCCCTGCTCATTGGCGAACAGGGATATATGAAGACACAGTTCTGCAACCATATCCTGCCCGAATCGATGCGTGAGTACTATATGAAGGACATCAAGCTCGACAATGCCGAACAGGTGGAGCGCGTGCTGGGACGCATGTGGCTGGTGAACATCGACGAGTACGACTCGAAGACGCAGCGTGAACAAGCCAAGATCAAACGCCTGCTCACCGAGAACGAGGTACAGACACGCAAGATGCGTTCCAACCAGTACACGCTGACCCCACGCCTCTGTTCGTTCATTGCCACCACCAACGATACTTCTCCCCTACCCTCTGGCGACGGCACCCGCCGCTACCTTTGCATTGAGGTAACCGGCAAGGCAGACATGAGCGGTCGTATACCCTATCGCCAAATGTTTGCACAAGCTGTAAAAGAACTGAACGTTCGCGACTGCATCTATTGGTTTACGTCGGAAGACGAGCAGGAGATTCAGCGTCATAACAGCGAGTATCAGCAGGAGTCGACGCCGGAAATGGTGCTCTCGGAAATCTTTGAGCCCACATCCGTCCATAGAAGCGAAAACCTGTGGAGCACTACAGCCATTCAAAAAGAACTCAGCAATCACCTGAAGGCCAAAGACGTCCCCAATCTCACCATGCTCGGCAAAGCCATCAAGAAGCTGAAATGGCCCCAAAGCAAAGCAAACGGCACCCGCGGCTATTACCTCCGTCTCAAAAAACAATAGTGCAAAAAGGGGCACTGTTGGGGCATAGTTGGGGCACAGTTTTATACAAATATAGCCCCTGCGAACCCGCTCATTATCAATAAGATAGCAGAAAAGGGGCGCAAGGGGCTATGTTTTTTACGTCTTCGCTATATACGGTGCACTCATTTTTATCTCTGATCTTTGTAAGTCAGAACTAGTGTTTGTGATAAGGGCATGTGTCTGCCGTATAGCCTGGGTGGGTGCAAGGCTCAACGTGGACATCGGTACGATACCAGCAGCCGTTCACACGCTCGGGCTCTGTGAAGATACGCTCGGCACGTACCATCATCAGGTCACCGACGGTCAGCGAGCCGTAAACGTCATCGCCATAGCCCGGACCGATGGCCCTGTTGCCAGTATCACCACTGCCTGCCGAGGCATGAACGGTGCCGCCTGTGATGGTCACATTAGCGCCGTCGCCTCCTTCGCCGCCGCCGATACCGGCACCACCGTAACTGCCCTTGGCATAGACGTAGCCGCCGCTGATGGTGACGGTGCTGCCGTCGGCATCCTCGCCGCCGCCGATACCGGCAGCATCCACGCCGCCGTAGGCATAGACCTCGCCGCCGGTCACGGTCAGCGTGCCGCCTTGCTTGCCGCCGCTGAAGAGGGCTTCACAGCCACTGCCGATACCGGCTCCCTGATTGCCGCCCTTGGCATAGACATAGCCACCGCTGATGGTGACTTTCGAGCCGTTGGCGTCTCTTCCGCCACCGATACCTGCGCCGCCGCCTCCGGCATCAACACTTGCAGAACCGTAGGCATAGACCTCGCCACCGGTCACAGTGAGTTCACCGGTAAAAGTCAGCAAATCTGAGGAATTGTAACCGCAGCCGATACCGGCACCATTGCCCCCACCCCATGCTCTCACCAGACCACCATGGATGGTGACATAGGCACCGTTGCAGTCATCTCCACTGCCGATGCCTGCACCATCGTCGCCACCTGTAGCAGAGATGTCGCCGCCGTAGATGGTGATAACACCGCCGTTAAGGGGATTTTTTTCATCTAAACCGTTATAACCGCTGCCGATGCCTGCAGCACCATATCTGTAGGCAGCCTTAGCTTCGATGTAGCCGCCATAAATCATTACGCTGCCGTTTTTCATGTCTCCGCCACCGATACCGGCACCGGCGGCACCTTCGTTATTATAAGGATGGAAACCATAAGTATCACCTCCTTCGGCATAGATATTTCCGCCATAGATGACGATGGTGCCGTCGTGACCTCTGCGACCACAACCGATGCCCGCTCCTCCTAGGGATCCTCTGGTGTTGATGTCACCGCCGTGGATGACAATGGTGCCGACGGTTTTGCCATCATCGCCGCCAATACCTGCGTGAAATTCCTGAATTACCTCATTATCAACCAACAGTTTACCCGAATCGTTTGATTGGCCATAGATATACAGCTCATTATCATCCTCCACACCGACGAAATATGTTGAAAGCTTGGCACCGTCGCAGAGTATGAGGTGGTGCTTGCCGCCGCCCTTACAGTAAACCCTTTCGCACTCGATGTCACCCTTGACCACGTAGTAGCCAGGCTGAATGGTAACAGGGTCATCACTGCTCTGCAGCACGGTGTAGCTGCCGCTTGCCAGCGTCTTGATTTCTGCCTTGACAGTCTTGCTTGCTTCATCCCAGGAGTGCTCGATGTAATAGACCGCGCCGTCGGGGAGGGCATTGGCCAACTTCGCCTCGTTGCCGTCGAGGCTGACCGCCATGACGCCGGTTAAGTCTGGCGTGAAGATGGTGGCAGGGTCCACGTCGCTGTTGTTCTTTTTATAGCCGCTGGTGAAGGTGCCGATATTGTCTTCCATAGTAACACCAATGCTGCTGCCTGCAAGGCTGCCGGTGACGGTGATGACTGCATTGTCCTTCAGGAAGACATTGTGCGTCAAGCCTTCTTTTCCCTTGTTGTCAGTAATGGTGTTCTTGCCCTGCATGTTGAGCGTGGCAGTGCTGTAATTATAAATGCCGCCGCCGTTCTTTCCGCAGGTATTGCCGGTGATGGTGCAGCCGTCGAGTGTCAGCGTGCCGTAGTTGCAGATACCGCCGCCACCTTTCGACTTGGCCTGATTGCCCGTGACGGTCACGTCCGTTAGGGTTGCCGTAGCACCCTCGGCGTTGAATATACCGCCGCCACCTGTTGGATCATCTTTATCGAAACTCGTGTTGCCCGTAATGGAACCGCCCTTCATCGTCAGCATGCCGCCGCTTAGGTTGCAGATGGCGCCGCCCTTGTCGTCGCCCGTACAGCCAGTGATGGTGACGTCCGTCAGGTTAGCCGTACCTGCCTCGTTGCTGACACCGCCGGCGTTGCCGCCCCAGCCGCCTTTCAGGGTCCCGTTACTGAGGTTCAGCGTAGCGCCACTACGTACTGTGATAACCTGACCGCCGCCTTCACCGCGCTCCGTCAGCTTGCGGTCCAGGGTGAAGCCACCGAGGTTGATGGCCACCTTTGTGCCGCTTTCGATACTCAGCGTACTGTTGCTAAGCTGGATGTCGTTAGCCAGCTTGATGCTTGCACCGTCTTTGATGGCACTACGCAGTTCCTGGTCGTTCGTCACCAGTGTAGCGTCCTCGTCATCCAGGGGCTTGGGTTTTACCGGGTTGTCATCATTACTACAAGCTGTAAACATGGCAGCCATCATGACGGTGGCCAACATGGCGAATATAGCCAAAGTCTTTTTTCTCTTCATATTGATTCAGTTTTTTGTTTAGTCGTATTTGTTTAGTAGTTATGCCTCCTGACAAATAAGTTCCTCGGACCTGTGGTATAGAGATTACCGAAATGCTCACTATTATATATACCTACGTGCGAGCCGAGCGTGTGTTGGGCACAGTATAGGTAGAGGTCGCGGTAGGTGCCGTCGGGATTCTCCGTGACGTGACCGATGAGGTTGCGGCTGAAGCGGTCGCACATCCATACGCCGAGTTCGTTGCTCCAGGAGTCGGCAAACGACTGTTCGTAAGCGCCTGACGAGCAGATGGCCAGCACACCGGGAATGCCCTCTAAGGCTTCGCCCATATTGGCGGAATAGCAGGGTTCCAGGCAGACGAGCATCTGGCGGAACTGCTGGTTAGTGGCCATCGTGCGGAGGGTTTCTGCCAGCAGGTCGTCTGTCATGCCGTGACCGGACGACAGGTTGCGCCATATCATCTCGTTGATGCCGTTGATGGCTTTGCTGCGGCCGTGACCACTCCAGAAGAAGAGCACGTTCTGGCCGGCATTGGCAGGCAGCACGACGGGCGTGCGGTCGGTCTTATTGCCGAGCAGGATATGACAGATATCCTGCGGCGTGAGGTCGGCATTGCGGTAGTCGATGACGGCGCCCTCGCGCAGGTTCTTGCCACCAGGGTCGGTGCGAACGGCCCCCTTGTCGGTATTCTCCGGGGCGTTGGCGCAGTCGTCGGCGGTAATGAGGATGATATGGTCGTCGTCAAAGCCGTTGGCTTTCAGCATCTGGTAGATGCTCAGCACGTCAGCCTCGTGACGGTAGTTCTCCCAGCCGTTGCTGCCCTGCACGAGCACGGCGTATTGGTCGGTCAGGTCGGGGTAGGTAATGGTGGAGATGCTTTGGCTGTATTTGGAGTCGAACCGCTTCTCGGCATCCTTCATCAGATAGTTCCACGAGGCCAGCGTTTTCGATGTCTGGGCATTTCCCTGGGTGCTGTAATAGCTCTGGTGATACAAGTGACCGTCAGAAATGATCCAGTTGACGTAGGTGGTGTTGAGTGCTGCGGTATAGCACTCGCTGTCAAACTGCACAGGTCCCGAAGCACCCTTGAAGCCCAGCAGTTCTCCCCGCTCGAGTGCAGCAAGGTAAAGCTCCATGCCCGTCTCGTTCCAAGCGTGTCCGGAAAGAAGGTTGTCGGTGGTGCAGATTTTAACGACTGCATCGTTGAACGCTGAAGATTGACCATTGACCATTGACGATTGACCATTAGGGTGGTGCTCCATGTAGCTGGCAGCGAAGGCGGCCAATAGCAGCGCGTCGTAGAACTTACACTCAGCAAAAGTCGGCTTGGTGTCGAAGCGTGCATCGTAACTCATCTCGAACCCCGTCATCGGATCGGCGTAAGGCGAGAAGCCCTGATAACCGCTGGTGAGCGCAATGCATCGCGGCCCGAGGGCTGCGATGGCCTCGTCGGTGATATTGGAACAAGCATAATACACCGGTGCCCAGAGGACACGCAGTGATGAGCCGTCGCGTTGGTCTTCAGCAGGATCGTCGGGGTCCATACCCCATAGCTCGCTGCGCATTCGTGCTATCTGATAAATCTGCCCGATATTCCGGGCTACCACGAACTGCGGCATTTCGAGGGAAAACATTGGCAGCGTACCTAAATACTGGCGCATTTCCCGGTAGAGTGCCTCGTCGTCGGCATATTGTGCGCACAAACGGAGGTTGAAGCCCAACTCGGCAGTCAAGAAGGGAGCCCACTCAACAAACGTCTGGCCATAGCTGTCGGCAGGTGCGAAAAGCGCGCCGTCAGAATCGCCTTCAAACATCGTGCCGCCCTGCATACTAAGTCTGTTGGCATAGAGACTCACCAGAATCTCGGAAAGCGTGATGTCAGTCTCGGTGAGCGACCACAGGAAAGGCTGCTGACCGTCGCCACTACTGGTAATGGCGAAACGGCGGATGACCGTCTCACTGGTAGCAGTGGGCAGTATCAGCGGTTTGTGTGTCTGCTGGCAGTAAGGTGCCAACTGCTCTACATTGTCGCTGTCGAAAGGACCTATTACCGCCATCAAATCGTCGCGGTTGGCCAGGCGTTCGCCTAGCACCTTCAAGTCGTTGCCGTATTCATCGTACCATTCCAGTTTCAGGTCGATGCAGAGGGTGTCTTGCAGCTGGGCATTATGCAGGTTCTTCAGCATCCACTCGGCAGTGCGCTCCAGACGGGTCTTCATGATGGGGTCGTTCAGCGGCGCCACTACGGCTACCGTCTTCTCCACCCACCGGCGCGAATCCTTATAGATAATGGTATCGTCTTCCTGCTTACATCCTGTGAAAAAGATAAGAAGGAACAGGATGGCGGCAGCAAATTTTTCACTTTTCACTCTTACCTTTTCACTTCTCATACCGCTCCCCCTCCTTTCTGATTGCCACTTGGCGCAAGCTGTCCATATTCAGTCCATTGTCCCATAGTCCTCCTTTTATGGAGTATGCATAAGTGTAGTTTCCAACTATCACGTCGGTAGCGCCATCGGCCAGCCCCAGTATCTGGTGCTTGGGCATCGTGCCGTTGAGCCACATGCCGATGTAGTCGACCATCACCTTGTCGATACGCTTCAGCGTTGAGAATATGCAGTTGTCCTTGTCGGCAGTCATGTCGCCATCGACACCCACATATTTATACGATGAAACAATTGACTTTGCGGCCCGAAAGAATGCATGCATGGCTCCGCCGCAGACAGGCACCAAGGTCACATTGTTGACGTTTTTTCCAGAAATATAATGTCTCTCCTCATTGAAGATTCGCGTGGCTGTCGAGTCGGCTATTTTGAAACCGCCCACCGGGTCTTCACTCAGATAGCGTACATCCAGAAGAAGGGGTTTGTCGACGTTCAACTGGGGCGTGTCGTTGAATCCTGCCTGGAATCCGTCGCCCGCCTCTTTCACGGTCTGTATGTAGGGGTTCGCCAACAGCAGCGACACGAGGTCCCAGGCGGCATAGTGAACCATGCAGCCGCTCATATACATCGCACCATAGTAATCGATATAGAATGTAGAACCCTTGCCGTCAAGCGGCTTGGCAGTTTCCATGAACAGCAGGTCGGCATAGGGGTTGGTCTCCAGACGTTTATTGTTCGCACGGATGTAGGCATCGTAGACGATACTGGGCGTGACAAAGAGTCGTCGCACCGTGTCGTTGAGGTTTTCTATCTGCTTGAACATCGTCTCAAGATAAGCCAGTCCCTGTTCCCTGTTTTCGGGCGCCAGCTGCAAGGTACGCAAACCGTACTTCTTAGCCGCTTCCTCTACGCCCTTATAGATAAGGTCGTTGTACGAACGGTCGCCCAGTCCATCAGGATCATAGATGACTGTGACCAATGGTGTGGCGGGGGGCTGTTCCTCACCAGGCGTCGGCAGAATAATTGTCTCGCCATCCTTGGTGCAGCCCGTCAGCAGGATACCTGCCGCCAATAACCAACCTGTGATTTTTCTCATATCTCTTCCTTATTTCATCTGTTATCTGTTGTCATCAGTGGCACCATCGTCGGAGATACCAGTGCCCTGGGTGTTGTCGTCGCCGGCGTTACCACCCCAAGAGATGTCGGTGTCGGTGACGCTGTAGTCCTTGGCAAAGGCACGGGCCAGCTGGCAGTTGGCACTGATGGCACCGAGATACTGTCCGATGCCGTCGGCATAGAACACGGCCTCCATCTCAGGGGTTTTCTCGATGGAGCCAGCACTCAGCTGCTGGCCGTCCTGATCGAGCCAGGTATAGGCCATCTGACCCTTAGCAGCAATCGTGTACTCACCCTCATTCACTTCGCCCTTCAGCGTGGGCTGGATGTTCAGACCGGCCTTGTTGGGCAGGGGAATCGTAACGCTCTTCGTCCATGTAGTGGACGATATCTGCTCACTGGCCACCTGTCCGTTCTCTCCGATGTAACGCACGGTGACAGTAGCCACATCCAACAGCTGCTGAGAAACAGTAGCCGTATAGTCGATTTTCACACTGGTCAGCACCTTCTCAGTCGGCGTCGGGGTATCCGGCGTGGGAGGCGGTGTGGGGTCGTCGCTGCTGTCACTGCCGCCACCACAGGCGGTCAAGCTGCCGAGGACCAGCAGGCCCCCGAGCAGCATACTCATGATCTTCAGATTCTTCATAGTCGTTTATTTATTAATGATCTTTTTACCGTTGATGATATTGATACCCTTCGTGGGAGCTGAGAGCTGACGACCGTTGAGGTCGTAGATGCGCTCTGTGCCGTCGCGGTCGACGGTGCGCAGCTGTGTGATACCGGTAGTGCCTTCGAGCACCATACCGATGGCAGGAGCATTGGTCCTTGCGCTCTGCAGCAGATAGGCTCGATACGGCAGGATACGGGCAGCACGGTGCTCGTCGGTGTCGCTCTTCACTGGATGCCACAGACCATCGTTCTGCAGGGTATAGGCACCCATGTCGGCAGCGTCGGCATTGCTGATGTTGTAGAGTGTGCCACGCAGCGAGAAGCCTGGTGCATCGTCCTGCTGACCAATGGTCTTTGGGCCGTTAGCAGGAATCTCTGCGGCACCTGCATTCAGCGATGCATCGCCGTCAGTCGTCCAGATGAGGTAAGGCTGCAGGGCCTTCAGCGTCTCCGTCGTCTCAGTAAAGATCAGCTCATTGGTGCTGCGACCCGACAGTTTGTAGGCCTTGGCATCACCGGGAATCGGCAGGTCGTAAGGCAGACAGATGGTGTAAGGTGCAGCGCTCTTGCTGAGTGTGCGGGTGTTCTCCACCTTGTCGGCCTTGAAGGCGTAAGGCACGAAGTAGTCCTTGCTATCAACTATGCGGAAGGTCTCAGCACTCATGCCAGTGCTGTCACTAACGACGATGTTCGTACCACTGGCAGATCCGTAAGTAGCAGGTACATAGACCAGCGTCTGCAGACTGTCGATGCCAAGACGGCTGAAGCCGCGGCTCTTCACATCGGCAATGATGTCGGTCGAGTCACACATCATCATATCCACATAGCGCAGGTTCGGAGCTTTCGAGAAGAGGCTGTCTTCCATGCCTGCGAGCGTCACGGGCAGCACGATCTTCTCCAGTTTCGTCAGCGGCTGAATGTCGGCAGTATGCAGCGAGTCGATGGCGGTATAGCCCAGCAGCGTGAGGTCGCGGACGTTGGTCCGGCCGTTGAACCAGCCGTTCACGTTGTC
>JAEEVW010000029.1 GCA_016291085.1 Prevotella sp.
ATGCTATGCAGCGATTTAGATCTTTGCGCTTCAGGATGGGCTTGAACCAACGACCCCCTGATTAACAGTCAGGTGCTCTAACCAACTGAGCTACTGAAGCAGGTTTTGCTGTTAAGCGGGTGCAAAGATACGATGTTTTTCTGAAACTCGCAAACTTTTTTGGAAAAAAATTCATGGGAAAGGTATTTTTTTGTAACTTTGCAGCGTTTAATTAATGAAAAAGTAAAGAATGAGGCGTATTTTTCTCTCTCTCATAGCTGTGCTGATGGCAGTGGGCTGTCAGGCACAGGAAGTGAAGAATCATAATCTTGAGGTGGCAAAGAATCTCGAAATTTTCAATGCTATCTATAAGAATCTTGACTTGATGTATGTTGATACATTGGATGCCAGTGAACTGATAGGTACAGGTATCAATGCAATGTTGCGTTCGCTCGACCCCTATACGGAGTATTATCCAGAGGAGAAGCAGAAGGATCTGAAGTTGCTGATGACGGGCAAGTATGCCGGTATCGGTGCACTAGTCAGATATCACCAGAAGTTGAAGCGTGTGGTGATAGAGGAACCTTATGCTGGTATGCCTTCCGCTGAGGTTGGACTGAAGAAGGGCGACATTATCCTGCAGATAGACGACACGCTGATGACTGACAAGACGGTCTCGTATGTGAGTGAACATCTGCGTGGTGATGCCGGCACTACATTTGTGCTGAAGATAGAACGTCCGTCGACGGGCAAGAAGATGACTTTTAAGATTACGCGAAAGAGTATCAAGATGCCTGAGATTCCTTATTATGGTATGCGTCCCAACGGTGTGGGATATATCAATCTGAACACCTTTACTGGTGAACCTTCGAAGCCCATGCGCCGTGCCTTCCTTGACTTGAAGAAGCAGGGTGCCCAGAAACTGATTCTTGATCTACGTGGTAATGGCGGTGGTGCACTGGCAGAGTGTGTGGATATTGCCAATATGTGGATTCCGAAGGGTGTGACACTAGTGGAGACTAAGGGTAAGATTCGTCGTGCCAATTCACAATACACGACACGCCTGGAGCCTATCGATACGGTGATGCCGCTGGTGATTCTTGTTAACGATGAGACGGCGTCTGCCAGTGAGATTGTGAGCGGTTCGGTGCAGGATTTGGACAGGGGTATTATAATAGGTACGCGTACCTACGGTAAGGGTCTTGTGCAGATTCCTAACGTGGAGGTGCCTTATAACGGTAACTTGAAACTGACCACCTCGAAATACTTCATCCCCAGCGGCCGTTGCATCCAGGCAATCAACTATAAGCATGGTGGAGGCGGATACAAAGAGCATGTGCCTGATTCGCTGACGCATGTGTTCTATACCAAGAATGGACGCGAGGTGAGAGACGGTGGAGGTATCATGCCTGATATCGTGGTGAAACCCGACACGCTGGCGAACATCACACTCTATCTGGACCGACTTGACTCTACGGAAACAGTGCTCGACTATGTAGTGGATTATATTGCCAAACACCCCACTATAGCTGCCCCGAAAGACTTCCATCTGACTGATGCAGACTATGAGGATTTCAAGCAGCGGGTGGTAAAGGCAGGTTTTACCTATGACCAAGTGAGCAAGAAACAATATGAGGAACTGGTGAAGGTGGCTAAGTTTGAAGGCTATTACGATGAGGCCAAATCGGAGTTTGAGGCGCTGAAGGCAAAGATAGACCACCATGACATCAGGCGCGACTTAGACTTGCACCGGCAGGAGATACAGCACATGCTGGAACAGGACATCATATCGGCTTACTATTATCAGGCTGGTCAGTTGGAAGCTGCATTGCAGTATGACAAGACGCTGAAAGAGGCCGAGCGTGTTCTGAACACACCAGGCGAATATGAGCGTGTGTTGAAAGGTGAAAAAGTGAAATAATTGACGATTTATTTGCAGGATTGCGAAAAAATGCGTAATTTTGCAGGCGTTCAGAGGAATGAGGGGCTTGAGCAAGCCTCTCATTCTTATTTTTAATACCAAATAAGGTGTATGATCAATAAGGAAACAGTAAAAACAGCGGTAGAGGAATGGCTCTCTCAAAATGAGTATTTCTTAGTGGATGTCGAGATGATGCCCGAAGGCCGCATTGTGATTGAAATCGACCATGCCGACGGGGTGTGGATTGAGGATTGTGCAGAACTGAGTCGTTTCTTGCAGGAGAAACTTGGCGAAGAGTTGGGCGAATACGAACTGGAAGTCGGTTCGGCAGGTATCGGCCAGCCATTCAAGGTGGTACAGCAGTATCGCAACCATGTGGGCAAGGATGTCGAGGTGATGACTTTGGACGGCAAGAAGCATCAGGGTGTGCTGAAAGCTGTCAGCGACGACGGGCAGTCTTTCGACGTGACCGTAAAGGAAAAACAGAAGCAGGAAGGCAAGAAGCGCCCTGTATTGGTAGAGGTTGATAAGACATTCGCCATGGACAGTGTGAAATATACCAAGTATCTGCTGATGTTCAAGTAAAGATGAAAAGATAAAAAGTAAAAATAAAAATAAGATTAATGGCTACAAAGAAAGATGCGAAAGGCCCCTCTATGATAGAGACCTTTCAAGAGTTTAAGGAGACCAAGAACATCGACCGTACTACATTGGTAAGTGTGCTTGAAGAGAGTTTTCGTAATGTGATTGCCAAGATTTTCGGCTCTGACGAGAACTTTGACGTGATTGTTAACCCTGACAAGGGTGACTTTGAGATTCATCGTAACCGTATTGTTGTGGCTGACGGTGAGGTGCAGGATGAGAACAAAGAGATTTCCCTGAGCGAGGCCCAGAAGATAGAGCCCGACTATGAGGTGGGTGAAGAGGTTTCGGAAGAAGTTGACTTTCAGAAGTTCGGCCGTCGTGCCATTCTGAACCTGCGTCAGACACTGGCCAGCAAGATTCTGGAACTGGAGCACGACTCACTTTATAATAAGTATAAGGATAAGGTGGGCCAGGTTGTCAGCGGTGAGGTTTACCAGATGTGGAAGCGCGAAGTGCTGCTGATTGACGACGAGGGTAATGAACTGCACTTGCCCAAGCAGGAGCAGATTCCCAACGATAATTACCACAAGGGTGAGACCATCCGTGCCATTGTGAAGGAAGTGCAGAACGAGAACAACAATCCACGCATTCTGCTTTCGCGTACAAGTCCACTGTTCCTGGAGCGTCTGCTGGAGGCTGAGGTACCTGAAATTAACGACGGTCTGATTACTATCCGTCGCGTGGCCCGTATGCCGGGTGAGCGTGCCAAGGTGGCTGTAGAGAGTTACGATGACCGCATTGACCCAGTAGGAGCCTGTGTGGGTGTGAAGGGTAGTCGTGTGCACGGTATTGTCCGTGAGCTCGGCAACGAGAACATTGACGTCATCAATTTCTCGAACAACACTCAGCTCTTCATTCAGCGTGCACTGAGTCCTGCCAAGGTTAATAGAATCGTGTTGAACCCCGAAGAGCATAAGGCAGAAGTCTATCTGAACCCAGAGGAGGTCAGTCTGGCTATCGGTAAGGGTGGTTTGAATATCAAACTGGCTTCTATGCTGACAGAGTTTACTATCGATGTGTTCCGTGACGTTACAGAAGCAGAGGAGGATGAGGATATCTACCTCGACGAGTTCTCTGATGAAATCGATCAGTGGATTATCGACTCTATCAAGGCCATCGGTCTCGACACTGCTAAGGCTGTGCTGAATGCTCCACGTGAGATGCTTATTGAGAAGGCTGACCTGGAGGAAGAAACGGTTGACCATCTGTTGGAAGTGCTCCGTGCTGAGTTTGAATAACGTTTAGAGTTTAGAGTTTAAAGTTTAGAGTTAATGGGAGTAAGATTAAATAAAGTATTATCAGAACTGAATATAGGGCTTCAAACGGCGGTTGACTTCCTGAAGAATAAGAAGGAGCTTGGCGAGGTGAAGGAAGAGATGACGTCCAACACGAAAATCTCTGACGAACAATACCAGGCTTTGGTTGACGAGTTCAGTGGTGATAAAGCCGTGAAGACTCAGGCCGACAAGATATTCGTTAAGAAAGTCAAAGAGAAGAAAGTGGAGAAAGCTGAGAAAGCAGAGAAGGTGGAGAAAAAAATTACGCTCACCGAGGAACTGATGGATCAGCGTCCACAGTTTAAGCCTGTAGGAAAGATAAACCTTGACAGTATAGGAAAGAAACCTGTTGCTAAGGAAGAGCCAAAGGCTGAGCCTGAGACTACTGCCGAGAGTCCTGTAAAAGAGCCTGAAGTAGAAATCAAGGAGGAGAACGTTGTGGAGCCTGCTGTTCCAGAAACGCCTCAGGTTGAACAGTCCGAGCCAGGAGAGGAAGACGAAGAAACAACTGCCGATGCAGGTGCCGCTTCGGGTGTAAAAGTGATTGGTAAAATCGACCTGTCATCTATCAATCAGAGCACTCGTCCGAAGAAGAAATCAAAGGAGGAGCGTCGCAAGGAGCGTGAGGAGAAGGCAGCAGCCCAGCATCAGGCTAACGGTGAGCGCAAGAAACGTGAGCGTATCCGTAGCGGAAAGGTGGATATTGAAGCTGCAGCTAATCAGGCCAACCAGCAACAAGGCAAGAAAAACAAGAACAAAGGTGGTAACCAGAACTTCAATGACGGCCAGCAACAAGGTGGCGGTAAGAAGAACAAGAAAAACCGTCCTGTCAAGCCTTTGGAGGTTGACGATGAGGCAGTAGCCCGTCAGGTAAAGGAGACACTGGCCCGTCTGACTTCTAAGAATCAGAATAAGAAAGGTGCCAAATACCGTCGTGAGAAGCGTGATGCCGTTCAGGAGCGCTTGAGCGAGGAGATGGCAGCAGAGGCAGCAGAGAGCAAAGTGCTGAAACTGACAGAGTTTGTGACTGTCAGCGAGTTGGCTACCATGATGAATGTCGGTGTCAATCAAGTCATCGGTACCTGTATGTCCATCGGTATCATGGTAAGTATCAACCAGCGTCTGGATGCCGAGACCATCAATATCGTTGCTGAGGAGTTCGGTTTCACTACCGAGTATGTGAGTGCCGAGGTGCAGAATGCCATTACGGAGGAGGCTGACGACGAGAACGACCTCATCAGCCGCGCTCCTATCGTAACGGTGATGGGTCACGTAGACCATGGTAAGACTTCGTTGCTTGACCATATCCGTAATACCAACGTGATTGCCGGTGAGGCAGGTGGTATCACGCAGCACATTGGTGCCTATAATGTGAAACTGAAGGATGGCCGACGCATCACCTTCCTTGATACTCCAGGTCACGAGGCCTTTACAGCTATGCGTGCCCGTGGTGCCCAGGTAACGGATATTGCCATTATCATTGTTGCTGCCGACGACTCGGTGATGCCTACCACGAAGGAGGCAATCGCCCATGCTCAGGCTGCCAATGTGCCAATGGTGTTTGCCATCAACAAGATTGATAAGCCGGGGGCTAACCCGGATAAGATACGTGAGGACTTGGCCAACATGAACCTGCTGGTAGAAGAGTGGGGAGGTAAGTATCAGTGTCAGGAGATTTCTGCCAAGAAAGGTATGGGCGTTGATGAACTGTTGGAGAAGGTACTCCTTGAAGCAGAGATGCTCGACCTGAAAGCTAATCCGAACCGTAAGGCAACAGGTAGTATCATTGAGTCCAGTCTTGACAAAGGACGCGGCTATGTGAGCACTGTTCTGGTGTCGAATGGTACGTTGCGTGTCGGTGATGTTGTAATTGCCGGAACAGCATGGGGTAAGGTAAAGGCTATGTTCAATGAGCGTAACCAGCGCATTGAAAAAGCAGGTCCTGCCGAACCAGCCATTATCCTCGGTTTGAACGGAGCTCCTACTGCCGGTGATTCCTTCCATGTGATGGAAACGGAACAGGAGGCTCGCGAGATAGCCAACAAGCGTACCCAGTTGCAGCGTGAGCAGAGCCTGCGTACAACGAAGACTGTAGGACTTGACGAGATCTCTCATCGTATTGCCCTTGGTGAGTTCCATGAATTGAACATCATTGTGAAAGGTGATACCGACGGTTCTATCGAAGCATTGAGTGATTCGTTCATCAAGCTCTCTACCGAGAAGGTGCAGGTGAACGTCATTGCCAAGGCTGTGGGTCAGATTTCGGAGAATGATGTTATGCTGGCGTCGGCTTCGGATGCTATTATCGTAGGCTTCCAGGTGCGTCCTTCTGCTGATGCCCGTCGTGCTGCAGAGCGTGAGGGCGTTGAAATCAATACCTACAGTATCATCTATGATGCCATCGATGAGGTGAAGTCAACGATGGAGGGTATGCTCGACAAGGTGAAGAAGGAGATTGTAACTGGTGAGATTGAGGTCAAGCAGGTGTTCAAGATATCGAAGGTGGGTACCGTTGCCGGTGGTCTTGTCATCGATGGTAAGGTACACAATAAGGACAAGGCCCGTGTGGTTCGCGACGGTATCGTCGTACACACAGCTCCTATCGATGCCCTGAAGCGTTACAAGGACGATGCCAAGGAAGTGGCAACAGGCTTGGAGTGTGGTATCTCGCTGGTTAACTTCAACGACATCCAGGTTGGTGATATCATCGAGACCTTCACAGAGATCGAGGTGGAGCAGAAGCTGTAGACTGTAGTCAGTAGACAGAAAAATGAGGAAGCGTAAGGAAATGCGGTCGTTTGCCAAAAGGCTGACAGGGCGGATTATGCTCGTGTTGCTCATTGTCATGGGTCTTGCCTCCTTTGTCCTTTACGAAATGACGAGTGGTCTCGTAGAGGAAGAGGAGATGGACTTATATGAGAGCAAACTGGACGTGTCTGTCCAAAAGGTGAGGCGAGTAATCTCTGATGTGTATGTGGCTTCCAGTAACTTAGTGCCACTGGTTGAGGAGAGCCTTGACCAGCCTGACCGCATGTTTACGCTTGTGGAACGTCTCGTCAGCCTGAATCCCCGCATCCGTAGCTGTGGCATCAGTTTCGTTGCTGACTATTATCCCCAAAAGGGACATTGGTACTGTCCTTATGCTGTCAGGCGCGACAGCACCAAGGTTGAGGTGAAGTCTGTTGGCAGTGCTGATTACGATTATCTGACTGCCGAATGGTTTACGGAAGCATTGGAAGCAAAGGAAGGCTATTGGTCGAAACCCTACTATGAGGGTAACGACTCCATCACGCCTTTGGTGTCTTATATGACACCTATCCGCGACAAGCAGGGACGGACGGTGGCCATTCTGGGAGCAGATGTGTCGCTGGACTGGTTCTCGGATGTCCTGATAAGGATGATGAAAAAGACAGCTCATTTGCATGATTCGATTCCAACCGATACCCAACAGCAAAGAAAAGATAATGGTAAGGATCAGCTTGGACATTACTATAGCTTTATCATCGACGGCAAAGGCACCTATCTTGCCCATACAGACAAGAAACATATCCTTAAGGACAATTTTCTGGAAGAGACGGCATCCTATCCAGACACCCTCGCCAACTATCTTTGCCGACAGATGATAGCTGGCAAGAAGGGCTATTATCCCAACTACGATGAAGACGATGAAAACACGAAATCCCTGATAATCAGGGGCCGTTCCGTCTATCTGTTCTATGCTCCGATTGAGCATACAAACTGGTCTATGGCACTTGCTTTGCCTGCATTCGATATTAAGGGGTTTGGTATCGTCGTAGGTGTTATCTTACTCCTGTTGATTTCCTTGGCTCTTCTGGCGGTTTACTTTGTGGGGCGTCGTATTATCAAGAGGACAGCCAAACCACTACATCAGTTGGCTACGTCGGCTGGCGAGGTGGCAAAGGGGCGTTTCGACACACCATTGCCCACCATCAAACACAATGACGAGATTCATATGCTGCGCGACTCCTTTGGGAACATGCAGCAGTCGCTGACGAAATATGTTGAGGAGCTGAAAACCACTACTGCTTCGAAGGCCGCTATCGAGAACGAGCTGAAGGTGGCTCACGACATCCAGATGTCGATGTTGCCTAAGATTTTCCCGCCTTATCCTGATCGTGACGATATCGATATTGCCGGTTCATTGACACCAGCAAAGGATGTGGGCGGCGACCTTTTCGACTTCTACATCCGCGACGAGAAATTCTTTTTCTGCATTGGCGACGTGTCGGGTAAGGGTGTGCCTGCCTCTTTGGTGATGGCTGTTACCCGTTCATTGTTCCGCAATGTGTCTGCCCATGTGTCTGAGCCAAGTGAGATTGTGCGCACGCTGAACGATGCTTTGGTGGAGAATAACGAGACGAACATGTTCGTGACGTTCTTCGTGGGTGTTCTCGACCTGAAGACTGGTCAGATGAACTATTGCAATGCGGGTCACGATTCCCCGTTGCTCATTGGCGATGGGGTGGGTATGCTGCCTTGCGATTCGAATCTGCCTTTAGGTGTTATGCCTGGCTGGACCTTCTCGTCGCAGGAGATTGATATTCACCCACAGACAGTTGTTTTCCTCTATACCGATGGTCTCACTGAGGCAGAGGACATTAGTCATGCTCAGTTTGGTGACCAGCGTGTTATCGAAGTGGCTGAGCAACTATTGGCAGATGGTGAACATATGCCCTCGACCATCATCAACCAAATGTCGGAGGCTGTTAAAACCTTCGTTGGCAATGCTGAACAGAGTGACGACTTGACGATGCTTGCCATCAAATACAAGAAATGAATGCAAGGAAACGAGAATAATGAATTTGTCCGTCAGGTGGCTGAGCAGAAATACGAATTCGGCTTCACCACTGATGTGCATACCGAAATCATACCAGTCGGACTGAATGAAGATGTGGTCCGGCTCATCTCTGCTAAGAAGGGGGAACCCGAGTGGATGCTCGAGTTCCGTCTGAAGGCGTTCCGATATTGGCGAGAGCAGACGGAGCCCAAATGGGGACATGTGCATGTGCCCGAGATTGATTATCAGGCCATTTCGTACTACGCTGACCCCACAGCGAAGAAGGCCACCGCGCCTGCTGATGGTGGTTCACCCGCCATCGACCCCGAGCTCGAAAAGACCTTTGACAAACTGGGCATTCCCCTCGAGGAACGCTTGGCTCTCTCTGGCAACACCGCCGTTGACGCCATCATGGACTCAGTGAGTGTAAAGACAACTTTCAAGGAGAAGCTCCGCGAAAAGGGTGTCATCTTCTGTTCCATAGGTGAGGCTATCAAAGAGCATGGTGACTTGGTGCAAAAGTATCTGGGTACGGTCGTCCCTTATCGCGACAATTTCTTTGCTGCGCTCAACAGCGCCGTGTTCTCCGATGGTTCGTTTGTATATATCCCTAAGGGTGTGCGCTGTCCGATGGAGCTCAGCTCATATTTCCGTATCAATGCTCGCAATACGGGTCAGTTTGAGAGGACACTTATTGTGGCTGATGACGACTCGTACGTCTCGTATCTCGAAGGCTGTACGGCTCCGATGCGCGACGAAAACCAGTTGCATGCGGCCATCGTTGAGATTATCGTGATGGATAGGGCAGAAGTGAAGTATTCTACCGTTCAGAACTGGTATCCGGGCGACGAGAACGGCAAGGGCGGCGTGCTGAATCTGGTGACGAAGCGTGGCGATTTGCGTGGTGAGGGCAGCAAACTCTCGTGGACGCAGGTCGAGACGGGTTCTGCCATTACGTGGAAATATCCCTCATGCATCTTGCGTGGCGACAACTCCCAGGCTGAGTTCTATTCCGTTGCTGTCACCAACAACTATCAGGAGGCGGATACAGGCACGAAGATGATTCATATCGGACGGAATACCAAGTCGACGATCATCTCGAAGGGTATCTCGGCTGGTCATTCGCAAAACTCGTATCGTGGATTGGTAAGGGCGGCTGCTACAGCAGATAATGCCCGTAACTACTCTTCGTGCGACTCTCTGCTCTTGGGCTCGGATTGTGGTGCTCACACCTTCCCCTATATGGACGTGCATAACGACACCGCCATCTTCGAACACGAGGCCACAACCTCGAAGATTTCTGAGGACCAGCTCTTTTATTGTAACCAGCGAGGCATCCCCACCGAGCAGGCTGTCGGACTCATCGTGAATGGTTACGCCAAGGAAGTTCTCCAGAAACTCCCCATGGAGTTTGCCGTTGAGGCGCAGAAACTCCTTAGCGTTTCCCTCGAAGGCACAGTAGGGTAATCATAATTCTCAATTTTCAATTGTCAATTCTCAATTAGAAATATGTTAGAAGTAAAAAACTTACACGCCAAGATAGGCGATAAAGAAATACTGAAAGGCATTGATCTCGTGATTAACGATGGCGAGACACATGCTATCATGGGACCAAACGGCTCTGGTAAGTCTACCCTGAGCGCTGTGCTTGTAGGCAATCCGCTTTATGAGGTAACAGAGGGTGAGGCCTACTTTAATGGTAAGAACCTGTTGGAGATGAAGCCTGAGGACAGGGCCCATGAGGGACTCTTCCTGAGTTTCCAGTACCCTGTGGAGATTCCAGGCGTGTCGATGACCAATTTCATGAAGGCTGCCATCAACGAAAAGCGCAAGTATCAGGGTTTGGAGCCCATGAATGCTGCTGAATTCCTGAAGTTACAGCGTGAGAAGCGCAAGATAGTGGAGCTCGACTCCAAGCTGGCTAATCGTTCTGTAAACGAGGGCTTTAGTGGTGGTGAGAAGAAACGCAACGAAATCTTCCAGATGGCCATGTTGGAGCCCAAACTGAGTATCCTCGACGAGACGGATTCTGGTCTGGATGTCGACGCGATGCGTATCGTGGCTGAAGGCGTGAACAAACTCCAAACGTCTGAGACATCGTGCATCGTCATCACACACTACGACCGCTTGCTCGAGATGATTTGTCCACAATTCGTGCATGTGCTCTATAAAGGGCGCATCGTCAAGACGGGTGGTCCTGAGCTTGCCAAGCAGATTCAGGAGCACGGTTACGATTGGATTAAGGAAGAAATCGGAGAAGAGTAATCTTAATTGAGAATTGACAATTGAAAATTGAGAATTATGATTACTTCGAGTGAACAGCAATACATAGAACTTTACGAGCAGGCGCGGCAGATGATTATGGAGCATGCGCCTGAAGCGATGAATGCTGTGCGCGATGATGCCTTTAGGGACTTCGCTGCGAGTGGTTTCCCCTCACGCAAGGTCGAGCGATATAAGTACACAGATATTCAGAAACTCTTTGCGCCTGATTATGGTGTGAACCTCAACCGGCTCCAGATTCCCGTCGACCCTTACGAGGCCTTTCGTTGTGACGTACCCAATCTCTCGACGAGCCTTTACTTCGTGGTCAATGACATGTTTTATAAAGGTGAGGGACAAGAGGTAAGAGGTGAGAGAATACCCCATTCTTCTCCTAAATTACCTGAGGGCGTCATTGTAGGTTCACTACGTGATTATCCTGAACTAGTGACGAAGTACTATTCAAAATTGGCCAAGACCAGCGAGGATGCTATTACGGCTTTGAACACCATGCTGGCACAGGATGGTATGTTGGTTTATGTGCCTAAGAACGTCAAGGTCGATCGGGCCATTCAGGTCATTAATATTTTGAAGGCCTTGCCTCAGAATGCTCAGCGAGTGGTGACTGACTTGATGGTGAATCGTCGTGTGCTCATCGTGCTCGAGGAAGGAGCCGAGATCAAAATGCTGTTCTGCGACCATGCCGCTGACGACCGTAACTTTTTGGCCACGCAGGTTATCGAGGCCTACGTGGGCAACAATGCCTCACTGGATTTGTATTGCCTCGAGGAAACCCACGCCAAAAACGTCCGTATAAGCAATGTCTACATCGACCAGCAGGCCAACAGTCGCGTCAACCATAACGTTATCACCCTGCACAACGGCACTACTCGCAACAAACTCGACCTTACCTTCTCAGGTGAGGGAGCCGAGTGCCAGTGCTTTGGTTGTGTTATTGCAGACAAGCAGCAACATGTCGACAATAACACACTCATTATTCACAAAGTGCCCCACTGCACGTCGAACGAACTTTACAAGTATGTGCTCGACGATAAGGCCACAGGAGCCTTTGCTGGTCGTGTGCTCGTAGAACACGGAGCCCAGAAGACCTCGTCGCAGATGACCAATCAGAACCTGACAGCAACGAAGGAAGCCCGCATGTACACCCAGCCCATGCTCGAGATTTATGCTGACGACGTGAAGTGCGCCCATGGCTCTACGGTGGGTCAACTCAATGATGCAGCGCTTTTCTACATGCGCCAGCGAGGCATCTCGCTTGATGAGGCCAAGCTGTTGCTTCAGAATGCCTTCATCAATGAGGTCATCGACCACATGCAGCTTGAACCTCTTCGTGATCGCCTCCACTATTTGGTGGAAAAGCGCTTCCGAGGTGAACTCAACAAATGCGCAGGCTGTAAACTCTGCAAATAACAACCATAGGACTTGTTCAGAGAGAGAAGCCGTTTCTCTGGTAGTAAGAAGCCGTTTTCTCTATAGTGACAAAACGGGCGTGCGTTCGTCTTTATTAAAAATAAAGAAACAGAAAGATGAGAAGGACGATTCTTTTGGCGTGGGCGCTGGTGATGGCAATGGCCATCGAGGCCCAGGGACTGGTGGAGACTCAGCGTCAATATCTGAGCGGACATGGTTGTGACGACATGGTGCAGTGGGACTTCCAGTGCACGGACGGGCGCAATAGTGGCAAGTGGACGAAGATTGGTGTACCATCGTGTTGGGAATTGCAGGGCTTTGGCACCTACCAGTATGGCATGCGGTTCTATGGTAAGGCGACACCTGAGGGTATTGCCGATGAGAAGGGCTTGTATAAGACGGATTTTATGTTGCCCCAAGAGTGGCAGGGTCGTCAGATTCAGCTGGTGTTCGAGGCTGCCTTCACGGAGATTCATGTGCAGATCAATGGTCGCAAGGCTGGTAATGGCACGTATCAGGGTGGATTCACCCGTCATACTATCGATGTCTCGGATCGCGTGTTCTTTGGAAAGAAAATGAATCGCCTGGAGGTCGAGGTGTTGAAGGAGAGTACCAATCCGCAAGTGAATATGGCTGAGCGCAGGGCCGACTATTGGAACTTTGGTGGCATTTGGCGTCCTGTGTTTATCGTCTCGAAACCCACGCAAAACATCCAGCGTGTGGCGATTGATGCCAAAGCTGATGGTTTCTTTACGGCTGATGTCTTCTTAAATAGGGCAGTGCCAGGCAGTCAGGTATGCGTTGATATTATCGATGCCAATGGAAAGAAGATTGCCACGAGCCCGACCTATATCATTGCTGGCGACAAGGCCAAGGCAGAGTTCCGTACAGAGAATCCCAAACTGTGGAATGCTGAGCAGCCCAACCTTTATACCGCTGTCTTTACGCTGAAAAACGCTGAGGGTCGTACCCTCCATGTGGAGCGCCAGAAGTTTGGCTTCCGCACTATTGAATATCGCCACACGTATGCTGGCAATAAGGAAGATGGTGTGTTTATCAATGGGCAGAAGGTTATCATGAAGGGTGTGAACCGTCATTCATTCCGTCCTGAGAGCGGACGCACGCTGTCGAAGCAGAAGAACATCGAGGACGTGCTGCTCATCAAGTCGATGAATATGAATGCGGTGCGATTGTCGCACTATCCTGCCGATCCTGAGTTTCTGGATGCCTGCGACTCGCTGGGCCTTTATGTAGAGTGCGAACAGCCTGGCTGGCATTGGGCACATGAGACGATTGTGGGCTCGCAGATTGTGGAAGAGATGGTGACGCGCGACGTGAATCACCCTTCGATCATTTTCTGGAGCAACGGCAACGAGGGTGGCTTCAACTACGAGTTGGAACCCGTATTTACGAAGTTCGATATCCAAAAGCGCGTGGTGCTCTATCCTTGGGCTAATCGTAATGGTTTCGAGACAAAGCACTATCGTTCGTGGGGCGAGACAGCAGAGTATATGCGTCAGAAAGAGATCTTCATGCCTACCGAGTTCCTGCACGGACTCTATGATGGTGGTCATGGAGCTGGCTTGAAGGACTATTGGAAGCTGATGATGGCCAATCCCCGTTGTGCAGGAGGTTTCCTGTGGGACCTGATGGATCAGGCAGTCGTTCGTACGGATATGAACAATATTGTCGATTGCATGGGCAATTTCGGAAGCGATGGTATTGTGGGGCCTCATATGGAGAAGGAAGGCTCGTTCTACACCATCCGCGAAGTGTGGAGTCCTATACAAATTACTGTTGGTGACTCTAAACTCTCCGCTTTCAAATCCCATCACCTACTCTTCGGCAAAGAACTCTCTATCAAAAACGATTATAACTTTACCAACCTGAAGGACTGCTCGCTGCGCTACCGCTGGATTGACCTGCCATTCTATGGTGGAATAGCAGAAAAGCTTGTCACTGAAGGAATGATTTCTTTGCCTTCAGCAGAGCCAGGCAAAAGCGTCACCCTTCCTGTGCCCAAAGGCAATGGTGCTATGTTAGAACTCACAGCCATCGACCCCTATAATCAGGAGGTAATGACATGGCGTTTCCTAAAAAGGAACCAGTTCCCATCAGATTTCTTATTTGGGGAAGTGTCTCAAACTAAAGCCGAAACAGACAACACCCTTATAGTAACTGTAGGCCCAGCCTCTTACACCTTCTCAAAGAAGGACGGAAGACTTATGAGCGTAAAGACCAGTAAGCACAACTATAGTCTAAGTAATGGCCCACGCTTCGTGGCAGCAAAACGCGCAGACCGTAGCGACGATGGCTTCTATAATCACGATGATAAGCAGGCTTTCCAGAAGAAGACAAAATACACAGAATATACCGACCAAGGTGCATTTGATGGTTTTGAACTGGAAAATGGGCATCTTATAGTTCGGTATCGTCACGGTAGCCTGCAGACTGTTGACTGGAGATTCTTCGATGACGGCAGCGTTCTGCTTTCAGCCAATGCCACGTTCAATGGTGTAATAGATTTGATGGGTATCTGCTTCGACTATCCAGAGGCACTCGTCAAGAGTAAGAGATGGGTGGGCCGTGGTCCTTATCGCGTGTGGCGGAACCGTATGGATGGCCCACAGTACGGCTACTGGCAGACAGACTACAACGACCCTATTCCAGGTGAAAGTTGGGAGTACCCCGAGTTCAAGGGCTACTTCGCTGGCGTTGAGTGGATGCAACTGCTAACCAGCGAGGGTGCCATCGGCATTTCTCCATCCCATAGTCTCCAAGAGCCCCTATACGTCGGTGTATTCACTCCACGTGACGGTCGTGACCACCTGCTTTATAATTTGCCAGAAACTGGAATCTCTATCTTGAGAACTATTCCGGCCGTTCGAAATAAGGTAAACACTACTGACCTGAATGGCCCTTCTGCACAGCCATGCTGGGCAATGGGTAAGGGAAACATCAGTGTCATTTTAAGATTTGAATGAAATGAAGCGACTCGCCACGCTAGTCTTTGTTATTTCTCTCGTGATTATGTCGCGAGGTGAAGACACCACTCGCCCCTGGACCTTCTGGTACTGGATGTATGGCGCCGTATCGGAGGCAGGCATCAAGGCCGATCTTCAGGGAATGAAGGATGTGGGTTTGGGAGGCTGTTATCTGATGCCTATTCGTGGGGCAGCTGAGCGTCCAGAGTACGAAGGAAAAGCCGATGCCCTGAGTGAGAACTTCTGGCAGATGGTGGATTGTGCATTGATGCAAGCCGATTCCCTTGGTTTGGGAATGGGTATCCATGTGTGTGACGGCTTTGCTCTGGCTGGCGGGCCTTGGATTGCGCCTGAAGAGTCGATGCAGAAGGTGGTATTCTGCGACACCGTCGTCAGTGGAGGGCATCACCATTTCCTGATGCAGAAGCCCCATCACTATGAGAATTATTACGAGGACATTGCCGCCTACGCTATTCCTATTAGTAATCATAAACATCAAACATCAAACTTCAAACTTCAAACTTCTCCTGAAGTCACTATCAATGCCAAGGGTGTCTATTGTGCTGACGAGCCGTGTTGGATTCAGTATGAGTTCGACAAACCAACAGAGATTCGTAACATCGAGATAGAACCCTCAGGCACGAATATCCAATGTCAGCGAATGACAGTAAAGGTATCGCACGACGGAGTCATTTTCCATACCGTCAAGCAACTCACGCCTCCTCGTCAGGGATGGCAAAACACTGGCTATAACATGACGTTCAGCATTCCTCCCTGCAAGGTGAAATACGTTCGTCTGGAGTGGACACCAGAGGGCACAGAGCCTGGTGCTGAGGATTTGGATACCGCCAAGTGGAAACCCGTGTTGAGGCTGAAAAACGTTCGTTTTGGCAGTTGGTCACTCATCGACAACTGGGAAGGCAAGGCGGGCTATGTGTGGCGCATTGCCCCAGAGACACCTGAGGTAGATCTGCCTGCAGAGGTTTTTTTGCATCCTCGAGACCTAGTAGCCTTCAATATGCAGGGCAACTTTGTGGACGTGGAACTGCCTGAAGGCCAGTGGCGTATCTTGCGTATGGGTCATACCTCGACGGGACATACGAATGCTACTGCTGGTGGAGCGAAGGGGTTGGAGTGCGACAAATTCTCACGCAAGGCCGTTGAGAAACAGGTGGACCGCTGGTTCGGCCTCTTTATGAATCGCCCTAACCACAAGGCCATTCAGTATCTGCATGTCGACTCGTGGGAGTGTGGCTCACAGAATTGGAGCAAGAACTTTGCTCAGGAGTTCGAGCGCCGTCGTGGTTACGACATCATCCCCCTGTTGCCCCTCTATGCGGGTGTGCCGATGGTGGGTGGCGAAGAGGTGTTGCGTGATATCCGCAAGACCATTGATGAGTTAGTCAACGAGGTCTTTTTCGCCACTGTGGCCCAGAAGGCTAAGGAGTATGGTGTTCAACTTTCGTCAGAGAGTGTCGCCCCAACGATGGTCAGCGACGGAATGACGCATTATAAATATGTGGACGTGCCAATGGGTGAATATTGGTTGAATTCCCCTACTCACGACAAACCCAACGACATGCTTGACGCCATCAGTGGCGCACACGTTTATGGCAAGAATCTCGTTCAGGCTGAGGGATTTACGGAAGTGCGAGGCGTTTGGGACGAGACGCCAGCGAGCATCAAGGCACTCCTTGACAGGAATTTTGCCTTGGGTATGAACCGCCTCTTCTTCCATGTGAACACCCATAACCCTTGGCTCGACAGGAAACCAGGAATGACGCTCGACGGCATTGGACTTTTCTTCCAGCGCGACCAGACGTGGTACCCTGAAGCGAAGTCGTTCGTCGACTATATCACGCGTTGTCAAACGCTGTTGCAGAAAGGAAAACCTGTGGTGGATATTGCTGTATATACAGGCGAGGAAATACCCTCGCGCGCTTTGACGCCAGACAAGTTGGTGTCCATTTTGCCAGGTTTGTTTGGAGCAGAACGCGTCGCTTCTGAACGCAAGCGTCTCGCTAATGTGGGACAGCCTATGGAGGAGTCGCCTGTGGGTGTGCGCCATTCTGCCAACATCCTCGACCTGAAGGACTGGGTGAATCCCCTGCACGGTTATCAGTACGACTCGATGAACAAGGATGCCCTGCTGACGCAGCCCTTTAACTATAATGTATTGATTATTCCGCAAGGTACGCTGGTTTCCAAAGAGGTCAAGGCGAAGATAGCGCAACTGCGTCGACAGGGCGTGCAGATTATCAGCAAGCCCTATAAGGACAACACTTTCGAGAAGATTGCCCCTGATGTCGTCTTGCCCGAGGGTATTGCCTACGCCCATCGTGCTGGCGAGGGCTTCGACATTTATTTCCTGTCGAACCAGACGGACAAGGAGCAGACGTTTACCCCCACCTTCCGTCAGAGCAGCGGAAAGGGTGCCGTATATAATCCGTTGACGAATGAAAGCACATCGTACGAAGGCACTGTTCGTTTGGCCCCTTACGGCTCGCTGTTTGTTTGCTACGGGCTCGACGATTATTCCCACGCTGGGAATAATTCATTCCCAGGCTGGGAACAAAACATTCCCACGCTGGGAACAAATACGCTGCTTTGGGACGTCTCGTTTCGAGAGTCAGGCTTGTCGCTGACGAGCCAGCCGCTCTTTGACTGGAGCCAGCATGCGGACGACAGGATTCGCTATTTCAGTGGACATGCGCGTTATACGACGACGTGGAAACTGAAAGCCAGTGAGGTGCCTCAGGGGCGTGCCTGGCTGTCGTTCCCCAACGTGAAGGACATCGCCCACGTTTGGATTAACGGCAAGGACTGTGGCATTGCGTGGACGGCACCTTACGAAGTAGAGATAACAGGCACCCTGAAAAAAGGTAAGAATACGATAGAAATCGAGGTGGTGAACACGTGGCACAATGCCCTGCGAGGTATGGACCAAGGCAAGGCGTCCTACGAAGGCATCTGGACGAATGCGAAGTATCGTACAAAAGGCGACGGCTTGTTGCCTGCCGGACTTATGGAACCGCCCGTAATCATAACGACTACGAATTAAACGAATTATACGAATAAAATATGAGACGCAGCGTATTATTATTTATTTCTTATTTTATATTTAGCCTCGTAGAGGCGCAAGTCAACCTGCCCAGTTTCTTCAGCGACAACATGGTGCTGCAGCAGCAGACAGAGTGTAACATCTGGGGAACGGCGGACAAGGGCAAGTCGGTGGTGGTCATCACCTCGTGGGACAAGAAGTCGTATTCGGCGATGGTCGATGAAAACGGCGAATTCCTGGTGAAAGTGAAGACCCCCAAGGCTGGTGGACCTTACGACATCACGTTCGCCATTGCTACACCCAGCAAGCCCAATGCTGCGACATCAGGAATGGCCTATGACTGCACCCTTCATAACGTGATGATTGGCGAGGTATGGATATGCTCTGGTCAGTCGAACATGGAGATGCAGATGAAGGGTTTTAAGCAACAACCTGTTGAGGGAACGACAGAAGAACTCATGCGTTGTAAGGACGACCAGTTGCGTCTCTTTACTGTAAAGCGTCACGCCTCGCTGACGCCTGAAAACGATGTGACGGGCCAGTGGAGCGAGGCTAATAGTGCCAGTGTGCGCGACTTCTCTGCCACAGCTTATTATTTCGGGCGAGCCCTGCGTACTGCTTTAGGCGTTCCTGTAGGACTGATTTCTACTTCGTGGGGAGGTTCTGCCTGTGAGGCTTGGATGAAGGCAGAATGGCTGAAGGCCTTCCCAAAGGTAAAGCAGACCATTACGGAGGAGGATGTAAAAAAATTGCAGCAACGTTGTCCAACGGCTCTCTTCAATGGACAACTCTCGCCACTTATCGGCTATGGCATGCGTGGTGCTATCTGGTATCAGGGCGAGGATAACGTGCCTCGCTATGACTACTATGCAGAACTTCTGAAGACGATGGTCGAAGGTTGGCGCGCAGAATGGAAACAGGGCGATTTTCCTTTCTACTACTGTCAGATAGCCCCTTATGACTATAGTCTTATTCAGTGGGAAGGCAGTCAGTATTTGCGTGAACAACAGATGAAGGCAGAAGCGATGATTCCCAATGCCCGTATGGCTGTCTTGATGGATGCAGGCTTGGAGTATGGCATCCACCCACGTAAGAAGCGCCAGGCTGGCGAGCGCTTGGCCTTGTTAGCACTAAGCAATACCTACGATGTGAAGGGGTTGCCAGACTTTGCTATTTATAAAGAGGTGGAATTCAAGAACGATACGGCAGTCATTGCTTTTGACCGCTCGAAGGAATGGGTCTATTTCGAACATGGTCCTCGCAGCAACAACTTCGAGGTGGCTGGCGAAGATCGTGTTTTCCATCCTGCTGAGGCTTGGGTGTCGCGCAATCGGGTCTATGTGAAAAGCAATGAGGTGAAAAAGCCTGTTGCCGTGCGTTATGCCTGGCGTGACTGGGCAGAGGGCGACCTGATGCACGATGGTTTGCCTGTCAGTTCATTCCGTACAGACAACTGGGAACCCACCAAGAATGCTGTTTCGCAAGAAACGGGCGATTATAATAACCCTAAATAATTAACAGTCTATGCGTCGCATCGTCTTATTTGTTATTTCTTATTTTATATTTAGCCATGTTGTGGCACAAACTTCTGTTGCTGGTCTGTTTCCTTTGGACAACAGTGGTCGTCTGGTATGGAATTTCAATGCTGGTTGGCGTTTCCATTTGGGCGATGTGGCTGGTGCTGAGGCGAAGGACTTCAATGACCAATCGTGGGAGGTTGTCTCTACACCTCATACTGTTCAACTGATGCCTGCTGAGGCCAGCGGCTGTCGTAACTATCAAGGCATTGCGTGGTATCGAAAGCACTTCCGTCTGCCCAAGGAGTGTGCAGGTCGTGATGTCACCCTGCATTTCGAGGCCATCATGGGCAAACAGACCATCTATGTGAACGGAAAGAAGGTCAAGGACTACGAGGGAGGCTATCTGCCCATCACCATCCCGCTTGCTGGTTGTTCTGTGGGCGACGATTTTGTCGTCGCCATTAAAGCCGACAACAGCGACGACAAGAGCTACCCACCAGGCAAGAAGCAGATGACGCTCGACTTTGCCTATCATGGAGGCATCTATCGCGACGTGTGGCTCATAGCTAAAAACAAGGTGGCCATCACAGATGCCCTCGAAGAAAATAAGGTGGCTGGTGGGGGCATCTTTGTGCATTATGCCAACATCAGCGAGAAGAGCGCTGAGGTCTTCGTCAATACAGAGATCAGGAACAACGACACCCGTCCTCGCATCATCACTGTTGAGAACTCCCTTGTCCAGTCTGTTGCGACTCAGTCGCAACACACCAAACTGAAGTTGGGTCCTGGCGAGACCCACACCGTCATCCAGCGCTTCCTCGTTAAGAACCCCAAGCTGTGGTCGCCAGAATCACCCTATCTTTATGATATTGCCACCCGAATTAAGGAAGGAAAGAACAGCCTTGATGGTGGCATTACCCGTATTGGTATTCGTTCCTTCGAGTTCAGACCCACCCCCCAACCCCTCCCTATAAAGGAGGGGAGTGGTTACTCCAAAGGAAATGAGTCCGCACAAAAACAATTCACTCCCCTCCATAATAGGGAGGGGCAAGGGGGAGGGTCTTCTGGCTTCTACCTCAATGGCAAGCGTTACCACCAACTGGTTGGTGCCAATCGCCATCAGGACTTTGCCTATGTGGGCAATGCCCTGCCTAACTCGCAACAATGGCGTGACGCTAAGCGACTGCGCGATGCGGGCTTTACCATCATCCGTACGGCCCACTATCCACAAGACCCTTCGTTTATGGATGCCTGCGATGAAATGGGGCTTTTTGTCATTGTCGCCACGCCTGGTTGGCAGTATTGGAACAAGGACAAAGGCTGGGACGAGAAGGTGCACGAGAACACGCGCAACATCATCCGTCGCGACAGAAATCACCCCAGTGTACTGATGTGGGAACCCATCTTGAACGAGACACGCTATCCTGAGGAGTTTGCCTTGAAGGCACTCCAGATAACGAAGGACGAGTACCCCTATCCTTATCGCCCTGTCGCTGCAGCCGATGTGCACAGTGCTGGTGTGAAGGACCATTACGACGTGGTATATGGTTGGCCTGGCGACGATTTCAAGGATGACAAGCCTCGTCAGTGTATCTTTACTCGCGAGTTTGGCGAATTGGTAGATGACTGGTATGCTCACAACAACCTGAATCGTGCCTCGCGTTCGTGGGGTGAGCGTCCCATGTTGACGCAGGCCCTCTCGCTCTATAAGAGCACTTGCGAGCTCTTTCAGACCACAGGACAGTTTATTGGCGGTTGTCAGTGGCACCCCTTCGATCATCAGCGTGGCTATCATCCTGACCCCTATTGGGGAGGAATCTATGACGCCTTCCGTCAGAAGAAGACGGCCTTCGATATGTTTGCTGCCGTTCTCCACTCACCTCTCACCTCTTACCACTCACCTATAGTAAGCATTGCCCACGAGATGACGCAGTTCTCTGAAAAAGACGTCACCATTTTCTCTAATTGCGATAGTGTTCGCTTGACGATGTATGGTGGTGAGCACTGTTGGACACAACCAGTAGAGAAAGGCCTTGTGGTCTTTAAGGATGCCTGGGATTTCTTTGAGGCTCGAAACTATAGCTACACTCAGCGCAATTGGCAAAGTGTGAAAATGGTGGCAGAGGGTATCATTGATGGAAAGGTAGTTTGTCAAGAAGAGAAGATGCCATCGCGCAGAAGCACCAAACTGCGTTTGCGTGTTGATGAAATGGGTAAGCAACTCGTGGCTGACGGAAGTGACTTTGTCGTTGTCGTATGCGAGGTGACTGATGACTTAGGCCACGTGCGTCGTCTGGCCAAAGAGAATGTCGTCTTTACTGTCGAGGGTGAGGGTGAAATTATTGGCGACGCCTCCATCAATGCTAATCCGCGTGCTGTGGAGTGGGGAAGTGCTCCTGTGCTTATCCGAAGTACCCGACAGGCAGGAAAGATTAAGATTCGAGCTGAGGTACAATTCCCTGGCACCCATGCGCCCACCCCAGCAGAGCTGGAGATAGAGAGTGTTCCTTACGAGGTGCCGATGTGTTTGGCTAGTGATTCTAGTAATACTAGTAAAACTAGTACAACTAGCAGGACAAGTAATAGTAGTCCCACGCTCACTGAGGCAGAGAAAAACAAGCTCTTACAAGAGGTTGAAGCCCAGCAGGCAGACTTTGGGATACAAAAATAAAACGAAAAACCAAAATTAATTTGGTTTTTCATTCGATTTGGTCAACTTTCTCACGCTCAGAAATGAAAATTCATTCTCATTTCTTTCGCTTAATCGAAATTTTGCACTACCTTTGCAGGCAAAAATAAAAGAATGACGATGAAGAAATATGTAATAGCCGCTTTGGTGGCCTTGACATTGGCCTCGTGCGGAGAGAAAAAGTTTCATGTAGAAGGTAACATTACCAATGCCCAAGACTCTGTGCTCTACTTCGAGAACATTGCGTTGACGGGCATAGAAAAGCTGGATTCTGTTAAGTTGGGCGAAGACGGTTCGTTTAGTTTCAGCGGTGCCCAGACAGAGGCTCCTGAATTCTATCGCCTGCGTATTCACGACCAGATTATCTCGCTGTCTATTGACTCTACGGAGACAGTAACCATTAAGGCCGCTTATCCGCAGATGGCTTCACAGTATGAGGTCAGCGGTTCTGACAACTGTGAGAAAATCAAGGAACTGGCTTTGTTGCAGATGGCCCTTCAGCAGAAAGCCATCAAGGTGAGTCGCGACGAGACTTTGAATGTCGACCAGGTGAACGATAGCATCCTATCGTTGATACAAGCCTACAAGCAGGACGTGAAGGCCCGTTATATCTTCGCACATCCTGACAAGGCCTATTCCTATTTCGCCTTGTTTCAGACACTAGGTAATTCCCTGCTCTTCAATCCGCGTACAGATCGCGACGACATCAAGGCCTTTGCCGCTGTAGCCACCAGTTGGGATACTTATTGGCCAATGGCTGAACGTGGTGCTAACTTGCACAATATTGCCATCGAGGGTATGAAGAACGTGCGTATTGCCGATGCTGAGAACAGTCGTACCATTGACGCCTCAAAAGTGAAGGAGGCTGGACTCATCGACATTGCTCTGCGTGACAACAAGGGACAGATGCGTCACTTGACAGAATTGAAGGGTAAGGTAGTGCTGCTCGACTTCCATGTGTTTGCTATGGACGAATCGCCAGCTCGTATCCTGCTGTTGCGTGAACTGTATAACAAGTACCACGCTCAAGGCCTGGAAATCTATCAGGTCAGTCTCGATGGTGATGAGCACTTCTGGAAACAGCAGACTGCTGCCCTGCCTTGGATTAGCGTCCGTGAAGAGAAGGGGGTTAGTTCTTCGACACTGACAATCTATAATGTGCAGGGTGTGCCTGAGTTCTTCCTCATTGATCGCGGCAACAACATCGTAGGACGTTCGCAGACCATCAAGGATGTAGAACAGTCTATCAAGTCCCTGTTGTAAAGTTGTATGAACGTTCAGATAGAGCCTACGTGGAAGGAACACCTGCAGGGCGAGTTCGAGAAACCTTATTTTGCCCAGCTCGTCCAGTCTGTTCGCCAAGAATATTCGGCAGGAACGTGCTATCCTCCTGGCAAACTGATCTTCAATGCCTTCAACTTGTGTCCGTTTGATCAGGTGAAGGTGGTTATTATCGGACAGGATCCCTATCACGAACCAGGACAGGCTCATGGACTGAGTTTTTCCGTTCAGGACGGGGTAATGTTTCCTCCTTCCTTGCAAAACATTTTCAAGGAAATCCACGACGATCTAGGTACACCGATTCCCACAACAGGTAATCTGACGCGATGGGCTGAACAGGGAGTGCTGTTGCTCAACGCCACGCTGACCGTTCGTGCCCACATGGCGAATAGTCACTCGGCACTGGGTTGGCAGAAATTTACGGATGCTGCTATTCAGGCTTTGGCCCAGCATCGCCAGCATTTGGTATATCTGTTGTGGGGAGGCTATGCCCGTTCGAAGGCCTATATGATTGACAAGCAAAACAACCTCGTTTTGGAATCTGTACATCCATCACCACTCAGCGCTAATCGCGGAGGCTGGTTTGGTCAGCATCAGTTCTCGCGTTGCAATGCCTATCTACAGCAAAATGGCTTGTCGCCAATTAATTGGTAATATCGAAATATCGTCATAACGGTATAACGTAATAACGAAGATAACAATGCAAATTCCCCCTATTCTTGAAGTCGGAGGCATCCTGATTTCCTCAGAGATACTGACTGAGTACTTCTGTTGCGACTACGAGAAGTGCAAGGGCATCTGTTGTGTGGAAGGCGATGCGGGTGCCCCTGTGACAATGGAGGAGATTGCTGCGATTGAGGAGTCGCTGGATATTGTCTGGCCCGACCTTTCTGCTTCTGCCCAAAGTGTTATCGACAAGCAAGGCGTGGCTTATTCCGACAAGGACGGTGATCTGGTAACAAGTATCGTGCGAGGCAAAGACTGTGTGTTTACCTGCTATGAGGACGATAACTGCCTCTGTGCGTTGGAAAAGGCTTTCCGCAATGGCCAGACCACATTCTGCAAACCGATCAGTTGTGCCCTTTATCCCATTCGTGAGAAGAACTTTGGGAATGGTCTCATAGGTCTGAATTATAATCGCTGGGCAGTTTGCAAGGATGCTGTTGAAAAAGGGAAAGCATTGCGCCTTCCCGTATATCAGTTCTTAAAGGAACCTCTTATCCGCCGTTTTGGTCAGGCTTGGTATGAGGAACTCTGTGAGG
The DNA here is from genome assembly GCA_016291085.1 of Prevotella sp. Taxonomy (GTDB): domain Bacteria; phylum Bacteroidota; class Bacteroidia; order Bacteroidales; family Bacteroidaceae; genus Prevotella. The sequence goes on from JAEEVW010000029.1 coordinate 25,111, forward strand.
TTGCAGAACAGCTGCTGTCTGCAGAGAACAAGTAGCTTACCACGTTTTGACGGGTAGGGTCTGCCCTGCTTTTAACTTGAGGGTTTTGTGCTGGCCATTATATAATAAGGTAACGGTACCAGCATGTTTGGCTTTGATGCTGGCTGAGCGTACATTGCCGCCTTTCCACTTGAAGCTTACCTCATAGCCTCCGCGGGCACAGAGTCCCGAGACGGCTCCCTCGTCCCATTCTTTGGGACAAGCGGGCAACAGTTCTATGATGGCTGTTCGCTTTTGACCCTTCGCTGTTAGCAATTGACTCTGCATCAGCATTTCGCAAACACCTGCCGTACCTCCGAAGTTGCCGTCAATCTGGAAAGGTGGATGGGCATCAAAAAGATTCGGATAGGTACCACCTCCGTTACTGTAATTGGGGGCTTTGTTTCCTTCTGGTGCCACAGCAGTGAGAAGTTTGCGATAAATCTGATAAGCCTTTTCACCGTTATGAAGTCGTGCCCATAGGTTAATGCGCCAACCCGTACTCCAGCCTGTCGTCTCGTCACCCTTTTGGATGAGAGTTTGTTCGCAGGCGGCAGCCAATTTTTCACTATTAACTATTCCCTTTTCACTTGATATATGATGCCCTGGGTAGAGCCCTATCAGGTGTGACTGGTGACGATGATGTGGATCGCGGTCCTGCCAGTCGTAATACCATTCGTTGAGGTCGCCCTCCTTGCCGATGGTGTAGGGGCGTAGGCGGTTTAAGGCCGTTTTATATGTGGCGATGTTATCGCCACACACGGAACCGGCAGCACAGACATTCAGCAGCAGTTCGCGAATGATGGCCAAGTCGGCAGTGCCCCCATAGCATGTAACGCCATGATAGCCTTTATCTGTGATGTATTCATTTTCAGGCGATGTGCTGGGTGCTGTGATGAGTTCCGAGGGATTGTGCGGATTGGCAATGAGCCAGTCGAGGCAGAAGTCGGCAGCACCTTTCATCAGCGGATAAGCCACATTCTTTAGGTACTCCTTGTCTTGCGTAAACAGATAGCGCTCCCACAGCGTTTGCACCAACCAGGCACCTCCCATATTCCAACAACTCCACATAGGACTTTCCCTGTTTTCGCCTACGGGGTTTGTCATTGCCCACAGGTCACTGTTATGGCTGGCACACCATCCGTTATCAACACCGTAGAAGTGGTGAGCCGTATGGCGTCCGTTCTCTGCCAGCGCTCGGATGAAATCATCCAAGGGTTCAGCCATCTCAGCAAGGTTGGCTGTGAAGGCTGGCCAGTAGTTTTCCTCCAGATTGATATTCATGGTGTAGTTGCCTCGCCAGGGGGACCAGAGTTGTGGTGCCCAGAGACCCTGTAGATTGGCTGGAACACCCTTGGTACGAGAGCAGGAAATCAACAGGTAACGACCAAACTGAAAGTAGAGAGTTTCGAGATAGCGGTTGTTTGTGCCTTCTCGCAATAACTGGTCAGTAGGTATGTCCTGTTTGTCGTCGTAATACGACAAACCCAACAGCAGTTTCACGCGGTCGTAGTATTGCCGGTAGTCGGCGATATGGCGACGACGGAACTCGTCGTAACTCAGATTGCGGGTATGCCAGATAGCGTCGGTGGCTTTCTCCAGATAGGGCGCGCCCTCCTTCACAGGATGCTTGTCATAGCCATTGAAACTGGTTTCGTTGACCAGATAGACAACTGCTTCTTTCGCATTCGAGATGGTGAGGGTGGAGTCTTTGGTGTGGACAATACCGTCTGTGTTTACCTGTAGCATCGTACAGAAATGAATCGTCTCCATCGGATCGCCTGTGGCGTGTCCTGTCATGGTGAGCTGGTTGTTGCTGCCCTTCACCTGGTGGGGCACCTGTGCCGTCATGACTATCTTGCAGTTGATGTCACCCTTCAGTCGAATGGCGATAAGTTTATCTGGGTTCGAAGCATAATACTCTCGTGTGAAGGTCGTCCCGTTGCGAATAAAATGGTCGTTGACGAGGGCACTGTCCAGATTCAATTCTCGACGATATTCACTGGTATTCCCCTTGTTTTCATCAATGATCAAGAGGGTGCCCAAGGGTTGATAGAACTCTGAGTTATGTCCTTCTACGTGCAGTTGCAGGGAGTCAGCACGGGCATAATCCTCGGCAAACAAGGCCTTGCGAATCTCAGGAATCCATTGGGCGGCTCCTGCTCCTTCCTGGTGGTCAACGGGTTTACCTGTCCAGAACGTGATGTCGTTCAGGTGGATGAGGCAGGTGTCGGCACCACCATATACCAATGCCCCTAACTTGCCATTGCCAATGGGCAGCGACTCTTCAAAATAACGTGCTTCGTGGTTGTACATCAACCGCATGGCAGGCTGTGTCTGTGCCGCACTACTTAGTGTGGCCATCAGCGCGAGAATTGTTAGTAGTTTTTTCATATCTGAGCACAAAAGTACAAAAAAGCTGTCAAAAAGCCAAAAAATACTTGGGAATTCGCAACCTTATTTGTATCTTTGTGGCGAAAGATCATTTTTTATTCACTAAACAAAGCAAATACAACTATGAAAGAACTGAAAGGAACAAAAACAGAGAAGAACTTGCAGGAAGCTTTTGCAGGTGAGTCAATGGCTCGTAACAAGTACACCTATTGGGCTTCGAAGGCCAAGAAGGACGGTTATGTACAGATTGCTGCTATCTTTGAGGAGACTGCTGCCAACGAGAAGGAACACGCCAAGATGTGGTTCAAACTCTTAGAGGGTGGCATCAAGGACACTGCAGCCAATTTGGAGGCTGCAGCAGGTGGTGAGAACTTCGAGTGGACGGACATGTATGCCCGTATGGCCCGTGAGGCTCGTGAAGAGGGCTTCGATGAGATTGCTGAGAAGTTCGAGGGTGTTGCAGCTATTGAGAAGGAACACGAAGAGCGTTATCGCAAGCTATTGGATAATGTCCGCAAGGAGCGTGTATTCTCAAAGGACGGCGATGTCATCTGGCAGTGCTCGAACTGTGGCCACATCGTGATTGGCAAGCAGGCCCCAGAGGAGTGTCCAGTCTGCAATCATCCCCAGGCTTATTTTCAGGTAAAGGCCGAGAATTACTAAGCTGACAATAAAAAAGAACGGGGGTTCCACATGCTATGATGGGACCCCCGTTCTTTATTTGGTCTTGCTTAACGGGTTCGCTGATAGGTGCGATAGCCGTAAACGATGATGACAAGGAAGCACAGCAGGGGCAGGATGAACGAAAAGTTGACTGCCGGCATACCGAATACCTCGTGCTGGTCGATGATTTTTGCCTGTAACGGGGGCAGTACGCTACCACCGAGGATGGCCATAATCAGTCCGGCAGCACCAAACTTGGCATCGTCGCCCAAGCCTTGCAGGGCAATGCCGTAGATGGTGGGGAACATCAGCGACATACAGGCCGAGATAGCCACCAGGCAATAGAGTCCCAAACGCCCGTCGATGAAGATGACACCACAGGTGAGCAAGGCACCAACCATAGCGAGGACACCCAACAGCGTTCCTGCATTGATATACTTGAGGAAGTAGGTACAGATGAATCGGCTTGAAACAAAGATGACCATTGCAATGATGTTGTATGTCTGTGACATCACTTCAGCCTCTTGTTCGCTCATACCCTCGTTCATCAATACGCGTGTGCCATACTGAATAATAAAGGTCCAGCACATAATCTGTACACCCACATAGAAGAACTGGGCAATGACTCCCTCACGATAGTAGTCAATGCGGCAGATACGCTTCAGGGTGGCCAAGGGGTGAACATCGTGGTTCTTGTCGGCATTATGAGGCATCTTGGTGAAATAGATGACCAGGAACATCAGTGCAATAACGGCTCCGATGGCCAGATAGGGTGCTATCAGTACGCTGAGGTCAGAGTCGCGCATGGCGGCAAATTCTATGTCAGAGAGCAGTGCGCGCTCTTCGGTAGAAGCAGGGTTCAGTTTGGCTTGGATAAAGTTCATAGCCACATACATGCCACACAGCGAACCCATGGGATTGAAGCATTGAGCCATGTTCAGACGGCGCGTGGCTGTTTCTTCAGTACCCATCGACAGAATATACGGATTACACGATGTCTCGAGGAATGATAGTCCACAAGTCAAGATGAAATAGGCTACCAGGAAGGGATAGTACATGCCTGTCCATGAAGCGGGCAGAAATAGTAGGGCACCTACTGCATAGAGTCCCAGACCCATCAGCACGCCAGCTTTATAGGAATACTTGCGGATGAACATGGCTGCAGGGAAAGCCATTGCGAAATAGCCGCCATAGAAGGCTACCTGTACCAAGGCACCATCCGTAACGCTCATGCGGAAAATCTTGGAGAAGGCTTTCACCATGGGGTTGGTAATATCGTTGGCAAAGCCCCATAGGGCAAAACACGATGTAACAAGAATAAATGGTATGAGGTAGCTCACACCGTCACGGGAAATGATTGAATCTTTTTTCTGTTGGTCCATTATTGTTGGGTTTATTTAGTAGTGGCTGCAAAGGTAGTGCAAATCTCGCGAAAATCAAAAAGATTTGCGAATTATTTTACCTTATATCTTAAAGAATGTTAGTTGTGAGGACATCAAATAACGCTGTTCGTCGTTAAAACAAAATGATAACTCAAAAAAGAAAAATGAAAAGAATATTATTTGTATTGGCTGTGCTGACAATGACTTTGTCAGCCAGCGCTCAGTATCCTGACATGACCAGTGAGGCCAAACATTACATTGAACAACAAAAGAAACTGTGGCAGGAACATAGCGATTCCGCATGGGCCGTCGCATTTCCCATAGTGGTGGAAGAGGCAAAGGCCGGGCGCCCTTATGTGCCCTGGGCCAGCATGCCCTACGATCTGCGTCAGGCTAAGATTCCTGCTTTCCCTGGTGCCGAGGGCGGTGGTATGTATACCTTTGGCGGCCGTGGAGGTAAAGTGTTGACAGTCACGAACTTAAACGACGATGGACCTGGCTCGTTCCGTTGGGCCTGCGAACAGGGTGGAGCACGCATTGTGGTGTTCAATATCAGCGGTATTATCCGCCTGAAGTCACCTATTTATGTTCGTGCACCCTATATCACCATTGCCGGACAGACGGCTCCTGGCATGGGAGTGATTATCGCTGGTGAGTCGTTCCAGGTGGACACACACGACGTCATTGTGCGTCACATGCGTTTCCGCCGTGGCGAGACGCAGGTAACCTATCGCGAGGACTCCTTTGGCGGTAATCCTGTGGGTAATATCATGATTGACCATTGTTCGTGTGAGTGGGGACTCGATGAAAACATCTCGTTCTATCGTCACATGTTCGACCTGAACGACGGCAAACCCAAGCGTAAGACGCCTACCGTTAACGTGACTATCCAGAACACCATCTCGGCTAAGGCGCTTGACACGTGGAATCATGCTTTTGGTTCTACCATCGGTGGTGAGAATACCACCTTTATGCGTAACCTTTGGGCTGACAATACAGGACGTAACCCGTCTGTCGGCTGGGCTGGAGTCTTCAACTTCATCAACAATGTTGTCTACAACTGGGTACACCGCACGGCTGACGGTGGTGAGTTTAAGTCGATGTTCAACTTCATCAACAACTACTATAAGCCGGGTCCTCTGACTCCAAAGGAAAGTCTTGTAGGTCACCGCATCATCAAGGCCGAGAGCCGTTCAGAGGGATTGTTCCCCTTCAAGCAGTTCGGACGTGTCTATGCCAACGGCAACATCATGGAAGGCTATCCTGAGATTACAAAGGATAACTGGAAGGGTGGTATTCAGATAGATGACCATAATGCGGAAATCGATGAAACGGTATTGGCGCTGATGCGCTCTGACGAACCGTTTAATATGCCTTACGTTTCTATTATGGATACAAGAGGAGCTTACCAGTGGGTGTTGAACTACGCTGGAGCAACCATCCCGTGCCGTGATATCGTTGACCAGCGCATCTGCGAGGAGGTTCGCACTGGCAAGGCTTACTACGTCGAGGATTATGAGAAGAAGGTTAAGGACAACCCCTACGGTGATATGTGGGGACTGCACAAGCGTTCCCAGAATGAGGAGGGATTCTTTAAATATCGCAGATTGCCTAAAGACAGCTACAAGGATGGTATCATTACCGACCCGCGTCAGATGGGCGGATATCCCGAATACGGTGACTGGAAACCCTGGAAGGACAGCGATGGCGATGGTATGCCCGACGAGTGGGAGACGGAAAATGGACTGAACCCCAATGACCCGTCTGATGCTAACAAGGACTGCACGGGTGACGGATATACCAACATCGAGAAGTACATCAATGACATTCCGACTAACGTTAAGGTTGACTGGACTGACTTAAAGAATAATCACGATACGTTGGTAAAGCGAATCAATTAAGCAACGCTTATGAAAAGAATACTAGGGATACTAGTCGGACTAGTCATACTAGTTTCACTAGATGCTGGTGCCCAAAATGTGGCCCTCAAAACTGAAGGCCAGGATTCGGCTTACGTAGAGACCATCAAAGGTCGTGCACAGAAAATCGTTGACGGATTGGACTTGACGGATGCCCAGAAAGCCGAGAACGTGCGTAACATCATTGCCAACCGATATTTCCTGCTCAACGATATCCACGCCAAGTACGACAAGAGTCAACAGGATGCGCGTGATGCAGAACTCTATAAGCACCATTTTGAGTTGGCATCTGCTTTGGCACTCTATCTGACTGAAGAACAGATAGATGCCGTGAAGGATGGTATGACTTTCGGACGCCTGAAGCGCGACTATCAGGCTACACAGGACATGATACCTACGCTTTCTGAATACGAGAAAAAGCAGGTACTTATCTGGCTCCGTGAAGCTCGCGAATATGCAATGGATGCTGCCGATTCCAAGGGCAAGCACTTCTGGTTCGACAAGTATCGTGGCCGCACTAACAACTGGCTCTCTGCTCGCGGTTACGACCTGAAGAAGGAACGTGACGCATGGATGAAGAGAGTAAAAAGTGATAAGTGATAAACGATAAGTGATAAATGATAAACGATAAGTGATAAGTATCTATGAGGGGCGTGTTGGAAGAAAAGAGCTTCAATTTTGCAATTCGTGTTGTAAAATTAAATAGGTATCTTACTGAAATAAAACATGAATATGTTATATCTAAACAGTTATTAAGATCAGGTACTTCAATTGGAGCCAATATTTCAGAAGTACAGTTTGCCCAATCGAAAAGTGATTTTGGCACAAAGATGCATATCTCACTCAAAGAAGCTAATGAAACCAGGTATTGGGTTCGTCTTTTGACAGCAACAGATTATCTGACAAAAGATGAATCTGAAAGCCTAATCTCTGATTGTAATGAATTGATATCCCTTCTCTCATCTACTTGTAAAACCGTATTACCAAGGACACATGAAGAATAATATCTCAGTTATCTTAACGATACTTATCACTTATCACTTATCACTTATCACTTCATCGGCACAGCCGATGGATTATTCCTATTGTGGTTACCATCGTTCAGAAATTCCCATTCCATCGGCAAATGTCGTGGTGTATGTAGAACCTGTGGCTGGCGATAATTCAGCCATGATTCAAGGAGCCATTGATTACCTGAGCATGCAGAAACCTGACCGTCAGACGGGCTTGCGAGGGGCTGTCCTGTTGGCTGAAGGAACCTATGAATTGAACGAACCCCTGCGTATCCGTACCAGTGGTATCGTTCTGCGAGGCAGTGGTCGCGACAAAACCATTCTCCGCAAACAGGGCTACGATCGTGGTGCGCTCCTATATATAGAAGGTACGCACGACATACTCGCTAAGGACACGTTCACCGTGTCCGACACCAAGGCAGGCTCCCTCCACTTATCACTTATCACTGATCACTCATCACTTATCACTGATCACTTATCACTTATCACTTCCCATGACCGAGTCATGATTTGCCGTCCTTCCACCCAAGAATGGATTGATTACCTTGGCTGTTCTTCCTTTGGCGGAGGCAAGCGTATGGGCTATTGGGCTTGGCATCCTGGCGATATCGATCTTCGATGGAATCGACGTGTTTCTGCAATAAACGGCACGGGAATCACTCTTGATGCCCCCATTACCTGTAGCATTGACGCACGTTGGGGTGGGGCAAAAGCCATTGTCTATGAACATCGTGGACTCATTCAGGAGTGTGGTGTTGAGAACCTGACGCTGGAATCCGATTACGACCATTCCCGCTCGATGGACGAAGACCATTGTTGGGATGGTGTCTATGTGGCTGATGCCGAGGATTGCTGGGTGCGCATGGTGAACTTCCGTCATTTTGCAGGTTCGGCAGTGGTTATCCAAAAATCAGCACAGCAGATTACCGTCGAGGACTGCCAGTCACTGGAGCCTGTTTCTGAGATAGGTGGTTTTCGTCGTCGCACATTCTTGACTCTCGGTGAAATGGTGCTTTTTCAGCGTTGCTACTCTGAACATGGCATCAACGACTTTGCTGTAGGTCATACGGCCCCTGGTCCTAATGCCTTTGTACAGTGTGAGAGTTTCGAGAGTTTTGGTCCAAGTGGTGCCATTTCGTCGTGGGCGCCAGGCATCTTGTTCGATATCGTGAATATCGATGGCAATGACATTGTTTTCAAGAATTGGGAACTGCAAAAGTTCGGTGCAGGCTGGAGCACAGCCAACAGCACCATGTGGCAGAGTACGGCTTCGGGTCTGTTCTGCTATTCGCCGGACTCTCTGAATCGCAACATCTCGCATGGCTGTTGGGGACAGATACAAGGGAATGGTGATTATTCTGAAATGAATGAACACGTCAAGCCGTATTCGCTCTTTGCTTCTCAATTGGAGAAACGATTGGGACATGATGTCAATGCCCAGTGTCGTGTGCTGGAGCGCAATACGAATGCCAGCAGTTCGCCAACCATCGAGGAGGCCATTCAATTGGCGGAAGAGGCGATGAAACCGCGCATTTCTATGCAAATGTGGATTGATTCAGCTGTCTTTACGGGCGATATTTCGAAAGGAAAATTGAAGGCTTTTGTTTATAAGGAAACTCCCAATCGCGACTTTCGCACCTATCATTATGCCATTCAGAATGGTTGGCTGACGCTGAATAAGGCCGTTCTGGTGGGAGGAAAGCACCAGACGCCTTGGTGGAACGGACGCACGACGGATGCTTCTATGGCAAAGGCGAAGTATGCCTTGACGCGCTTCGTTCCTGGGCAGGAAATGACTGGCGGCACGGATCGCGTTGACTCTGTCGTGGCCCAGATGCAGCGAGAACATACTTTGCTGTTCAGTCAGAATTATGGTCTTTGGACAGATCGCCGTCGCGACGACCATGAGCGCATCCGCCGTAAAGATGGTGATGCTTGGGCTCCTTTCTTCGAACAGCCCTTCGCCCGCACAGGTCGTGCTCAAGGCGGTTCTTTGACTAAAGATCAAAGTGTGGCGTTGCAATATTCCGCCTTGGCCTGGGATGGTATGTCGAAATACGACCTCACCACACTCAACAAATGGTACTTCTACCGCCTGCAGCAGTTTGCAAAAAAGACCGAATCCATCGGCATGCTGCTGAAAAACCAGCACTATTTCCAGCACAATATTCTTGAGGCTGGTGCCCATTGGGTTGACTGTCCGTGGCGCACAGCCAACAACGTGAATAATACGCCTTTCCTGGAGCCTGTCAACTTTACGGGTGATAAGCGCATCTTTACGGCTAACTTGTTCTATGACGTGACGAATCCCACCATGCGTGAATTGCATCGTCAGTATATCCGTCAGTCGTTGGATGCCTTCAAGGGTCAACCGAATGTGATTCATTCCATTGGCGAGGAGTTTACGGGTCCTCTGCATTTCGTACAGTTCTGGTTGGACGTCATTGCTGAGTGGGAATTGGAAAATGGCCAGGTACTGGTTGACTTGGCAGTAAACAAAGACGTGCAGGATGCCATTCTGAACGACCCTGTTCGCTCAAAAATCGTCGATATCATCGACATCGAGCAGTGGTTCTATCACGATAAGGGGGAGTATGCCCCAGAGGGTGGCGTGAATATGGCTCCGCGTCAGTATGCCCGAAAGATTCGTGCGGGTGGCGCTCGTTTCGAGGATGTCTATCGTGCTGTCAGCGAATATCGTCAGCAGTATCCTGACAAGGCCGTTGTCTATTCCGCTCAGAAGCATCCTGAAATGTGCTGGGCTTCGCTGATGGCTGGCGGTTCCTGTGCTGCCATACCTGTCAAGGATAATGCTTTCCTCGAGGAATTATCGTTGATGACGCCCCACGCATCAAATCAGACAGGTGTTTATTCACTCGAAGGTCCCAACGGCTTCCTTGTTTACAGCGATACCGATTATACGCTTGATTTGACCCCCGGCAAGTATATGCTCTACCAGATTGACGCTAAGACAGGTACCATCCGCTACCTGCGTGATGTCTCGGGTCGCGTCCAACTCTCCAACCAGTCCGTTTGGTGGCTCAAAAGGAAATAGGTGTCGCAGGGACTGAGAGCTGTTGTCGCAGGGACTGAGAGCCGTTGTAGCAGGGACTGAGAAGCCTTCTCGCAACCGTTCGCGTTAGCCCAAACAACCGTTCTCGTTAGCCCAAACGACCGTTCGCGTATACGCAAAAGCTATCACCGGTTTTTTCAGGGGGGGGCACTGTTGGGGCACTGTTGGGGCGGGGTTGGGGCACTCTTTTTAGCAAACATAGCCCCAAAAACTACCTTTATATAAAGAGCTTCCGGAGAATTGGGGCGCAAGGGGCTATGTTTTTTTGAATTGTATGTATAGAATACGTGGCCTAGAGAGTGACAGGGACCTGGTACCTGTCACAATGCTTCTATGTGAGGTTGTTCCCATAAAGGAATAAAAATCGGTTTCGACCGACCGCTCCTATATATTCGGGCGGGGGCTCCAAGATATAAGGGCTCCCGCCCGAATTGATGGGGTCGCCCGCCCGAATCTGACAACATGCCGTCTCTCTCCCTGCTACACCGTTTGCTACCCGTTTCTTCCCCGTCAGATGTTCGTTATATTATCGGATATCAATCGGACAACAAACGGACATCAATCGAACAACAATCTAACAACAACCGAATAAAAGTCGGCACTACTCCCTTGCTACATCGAAAGTAATCTTTGGTTACGCCTTGGCTCACAACGAATCTCGGGAAAATGCACAGTCCCCGTGTGCAACGGTCGACGCTGGGACTCCCTAAGGGTAATCTCGGCTGTTTTGTTTTTTTAACGCAGGCATTTGGGTCAGGGACCAAATGCCTGCATAGGTTTTCTTGCAGGGCTGTTTCTTTTTTTGTAATTTTGTCGCACTAACCTCATGATAGTATGAAGAAAGTGTGTGACATAAGATTATTTAACGTGGAATATTTGGCAATGTCAAATATTCCTATACACACACAATTAGCACTACTGGCGTACAATACCTTATTATACTATGCGGGCGACCGCGCGTTAAGGTACGGTTCCTCTTGCCTTCCGGCAAGCAGGCCGCAGTGTTTTTCCAATGACTTAAGCAAAAAGTTTATATCTATTAACAATTTAATTTATTAACAACAATGAGAAGAAAATTACTATCAATTCTCGCGCTGCTCTGCCTGACGGTATCCAGCGCATGGGCACAGTGGACGGGTGGCACGTACACCGCCACGGCCGATGAAGTCGTCAGTGCAATTGTTGTCAACACCGACGCCACGCTGACCATCAACGCGGGTGTGACCGTAACTGTCAACGGTGTTTTGGGCTCACATGGTGGCCAGGCTATCACCGTTGCCAACGGCAAGACTCTCACCATCGTTGGCCCAGGCACACTCACTGTCTATGGTTTGGACGGCGCTGATGGCACCGACGGCAGCGACGGCACCAACAGCGTCGCAGCCATCACTGGCGACATCATCGTAAAGGGCGCTACCGTGAATGCCATCGGCGGCGCAGCCGGCAATGGCGGTGACAGCAGCACTGGCAAAGGCGGCAACGGCGCTGTAGGCGCCAGAGGCTTCTCGAATGGTACAGTCACTATCTATTACGGCACTATCAATGCCACCGGCGGCGTTGGCGGCAACGGCGGTAACAGCACCGCAGACCAAGGTGGCGATGGCGGCCAAGGTGGCTATGCCTTCGTAGTCACCGCACTGAACTACTATGGCGGCATCGTGAATGCTACCAGCGGTGCTGTCGGCAAAGGCGGTACAGGCTCAGCAGGCAATGGCTCTGATGCCAACCGCAGAAAGGCCTTTGGCGGCAACTACTTGACCTTAGAGAACACGAAGGCCACACTGACAGGCGATGGTGCTAACATCACCCCCGCCACCAAACCCACTGTCAATAACTACTACACGGTCAACATCGTCCCCAACGTTGATGCCAGCGGTAATTGCGGCACAACTGGTCATGAATCAGACGTGACATGGACATTGACCAGCGACGGCGTGCTGACCATCAGCGGTACGGGCGCCATGGCGGATTATGCAAACAAGGCTAATCAACCTTGGTATTCCTACCAAAAAAGCATTACGAGAATCGTGGTTGGGGAAGGCGTGACTCACATCGGAAATCGTGCCTTTGCGTCCTGCGATGAAGCAACGTCGATTTTTCTTCCGACGACCTTGACATCCATTGGCGTACGTGGCATCGAAGTTTGCGACAACCTAACGTCGGTCACCATCCCCGAAAATGTGAAGACCATCGGCGATTATGCCTTCCAGAGTTGCGAGAACCTAACGTCGGTTTCGCTTCCGACAACCTTGACATCCATTGGCCAACGTGCCTTCGCTAGCTGCACAAACCTGACGCTGGTCACACTTAAAAGCAGCCCGGTTATTGGTTCATATGCCATCCCAAGTAAGGCAACTGTTACGATGAACCTGACGGCGAATGAAGGAGAGACTGGTGAATACTGGCTGACGTTCTATAACCAGAACTACAAGTTCCAAGCTGATGAAAACACGCAGATTTTCAAGGCTGCGCTCGAAGGCGCGGGGCTCACACTGACGGAATTGACAACGGACAAGATTGTGAATGCCGGCAAGCCAGTCATTCTGAAATCGACAGCGGGCACTATTACCATGACGCTGGCATCGACAGCCAGCAGCAACGACTTCAGCGGCAACAGCCTGCAAGGTGTGTCGGCTGCAGCAGGATTGACGGCTGCTGACCCAAGCACAACCTTCGTACTGAACAACGGCACTGGCGGCGTGGGCTTCTACAGACTGGCAACAGGCAAGACGCTTGGCGTGGGCAAGGCATACCTGACGTATAGCAGTGGCGGCGCTTCCGCTCCCGAGTTCCTCGGCTTCGGCAACGAAACAACGGCTATTTCTACCATTGAGAAAATGAGAAATGTAGAAAATGAGACATTCTACGACCTGCAGGGTCGCCGTGTGGCTCAGCCCACGAAGGGCCTGTACATCGTGAATGGTAAGAAAGTTGTGATAAAGTAAACTATGGAGGACACTATTATGACAAAGAAAGAATATTTGAAGCCCGAGATGGAGGTTGTGATAATTCAGCAGCAGAGCCAGATTCTGGCAGGCAGCACGCAAGGCCTGAATGATAACCTGCAAAACGAAGAAGTTACCGATGGCTGGGCGCCAACCCTCGATTTCTAAGACTCGTAGTGGGACAGGCACGCTGTGAGGTTGTTCTCATGAAGGAATAAAATTCGGTTTCGACCGACCGCTCCAATATATTCGGGCGGGGGCTCCAAGATATAAGGGCTCCCGCCCGAATTTATGCTGCCGACGCAAAGGGGGCTATTCTTTGTCGATGATGACGGTCGGGGTGTCTAGGAGTGGCAGGGACCTGATGCCTGTCAGAACCAGGTCATCTTTTATCTTTTGCGGCATTTAATTTGTCGAAAGTTTGGAAGTTTCAGAAATAATGCCTATCTTTGCCGTCGAGAACTGTAAATTGGAAAATTATGTGTACAGTGACATTATCTTTTAACGAAAAAGACAAAGTGGCAAGCGAAAAGCTGGCTGCGCTGCTTAGTACGGGGCTATTTGTTCAGCTTAACAGGCAAGAAAATCTTGATATTGACTATACTGATCCCACATTGTATGAAGACAGCGCCCCCCAGCCAGAGGAAAAGGAATTCTATACTCCAGAAGAGTTAAGAGATATTCTTATCAGCGATCTTAAAGATGCCTACGGAGTGAGGGATGCAGTATAAGTATCATATAAAGCCTTTGGCAGTCCAGAGAGTAAGGTCGTTCTATCAGAACGTCCTTTTAAAGTATCCGAACACATTTTCCTATGATGATATGCTCAAGTATATCAATAACACCGTTGATGCTATTTATGGTATTGAACATTCGCTACTGCGTCGCCAACCCGCGATGAAGCGATGGCAGAACTGGCACATGGCTCATGCAGATAATTGGTACTATGCCTATTCCATTGATGGAGACATAATTACCATTCATGATGCCTGTCATCAGCAAAACATACACGACTAACCTTTGTCGATGATGACGGTCGGGGTGTCGTGGTAGCGGCCGACGACTGTAACGGTCTTGCCGGTCTTATAGCGGTAAAGACCTGATAGCGTCGTTACAACCAGTTCATAGCTATGGCCTATCTCCAACTGGTCCATGGTGAGGAGGGTGAGATAGCTGTTGGCTTCCTTGGGTTTGAACTCATAAAACACACTATCGGGGATGAGTACCGTCTGCGGGTCGTCCAGATTCAGTGTGGTAGAAAAGGTTCCTTCTGCCGAGCTGATGCCGGTAAACACAAAGTGCACATTGTTGCCGCAATAGGTGCGCAACAGTTCAAAGCTGGCACCAAGACGATCCACGTCGTAGACCATCATGCAGCGCAAGTTGGGCCATAACTGCGACACCATTTGTGACCCAATCTGGTGGCCCTCCATGATTTCACGAATGGCGTTGGCCCTCTCTGCATCTGGTTGGATATAGGGATTACCTTGTTCAATGTCGTCAGCCAGCGTGGGCCAGTGTTTTTCGATATATCGAAGCAACTCTACCATGTTGTCATAATGGTCGCAGACAGCCAACGAGATGTCTTTCTGTTTCAGGGCAAAGAGTGCCTGGAGATAGAGGATATCCGTTGTCAGGGGCCAGTTGTTGATGTCAACGGGAACGACATATACTTGGTCGTTGTCAAATTCCCGCTTCACCAATAGTCGGCCCAGCAGGTTGCCAACAGTAATACCTGATGGCAGGCGCTCTACGCTGTTGTCCACCAGATTCAGTGTCATGCCGTCTGTCAGAAAACCATGCTGACCGGCAATATAGAATCCGGCACAGAAGCTGTAGTCGTAGCTTGCCTGCACACTCCAACGCGACTGTGGTAGCCGTCTATAGCCATCGAGCGTGGAGATATGCTCCGTGAGGTAAGTCGTCAGAATATTTTTTTCGCCATCAACGATGCGCTCAATATAGGGTATATAGTCCTCATAGTTTGTCAGGGGCATAAAACGTCTGAAGGCATTGAGGGTCAGAATGTTCCTGAAGCCGTGTTCGCGTCCGAAATCAGTATTGGCATTTTCACGCACGAGCCTCATCAGGAACTCCTCCTGACTGCGCATGGGGTTGTAGGTGATGTCTTCCAGCCTGTTTCTCACATTCTGTCCATCAGCCCAACGTGCCTCGTTTACGATTTTGATAACCCTCTCGTCCATATATTATTTGAATAAATTCTGTTTTTCAAAATCTGCTTCATAGGGTTCCATATTGCCTTTCATGTTGAAGGTCAACACGGACCGATCTATCGTCACATCCAGCGAGCACGGTGCACCCTCGATGAGTGGAATACAACTGTTACTGCCCACGGGGAATCCGCAGCAGACGGGGATTTCGTATTCGTGCAGATGGGCCACCAGCATCTGTTCCACGCTGCCATACTGCAGGTCGTACTTGATGGAGGTAAATGTGCCGAAAATGATGCCCTTCACTCTTTCGAAGTCGTACTGCAGACGTAGCATATAGAACAGCCGGTCGATGGCATGCAACGACTCTTCCACCTCTTCGATGAAGAGGATAATGTCGTGTTTCGATGCCAGATGGATTTTTGTTCCTGCTACGGTGGAATAGCTTGACAGGTTGCCGCCCACGAGGATACCCTCTGCATGGCCGCATCGGTTATAGGGGTTCCCTGGAATCCTGTATTGAGGCAGCGTACCAAAGAGCATTTTACGGATAATGGAGGTTGCCGGTTCCTGACTGCTGGCTATCTGGAACGCCATAGGCCCGTGAATACACATCACACCCGCATAGGCAATGGCATAAAGCAACATGGTGATGTCGCCATGACCTATCAGCCATTTGGGATGCTGCTGATAGCACTCTACAGGTATACGGTTCAACAGGTGAATGGAACCATATCCGCCTCGAGAACAGATGACAGCCTTAATCGAGTCGTCCTCCAGAGCCCATAGCAGGTCAGCGGCGCGCTCGTCGGCGGTTCCCGCGTAGGCGTTTACATTAAGGTTGTTGGTGTGTGGCCCAATCACAGGCTGCAGTCCCCATCCTCTGATGATTTCCGCAGCCTGCTGCAAGGCCTCCTGAGGCACCCAATATGCCGGCGATACAAGGGCAACCTTGTCTCCCGCCTTCAAAAAGGGTGGCTGAACGATCCTTTTACCTTGGTACATTATTTTAGAATAATATAGATGTCGAAAATGTTTTGTTCTGCAAAGGTAGCATTTTTCCCATATTTTTGCAATACCTGCCCCCCCCACCACTCACAATTTGTAAATTCCGAAAGAGAATTTGTAAATTCTGAGAGTTGATAATGCCCGCATTTGGGATAAGAACCAAATGCGTGCATATAGCGCGATTATTATGATTGGTCTTTCATCCAGGCAGTGACGGTCTGGCCGTTGAACTGCTTGAAAGCAACGGCGAAGGTGCTGTAGCTGCGGAAACCGCTCTGCTGAGCCAGTTCCGTGGCGGTAGCGGGACGCAACGAGGTGATGCTGTTGCGGTAGAGTCGCATGAAATGCTTGATGCGCAGGCTGTTGATATACGAGTTATAGGTGATGTTCTGCTGGGCGAAATACTGGCTGAGGTAGGTACGGTTGGTGCCGATGGCTGTAGCGAGTTGTTGCAGGGTAAGATCGTGCTGCAGATAGAGCTGGGTGGCCTCGCAATGCTGTTCCAACAATGATCCGATATTCAAAGGAATGCCCACGGAGGTGTTGTCCGCGTCATCATCTTCAAGTGCATCGTCTGGTGTTACTGTATCCTTGGCATCGAGTTGCTGTAGCGTCTCGACGCGCCAGAGCAGGAAGGCGATGATGACGAGTGTGATGAGCTGCGACAGAAACTCCCTGGACATGTTACCCGGATTCGTGGAGTATGCCTGATAGAATATCATGAGAACGATGGCAAACAGCAGACTCTGCCACACCTCCTTGTGATCCAGGTCAGCATAGTTGTCTTTCAGCCAACGGCTGTATTGTATGAGCGCATAGATATAATAGGAGACAAAGAGGACGATGATAGCCACTTGACAGTTGTGCATCAGGTCCAGACCAAGTTCGTTGTGATTGGCTATCCCTAAGGCAGCTCCCCCTATGATAATCACTTGAGACAATACCCAGGGCCAGATGCGGCGCTGGCGGTCTTGCAACATACGCAGCAGCAATGCCATCACCAGTGGCACCAACGTGATGTGGTCGAGCATGATGCAGACGATGTTGCGGATCAGGCGGTCGTCAGCGAGCCAATAGACACCAATCATATACCACCACGCATGACTCATCGCTGCCATGATGAAGAAGGCTGCCGTCCATCGGCGCAGTGCCCTCGGGGGGGTGACATCAGGCGCAATGGCGTTGCTACGTCTCAGCCATAGATAGATACCTGCCGCGATGGCAAACATGACAACGCCGCCATAGAGCATAAGGAATAGGAAATCGTGGAGACTCTGGGGTGCGTACATTGATGAAGTGATAAGTGATGAGTGATAAGTTGGCTATCGCGTTAAATTTCGTCGTCGTCAGTGGTGACGAGGGTGGCACGGTATTCAGCGGGGGTGACGCCATAGCAGCGCTTGAACTGCAGACGCAGGTTGGGGGCGGTGAAGCCCACCTCGCGGGCTATGTCGGCGATGGTCATCTCGGGATGGTTGGTTAGCAGGTCGTAGGCCACCTCCATGCGGATGGAATTGATGTACTGGGGAAAGGACATACCGTCGGCAAAGGCATTGAGTTGGTCGTTCAAATGATGACGGCCTATACCAAAAAGCTTCATGATGTCCTCGCGCATCAAGTTGACTTGTGCGTAGAGGTGGTCCTTGCGGATGATGGTGTCGATGGTCTTAAACAGTTCTTGGTCCATTGCAAGTTTTTGATTTTCGTTTGCAAAATTAAGAAAAAACTGAATGATTCGGAAGAAAACATATGCACGCATTTGGTACATGAACCAAATGCGTGCATCGAAGGCGGTAGTTTTTGTATTTTCTGAGAGTGTTTTGAAAAATCTGAATGTCTTTGAAGTGATGAAATGGTTGTTTTTTATTGATTTTGACGATATTCTGCAGGCGTCATGCCGTATTTGCGCTTGAACTGTTCGCGCAGGTTGGCAGGCGAGAAACCCACAGCGGTGGCAATGGCGGAAATAGTCTTGGCGGGGTCTTCGCGAAGCAGGCGGAGTGCCACTTCCAAACGAATATTGTTAACATATTGTGGGAAGGAGAGTCCACTAGCGTTTTCAGCCAACAGATCGTTCAGCGTGTGACGGCTGATGTCGAAACGGTCGCAGATGTCCTGACGCTGCAAGTTGACATTCTTATATAGTTGCTCGCTGCGGATAGCTGCGTCGATGTCATTGAATATTGAAGATTGAACAGTGATAGGGCCACCATCGTCGGACTCGTCTTCGCCTTGCTCCTCAAGTTCTTCTTCCTCTGGCTCAGGTTCTATAGGCATGCCGTTGATCATGCGTACCAGTGCTCGGTTCTTCTCGGTGACGATGCGCTTCTGACGGAAGAAATAAACGGCAAAGGCAATGGCCAATAGTGCGACGACGGTCACTGCGAGGCTGATGATATGTGAACGTTCGGCCTCGGCCTGTTTCTCCTGAATCTCGAGTTGCTGCTCCTGAGCGTGGTAGCGGGCGGCATAGTCGTGGGCCTTGCCTTTAATGAGGCTGTCGCTGAGCACTTTCGAGAGGTCAGCGTTGCGAGTCTGGTAATAGTAAGCTTCCGCGTAATGTTTCTTTTCACGGGCTGCGATGGCACGGGAACGGAGGATGATGGCATAGTCCTCATTGAGTGTGTCGGCAGCCATGCGACGCTCTACTTCGTCGTAGGTGGCCAGAGCTTCGTCGTACATGCCCAGTGCCATCTGCGTAGGGGCAATAAAGCGTCTGGCCGCAAAGGTCTTACCGTAGCCGCTCTGGTCAAAAAGCGCAAGATACTCGCGTGCTTTCTGGTAGTTACTCCCCTCTCCCCTTGGAGAGGGGTCGGGGGTGAGGCTGTGACTATATGCTGTAGCCATAAAACCCCAGGCCTGTGCGCGGCTGAAGTCCAGATAGCGGTCTCGGTCACTGGGATTATCGCTCCACGAGAGACGGTAGCTGTCCTCGGCATAATCTTTGGCATGCTGCTCGTAGTGGTCGAGGCGATCGAGGATGCGCTGCCCCAGGGTAATGATTTCGTTATAGCGGTGTAGCTCGTTGAGGGCGTTGATCTTACGTTTGCAGGCAACGACAAAGGCATCCATGCGGTCGATGCTGCCGGGAGCGTCGAGGTGGCTGATGGCATCGTCGAGCTTGGCAAGGCCTTCGTTCTCTTGTCCCAAATGCGTCATCACCAGACCAATGTCGGCCTCAGTACGCCAGCGTTCAGTCTCTTCGCCTTGCTGCTGACAGAGTTCGGCCTTCTGTGTAGCCCAATACATATATTGCTCATAGTCGGGCTTGGCACGGGCGGTAGTTATAAGCATATCGAGGATATTCTCCTGCTCCGTAGGATCGTTACGCACGGAGTCGTGGGTTAGCAGTGACTTGCAAATCAGGATGGCAGAGTCCTGACGTTGCTCCACAAGTGACTTGCTATAGATTCTGGCACGGATGCACTGCCCGCGGTATTCACTCATGTTACCCAGCAACAACGCTGAGTCGAGCAAGGTCAAAGCCCGCTCAGGATTGGTGGCATAAGTGACCAGTATGGTGTCCTGCTGATAGGGCGTATCTCCCAAATGGGGGATATGCCTGACGGAATGATTGTCTCCGCAGGCAGCAAAGATTAGTGCGGATACAACTATGAAAATAAGGTGTGCAACTTGTCTCATAATAACTTTGACATAAATAAAACGACTACAAAGATAAGTGTTTTTTCTCACTCTTTCCATTTTTTAACTTTTATTTTGCAATTTGTTTGGCTTTTTTCCTTAACTTTGCACCCGAAAACAAACTACTATCGATTTAGACTAAACTACTATGGTGCCAAGTAAGTTAAGGATTCGCACCCAAGAATTGGTGGCACAATTCTGCTCCGGTGATGATCAGGCGTACGCTGAGTTGTACGATATGTACATTCAGATGCTTTACAATTATGGTCTGAAAATGACCTGCAATCAGGAACTCTTAAAGGACTGTATTCATGACGTTTTTGTGAAGGTGTACATGAAGCGTAATGACAAGAACGCCATCAACAATTTGTGTTCTTATCTGCTCATCTCGCTGAAAAACAGGTTGTTGGATGAGTTTCGCCGTCAGACGTTCACGACGCCTAACGAGGTGGAGGAATACGAATATCGTCGTGCTGCGGAAGATGTGGAAAAGGATTATCTTTGTCAGGAACGCAGCATACTGCAGTCAGAGCAGGTGGCTCATCTGATGCAAAACCTGACCCGTCGCCAGCGTCAGGCTATTACCTTATATTATTTAGAGGAGCGCAAGTACGACGAGATCTGCAAGATTATGCAGATGAACTATCATTCCGTGCGTAACCTGATGCATCGGGGAATGTTGAAACTGCGCGAGGCGGCGATGTGATATTTTCTGTTTGTTTCTGATTACAAAGTTCGAAGTGTATCGTCTTTATAACAACTAAAACGATGCACGTGAAAAGAGATATTTATACCAAGGTGGAGCAATTCCTGCGTGACGATGATTTCATTCGTTACGTGATGGATTGTTCGCCAGAAGATGACTCTTATTGGGCTTCTTATTTGTCAGCAGCCCCTCACGTCCGTTCTGCCTATCTGAAGGCTTATGATATTCTCGTGCATCTTGACGATTGTCAGCTGTTGACTCCTGAGCAGGCAGAAGCACTCAAGAAGCGCGTCTTCAACACGCTTCGTACCAAGGTTAACTGACACGTTATTCTCCAAAGTCAAGGCTTAGTTGTCCGTCGCCCAGCATATTGAAGGTTTTCCGATGGTAGGGCGTGATGCCGTATTGACGGATGGCATCACGGTGTTTCTTGGTGGGGTAGCCTTTGTTTGACAGCCAGTCGTACTGGGGAAACTCTTCTGCCAAACGATTCATATAGTCGTCACGATAGGTCTTGGCCAATATCGAGGCTGCAGCTATCGAGAGATACTTCCCGTCACCCTTCACAATCGTCGTGTGGGGTAATTTCTCACCTCTCACCTCTGACCCCTCACCTCTTTCATAATACGGCTTAAACCGATTGCCGTCCACGATAATCGCCTCCGGACGCACCTTCAAATGATCCAGCGCCCTGTGCATAGCCAGAATCGACGCGTTGAGGATGTTGATTTTGTCAATCTCCTCAGGTGTTACTATGCCCACGGCCCACGCCACCGCGTCTCGTTCAATGACTTCTCGCAACTCATAGCGACGTTTCTCCGTCAGCTGCTTCGAATCGTTCAGCAACTCGTTCTGATACCCCTCAGGCAATATCACCGCAGCAGCATACACGCTCCCAGCCAGACATCCTCGACCGGCCTCGTCGCATCCTGCCTCAATCTTCCCTTTATAATAACAGCTTTCTAACATACTGCCTACATTTGTTCATGGGTGTACAGGTAGTAAAAATAGTTTCAAATCTTACTTAGACGTTATAATAACTGGAGGGCGCGTTGGAGAACGTCGTTGGTTTCGCCCATGATGGTGAAGTACTCATTCATTTCCCAGAGGTCTCGGGCGATGAGTGCTTTGAGCTGGAGGCGCAGATAGGGCAAGGTGCGCTGGAGTTCCTCGTCGTCCTTGGGTTTGATGTTCTGTTTCTCAGCTTCTGCCATGATGCCGTCAATGACACTCTGTGGCACTTCGAAACGCTGACGATAGTCCGCAAAGGTATTGTAGTCCCGCAGCAACTGTTTGCGGTTTTGATCGACGTAGTGCAGGTTGGCATTGATGACGAGCGATTTGGCAGCCAGTTCCCGATGGAATCGCGTATATTTGGTTGTGTCGAGGGGTACAAACTCGTCAGGCATGATACCTCCACCGCCATAGACTACACGATGTTCCTTCAGCGTATAGTACTTCAGCGAGTCGGCAAAATGGACGCTGTCAGCACTCATCAGCTCACCACTCTTCAGGCGGTGAAGCATATCCTCGGCATAATCCTTCTGCTTGCCCT
>JAEEVW010000067.1 GCA_016291085.1 Prevotella sp.
GTATGCTTGTGCGGTGCTGCTCATGTGAGCAGCATTGCGCTTGTTTCAATCTTGTCTGGAAACCTTTAGATTTTGTCTGAAACCCTTTAAATCTTGTCTGAAAATGAAAAAAAATGCCTGATTTTTTTGCAGTTCAGGTGTTTTTTTTATATATTTGCCGCCAGAATAATACAAAAACTTAAAATTATGACGATAATGAAACAAACAAAACTATTCACGCTACTAGCAGCGCTGATATGCGCTACGACAATGACCTGGGCACAGACAACGTTCCTGGGCAGTGGTAACAGCACCGACCCCTATCTCCTGAAGTCGAGTAACGAGTGGGAGGCCCTGGCCAAACAGGTGGCTGAGGGTAAGAATTTCCAGAACCAGTTCTTCAGGCTGTCGGCCGACATCGACACCAAGGGTATTCAGGTGGGTTCGGTGGAGAAGCCTTTCTGCGGCACGTTCGACGGCAACAACCACACGCTGAAGTTTACCGTCGGTGATAACACTGGCGACAATAATGCCAAGGATCCCACTGCGCCCTTCGGCTGTCTGCGTGGAGCCATCGTTCGCCATGTCAAGACCACGGGCACGGTGTTTACCGACAACGCGCAGAACGGCGGTATCGCCGTGTGTATCGACGATGCGGGTGCCGGCCGTGGCACGATGCTTGTGGACTGCCGCTCGGACATTGCTTTCGTTACCTATAACAAGGGCACTTTGACCACTGGTGGCCTTATCGGCAAGATCAACAGCAACGTCACCGTGAAACCCGTTTTGGAGAAGTGCGTCTTCACCGGCTCATTCGGTGGCTGGGGAAGCCGGATTGGCGGACTGGTAGGCTTGAGCGAGGTGGACATCACGTTCAAGAACTGTATGTTCGACCCGGTGAATGCCGACTATCAGGGCAACGCTACCTTTGTGAATCTGGCCAACGGCGCCAAGGCAACCTTCGAGGACTGCTACTGCACGCGCTATCTGGAGACTAAGCAGGGCGTCTGCGTATTTAATAAGGTGAATCTGCCCGAAGGTTGTACCTATGAGATGGTGGAGGAGCCCTTTGCGCAGTTCGACGGCAAGCCTTACTGGAGGAGCGGCGACCACGTGACGCTGACCGTTCCCGAGGGTAAGAAGTTCGACCACTGGAGTTCAGCATCTACGTTCATCAGCGACCCCTGGCGCAAGGACGGCACTCACCTGTTGCAGGACGTCACCGGCCCCGTCTTCCTCAATATCAGTGAAAAGAGCATCCCGGATCCTGAGGACGAGAAGACGCTTTGGGGTGTGACATACCGCTACCTCTCGAGGCTGGACTACCACTACTACGTGAGCGACGAGGTGCGCAAGGCCAAGAACTGGGTCTTTGAGAGCGATGCCGACGATGCCAACCTCGTGGTTTACGACGGTGACGGCAATGCCTCGCTCATCACCGCCATCACCGGCTACGATGAGGGCGACTACGACAGCGACGGTGTGCAGATACATAACGACTTGGTGAAGAACATCCGTGCTCACACGCACCTCGGACTGATTGCGCCGCGCGCCTTCAAGGGCAGTAAGGCGCTGAAGAGCCTCTACTTCAAGGATACCGACGGCACATTCTTCAACGCGCTGACCGACTTCGACTTCTTCATCGACGAGGAAGCCTTCAAGGACTGTCCGAATCTGGAGGAGATCAAGATGATGCAGTACACCACGCGTGGTGACAACCACTGGGAGGCGCTGAAGCCCGGGCAGGTGTTCAGCATCGGTGAAAATGTCTTCGACGGTTCGGCGAAGGCCAAGATCAGCTGTCACCGTTCGGAGTACCAGAACTTCCTGACCAGCGACACGTGGGCACCCTACCGCAACCGCATCATCATCTACGACGCCACGGTAAACGACGAGACGGTGAACGGTGTGAAATACCACTATTACCGCGACGCTACGGAGACCAAGCCGCTGACCAACAACGACAAGCAGGAGATGCTGGACAACCACCTGCGAATCTGGAATGCCGACTACAAGAACTTCAACGCCGCCGATCTGCTGGAGACCAACGATGACGCCACCGTCTACTACACCTACGTGGTGGGTGTCGACAATGGTGACATTGACGGTGCCGACGGTGTGATGCGCATCTACAACGACATGGGCTCGAACTACAACTACAAGACGCTGGCCCTGGGCCGTAACGCCATTGCCGGCAACGAGCACGTAAAGTACATCGAATTCTACCAGACCAACGGCAACGGCGAGAATTCACACAGCAACCTGAAGATGGTCCTCCAGAACGGTGCCTTCGCAGGTTGTAAGAACCTGAAGGAGCTACGTATGTTCTATTACGTGCAGGACGGCGCAGACCACTGGGAGAGCCTCGGTCCGGAGGATGTCATCCCGGGCGACAACATCTTCGGCCTGGCCACTATTGAAGAACTGGGTACGATGAGTGATGAGGAAAGGGCTGTCGAAATGGCCAAGATACCCAGTGACTTCAAGGTGCTCGTCTCGACCGAACGCATGCAAGAGTTTCTGAACGACCCCAACTGGTTGCCTTATGTGAACTACCTCGAGGCTGTTGACTTCGACCCGACAAACAAGAAGAAGGACTATAACAAGTTTGGCCTGACCTACAGCTATATGGCCAACCCGGGCGGCATCCTGCAGACCTCACAGGTGGTGAGCCAGGATGTGTCGTGGTGGACGGCACCACGTATAGCCATCGAAGTGGCTCTGATAGCAGCCTCGATAGCTTCAGGCGTACAAAGCGCTATCAAAAGTACTGTGGCTAACCAACTCCAAGACCTGGCAACAGCTCAAGCTACGCAAACTACGATAGAAACCTCGAGAGCAGAAGTGAATTCGATGTTTACGAACTTCCTTGATGATGGAACGAAATTTACTTCTAGTTTATTCGATCATTTAGGTAATATCTCAACTTCACAGCCAGCTGCGGGCATTAATTGGAGTGCAACTTTTCCATATTTTAATAATATTGAATTTGGATTACCGGGACAATTCCAATTGGTAGATGCAGCAGGTAATTTGACATCTCCAGTTTATCAGCTTCAAGTCCTTAATTATATGAATAGTGTTGGAGGATTTCAGAATTTTGGCATGGCAAGGCAAACTGTTGCGGCATTACAAGCAACGCTTGACGGGTTATTCGTCCAAGTCCTAAACAATGCCACTAACGCAACTAATATAGCACAAGCGGCGTTGCAGACTGCAATAAGCCAAGTTCCACGCTCAGTGATGATAAAAGGGGCTATTCTGCATAGTGCCGCGTTTGCCACTGCCACCTCTACAGCCAGCTACCTGTCAACACTATGCTGGGGTGGCAGCGGTTCGTACAACGGTGATGCCCTGCAGAAAGGCATGCGTGAAAATATCCTCTCAAACATCCATCAGGTAGGTCTGGTGGGTGGCGGATACGTCATCACCACACCATCGAAGAACATCGTGTACCATACTTATATCAAGTCTGTGGACGACGCGACAACGGTGGCTAAGATCTATGGCGGCTTCGACGAGGACGGCAACTCATTCACCTCCGACCGCACGATGACCTTTGCCAAGAAAGCCTTCCAGAACAAGACAAACCTGGAGAGGGTAGAGTTCTATACCAACGAAAAGCAGTCGACCAGATCGTCGATGCCGATGCTGCTCACCATTCCCGACTCGGCCTTCGTGGGCTGCACCAACCTGACGGAGTTCAACACCCTGATGTATGACAAGGACGGCGGCACGCGCGCACTCGGTCCTGAGAACTTTGTGCTCGCCGGCGACAGCATCTTCGTCGGTCTCGACCCCGAGAAGTTCCATATCGTCATTGACCCGCAACGCAAGCAGGACTTCCTCGACAACGCCTCATGGGCTCCGCTGGAGAAATACTTCACCTATAAGAGTGCAGCTCCCGTCACCCAACACACCTTGTATGGCGCCCAGTATGCCTACGCCTACGAGATGAACTCCATCCAGAAAGTGGAAGAGGTACAGGGCCACAAGGTAGAGCACACCATCGTGACCGGTCCTGACAATGAATTCATACAAGACCATCAGGGCGCTGTGAAGCTGATCAACGACCTCGGCAACTACAACAACTACCAGTTGGACTACGTAGTACCTATGGCATTCTACGGCAACGAGTACCTGCGCACCGTATCGTTCACCGACCTGAACGGTTTCCTGTTCTTCGGCGACACCTACAGCTCGCTGGACATCACGCTGCAGGACTCCTGCTTCGCCAACTGTAAGAACCTGGCCAACGTCGATCTGGTCTATATGAAGACCGACGGCATCAATAAGCTCCTGCCGATGAACCCGCAGCAAATCAAGATTGGCAAGGGCGTGCTCGACGGCACCAATGCCCGCCTGAAGATGATGCCGCAGCAGGTGGAATGGTTCGAGGCCGACTCGACGTGGGCTGCCTATAAGGACCGCTTTATGCCCTGTATCATCCGACCCAGCGACTCGGGTGTTCAGGATGCACTGGAAGACATGTCCTACTACGACCCCGCCAACGAGGGCACCGACAATGCCTTATGGAAAGACTACTGCGACCTGGCGCGCATCGCCGGTGCAGGCTTCTCGTGGCTCGACGGCAAGTTCCAGGCACAGCATGAAAACATCTATTCGTTTGGCGACTTCAAGCACTTCGAGAGCGTAGGACTGAACTACGTGGGCAAGTCGTGGTTCGAGGGCTGCTCAAATATGGGTGACATCTTGCTGCCTGCCACTATCACCGATATACAGGAGAAGGCTTTCAAGGGCTGTTCCGCCCTGAAGGAGATTGAACTGCCGCAGACCGTGGCCACCATCGGCAACGATGCCTTCGCCGGCTGTTCGAAACTGGATGCTATCCGCGTGTTAGGCGACGTGCCTGCCACGCTGGGAACCGGCACGTTCCATAAGCACGACAGCCTGAAGATCTACGTACCGACCGGTAAGGCTGCCGACTACAAGTCTGCCTGGAGCGAGTATGCCGACTATATCGTCGACGGTATACCTAATATTAATAAGGTGGTGACCGTCACCAAGACAGGTCAGTTGGCTGGTAAGCTCGGTCTGACGCTGGTAGAGGAGAACGACAAGGTGCGCTACATCCAGGGGCCCTACACCCAGTACGACTCGCTGACCGTCAGCGGTCCGCTGAACGGTCAGGACCTCGCCGTCATTCGCCATCTGGCAGGTGCCAATGCCTACGACAGCGACCCGACAGACGGACGACTGAAATACCTGAACCTGTGGAATGCAGATATTAAGAAGGACGATGACCACAGCTATAACGGTAATGGCGTCGACGAGAAGATCACGAAGGATAACCTCGTGGGCAACTACCTGTTCGAGAACTGCACAGCCCTTGAGACCGTCATCCTGCCGCAGTCTGCCACGAAGCTCGGTGAGAACGTCTTCGAGGATGCCCAGTCGCTGCAGCGCATCTGCATAGGCCGCAAGACCACGGCATACAACACCGACCTGCTGCAGAACCTGAGCGGCATCGATGAACTGGTGCTGCTCACCGAAGGCTTTGCCCAATATGATACAGCGATGTCATGGTTCTACATTGATCCGTGGGAGGCTCCCATCAACGCGGTCTTTACAACGAAGAAACAGATAGGCAACTACATCACTGACCTCCATCTGACACGTCAGGCACGCAACGTCGTAGCTCTGTTTGATGATGACGCCGTGCTCTGGGCACTGGCCGACAAGGGCCGCTTCTTCCCGACGAACTACCTGCAAGCCGAGAGTGTTGAGGGCCTCTTCGATGACAATACCGATATCAAGACGTTCGACGACTTCTGGATGTTCAGCCGTGTGAAACGCTTGGAGAGTACCTTTGCCAACGACAGCAGCCTGAGCACCATCACGCTACCTGCCTACATCGAACACATCGGTGCCTCGGCCTTCAGCGGCTGCACAAGCCTTGAAACCATCCGTGTCAACTGCGACAGCGTGCCGACATTGGAGGCTGATGCCTTCGAGTCACTGCCCGCCGGCTTCAAGATTTATGTTCCCAAGCGCCTATGCAAGCTCTACCGCGAGGCGTGGACACAGTATGCCGACCACATCAACATGGATCCTAACGGCTATAGCGACAGTGGCATACTGACCATTACCGTTACCGAGCCTAACACGCTGGCTAAGGCCTTGGGTCTGGATATGGAAATTTCTTGGGCTGGTGTTGCTGGTTCGCTCGTTTATTCGGCTGCCAGCAGTTTGAAGGGCGACTACAGCAAAATTCGCAAACTGAAGGTTGTCGGTCCTATCTCGGGAGCCGATTTCGACCTGCTGCGTTATATGGCCGGTTGGTGCCCGTGGGCAAATTGCCGCAACTACAGCGGCCACCTGGAGTACCTCGACCTGTATGATGCAGACATCACGAGTACATGGGTTGGTGTGCGTGGCTACACGAGAAACAGTGGTACCCATTACATGGAAGAGTCTGTGACGGTTCATCCCGTTGATGCCAACATTCTGCCGTACCACGCCTTCTTGCGCGCCTACAGCCTGAAGACGCTCATACTGCCAAAGAGTTGTGTGCGTGTGAAGGAACGTGCCATGCAGGAATGCGAAGGAATGGAAGTGCTGGTTGTGGGCGATGATATGGAAGACTTCGACTGGAATGCTCTTGACGACGATGCCATGCTTACCCGCATGTATCTCGTGACCAAGAAACCGATGGATATCCACTTAGGAAATGTCTTCGTCAACTGGGTATCCAACAACTACAACCCGACATTCGACGCCTTCTACGTGCGGCCGAGTCAGTATGAGGAATATCTCCGCAACAGTGACTTTACGGGCGACCGTACGAACCTCATCTCGAAGGGTGTGTTCGATGAGGACGATTCATTCTGCGCATTCGCATCGCACGCTGCTGCTACAATTGACGACCTCACATTTGTTGACAACGTGAACGGCTGGTTCAACGGCCGGACCAACGTCCGCGACCTCACGCTGCTGGGCTATACCGCCATCGACTCGCTGCATACTGCCGACATTCAGCCGCTGACGAAGCTGGAGAAGATCGTGCTGCCCGTAACGCTTACAGGCATGGAAGACAGCCTATTCTCGAAGGCTCCGAACCTGCGCTATGTGGATATGATGATGTGCGACTCTACCAATATCGTTGCCGACGTGAAGGCCCGGGGCTTTGCACGATTGGGTATCGACAGTCTGCAGACGCTGGTCTATGTGCCTGCCACATACGGTGAGAGCGACGGCACGAACATCGTGGTGGGCGACAGTACAGGCATGAGCGCCCAGACCTTCCGTCTGAATGACAGCAAGGACTACTATGTACCCTACGCCTTCAAGACCGACAAGGTGGAGAACACCCGCACGCTGGCCAAGAGCGATGTGCCTTATACCATCTGTCTGCCCTACGACCTGCCGATACCTAACGGCGCCAAGGCTTATAAGTTGTCAGGACGAAGCACCAACGAGCTGATTTTCACCGAGACGCAGGAGACGCTGCAGGCCCTGCAGCCATACCTCATCTGGACGGCTGACGGTGATGCATCGCTGAATACAGGTGCCACCGACATCCCTGCCAATGGCCCAACGACCATTGGTCAGCAGCAGGATGCCCCGGGTTATTCGCTGCGTGGCACGCTCTACAACATCAGCAATGCCGACGCGACCGATATGGGTGCCTATACGCTGCAAAATGACGGTCTGTGGCATCCGGTGAAGAGCGACACCGACGAGCATCGCGCTGCCCGCATCCTGCCGTATCGCGCCTATCTGCTGCAAAGTGCAAGGACCAATGCTCCTGCCATCGGCATGGTGCTCGAAGGCACCACCGGCATTGAGCAGCTGCGCACTGTTGACCGCGACGGCACCGAGCGCATCTACGACCTCAACGGCCGCCAGATCTCTGCACCCACGAAGGGTATCAATATCATCAACGGACGTAAGGTGATTAAGAATTGAAAAATTAAAGAATTAAAAAATTAAAGAATATGAAACGTAATCTGAAGATCATGAGTATGCTGCTCGGGGGCCTGCTGGCCCTCGGCAGCCTGACCGCTTGTGGTAGTGATGATAGTGGTGATCCTACGCCTCCTCCCACGCCGGATCCCCCGACGCCGAC
Organism: Prevotella sp.; assembly: GCA_016291085.1. Lineage (GTDB taxonomy): Bacteria > Bacteroidota > Bacteroidia > Bacteroidales > Bacteroidaceae > Prevotella. The sequence goes on from JAEEVW010000067.1 coordinate 8,069, forward strand.
GGAGAAGGTGCTGACCAGTGTGAAAGTAGATTACACGGCTACTGTTTCGCAGCAGTTGTTGGACGTAGCCACTGTCACCGTGCGTTTCGTCGGTGAGAACGGACAGGTAGCCAGTGAGACGATGACGTCGACCACTTGGACGAAGAGCGTGACCCTTGCCTTGCCTGCCAAAGCCGGTCTGAATGTCCAGCCCACGCTGAAGGGTAGTGTGGCCGACGGGGAGTACGACCTCGGCGCCAAGGGACATATGGCATACACATGGCTCGACCAGGACGGTCAGCAGATGCAGACGGGAAGTACGGCATCTACACCGGAGATGGAGGCCGTGTTCTATGCCGACGGCCTCGGCCAGTACCTCGGTGCCATCAGCGCCAACTGTCAGCTGGCCCGTGCCTTTGCCAAGGACTACAGCGTCACCGAGACCAGTATCGCTTGGGGCGGCAATGCAGGAGATGACAGCACCCAGGGTACAGGTATCTCAGACGACGGTGCGACCGGCGAGAACCGATAAATACTTTAGATTTAGTCTGAAAACATTTAGATTTTGTCTGAAAACGTAAAAAAATGGTCTGTACTTTTGCGGTACAGACATTTTTTTGTATCTTTGCCATCAAAGATGGCGAAAATACTCCGACAAGACAACTATCATGAATAAAAAAAGAGCTGACAATAAAGGTTGGTGGACGCATTTCGGGAAATTCATAAGGACCAACACCAGTCTCGCCGTCATCATCTTGGCAGCATTGCTGCTGGAGCTGACGACGGGCATATTGTACTACTCTGCCCAGAACATTATACAGCAAAATGTGGAGCGGATCATTCAACGCGAAATGAATGCCCTCAACCTCTGCGTACGTAACAAACTGACCAAGATTGAGGTGACACTCGATAACATGTCGTGGGTGGTGAGCCGAGACCTGGAAAATGCCAACTGGATGTTTGAGATAACGGAAATGTTGGTGAAGGATAATTCCGTTATCAATGGAAGCGCCATAGCCTTCACGCCCAACTATTATCCCAAGAAGGGACGATGGTTTGAACCCAGTACTGTGCGCAAGGCTGACGGCAGCATAGAAAACCTGCAAGTGGGGTCGGCCAACCACGATTACACCAAGTCGGAATTCTACACCGTACCGATGGCTACAGACAGTTGTATCTGGAGCGAACCATACATGGACATTGACGGCTCCCAGATCGAGGTGACCACCTATAGCGTACCAGTACATGATGACGACGGCAGGAAAGTGGCTGTAGTCATTGCCGACATATCGATTGACTGGCTGGACGATATCATAAACGAGGAAAAGGTCTACAAATCAACCCAACGATTTATTACTACAGGCAGCTACAATCTGCTGGGAGGTGAGGACACCCCGATGTTCAAGGAGACTGTCAGGATATTGAAAACCGATAGCGACAAGGAAGGTTACTTCACGGCGAAGGACGAACACGGCGACAAGAAGCATGTGTTCTATGCCCCCATTGGTGGAAGAACCGACTGGGTGCTTATCAATATTCTGGACGACAATGACGTGTTCGGCAAACTGCGCAGGATTCGTTTCTTCTTGCTGCTGCCGGTGATGATAGGTCTGTTCTTTATCGGATTCATCATCTGGCGTAGTTCACGCAATCTGGAGCGTCTGCGGAGGATCAATGCCGAGAAAGAGCGCATTGGCGGAGAACTGCGCGTGGCCAGTAAGATACAGCAGAGCATGCTGCCTAAAGAAGAGGTAAGGGGTGAGTGGTTAGAGGTGAGAGGTTTTCTGAAACCGGCCCGTGAGGTGGGCGGTGATCTCTTTGATTACTTTATACGTGATGAAAAACTATTCTTCTGCATCGGCGACGTCAGTGGCAAGGGGGCACCTGCGGCCATGCTGATGGCGGTCACTCATGGATTGTTCCGCTCGGCCTCGGCGCACGACGACAATCCTGCACGTATCATGGAGGCCATCAACGAGGTCTCCTGTCAGAGGAATGAATCGAACATGTTTGTCACGATGTTTGTCGGCGTGCTCGATTTGCCCACGGGACGCTTGTGCTATTGCGATGCGGGGCATGACGCACCATTCATTATGAATGAAGAGTATGCTACCGCACTGTCCGTAAATCCCCATTTGCCCATCGGTGTGTTTGACGATACGAAATATACCGTTCAGGAGCTCTCGATAGAGACTGACAGCACCATCTTCCTCTATACCGACGGACTGACGGAGGCGATGAATGCAGAACACCAGCAGTTTGGCGTGGAGCGCATACAGGCTGTGCTCGACACCTGCGCCGATTATGACCCCAAGGAGATTCTGGAGAAAATAACCCAGTCTGTCGATGGTTTCGTCAAGCATGCCGAGCAGAGCGACGACCTGACCATGTTGGCTATCAAATATATTAAGAAGTTAAGAAGTTAAGGAGTTATATGGAAAAGTCTTTTTCATCGAAAATCGGAGTTCTTTTGGCCGCAGCAGGCAGTGCCGTAGGACTGGGTAGTATCTGGAAATTCCCATACGTCGTGGGAGAAAACGGCGGCGGGGCGTTTATCATCCTGTATATCGTCTGTTCGCTGATCTTCGGACTGCCTTTGGTCATGAACGAGTTCCTGATAGGCAAGCTGTCGGGCAGGAGTGCATACGGTGCTTACCGCAGCCTGAGCGGAACAAGCCGGTGGCAGTGGCTCTCATGGACGAACCTGCTGTGTGTACTGGCCATCATGAGCTTCTATTTTGTGGTTACAGGATGGTGCCTTTACTATATGGTCGAGGCCTTGTCGAACACGTTCGCCGGTATGGATGCCAAGGCACTGACTGCACACTTTGAGGCGTTTGAGGGCCATGCCTCCATCATGATTGTCTATGCCATTATTGCCATTGTGCTGACGGCATCGGTATTGTGGTTCGACGTCAACAAGGGCATCGAGCGACTGAGCAAGATTCTCATGCCACTGCTGTTCCTTATCTTAATATTCATGGCTGTCCACATGGTTTTCATGGATGGCGGCACCACTGGATTACGGTATCTGTTCCAGCCAGACTTCTCGAAAATCACGTCAAAGGTCATTTTGCAGGCCATGGGACTCAGTTTCTTCACCCTGTCCGTAGGCGTGGGTGCACTCATCACCTATGGTGGCTACATGCCCCAAGACCAGAATGTCCGCTCGACGTCGGTGCAAATGATCGTCCTTGTTCTCATCGTGTCGTTGCTGGCAGGTATGATCGTCTTTCCCGCAGTATTCGCCTATGGGTTCAGCCCCTCTGAAGGCCCTGAACTTACATTCGTCACGCTGCCGGCCGTATTCCAGCACATGTTCAGTCCATCGGTGACGTGCAGCATTTTCTTTGCGCTGATGAGTGTCGCAGCCATCACGTCGACCATCTCTATGATGGAGGTGATGGTGGCATTCACCTG
>JAEEVW010000068.1 GCA_016291085.1 Prevotella sp.
TTTACTTTACCTGCCTTTACCTGACAGCTCAGAGAGCTATAGGCACCCAGCAGGAGCTGCTGACCTGTCTGACCCTTAGCATAGAAAGTACGGCTTACCTGAGCACCACCGAATGAACGGTTAGCCAGCATACCACCATACTCACGAGCGAAAGGAACGCCCTGAGCTACACACTGGTCGATAATATTGTTTGAAACCTCAGCCAGACGATAAACGTTGGCCTCGCGAGCACGATAGTCACCACCCTTTACGGTATCGTAGAACAGACGATAGACAGAGTCACCATCGTTCTGATAGCACTTGGCGGCATTGATACCACCCTGAGCAGCGATAGAGTGAGCACGACGGGGAGAGTCCTGAATACACAGGTTAATCACATTGAAGCCCATCTCACCAAGTGAAGCAGCTGCAGAAGCACCAGCCAGACCAGTACCAACCACAATCACATCGAGCTTCAGCTTGTTCTTGGGGTTAACCAGACGCTGATGAGCCTTATATTCCTTCCATTTCTCAGGCACTGGACCTGCGGGAATCTTAGAATCAATTACTTTTGCCATAATTTCTTTCAGATTTAATAGTTAACAATTAGCAGCTACTTCCGCAGCAAGCACCATCACACAATGAAGGAGCACAGCCGAAAGCAAAGGCCAGTACTACCACGAGGAAGGCCAGGAAAAGCAGGGTCACGTAGATGTTGCCAATGCACATCCAACGCTTCAGCCAAATCTTACCGCTCCAGCCGAAGGTCTGCATAGCTGACCAGAAACCATGAGAGAGGTGGAACCAAAGAGCCACCAGCCAGATGATGTACAAAACGACGAACACAGGATTAGAGAATGTCTCCTTAATCCAGCCAAAGCCGTCCGTAGGACTCAGAGCAGGCATCGCACCGATAATCTCTGCGAACATCATGTTGTACCAGAAGTTCCACAAGTGGATGAGCAAGCCAATGCAGATAATGATACCCAGCACGAGCATGTTCTTAGAAGCCCACTCCACCTTACCGGCATTCACCGTTGTAGCGACATCGTAGCGACTGTTGCCACGAGCCGAACGGTTCTGTGCGGTCAAGATGAACGCATAAACAATGTGAATCACAGCCAGAGCAGCCAAACCCAGTGTTGCCACAACGGCATACCAGTTGGCACCCAGCAATTCGCAAATCATGTTGTAAGCCTCACCTGAGAACAGCGCGACAATGTTCATGCAACAGTGGAATGTCAGGAACAGAATCAGCGCCAGACCAGTGACGGACATGACAACTTTTCGACCAATTGATGAATTAATTAACCACATAATTGAATTTAAATTATTAATAATTTGAACTTGAAATACTTAATATAAGGTAGTAAACATACGTTTTAGGGTACAAAGGTAATAAAAAAAGATGAATGACGCAAACGTTTTCGTAAAAATGTCGACTATTTATACAAAATCCATTCGATTGTTTGGCTTTTTGAACCCATTTTCGTATCTTTGCAACGTATAAAACTAAAAACTATGAAAGAGAACATTGCCATCTACACCCTCACCTCTGAGTTGCACGACGAGAAATCTGTCAGTACTGTAACACAAGAATTTTTGGAAAGTCTGGGTATTGAGTACGATTTGAAAGGCAACGACTATAGCGACTATGGTGCAGCCTGTCTTAACCTGATTTATGTCAGAACAGGAGGTACTGAAGGTGTCTTCTTGAAACTGTTGCCTGAACTTCAAGGTAAAAGCAACAGGCCTTTTTATCTGTTGACGTCAGGAAAGAGCAACTCACTGGCAGCATCGATGGAGATTCTGTCTTATTTGCGCCAGCACAACATTCAAGGCGAGATTATTCATGGCAGTCCTGAATACATCACGCATCGCATCTGCCTGCTTCAGAAAGTGGAAGAGGCTCGTCGTTTGCTGAATGGTGCTCGATTAGGCATTATCGGAAAGCCATCCGACTGGCTTATCTCGAGCCATGCAGACAAGGAACAGGTAAAGAATCGCCTGGGTATTGAACTGATAGATATTCCTATGGATACGATGTATAGAAATCAGAACATCTATGAGTCGTTGAAATCCATCATTGCCGAATATCAACTACAAGGCTTTACCCTTCGTTGTTTCGATTTGCTTACCACGCTGAAGAATACGGGTTGCATGCCACTGGCCAAATTGAACTCAGAAGGTTATGTGGCAAGTTGTGAGGGAGACGTGCCTGCCATGCTGACGATGATGATTGTCCGTTCGCTGTTGGGCGTTTCTGGATTCCAAGCCAACCCTGCAACCATCAACCCTGATACGGGTGAGATGCTGTTTGCACATTGTACCATTCCGCTCGATATGGTGGAGCGCTACGAACTGGACACGCACTTTGAATCAGGCATTGGCGTGGGTATTCGTGGTTTTATGAAAGAAGGTCCAGTTACTGTCTTCAAAGTTTCTGGTGATTTATCACGCTATTTCATAGCAGAAGGTACGCTCGTTCGCAATCAGGCAAAGCCCGATCTATGTCGTACCCAACAAGTCATCCAACTTGCTGACAAAAGTCAAGCGCAGTATTTCCTGACCAGTCCTATTGGCAATCACCATATCATCATGCCTGGACATCACAAGGAAGTACTCGAAAAGATTCTGATGTAACTTTCTTATTGCATTATTTTTTTTTATGCTCGACTTTTCGTAATTTTGCAGCATGATTCTAAAATATGACGTGATTGTGATTGGTGGCGGACATGCTGGTTGTGAAGCAGCAACGGCTTCTGCCAATATGGGCGCTAAGACGCTATTGGTCACAATGGATATGAACAAGATTGCACAGATGTCGTGTAATCCAGCTGTTGGAGGCATTGCCAAAGGACAAATCGTTCGTGAGATTGATGCCTTGGGTGGACAGATGGGCTTGGTCACTGATGCCACAGCCATTCAGTTCCGTATGCTTAATCGGAGCAAGGGCCCAGCCGTATGGAGTCCCCGTGCTCAATGCGATAGAGGGAAGTTTATATGGAAATGGCGCTCTATGCTGGATGCTACCCCCAACCTCGACATCTGGCAAGACCAAGCGGATGAACTTCTTGTAGAGGATGTTGCTATGGCACAGCAACAAGCAAAAAGGGTGGTTGGCGTCAAGACCATCTGGGGCGCTGAAATCAGAGCCAAAGCAGTTATCATTACCGCTGGAACTTTCCTGAATGGCCTGATGCATATCGGACGGAAAATGGTTCCTGGTGGACGCATCGCAGAACCCGCTGTGCCCCATTTCACTGAAAGCATCACCCGTCATGGTATCCGCTCAGCCCGTATGAAGACGGGAACACCTGTCCGCATCGATAAGCGAAGTGTGCATTTCGAAGATATGGAAAGACAAGACGGTGAGAACGGCTATTACAAGTTCTCGTATTTGGGTGAGTCACGTCCCTTGAAGCAACTGCCTTGTTGGGTATGCTACACCAATCCCGAAGTACATCAGACGCTGTTGGGTGGATTGGACGATTCCCCACTCTATAACGGACAGATTCAATCGATAGGTCCGCGTTACTGCCCATCGATAGAAACAAAACTTGTCACCTTTCCAGAGCGTCCACAACATCTTTTGTTTTTGGAACCAGAAGGCGAGGATACGAACGAGATGTATCTGAACGGTTTTTCGTCGAGCCTGCCCATGGACGTTCAGATTGAAGCTCTGAAGAAAATACCTGCCTTGAGAGACCTGAAGGTATATCGTCCAGGCTATGCCATAGAGTACGATTTCTTCGATCCCACCCAACTGAAGCATTCGCTGGAATCGAAAATTATCAATGGATTATTTATGGCAGGTCAGGTGAATGGCACTACAGGCTATGAAGAGGCAGGAGGTCAAGGCACAATAGCAGGTATCAATGCAGCCCTGAAGGCAGGTAGTGTGTGTGGCGATTCTGTCGCCACTACCCAAACCTTCGAACTAAAGCGCGACGAGGCATACATTGGCGTGCTGATTGACGATTTGGTAACGAAGGGAGTAGATGAACCCTATCGCATGTTTACCTCAAGGGCGGAGTATCGTATCTTATTGCGACAAGATGATGCAGATGCACGCCTGACAGAAAAAGCCTACAATTTAGGTATTGCCAAACGAGATCGTTATGATTGGTGGATAGAAAAGAAAGAAGCCATCGAAAGGATCGAAGAATTCTGTCGCACTTACGCTATTAAACCAAAAGTTGTCAATGGTGCTTTGGAAGCCACAGGCTCTACCCCACTCGTCTATGGTTGTAAGTTGGAAGACTTGGTGGCTCGTCCAGAACTGAACTTCGAAAAGCTGGAGGAAATCGTGCCTGCATTCCGTGAAGTTATTGAACAGCTACCCAACAGAAAAGAAGAAATTGCCGAAGCAGCCGAGATACATATCAAATATAAAGGTTACATCGAGCGCGAACGAATGGTTGCTGAAAAGATGCACCGTTTGGAGAATATCAAGATAAAAGGTAAGTTCGATTATCCCAATCTGATCGCCATTTCTACGGAGGCGCGTCAGAAATTAGAGAAGATCCAACCTGAAACTTTGGCGCAAGCAAGCAGAATTCCTGGCGTAAGTCCGAGCGATATTAATGCAATGCTGGTGCTATTGGGGAGATAATGGGTGTCTGGCATAGCATTGCGCGCCACACTCCGACCTTCAGGTAGGAGAACATACAGGACGGATGTTCCACGTGAAACAATTAAAAGAGTAGCAATAATATAATAACGTTAAAACCAAGGATTATGAACAACAAAACATTGATGGCGAATCTTCGCTGTATTCCAGACTTTCCACAGAAGGGTATCAACTTCCGTGACGTAACTACTTTATTTAAGAACCCTGCTTGTCTGCAAATCATGGTGGACGAACTCTATGAGATTTACAAAAACAAAGGAATCACCAAAATTGTTGGCATTGAAAGTCGCGGTTTTGTGATGGCTTCAGCATTGGCAGTTAAACTCGGAGCCGGAGTGGTACTTGCCCGCAAACCAGGAAAACTACCCGCAGCTACCGTTCAGGAAAGTTACGCGAAAGAGTATGGAACTGATACTATCGAAATTCACGAAGATGCCATCAACGATAAAGACATTGTTTTACTTCACGACGATCTCCTGGCAACAGGTGGAACAATGCGTGCTGCATGTAACTTGGTGAAGAAATTCAATCCAAAAGGAATTATGGTGAACTTCCTCATTGAAATCACTGATGAAGGTTTGCATGGCAGAGACGTATTCGATGATGTGGAGGTTACCACATTGATAACCGTTTGATGTTCCACGTGAAACATTAAGATGACGAAGGAAGAGAACGAGGCACGTTTAGAGAAGCTAAGGGCTATTGTTAGAGCCTTGCCTGAGAAGCCAGGTAGCTATCAGTATTATGATGCTGATGGAACCATTATCTATGTGGGTAAGGCCAAGAATCTGAAGTCGCGCGTCTCGTCCTACTTCCACACCGAAGTTGACCGTTTTAAGACGAAGGTATTGGTATCGAAAATCCACGATATCAGCTATACCGTTGTCAATACCGAAGAGGACGCATTATTGCTGGAAAATGCACTCATTAAGAAGTATAATCCGCGCTATAATGTTTTGCTGAAAGACGGCAAAACCTACCCCAGTATCTGCATTACAAAAGAGTACCTACCAAGGATATTTCCCACCCGTACCATCAATAAGAAATGGGGCACATATTATGGTCCTTATTCGCATGTTGGTTCGATGCATGCAGTACTTGATTTAATCAAGAAACTCTATCATCCTCGCACTTGTAAACAGCCACTTTTGGAGGAAGGCGTCAATGGCGGAAAATATCAGGTTTGTCTAGAATACCATATCAAGAATTGTGCTGGTCCATGCATTAAAAAACAGTCATGGGAGGACTACCAAAAGAACATTAATCAGGCACGTGAAATACTAAAAGGAAACACCCGTCAGTTACTTCGAGACTTGCGAGAGGAGATGATGAAACTGGCAGAAGAATTGCGTTTCGAGGAAGCAGAAGAGGTTAAACGACGGTACATCTTGCTAGAGCAATTTGTAGCCAAAAGTGAGGTTGTCAGCCAGACCATCAACAACGTCGATGTGCTGTCGATTACGAACGACGAAAAGGTTGCTTTCATTAACTATATTCACGTCTCAAATGGCCAAATTAATCAGAGTTTTACCTTCGAATACAAGAAACGGTTAGAGGAAACAGACGAGGAACTATTGCAGTTGGCCATCGTGGAAATGCGCGATCGTTTTAAGAGCAAAGCCAAGGAGATTATCCTCCCTCACGAGATAGATATTAACCTAGAGGGAGTGACCATTACCGTGCCTCAACGAGGCGATAAAAAGACGCTTTTGGACCTGTCGTTGATGAATGGTAAACAGTATAAGTTTGATCGTCTAAAACAGGCAGAAAAGCTGAATCCTGAGCAGAAACAAGTACGTCTGATGAAAGAGCTTCAGGACTTGTTACACCTTGAAAAAATGCCCTATCAGATTGAGTGTTTCGACAACTCAAACATCTCAGGAACAGATGCCGTTGCAGCATGTGTCGTCTTCAAGAAAATGAAACCCTCGAAGCAGGATTATCGCAAGTATAACATCAAAACGGTGGTAGGACCTGACGATTATGCATCGATGAAAGAGGTGGTTTTCCGTCGCTACAAGCGCCTCATTGAAGAGGAGCAACCCCTACCCGATCTCATCGTTGCGGATGGCGGTAAGGGTCAGATGGAGGTCATTCGACAGGCTGTTCAAGACGAATTAGGACTTGATATACCCATTGCTGGACTGGCTAAAAACGATCGCCACAGAACCAACGAACTGCTATATGGTTTCCCTGCAAGGGTTATTGGTTTGAAGACAGACAGCGAATTATTCCGTACATTGACACACCTACAAGACGAAGTGCACCGCTTTGCCATAGAATTCCATCGAGACAAGCGTTCTAAGCACGCTTTACACTCAGAATTGGATGATATCAAGGGAATCGGTCCAAAAACGCGTGACGAGCTTCTAAATGCCCTTAAATCGGTGAAGAAAATCAAGGAGGCAACGATGGAAATGCTGACAGATACCATTGGGGCTGCAAAAGCGAAGATAGTGTACGCCTATTTCCATCCAGAAGAAGATAAATAACGAGGTAGTAGCTGAAGGATTAGTCCCAAGCTGGGAACGTTTCATTCCCAACGTGGGAATAATTTTTCTAAAGGAAGATTTGGCAGGATGAAAAATAATTCGTAACTTTGCGACATGAGAGCAGTTATACAACGAGTCAGTCACGCCAGCGTTACCATCGAAGGCAAGGTAAAAAGTAGCATTCAGCAGGGTTTTCTTATCCTGTTAGGCGTTTGTGATGAAGACACGATGGAGGACGTTGATTGGCTGGTTAAGAAGATAGCAAATCTAAGAGTTTTTGGTGACGAGAACGACGTCATGAACCGCTCGATTCTCGACGTCAATGGCGAGGCATTGGTCGTGAGCCAGTTCACGCTCTACGCCAGCTATAAAAAAGGCAATCGGCCCAGCTGGTTTCGTGCTGGATCTCACGAGCACTCTATCCCACTCTACGAGGCTTTCTGCCAACAGTTGAGTGACCAACTGGGAAAACCAGTGGGAACAGGAGAATTTGGGGCGGACATGAAAGTAGAACTACTGAACGATGGCCCTGTGACCATCTGCATGGACACAAAAAACAAAGAATAACGATGAAGAAATATCTGAGAGAAATAGAATTATCGAGCGCCATTCTCTGCATCATCGGAGTGGTATTATCGATGATATGGGGTTATGGAGTCGGAGCCTGGCCTTGTGGTGTGGGCTTACTTCTATTTCTGCTTGTTTTCCTCTATAAAGCCTTCCATTGGAAGGAATATGAGCGCGACAACAAACAGTATATAGTGATAGTCTTGATAGCTATCCTTATACTTATTGTTCAAATGATATTCAGACAATGACCATAAAGGAAGCGCAACTGGCTGTAGACCAATGGATTAAGACGTACGGAGTACGTTACTTCTCAGAACTGACAAATATGACAGTTCTGACAGAGGAAGTGGGCGAATTGGCTCGCGTGATGGCTCGCAGATATGGTGACCAGTCGTGGAAAACGGGTGATCCTCGAAGCGCTAACAATGGTCAGGAAGCTCTTGGCGAGGAGATTGCAGACGTGCTGTGGGTATTGCTTTGTCTGGCTAATCAGACAGGCGTTGATTTGACAGAAGAGCTGAAAAAGTCGATAGAAAAGAAGACAAAACGCGACGCTGAGCGTCATATTAATAACGAGAAATTGAAACAATAAATAACTTGATTATTAACTAAAAATTTAATTTGACTATGGGTGAACATTGCAACTGTGGCTGTGGCCACGATCATCATCATGATGACGAGAAACATCTGGAGAGCATGTACGATCAGGCTCTGAGCCTTTACAACTTCGACATTACTGACGAAGAAGTCAAGGCTGCAGTAAAGAAGATTATCGAAAAGGTGCCTGAAAACGACACTCCTGAGGTGAAAAAATTCATGTTTGGAAGCATCTGTCTGACCACGCTGACCACTCAGGATTCTGACGAGAGCGTGCTGCGTTTGGTAGAAAAGGTTAACCAGTTTGCTGACGAGTATCCTGCTATGCCCCATGTGGCAACAGTCGTTACCTACCCCCGTTTTGCCAAACTTGTTGCTGAGTCGCTCGAGGTTGATGGCGTCATTCCTACTGTTGTGAGTGGAGCCTTCCCATCCTCTCAGGCAACGATAGAAATCAAGGTTGCTGAGACTGCTTTGGCTGTTCGCGACGGAGCAAGAAACGTTGATATCGTGATGCACGTAGGACAATTCCTGAGTGGTGATTACGAGACTGTTTGCGACGAGATTCGTGAGATGAAGGCAGCCTGCGGAAAGGTACCTATGAAGGTCATTTTGGAGACGGGCGATCTGGGTTCTTGTGCTAACATCAAGAAGGCTTCAATCCTCTCGATGTATGCTGGTGCAGACTACATCAAGACCTCGACAGGTAAGGAGAAAATCAGTGCTACGCCAGAAGCTGCTTACGTCATGTGTCAGGCCATTAAGGAGTACTTCCAGAAAACGGGTATCCGTGTTGGTTTCAAGCCCGCTGGTGGTATTAACAGCGTGATGGATGCCCTCACCTACTACACCATCGTGAAGGAAGTATTAGGCAAAGACTGGCTTACCAACGAGATGTTCCGCTTAGGAACGAGTCGTCTGGCCAATCTGATTCTGAGCGAGTTGGAAGGCAAGGAAGTGAAATTCTTCTAAAGAAAAATGGAGCGATAAAATCGCTCCAAACTCTAATAGTTACGCTGAACTACGTAATCGACATAGGCTGTCAGGGATTCCCTGATAGCCTTATCTTTTACATGATGGTCAATATACCGCATACATAACTGGCTGAATTCAGACATTTTCTGCTCTGCATATTCGATTCCTCCATTCTGCTTGGTAAACTCCACCAAAACAGCGATTTCATCTGCATTGATTGTACCCGATTTTACTTTCTTAGCCAACGTATGCATAGCTTCGAAATCAGTATTATTCAACGCATAGATTACTGGTAAAGTCAACTTTCCTTCAGTCATGTCGTTACCAGTAGGTTTACCAATCTCCTTGGAGTCGAAATAGTCGAAAATATCGTCGCGAATCTGGAACATAATACCCAGATACTGACCAAACTGTTTTGCCTCTTGCATTTCTTCTTCAGAGGCACCTCCAGACATAGCACCAATCGCTGCACAAGCCTCGAAAAGTGCAGCAGTCTTCTGTTGGATAACCTGATAATAAACATCTTCCGAAATCTCCTGATTCTGGATATTCGACAACTGCAAAATTTCACCAGCAGCCAGCGTTCTACCCAATTCAGCCAAGTATTCGATGATGCGCTGATGACCTGTATATGACACGTGCAGCAACGCTGTAGACAAGATATAGTCGCCCACCAGCACTGCCACCTTATTATTATAAGAAGCATTGACAGAAGCCTGACCTCTGCGCTCGCTACTCTCATCTACTACATCATCGTGAACAAGAGAGGCAGTATGCAACAACTCTAAACCTACCGCTGAATTTTGCGTAACGTCACTGATATTACCATAATTCTTGGCCATCAGCAGCGTCAGAATAGGACGCATGCGCTTTCCTCCACGTTGACGAATGTGGCTCAAAACAGAACCCAACATACCATCGTCGTGAGTCAACGACTGATTAAACAAGGCGATGAAATCGTCTAAATCTTTTGCGATTGGTTGTTTAATGATGCTTAAATAATCCATATCAGACACTATTTTGATGCAAAATTAATGAAAATAATTGGATAGTAGCTATTTTTTTAGTAATTTTACGCGAAAATTCACAAATGATTATGGAAAAGCTATTCCTTTTAGACGCCTACGCGCTCATTTACCGTTCGTATTACGCCTTTATCAAGAACCCGCGTATCAACTCGAAAGGCCTCAATACGAGTGCCATTATGGGCTTCCTGAATACCCTGCAGGAAGTGCTCACCAAGGAGCAACCCACCCATCTTGGAGTGGCCTTCGATCCTCATGGACCCACATTCCGCAGCGAGGCCTACCCTGCCTATAAAGCCCAGCGTGAGGCGACTCCAGAGGATATCAAGCTATCCGTTCCTATCATCAAAGACCTGTTGCGAGCTTGGAACATCCCCATTCTCGAGGTCGATGGCTTCGAAGCAGATGACGTCATTGGTACCTTAGCCACCAAAGCTGGAGAGCAAGGTATCGATACCTATATGCTGACACCTGATAAGGACTATGGTCAGTTGGTTCGTGACAATGTGAAGATCTATCGGCCTCGTTATGGTGGTGGCTATGAGGTGATGGGACCAGAAGAAGTGAAGGCAAAATATGCCATTCCATCGACAGAGGCTGTCATTGATCTCTTGGCGCTGATGGGTGACTCAGCGGATAATTTCCCTGGTTGTCCTGGTGTGGGTGAAAAGACAGCTGTGAAACTCATCAATGAGTTTGGAACGGTCGAGGAACTCATCAACCGGACTTCAGAAATCAAGGGCGCTCTTCAGAAAAAAGTTGAAGAGCATGTCGACGACATCAAACTCTCGAAATTCTTGGCGACCATCAAAACCGATGTTCCCATCGAGTTAAAGATGGATGAGTTGAAGGTCACGCAACCCAACGAAGCTGAATTGGGAAAACTCTTCGAAGAATTGGAGTTGAAGAGTCTAGCGAGTAAAATTCTTAAAAAAAGTGAAGTAAAGCAAAAACCTGCTAATCAACAACTCGATCTCTTTGCAGAATTTGCCCCCGTGGGTACGAATGGCGCAGAATTCTCGAGTTTTGAGAGCCTAAAAACGGTACCTC
>JAEEVW010000069.1 GCA_016291085.1 Prevotella sp.
AGGGCGGCATTTCCCTTGTCACCCTGTGAGTTCAGGTGAAGCATTTCCTCTTCAGTGAGCTTCGACAGGTCAACGTTAGGATCATAGCCTTTCCAAGTGAAGATGCGATAGTAGTGGGCGTTGAGGATGAAGCGGCCGAAGTGGCGCAGCTCCATGTGGGTCTTGGCCTTGATGCTGAAACCGCTTCCCATGTTGTAGTCGCGGTCGATAACGCTGTAGTAGTCGCTCTTGGTACCGCCGAGCAGGATGCCGTTAAGGAAGATGCGTTGCTCGAGATGTGAGATCATGCCCACCTCTGGCATCTGAATGATGGCACCAGGACCAAAGGCAGCTGCCTCGCTGATACGGTAAGGCGTGTAATCGGAACCATTCTTGACCGGCTTGGAATCAAAGTAGTCGAAGTGTTGGTAGATACCGAACTCGGCACGGATGTTCTTGCGCTCGATCATCGGTGTGCTCCAGAGTCGGCCTAAGAGGTGAACCTGGTTGAGCATCGGCTGATTTTTGGAGAGTCCGAAAGTCAGCTCAGTCTCGAAGAAGTCGTATGGAGCATTGTTTTCATTCTCATTCACAGGATCGCCGTATTGCATCGCAAAGTTGATATAGGGGTTATGCTCTCCCTTGAAGAGATGCCCATCGTCGGCCAGATAGCGGTCGCCAGCAGAGATGCTGATCTCGACGGGGTTGCGATGATAGTCGTGATAGCGGTAGTGATCCTTCTTGACCGTCCAAGCATCGCCAGTGGCAAAGCGCTTGAGCTCGCCCATGGGGTTGAAGACAGTGGCACCCAGTTCGCGCCAGAAGCGCGGCCAGCCCCGTTTGGAGTCATTGAGGAATATCTTACTGATACGGTTGGTGATTTCACCGATACAGATACCGCCGAAGGTGGTGGCGATGAGGTCGTTGAGTGCTGGTGGCTCAATCTCGCCGAGGAATTCCCACTCCAGCGATCCGATCATGGCGAAAGGTGCAGACTCCCAGAAGGTCAGTCCCTGTGCACGGGCAGAGTTGAAGTAGAGGTTGCCGTGATAGGGGTGCATGAACAGGTTGGTGGAGAAGACGTCGTTATCCCACACGAAGCCGTTCTTGAAGTTCTCGCTCCAGGTGTTGAGCGTGGTCTGGGCAAAGTCCTGATTCGTAATCACGCGGTCGAAGAAGTGCACAAAGGCATTGACGGCTGTCACCTGTCCCAGTGCCCACCATGGATGCTTCTTGCCCAGTCCCGGGTACATCAGAGAGTCGGCAGGTGATTCTTCCTCACTTCTGTGTACTACAGCCGATTTGCGGTTTGAATTATGTGGATAACGGAATGTGAGTCCTGCCTCAGCGAGGAAGCGGCTACGGTATCTCTCCGCATGAGAGTAATAACGGGTGTCTTCGTAGCCTACCGATGCAAACATGCCCAAGGTGCGCGTCAGCTGATAGTCGGCATTCAGACGAGCTTGAATGGAGAAGAGACGGTCGGGACCTTCGTCGCTGTTCTTCTTGAAGATATTGGCGTGGTAATAGCCGATATCGCCGCTGAGTGAGAACTTCGGGCTAACATGGAAATACTGTCCCAGACGATAGAACAAAGCTCCGGAGAAATCGTCACCGAATCCCGTGAAGTGGCTTCCCAAACCAATAATGCTATAGGTGCTCTTGTTGCGGAAACGGACAGCGCCGTTGATCTTTGTACTGGTGCCGCCGTAGACCATGAAGTCGACGGTGGTCGAGGGGTTCACATTGACCAGACCGATCTTGTGGCCACCCGTATCCTTGGTGTAGTTCATGATACCTACCTGCCAGCCCTTGGGATGGGATGTAGCCACATTGAACACACCCAACTGCAGGCCGTTCAATTCTTCGGCATAGTTATAAGTACCCAGCTGCATGCCGCTCATCTTGCCCGACGAGACGTTAAGCAAGCCTGCCAACTGCAGACCGCCCTTGACTCCCATCGAGATGTTGGTGATGGCACTGAGCTGAAGTGCTTTCATCGGTGATGATGATATGTTGGAGAAGCCTGACAGCTGGACTCCATTTGCATTTCTCGCATAGTTTGACAACGCATTGATTTGCACGCCTTTCAGCGTGTCAGTGTGGCTGTTGACACCAAGGCTGAAGCTGGTGACATGGGTCGTATCTTCAGGATGATTTTTCCCAATATCTATGGCAATGCCATGTCCACGTTGAGCCGATGCTGCTAATGACATGGTCAGCATCGAGAAAACGAACAATAGTTTGATATTGATTCTTTTCATAACAATTTTCATCATTCTTTCTGATTATATTCTCATACCGTAAAACATCCTGATCATCCATTCGCTTTCCATGAGTTCCGTCTCACTCTTGCGTTTGAAAAGGGAACTGGTGACACCAAAGAGTCCTATAAAATGCCGCTGACTGATGAAGAAGACGGCTCCGGCACGGCCATTCATCAATATGGTCGGGAACTTGGTTTTGGTATATATCTTCTCGCCGTCTCTCTCTATGGTGTTGTGAGTCCATACCATCAGATTGGGTACGGCCGAGAGATGGAAAAGCCACCGCTTGCCTGCCACAAGATTATAGGCATAGCCGCCACCGATACCCAAGTGATTGGCCTTGAGGCGCAATTCAGGTAAGTTGCCTGCGACCTTGTCTGTGGTATTGATACTGCCGCCCTGATACGACAAGCCTGCAAGCCATGAACCCGCCGACTTCTTCTGCACATAGAACTGGTAGAAGGGTGAGTCGT
Source organism: Prevotella sp. (assembly GCA_016291085.1). GTDB lineage: Bacteria > Bacteroidota > Bacteroidia > Bacteroidales > Bacteroidaceae > Prevotella. The sequence continues at coordinate 2,720 of JAEEVW010000069.1, forward strand.
AGGAGAATTTGCGGTAGTTGAACGTATAATAGGCGTCGATGTTCAGCATCTTGGTCACCAGCCAGTCGGCTTCCACATCGACCGTCTGTCCGTTGTAGGTGACAGAACCTGATGCGCTCCAGGTTTTCTGATAGCTGACATCAAGAACAAATCGTCTGGGATAGAAATTACAGTTGATGGAAAAGTCGCGCTTGCTCCCACTGAACCCCTTCACGTTTGTTGCTACCTCGATAGCCAGGTCATAATAGTCGAACTCCAGGCTGACAGTGCCTTTCGTGTCGGGTCTCAAAGTTGAATTGAGGTTGTCGCCACGAGCCTTGAGTCTGGAACCGGAGAGACTACCCCACATTTTTAATCCGATCTTTCCAGGCGACCGGCTGATGTAGGTGGTGTCGTAGTCCACCTTATTATACATTTTCAGCAGCAGGCTGTCGGCAAGTTTCATCGGGTTCCCTGCAAAGGCTCCCGATGAAACGAATATCAATATGGCTATGCCAAATTTTCTCACGCCGTTAGTGACCTTTTATTGATTCTCCATATATGCTTTGATACGATCGGCGACGTTCTGCTTCAGGTTGTTGAAGAAGAAGCCGTAGTCATTGCGGTGATAACATTCGGGTCCGAACAAGGGTATGGCTTCTTTTTCGTTGATGGCGAAGGGCTTGGCCTCTGCCGTGGTGACGACGACGGAGCCTCGGATGGTGTCAACACGAGCATCAACAAAGCCAGGAGTTACTATTTTGCCCGTCATCTCGTTGAGCGAGCCGAGGTTGTCTTTGGCGGGTGCATAGGTGTCATCACGCTTCCAGTTGATGGGGTTGATGCTCAGACCGTTAGGAGCCAGTGTCACATTCTTGGCATCCTTGTTGGCGACGCCTTCCGTATTCCATGAGACGAGGACGCCCGTGTCGGTGGCTCCCTCGGCAAACTTCAGACCAGTGCGCTCCAGGTAGTCCTTGGTCACGGCAAAACCGATGGGATAGGCTGCAACCATTCGCTTCAGGTGCTCAGGATGCTTGGTCATGTAGTTCTCAAGCAGGTTGAGCAGCGTTGAGGAACCCTGAGAGTGGCCGGCCAGGATGAACGGACGACCCTGATTCAGGTGTGTCAGGAAGTAGTCGAGTGCATCAGTGGCATCGAAACCTGACAGATAGTTGGTGACGAAGCGGTAGTCAGTACCAGGCTTAGGCATCGAAATCTGACGATAGAAGGGCATGTAGATGTTGCAGCTCTCTTCGAACACGCTGGTCTGAACCTGTCTGACAAACTTGGCACCAGCCACCATTTCAGAGTCGGTCACCTCGCATATCTGGACAGGGTCGCGGAAACCGGTCACCGTAGGATAGATGAAGAACACATCGACGGGCTTTGTAGCTTCAGCCGCTCTCTCCACCCAGTTTTCAGCCTTACTGTAGTCGAGCTTGGTCTGGAACTTCTCTATGCCTGCAACGTCTTTAAGCACCTCAGGAATACTGTCCTGAGCAGAAGCCTCAACAGCAGGTTTGTTACTACTCTTGCACGAGGTAAGGTTCATGACTACCAGCATCGCCGATGCCAGGAGCATAAAAGATTTCTGTCTTTTCATCGTTATAAAAATTAAATTAGCTAGACTAATCATTTGCATATTTACGGGCCAGACGGAACTGGTGACGATACACCAGACAGGCCATACCGAGATAGACGGCAGCCTGAATCCACAGGATGCGTATCTCCGGGAGAATCTGACTCACGCTGGCACCCATGGAGTTGACGCGGATAAACGCCCTGACACCAAAGGTACTGGGGAAGAGCCATGACACGCCCTGCCAAGCACCAGGGATGCTGGACTGCGGCCAAGAGACACCAGTCATAAAGAGCAGCGGCACGGAAACGAACACCATGAGCAGCATCACGTTCTCACGATAGCGGATGAGACATGATACGGTCAGGCCAAAGAATACACTCGCCAGAGTATATGGCAGGAGCATCCAGAACAGCGCCCAACCTGTACCCATCTGCGGGAAAGACCACATGGCAGGAACTGCCATCGAGAGGTAAGCAGCTGCCACAGCGCCTATCATACCATAGCACAGCGCCTTGCCCCACACGATGCGGTAAGCGCCACGATAGTGAGGATCGTCAGTAGGAATCAGTTGTCCGTTGCGATGGCGCTCGCGGGCTGTACCTGCCGCCATACCAATTCCAAGGGCCAGAGCCTGTTGCAGAATCAGCATCAATACCGCTGGCAACACACAAGAGCCATAGCCGCCTGAGGGATTGAACATCGCCACATCGTCGACAGCCAAGGGCTGTGCAGAGATGGCATCCTCACGTTTGGTGTAGTTGCCAGACTTCTTGATATTGATACCAGCGCCAAGACGTCCGGCCTCAACCATCGCCGTCTGATAAACAGCCTTATAGGCGAGCATCAGACTCATGTCGCAGTACACACTCACAACAGCTTGCTCACCACGACTCACACGGGTGGCGAAATCCGTAGGAATCAGGTAGATACCACGGACGAGCTGTCGGCTCACCAGCGAGCGGGCTTCATCAAGATCTTCGGCGTAGTATTTCACATCGACATCGGGCGAAGCATTGCAGTCGTTGATGAACTGGCGTGAGAGCGCCGAGTGCGACTGATCGACTACCACCACTGGCGTTTCGTGCAACGTCTCGTTGTTATAGATCCACGAGTAGAGCAACGGGTAGCCCAGCGGCACCACGACCAGGAACATCAGCACGCCCTCGTCCTTGATCACCTGCAGCAGTTCCTGCTTGAAGATGTAGAGCACATCGGTAAAGTGCTCGCGTATTCTATTAAGGAATGTAGACATAATTGAGCATTGCGTTTTTAACTTTACGGAGTACGAACCAGGGCAGCAGCGTGAAGGCCACCAGTGCCACGAGGTGGAACCAGACGTCGATGACGGGGAAGCCGTTGAGCACCGTGGCCTGATAAATCATCCAGTAGTGGCGCAGGGGGAACAGCCAAGCCATAGCCTGCAGCGGAGCATCCATACCGGCTACGGGGAAGGCGGAGCCACACATCGAGATGGAAAGCACCGACCATAGCGAAGAGATACTCATGGACATACGCAGCGAGGGCATCAGACCAAAGGCGAAGATGCCGAAGCCGAGTCCACCAGCCACCTGCAACAGACTGAGTCGTACGATGCTCCACACACCACCAAGTCGCGGAAAGTGGAGTACGTCGAAAATATACCATTGATAGAGGAATATCACGAGCAGGAACACCAGCGCGTGAACGATATACTTGCCAAGGATGGCCACCACGATGTTGCCATCGGCACGAGCCAGCCATTCCTTGCCCGTATCGAACTTCATCTCCATACCGAGGGCATAAGCCGAGAGCAGCGCCATGAAGAGCATCAGGATACCTGGCACAAACACCGTGGTCAGCGAGTAGTTATAGCTACCCTGCGGATTGGCTATCATGTGCGCATCGACGGTAATAGGCTGCAGCGCCGCCTTGATCTGGCCGGATGTAGCACCCTTAGCCGACAGCGTGGCCTGTCCCACTGCTGCCGAACCCAGCGAACCGATGGTCTTCATATCCTTCATCGCCATTGATCCCGCCGTCATACACGTCATGGTGTAGTAGTACGAGATCTTAGGCTGACGGCCTGCCATGAGCTTCGACGCCGTACCCTCAGGAATATAGAGATAGGCATAGACCTTACCCTCCTGCATGGCACAGCGAGCCTCCGTAACGTTAGCGAAACGGTAGACCACCCGCGAGCTCTGCATGGCATCGAGGTTGCGAATCAGTCCGCGCGATGTGGCGCTGTTGTCCTGATCCACCACACCGATGGGCAAGTCATGCGGCGTTCCCTCGTCGAGCATCGTGGTGAAGAATATCACCAACACCAACGGGAACACGATCATGCAGAAGCCGTAAATACGGTTCCTCCATAGGATGCCGAGCTCACGCAGCGCTATATCGAGGATTTGAGATAAATACTTCATTATTCTTACCTCTTACTTCTCACCTCTCACTTCTTAAGTATCACGCTCATTCCCGGACGAACGCCTTCAAGCTTCTCTGCCGGACGGGCCTTTACCTCGAAGGTCTTCTGATCGTACTGTCCGCTGGCCTTGGTAGCCTTCCAGGCAGCAAACGAACCCTTATCCTTCATGTGATAAACCTTCATCTTCATATCCTTGTCGAGGGCTGGCACATTCACGGTAATCTCTGTACCCACGGCAAGTCCCTTCAACTGATCCTCACGGATGTTGAACGTAGCCCATGTATCGTCCATCACCGAGATGGTCATAATCGGCGAACCAGTACCAACGAGCTCACCCACCTTGGGATAAACATCGCTTACCTCACCAGCCATCTGGGCTATCTGAACAGTCTCGTTGATGTAGCTCGTCACCTCCTGAACAGCACCACGAGCTTGACCAGCTGTAGCCGAGGCGGCCTGACGCTCTTCCAGTCGGGCACCACTTACAGCCATGTCATACTGACTCTGGGCAGCCTTCACCTGAGCCTGGGCCGACTTATACATAGCCTCGGTCTCATCGTACTTCTGGGCACTTACCACACCGTCGTCGTACAGACGCTTGATGCGGTTATAGGATTTCTCGGCCACCTCGAAACCAGCCTTTGCCTGCTGCAGCAACTGGAAGGCCGACTGAATCATCTCCTTACGGGCACCGTTCTTGGCCATCTGCTCCATGGCGGCAGCAGCATCGGCAGCATTCTGGGCCTGCATCATCTTAGCCTTTACTTCGGGGGCTTCAAGGATAGCGAGTGTATCGCCAGCCTTTACCATATCGCCCTCCTTCACACGGAGTTCCAGAATACGTCCGGGCACCTTACTCGATACACGGTACTCCTCAACCTCCATTTCACCCTGGATAACTTCGGGATCACGGCCCAGGGCAAGGAAACCGATGAGTGCCACAATGACTACTACTGCTGAGAAACCACCCACGGCCAGCAGAATATTGTTATGTTGTTCTTTAGCTTTGTCCATAATATCTAAATGTTTATTCAATTTTCAATCTTCAATTTTCAATTACTCAAGCGTGCCCAACGCCTTCTGCAGTTCTACCTGCGAAAGCTTCACGTCGATCTCGGCATCGATCTTCGACGACTGAGCCTGCAACCATGCGGTATGCGCCTCCATCACAGTGGTGGTGTTGACAAACCCCTCACGATAGCCGATGTTAGCCATACGCAGGTTCTCGTCGGCATTGGCGATGTCAGCCTTTGCCATCTCCAGACGCTTGTTAGCCTCTTCCACCTTGAAGGCATTCTGATTTACCTGCAGTTCTACCAGGTCGCGTGCCTCCTGCAGTTCCAGGTTGGCAATGGTGGTAGCACCCTTTGACGCACGTACTTTATATTTAACGTCGCCCCAGTTCCAGATGGGAATACGTACCAGGACTCCCAAGTTCCAAAAACCGGCAAACTTCTTCTCGAAACCATTAAACGTATTGGGATTCGTAGCGGCATAGCCACCAGTGAGCAGTACTTGAGGCAGATTACCAGCCTTCAGCAGATTGGTGGTCTGACGAGTCAGGTCGACACTACTCTGCAGCACCTTCAGCTCCGGACGGTTCTGCTCAGCCAGCTGTACATCAGCTGTAGCCGGCTGCTCCTCTAACACGATGCTATCCGTGTTCTCATCGGCCAGCGTAATCTGCTCGCTCACGGGCAGTCCGATGTGCTGGCAAAGCAGCATCTTCGAGAGCACAAGCCCGTCGTTCACCTTTCTGAGTGCCATCTCAGCCTCATTCACTCTCACGCTGATGCTCAAACCATCACCTTTCGTAGCAACGCCCTCTTCTATCAGGCGCTGCACATCGGCTTTCAGCTTCTTCACCAGCTCTACATAACTCTCGGCCAGTCGCTTCTTATGACAGAGTGATACAACCTGCCAATAAGCCTGATCGATGGTAAACAAAGTGTTCTGACGCTTAGCCTCTAATGTGTTGGCAGCCATACCTACCTCGATGTCTGCCATCTTATTGGCAGCCACGATGGCACCACCCATAAACACAGGCTGTGTCACCATCACGGCACCGGCAAACATGTTGCGTGTGTCAGTACGCAGGGCATTCACCAGTCCCTGACCCGTTTGATCAAGCATGCTGGAAAACTGCGATACCTCCTGTCCAATCCTCATCTGGGCATCGGCAGGCAGAGTGGCAGCAATCTGACTCAGGCCTTCCTTCAGGTCAGCCCCAGCAGTCGTACCCAGATTACTCAGGGCGTCCTTGGCGTCGTCACTGAGTATCGAGATCTCCTTGCTCGTCCACACGTAGCCACCCACAGCACTCACATGAGGCAGATACTTGGTGCGAGCCGACTTCTGCATGTTGGCAGCAATGTCCTGCTTGGTCTTAGAAACACTCATCTGCTTGTTGTTGCGCAGAGCCATCGCCCGGCAACTGTCGAGCGTCAGCAGCCGTTGTGCTTCAGCGGTCAACGGCAACAGCAAGAGTAGCCCGAGCGTTAACGCCCGTGCCACTGTTTTCTTACATGTTTTCTTCTTTCTCATTGTTCATTGACTATTAGTTAGTTTTTTATTGCTTAGAAATCATATCCGATGTTCAGGTAGAAATAGGGCTCCTTGGTCTTGTTGCTATAGCCTATCGTGGCTCCTACAGGTCCGATGATGGTGTTATAGTAATAAGCCAACTGTGCACCCAGCATGGTACGATAGTCGAGGATTTCCTTCAGGTCGTTCGACTTCTGGGCACCTGCCAGTCTCAACAGTACGTAGTTGCTTTTACCTATGCGTTGCTGAGCCTGAAGCTGCAGAGCCACGAACTGTTTTTCCACATACTCCATATTACCGATACCAGCGAAAGGCATCTGCTGCTCCACGTATCTACCAAACCTGTCGCCACCAATGGTATTGCCGAATACGGCTGGCACTACACTACCGAAAAGCATACGTCCGTAAACCATGGGCTGGATGGTAAACCGGCTACCCAGCGTGAACGACATGCGCCACTGGGCACTCACATCACTCATACCAGCCTTGCCATCGAGTTGGGCGAAGTTATCGGTCAGGTAGGCATACTCAGCCTTGAACCTTGCACCGCGTGTGGGGAAATACCAGTTGTCCTCGCTGTTGTAGTTCAGTCGGGCCCGATAGCTATAAAAGTGTTCATTCTCCAGCGTCACGTCCTTCGAGGTTTCCGACTCCAGCTTATTGCGGTAGTGCATGAAATCCCAGCGCACACCCAACTGCAGATTAAAATGTTTCATGTCGAAGTTTACAGGGGTGAACTCTGCCTGGAACTGATTATAGCGAATGTTGTAGTCGCGATCGCCATCCATGTAAACATCAACATCATTGCGATAGAAGTAATAACTCAGTTTAGGACGGGTGAAACTCTTTGGATGGATGGTCAGATCGCCACCAGCCACCAATCGCTTACCCAGTCGTACTATCAGATCAACATCCATCGGTACGGCGGACTTCAGGGGGATGTCGAGCCCCACCTGCACAGCGGCATATTCTTCAGTATCATAACGCACACCACCATGCAATTGTAACGACTTGCGATTGCCAGCTTGCAGTACCACGCGTACATCATTACCCACAGGCTCCAGATGGCACTCGGCTGTCTGGTAGAACAGGTCTACACGCATCGAGGTAGTGAGCTGCTGCTCCAGGTTAGCATCGATACTGTCATTCTTCTGCAAATGGAATTTCTGGCGCAGGAACTTTTCATCCTGTGGTGTCATATTCTCGAAGGTATAGGCTACCACATGCTGCTTCTCGGTCATTACCTTCGGACGCAAGGGGTGATAAATCACAGGACGGAACGAATCATCGATGCCAATGCGCTGCTTCAAGGCGATGATCTCGTCCCAATGGCGCATGGCCTCCTCCTCACCTCGGCGAATGAGGGTGTCGATGGCTTCGAGTGTAAAACTGGCAGCATTATAGCCCTTGGTATTCACACCCACGTGTACATCGGTAATGGCTAGGTTCTCCTCCACCTTGTTCTTACAGTTCACATCTACTATCTGACTGATAATACTCATGGTGCCACCCATGTCGTCAGCCTCTTTCGCCGGACCCTGCACGGTTACACCTATTATAATATCAGCACCCATCTCGCGGGCTATGTCAACGGGATAGTTGTTCTTCAATCCACCATCTACCAACACCATATCACCCAATCTTACAGGCGAGAAGGCTGCGGGTATCGCCATCGAGGCACGCATGGCCTGGGGCAGACGTCCACTGTGGAAGTCCACCTCGCTGTTATCGATGATGTTCGTTGCCACACAGGCAAAGGGGATGCGTAAGTCTTTCGAGAAGTCAAGCGAATCGGTAAAACCTGTGCAGAGGTGTTGGAAGAGTTCAGCCAGGTTCTTTCCCTTGATGATACCACCACCACTCTTGTCGTTCTTGGTCAAGCCTGTGCTCACCACATAGGTGTATTGCTTCTCAAGGTCGCTCAGACTCTGGTTGCGCAGATCCTCCTTATCCGTAATCACGTAGGCCCAGTCCTGCACACGTACCATCGAGTCGAGCGAATTGGCGTTATAGCCTATGGCGTACAAACCACCAATAATACTACCCATCGATGTACCAGTAACAATGTC
>JAEEVW010000070.1 GCA_016291085.1 Prevotella sp.
CATCATGGAAAGAAGAACGGTCAATGAGGTAAAACAATGGAAGACTGAGCACCTCAAGACTAATCCTATGAGTAAAAGGAGAAATTTACTTGTTGCATAACGGGTACATCAAATTGGACACCCTATTAAAGAAAGATAAAAGAATAAAGGAAAAGAAGTGTTAGGCCAGATTAAGGTCCAGGAGATCCCTCAATTTAGCGATTGAGGGATTTTCGTTTGCCATTTGTTCGTATTGTTCACGACGCGACAGGATTCGTTCGCCCTTCTTGTGTTCTGCCACCCGGATGGTGAGTGTGATAGCTGTGTTTTGGAGGTCGCGTTTCAAGGTGTTGATGATGCTGCCCTTGATTTGTTCTATCTGGTCGAGTGCCAGTTGGTTTTCCACCATCACTTCGATAGCCGGCAGTTCGGTGATGACGGGGTTCATGTTCTTCATGCGAGTGGCAATGCCACTGAGGTGTTGGGGCATGCGATTACACATCGACAGCCACTCAATTTGCAGGTCTTCCTGGGTGAACGAATGGTTGTCTTGTGTGGCGTCGCCAGCGGGGGCATCGCCAGTGGCAATTGAGGCATGTTTGTTCTTGAGATCCTGGCGCAGCTTGTCCCAGGAACTGGTGATGGAAGTCATCAGTTTGCGAGAACGCTGTGAGGAAGCAGGAGCTGACTGGCCTGCCGGTACGGGCTGTGAAGCGAGACGGGGAACCAGTTGGGTAACGGGTGCAGTGGGGGTTGACGCCACAGGCTCAGCCGCAGCCACCTGTGGAGCTGCTTTCTTGGGCTGAGGCTGTTGCATCAGTTGCTTAAACAGGGATTTCAATCTTCTGGGCTGACGCCCACTGCCTGGCGCATCGTCGGGTTGCGTAATCTGGGCAATCTCGATGAGTGTCAACTCTACGAGCAGTCGTTTGTTCGACGACTGGCGATAGTTGATGTCGCACTGGTTCATCAATCGCAAGGCCTGATACAGGAATCGGGTGTCGGCTTTCTTGGCCTGCTCCTGATAGCGTTGGCGCTGCTGGTCGCTCACTTCCAGCAGGGGAAGTGTCTGCGGGTCCTTGGCCATCAGCACGTTGCGCACGTGTTTGGCCAGTCCCTGCACGAGCAGTCCGCCGTCGAAACCTTTGTTGATGACTGAATTGAGCAGCACCATGATGTCCGTTACCTTATTTATAATAGCGAGGTCGATGATCTGGAAATAGTTCTCGGAGTCGAGCACGTTCAGATCCTCGATGACTTTCTGGTAGGTGATGTTGCCCTGGCAGAACGATACCGCCTGGTCGAAAATGCTGAGGGCGTCACGCATGCCACCGTCTGCCTTCTCGGCAATGACTGCCAGCGCCTCTTCCTCGTAGGTGATGCCCTCCTTCTCGGCCACTGACTTCAGGTGGTTGATGGTGTCCTTCACCGTCATGCGCTCGAAGTCGTAAATCTGACAACGACTCAGAATCGTGGGCAGTATTTTGTGCTTCTCGGTGGTGGCGAGAATGAATATGACGTGTGCGGGTGGCTCTTCAAGCGTCTTCAGAAAAGCGTTGAAAGCTGCCGTCGAGAGCATGTGCACCTCGTCGATGATAAACACCTTGTACTTGCCAACCTGAGGCGGGATGCGCGTCTGTTCCATCAGCGTCTTGATGTGCTCGACGCTGTTGTTCGAGGCTGCATCGAGCTCGAAGATGTTGAACGAGCGCTGTTCGTTGAACGCCTGACACGACTCACACTGACCGCAGGCTTCGCCGTCGGCAGTAGGCGTCAGACAGTTGATGGCTTTGGCGAAGATACGTGCACAGGTAGTCTTTCCCACGCCGCGAGGTCCGCAGAAGAGGTAGGCGTGAGCCAGCTTACCACTCTTGACGGCATTCTTCAGTGTGGTGGTTAGCGCCTGTTGTCCTACCACGGTGTCGAACGACATCGGGCGGTATTTTCGCGCAGAAACAATATATTCTTCCATGTTTTGAAACTTATTTGCGCACAAAGGTACAAAATAATTCTTAATTCTTAATTCTTAATTCTTAATTTTTTGTATCTTTGCAAGCGAAAAAGAAAAAATGTTATGAAGAAAGTCAAATCGATACTGCTTCGCATCATGCGTATTCCGGCTCTGAAATATGTCGTAGTGACTGTTCTGGCGGTGGTGCTGATAGGCTTTGTGGATGATAACAGCGTGTGGCACCATATCCGCAACAAACAGTATATTAGTGAGTTGGAGGACGAAATTCAGAAGTATGAAGAACTGAACCAGAGTAATCAGGATCGGATCCGCGAGTTGGATGGCAATCCGAAGGCTATCGAGAAGATTGCCCGTGAGCGCTATTTCATGAAGACTGACGAAGAGGATATCTTCGTGCTTAGCGACGACCAGCCAAAGGAGGTGAACGATGCGCCAGCTCAGTAACGTAGAAAGTATCCTCCTCTTGTTGGGAGGCCTGTTGATGGTTGTCGGCTCGGGAGCCAGCCTGTTCTTGCAGTCGTGGGCACCTTATGTCTATGCCCCTGGTGCCTTGTTGTTTGTGGCTATGCAGTTGCGCCAGCGCTACGAGGGCAGCGACTTTGTGATTCGCCGTTTGCGGAGAATCATGATTTTGAGCGATGTGCTCTTTCTGTTGGCTGCCCTGCTGATGTTTGCCAATACGAGCAATTTTCTGGGAATCCAGTACCTGTCGTATGTGAAATATGTACACAATAATTGGATTGTGGTGTTGCTCGTTGCTGCCGTCTTGCAACTCTATGCCAGCCACAGAATAGCCCACGAACTGGAGAAAGACGCAAAAAAACGCTAAATAATTGCTCAAATGTTTTAAAATGAGCAAATATTTTTTCTTAATTCATGAGAAGATAGTACATTTGCAATCGATTTAGAGAAAAAAGCATACTATCGATTGTTTATGAACAAAATACTATACGCATCTCTTGTGGTGGCCTTGTTTGCTTCCTGTGCCCGTTCCTATAACGTCACCGGCTCGTCGTCGGTGTCAGCGCTCGACGGTAGCAAACTGTACTTGAAAGCCTTGAAGTCCGGTGAAGTCAGGAGCATTGACTCCTGCGACGTCGTGCACGGCGAATTCCATTTTGCCGGCTTGCTGGATACGATACGCATGGTCAACCTCTTTATGGATGACGAGAGTCTGCTGCCCGTTGTACTCGAAGAAGGCGACATCCAGGTGAAGATTGGTCCTACTGGTCCCAGTGTGGGGGGTACGCCGCTCAACGACAGCCTCTATAGGTTTATCGACCGACACAATCAGCTGATGAATCGCATGAATGAGCTGGGTCATAAGCAGAACCAGATGATTCTCGAGGGTATCGACGAACAGGCCATTGATGAGCAGTTAAGCGCCGAAGCAGCTCAGATTGCCCAGGAGGAGGATGATTTGGTGACAAAGTTTATCGAGGATAATTTTGACAACGTGCTGGGCCCTGGCGTATTCCAGATGATTACGGGCCAGTATCGGTTCCCCATTCTGACACCACAGATTGAGTATATCATGTCGAAGGCCACGAATACGTTCAAGAACGATCCATACGTGAAAGAGTACTACCATGCTGCTCAGGAGAACGAGGATCGTATGACTGGTCTGAAGGAACCCGCTGGTGCAGCCCCGCTGCCTACGGATACCGTTGCCCCACAGACTCCTGCGCCGCTGACCAACATCCCCCAGCCATGAAGACGCTCATCAAGGGAGGACATATTGTCAATGAAGGACGTATCTCTGACGGCTTCATCGTCGTTGAGGACGGCAACATCATAGAAATTACAAGACAACAGCCCGAGGCATCGTTTGACGAAACGATTGATGCCTCGGGTTGTTACGTATTGCCTGGCATTATCGACGACCACGTGCATTTCCGTGAGCCCGGCCTGACGCAGAAGGCCGACATCGACAGCGAGAGCCGTGCAGCGGCAGCAGGTGGCGTGACCAGTTATTTCGATATGCCCAACTGTGTGCCCCAGACCACTACGCCCGAGGCGCTGGACGAGAAGTTCCGTCTGGCCGCGACGAAGAGCCACGTGAACTATTCGTTCTTCTATGGTGCCACCAACGACAATGCCGACAGCTTTGCACTACTGGATGCCAGCCGCATTCCGGGTGTGAAACTCTTCATGGGGTCGTCGACGGGAAACATGCTGGTCGACCGCCAACAGTCGTTAGAGCGCATCTTCAAGAGCTGCCGCCTGCCCCTGATGGCCCATTGCGAGGATACCGACATCATCAACCGCAATATGCAGGAAGTGCAGCAGGCTTGGGGCGAAGACCCTCAGGTTAGTCTGCATGCGCTGATTCGTAGCGAGGAGGCCTGTCTGGCATCGTCGCGCAAGGCTGTCGAACTGGCCCGAAAATACGGCACCCGCCTGCACATCGCTCATATCTCCACCGCCGAGGAACTGGACTTGCTTGGGGGGCAGATTACCGCTGAGGCTTGCGTGGGACATCTCTATTTCACCCAGCTCGACCACGAGCGGTTGGGTGCTCGCATCAAGGTGAACCCCGCCATCAAGACTCCTGTCGACCAGTTCCTGTTGCGCGAAGCCCTGAACGACGGGCGTATCAGCGTCGTAGGAACCGACCATGCTCCCCATCTGTTGGAACAGAAACAGGGTGGCTGTGTGAAGGCTGCATCGGGCATGCCCATGATACAGTTCTCGCTGGTTACCATGCTTGAACTAGTCGACCAGGGCGTGCTTACCATAGAGCGTCTGGTGGAACTGATGTGCCACAATCCGGCCCGCCTGTTTGGCGTCGTAGGGCGTGGCTTCTTGCGTGAGGGCTATCGTGCCGACATCACCATCGTGCGTCCCCATGCCCCTTGGACTGTCACCAAGGATATCATTGAGAGCAAGTGTAAATGGAGCCCCATGGAGGGCCACGAGTATCAGTGGTGCGTCGAGCGCACGCTGTGCAACGGTCAGACCGTTTATCACGGCGGGGTGGTCAACGATGCTGTCCTCGGCGAAGAAATAAGTTTTAATCATTCACTGTCATGATAGCACGTTATGCCATTCCTTTCTTTATGATTATGGGACTCGTCGTAGTTCCGTTGTTGTTGGTTCTGCTTTGTCGATGGCTCATGCCGAAACGCCATTGGTGCAAAGGGGCCTTCGCGTGTACCTTAATAATATGGGGGCTGGTGCTCTTTGGACATTTTGTCGGATACCAGGATTTGGAAGTCCATCGCTACGACTTTGTCTCTAAAGATTTGCCTCAGTCGTTCGACGGCTATCGCATCGTGCAGTTCAGCGATGCCCATATTGCCACGATGAGTGGTTCGCGCCAGTGGCTGTTGCAACGTGCCGTCGACAGCATCAATGCCCTGCAGCCCGATGTGATTGTCTTTACGGGCGATTTGCAGAACCTGCATCCCGACGAACTGGACGAGTTTAAGTCCGTGCTTAGGCAGTTGCATGCCAAGGACGGCGTGTACAGCGTGCTGGGCAATCACGACTATCCCACCTATCTGGATTGTGACGAGGCTACGAAGGAGACCCTGTTGCGCCAGACGATACAGTTTGAACGTGAACTCGGATGGCGTCTGCTGTTGAACGAGCACAGCATCATTCGTCGCGACTCCGACAGCATAGTCATTGCCGGTATGGAGAACTGGGGCAAACCGAAACGCATGCCGCGTAGGGGCGATGTCGCCAAGACTTTGGCAGGACTTTCTGCAAACTCTTCGCCATTTATCCTCATGCTCCAGCACGATCCCACCGCTTGGCGCGAGAAAATCCTGCCCCAATGCCAGCCACAGCTGACGCTCAGCGGGCATACTCACGGCGGACAGTTCCAGCTGTTTGGCTGGTCACCGGCAGCGTTGTCGTATGAGGTCTGGGGCGGCTGGGCTTACGAGGACCGTTGCGCACTGTTTGTGTCTACGGGCTTGGGAGCGCTCATTCCCTTCCGTCTGGGCGTGCCTGGCGAAATCGTACAGATTACGTTGAAGAAGAGAAGTTAAAGAAGTTACGGAAGTTAACGAAGTTAGAGAAGTTAAAGATATGAAGCGGATTCTATATTGTGTTTATCAGGTTTTCATTGCTATTCCCGTCACCATTGTCATGACCATCTGGACGGCCATTCTTGTGGGAGTGGGCTGTACCATTGGCGATGGTCACTATTGGGGTTACTACCCTGGTCGCTGGTGGGCGCGTACCATTACCCGTGCCTTCCTGTTGCCCGTCAAGGTCGAGGGACGTGAAAACCTGGAACCCAATCAGTCGTATGTCTTTGTGTCCAACCATCAGGGTGCTTTCGACATCTTCCTGATTTATGGCTTTCTGGACCGTAACTTCAAGTGGATGATGAAGCATCAGATTAACAAGATTCCCTTCGTGGGCTATGCCTGTCGTAAGTCGCACCAGATTATGGTCGACAAGCGTGGGGTGGGGAAGGTGCGCCACACCTACGAGGCTGCACGCCATATTCTGGAAACGGGCAACTGCTCAGTGGTGGTATTCCCTGAGGGGGCACGCTCCTTCACGGGTCATATGGCATCTTTCAAGAAGGGAGCCTTTGCGCTGGCCGACGAGTTGCAGCTGCCTGTCGTTCCGCTGACCATCAACGGCTCGTTCAATGTCATGCCCCGCATGAAGGACTGGCACTTTGCCACATGGCATCCGCTGTCGCTTACTATCCATCAGCCCGTCTATCCCGTCGGGCAGGGACCGCAAAACGTGCAGGCCACCATGAATCAGGCTTACGACAGCGTCATGTCAGCGCTCGTCCCAAAGTATCAGGGCTTTGTCGAAAACCCCGACCAGTAAGACCCCCCTTCGTCTCCCCCGAGGGGGAGTGACCTAAAGCCTCCCCTCGGGGAGGTTTGGTGGGGGTTGCTATCCTTTCTTCACCCCTACAATGTTCGTCTTGGGCAGTTCGCGGTTGCGCTTGTTCACTACCGTCACAACGGCCTGTGCCAGATTGATGAAGGCCAGTCCCGTGGCCGTATCGCTATTCATCGCTGCAGGTTCGCCCGCGTCGCCACTCTCGCAGATGCTTTGCACCAAGGGAATCTGAGCCAGCAGCGGCACGTTCATCTCCTGTGCCAACTGCTTGCAACCCTCCTTGCCAAAGATATAGTAACGGTTCTCAGGCAGTTCAGCGGGCGTGAACCAAGCCATGTTTTCCACCAGTCCCAGAATGGGCACGTTCA
The DNA here is from genome assembly GCA_016291085.1 of Prevotella sp. GTDB lineage: Bacteria > Bacteroidota > Bacteroidia > Bacteroidales > Bacteroidaceae > Prevotella. Next base: position 7,141 of record JAEEVW010000070.1, read on the forward strand.
CCTTCTCGTTGCGATACATGTCAATGCCCTTGCGCGCATCGGCCAGTGCCACCTGTTGAGGCGTGCTGACAATGACGGCACCCGTGATGGCCAGCGTCTGCAACAGCGTCAGGTGAATGTCGCTGGTGCCGGGAGGCGTGTCAAGGATAAAGTAGTCCAGCTCGCCCCAGTCGGCATCGGCAATCAGCTGTTTCAGCGCATTCGTCGCCATGCCGCCACGCCACAGCGTAGCCGTATCGGGCGATACGAAGAAACCGATGGACAGCATCTTGATGCCATAAGCCTCGATGGGACAGATCAGGTCGCGCCCGTCCACCTTGACGGCATAGGGACGCTCGTCCTCCACATGGAACATTTTGGGCATCGACGGACCGAAGATGTCGCAGTCCAGCAGTCCCACCTTGTATCCCAGGCGTGCCAGGGCGATAGCGAGGTTGGCCGATACGGTGCTCTTGCCCACGCCGCCCTTACCCGAGCTTACGGCGATGATATTCTTCACCTGGGGCAGCATCTTTCCTACTTCGGGACGTGGCTTCGACTTGAACTCCGTCTGGATCTCCACCTCGACGTCTTCAGCAAAGCCCGCATTGCGGCAATGGTATTTGATAGCCGCCTCGGCAGCCTTCACCGTCGACTTCAGGAACGGGTCCGTGTCTCTTGGAAATTCCAACACTACACTAACCTTCCAGTTCGTCCCTCCTTCGGGGGAATTGAGGGGGGTTACTGTTGGCTGGTCAGCCACCATGCCGCTCTCTACCACGTTCTTCTTCGTGCCGGCATACGTCACCGTTGCCAGCGCGTCCATAATCAGTTTGGGATATAATGTCATTTCTTCGTCGTTTTTTCTTTTTCGCCTGCAAAGATAATGCAAACCGAATGAAAAACCAAAAATAAACCCTTATTTATTTTAATATCCGCCTTTTTTTCACTATCTTTGCAACCAAATGTACTACAACTACTTATAATGACAATGAGAAAATCAATTCTAACAATGGCTCTGGCAATGGTTTGCCTCGGAGCATCGGCACAGGAGAAGCTCTTCAATAGTGCCAGCGTACAGTCGCCAGTCATTAATAATGACGGAACGGTAACCTTCAACCTATATGCCCCCAAGGCTGTCAAAGTCGAGGTCACTGGCGATTTTCTGCCTACTCAGACCATTCAGGTGGAGGGCTACGGCACCTACGATGCCCCGGGAGTGGCCCAGCTCGTGGAGGGCAAGAACGGCGTATGGAGCTACACCACCCAGAAGCTGGTACCTGAGATGTACAGCTACACCTTCAACATCGACGGACTGACGGGCGTGAAAGACCCCGCCAATATCTACGTCAACCGCGACATTGTTTCTTTTACCAATATCTTTATCGTTAGCGACCAGAAGGGCGACAAGGGCGATTTGTACAAGGTGAACGAGGTGCCCCACGGCAATCTCTCCAAGGTATGGTACAACAGTCCTACGCTGAAGATGCAGCGCCGCATGACCGTCTATACTCCCGCAGGTTACGACAAGGGAGGCAAATACCCCGTTCTGTATCTGTTGCACGGTGCCGGCGGTGACGAGAACGCATGGAGCGAACTCGGACGTGCTGCCCAGATTCTCGACAACCTGATTGCCACTGGCAAGGCAAAGCCCATGATTGTGGTCATGCCCAATGGCAACCCCAACTGTCAGGCTGCCCCCGGCGAGTGGTCGTTCGGGATGTACACCCCTGGGTTCCGCGACGGAGGCACAGGACCTAAGGAACCCGCTGTGGCTTCTATTCCCGAGAGCTTCATGGACATCGTCAACTATGTTGACAGCCACTACCGCACCATCAAGAAGCGCGAGGGCCGTGCCGTCTGTGGTCTGTCAATGGGTGGCGGCCACACTTTCCACGTCAGCCTGCTCTACCCCAAGACCTTCGACTACTACGGACTGTTCTCTGCCGGTCTGCACCTGGAGAATGGCGGCTACCAGGATTCGTTTGCCAAGCAGATTGAGAACAGCCCCAGCTTCGCCAAGCAGAGCGCCGCGCTGTTCGGCAGCAATCCCAAGCTCTACTGGATGGGAATGGGTAAGACCGACTTCCTCTACCAGAGCACCGTGGACCTGCGCAACTACTGGGACTCGAAGGGTTACAAGTACGAGTATGTAGAGACCGACGGCGGACACATCTGGCGCAACTGGCGCATCTACCTGACCATGTTCGCCCAGAAGATTTTCAAGTAACAACCTAATAGGGAAAGACTTATAAAAATCAACTTCTTTGTATCGCGGGGACAGACCCCGCGATATAAGTTTGTAGCGTCACTTTATAAGTGTCATCCATTTGCCGAGCCAACCTGCCAACGGAGCCGGACTGCTTAGTAAACCACAATTGAATTGGAGGTTCAACATCGAGAAACGCATGCGATAGCGGGGACTGTATGTCTTGAAATAGACAGAGAGGCTGCTGCCACTGATATTCTCTTCGGCCTTGACCTCCACGGGGATAATCTCATCGTCCCATTGTATGACAAACTCAACTTCTGCCGTTCCTGGGGATGTCCAATAATATGGCTTCTGGTCGTCCATGAAGGGCAAGATGGACTGTAAGACGGCATTTTCAGCCATGGCTCCCTTGAACTCCGTATAGTTGGCTATGGGGTCTGTAACTACGGTTGCAGGCAGATGAGCCAGACGGCGAAGCAGACCACAGTCACAGGCATAGACCTTAAAAGCGTCGGTCTCTTCGTATGCAGACAATGGCATGCCAGGCTTACTGATGCTAAAGATACGATAAATCATTCCGGCATCCTCCAACCACATCAGGGCATCTTCATAGTCCTTTGAACGGGCACCACTCTTGATGACCTTATAGATGAATTTTCGGTTCTCCTTCGACAGTTGGGCCGGCAATGAATGCCAGATGGCATGAATACGGGGAATCTCGCGTGGTTCGGCATATTTTGCAAAGTCCAACTCGTAGAGGTCGAGAATGCCCTGAAGTGCAGACTCCACCTCGCCGACACCTCTGTCTTCAAGCAGTGCCACAATGGCTTCCGGCATACCGCCGGACACCTGATAGCGGCGATACTCAGTGCGCAGCTTGTTCATGATGATTTCGGGCAGATGGCGGATTTCATCCAACGACTCGATGTATTCGTATGTACGCAAATCGCTGGCACGAAGGAATTCACGGAAGGTGACAGGGAACATGTTGATAATTTTCACATTTCCTACAGGAACCGTCATCTTGCGCTTCTTGACTGCCACACCCAATAGCGAGCCTGCGGCAATGATATGATACTGAGGAGCTTCTTCGCGGAAGTATTTCAGACTGTTCAGCGCTTCTTCGCACTCTTGTATCTCGTCGAAGATCATCAGTGTCTCGCCTGCTACAATCGGCTGATCACAATAGAGCGTCAACTCTTTGATGAGTCGCTGAGGGTCTTTGGATACCTGAAACACCGACTTCAATTCGGGATGACGGTCAAAATCGAACTTGACACAGTACTTGAAACACTCTTTGCCGAATGTCTCCATCGCCCACGTCTTGCCTATCTGACGGGCACCCTTCAGCAGGATTGGCTTTCTGTTGGGAGCCTCTTTCCATGCTTTAAACTGATTGATAATGTCTCTTTCTATCCTCATAATTTACATCGCAAAGTTCGGTTTTGTGTATGTTCTCTACACTTTTTCTAACTTTCGGCTGCAAATATAAACAAAAAAAATGAAGTACACAAGTTTATGGAGCACTTTTTTCCTTTTCATCACGGAATCAAACATGACAAGGGACAGGTATGAAGTGAACCCCAAAGTTTGGACGGATTAAACACTATTGCTCATTTGGAATTGAGTCCGGTATTGTACTGGGCTCATTCCTTTTAGTCTAAGCTTTATTCTCTCATTATTATAATAGTCAATGTAC
>JAEEVW010000071.1 GCA_016291085.1 Prevotella sp.
ACAAATTATAGATTATTCAGCCATCGGCCTATTGCAGCATCCATCACAATAATGATCTGATTGATATCATCTACTATGTTGTCATACAGGCATATTGGCCCATCGTTTTTGTAGAAAGACATTGCACCTTGCCCGATGATGGATATCCGTGTTCTGGAGGCCACTACGGAAATTCCTTCGCTGAAGTCCTGACCCAATCCGCATTGTCTGTCATTGTTCACATAGATCATCGAAATGCAGTCTATGACATTTTCTGTTTCGATGAATTCATCTAATTGGCATCCTACCGCCTCGTAGACCGTGGTAACGGCCTGCTGAATCTCTCCTAAATCAGTTACCTTTGCCATAATCATCCAAAGTTTAGTGATGGGTGTTGCTCTTCTTTGATCATCTTCTCGATCATCTTATCTACCTCTCTTTCCAGCCTTTTCGCTTCACTCAGAAACGACGGTGATCTACTTTCGAAGAATGCCTTTTGCGCATTCCTCATCTGGATTACCTTTTGTACAAATTCTTTGTCCATGCTTGTTTGTTTTTAGTGATTAAACTTATTGTTATCTGAAGCCTGAAGGCCTCCTGAATCAGCCACAAGGGGTGGCTTCTCGTATGCGAAGTAGAGAATATGCCCTGAACGTGTTAGTTCGTCACATTCAAAGCATAGATCACACATTTCCTGATTGCATGCAGAATCCATCGAACATAGCCAGCATGGATGTTCTTCTTTACCTACATCTTTAGCTTTTATGTAATGGCCACTACATTCAACAATTCCACCTTCACACAATCTAACTGCTCTGTCGTGAAGGCTCATTTGTTTGTTCGCTTTTGTCGCCATAGTCATACACATTCTTTAACCAAGTCAGCCACCGCTTTCAATGCTTCCTGCTGCCCTCTGGTGTAAATCCATTCTTTCTCACTCTTTGCATACTTGTGGTCGTAGTTAGCCTGATCGACTAACTCCAAAAGTTTTCCTAGAAATTTGTTGTTGTCCATAACAATGTTGATTTAGTTAATACTCTATTTATCTCGATCGGCCTCCTGAATCAGCCTAACGGACTTTCTTATTTTAATTCTGACGTCCTTTTTCCTGCGCTCTGGTCTGCATATCATCGAGGATATATTTCGACCATTGTCGGGCAATTGCTTCGGCCATTTGTGGAAATGTTCTACTTCTGTACTTACCTCTGCTACTATGCACATACTCCTTTGGGCAACTGTACACCTTCTCTGCCATAATCGGTGGTAAGTTCCTGAGCCAATATAGGGTCTTTTTGGTATATTTCACACCGAACCAGGATGGGCAGGCATAACAGGTCGGCTTTGGCAACTCAGCCCTCGCCATCGGAAGCGGATTTTCCACCGCCACATAGCTAGCCTGGGCATTCAGGCATTTCATAAAGAACTCTCGTGCATCTAGCATTTTCTGATATCGCTCTTGATTTAACACTCCATGCTGCACCATCCAGACCGATGACACTTTGCATAGATAGGTGCAAGGCGGGTGAGCTATGATTAAATCCCATTTAGCCAGGTTGTGATATTTTCCATCCATCGTCTGAAAACGGGATCGACCTTGTAATAACTCGCTCACGTCGCCCCAAATGTGCCATTCAGGCCGTCCATTTCGTTTGCATGGCTGGATATCGCATGAGAACGCTTTATGACCTATCTGCCGCCATGCGATACACTCTGCCTGCGATTCCTCACATGCAATTAGAACATTCAATACCTTTCTCATCTGTCTGAATCAACCTATCGATGTTATTTGTAATACGTACTGCAGTACCGGCTTTGTCAACTGGGATAAGCGCGCCCGCAAGGGCGCGCGCTGGTGCGCACATATTCCGCACGGGTGCGCACGAGCCAAAGTCCTTTGTAGATGGGGTTTTCCTCATATTTTTGTTATTATAGGGTAGTGTAATCGCACTACGGACTTACTGTACCGTAGTTTTCCGCTACCGAAGTCAGAAACATTCCATTAGAAATTCCCCATGGGGACACATCACACTATCACCCCAAACGTTCATGTGGAGAATGGGACAATAGACATAAGCCGCTTCCCTGGAGCCTAACAACTCCTTACATTCTCTACATCGATGATACACCTTGTTTTCTTCTACCATAACTCTCCTGCTTCTAATAATTGTAATATCTTATCTGCCTGTCTATACACTTCGTCTAAATCCCAATGAGTTCTCGACGCTATAGCCAGCCTGATCGCATCAATTTCCTCTCTCGTGTTAGTCTTAGAATGTCGGGCTATTGCATTATCCTCCAGAGCGTGCAATATGACGTCACATGACTTTCGTACCTCCATATCCATAGAATGAAGTTTGTACTTAGTTACGGCTCTTCTCAGTCTGTCTTTTTCAGTTGATGGGAGTGATGTACGAGAAACATTGTCTACCTTGATAAACTCGTGGTTAGCATCCCATCTGAACAATTGCTTATCTCGACAAAGATCTTTTCTTTTCAGGTTTCTACTTCCGTCAGAATTAACCTCTTGGTTGTATTCTACATACTTGAATCTGAAATAGTGGTGTGCTAAATCCTGAAACCTCTGCCAAAGCCTATCTCGACCATCGAACAACTCAAGGGTATGAGGTATGAGCATCGTTTGAGAACGCTTAGCATCACTATCCTCTATTCTCAGCCATCCTTTGATTGAACTATGCATAGAAAACTCAATTCTCCATACATCTGGAATGTCAGTTAGCCGGTCAATTAAGTCGTTAGCAAACCATTGTTGAACTATCCAAGGCTTCGACCATCCCTGCGATGCTAGTTCTTTTGTTTTGTTATACATCTTAGTTCCAACCATTGAAGTCGGGCTACCCCATGAAACAGATTCCCACAGAATGTTAGTCCATCCGTCATTACCATAGCATCTTACCTTACATTGGTTGACTTTGCTGAACTTCTTTTCTACATATCGTCTTAGAAATCTCTCAGGATCATCACCATAATCAAAGGCTCTAAAATCATAGGCTAGATCGAGGCGGTATATTCGTTGCAGTTCGTAATCGTGTCGGATCAGGAACTCTGCCATCAATCTCACAGCATTATCAAAGTAGCAATATCGGTTAACGAATCTTATATGTGAACTCCTTTCGCACAATCCTGAAAAGCTAGATTCACCAGAGTACGGATTTCTACGAACCTCTATAAAAGGCTCTCCGTGTTGGTCTTGAATGGTAAACATCTCTTGATATTGTCTGGTTCCATAAACTCGTTCAGTCACAAAATAACCACATCTACGGAAATAATCTGCATTACATGGGTAACGCTGATTATCTTCTAAGACGTAAACTTCTAACCAATCTATGTTTACACACCTCTTTTTTCGCTCTTCCATTCGCTGAACCAACCGAAAATCAAAATAAAACCTACATGATTTCTAGACCCATTTTAATTGCTCTCAAACGTTGAATCAAACGACAATCAACTTTCAACCAGGCAAAAACCAAACAGAATGACCGCAGGCATGTAAACCTGCGGTCTGACAGAACTTGAGAGCATTCAGCTGCGTCATTGCTCAGTCTTTGCGTCTGTAGATTGCTCTTCCTCCTGAGGAACCACGGGAGCCACCCAACCATCTTTGTGAAGTAGATATTGATTGCCTGCCTTATCGACGAGGAAGCCTTGATCAGTCTTTTTCCACTTAGATGTATCGACGTTTGCCTGATAGAACTTGGTAACGTCAACGATATCCCCTGTCTCAGGAATAATCAGCTGGCGAGGAACATTGTCAGATGATCCACCACATAACTCAATCTCCGTGGCGCTAATGGTTATGCCGGCTTTCATCTTTCTGTCCTTTTCTGAACTGTACACCCTCAGTCGGACATAACCCCTCACGAAGATTTTGATCCCAGACTTGAGGAACGGGATCAAGGCACTATCGGTCTTGGAATAGGTAACATCTACCCAGACGGTGTCTGAATGCTCCGCACCGCTCTCATCTTTCCATTTCTCGGTGTTGGCCACTCTCATACTAACGAAGGAATATCCCTCGCCACTCTTAATCACTGCGTCGGCTCCCAAATTGCCGATCAATTCTGCTTTTAACATACTTGTAAAATTTAAAGGTGAAACACTTATATAAAACTGATAATCGTCTTCATGTTCTCATTACTCTGACTTAGGTTTTGACGTTGAGAGGTTAGCACATGGGAAGATCGGATTTTTCGATTATCTTTATCGACACGAGAAGGTTCCATAGTCAGGATGGTATGAATGAACTGCTTAGGGGCACAGAGGCCATTTTCGTATTTTACCCAGGAATCCTCTTCGGCCAACTTCAAAGCCTCGGATACGGAAATCTCCGTTCTGACAAAGCCAAAATCAAGAATACCCCTATTGGGGAAGCACCTCTCCGATTCGGTCTGAAGATAGAAATCTATATCTTCATCCCAGCTCATTAGGGTAGCCCCATGCTCAAAGGCCCATGCCACTAACTTTGTGAGTTTGGTTTGCTCGCGGACACTCTCACCACACCATACGACATAAACCACATGATCCACGTCCATGGGTGCATTAATACGATGGAGGAAATATTTTCTTTTCATAGTGTTCAGATAATTTGGTCGATTAACTTTTGAGCGACTTTTGCTCGTGAATGATTCCCAGTCTTACTTTCAGCATCGCGAAGAGCCGACAAAGCAGAAATAGTGATCTCCTGATTATTGATACCATGCACCATGATATCACCAGGGACTTCGACGAAGAACGTCTCAGGCTCCTCGACGATGGAAGCGCACAAACACAAAAGGCTCATATCTTTAGAACCTTTACAGACTTCGCCCAATAGGGCACACCGTTGACATGCAGACACCAATTTGTCATCTGCATCGTAAACCAGCTTGAACATCTTGCCATTGATGCACACGCTGATTTTCTCATGAACTTGTTTAATCATAATGTTGCTATGTGTTAGGTTATGACGTATTAGAGGGGCAGGCCAAAAATGCTAGAATCGGCATTAAGATAAACCTATTTGCATCCTCTAGATGTAAAAAGGAGGCTTCAGATATGCGGTGCGCTCACCTGAAAGCCTCCCTCACACATAGCGTGCTTGACCTCTTGCTTTACGTTCATGGGTCGTCCTCACGTTGCCCACTATCCTAAGCGATGGCAAAGTTACGACTATTTTCTAAAATCAGCCAAAAATCAAGTGTTAAAAAATGCGCCCAAAACCTTATTTGGACGCAATCTAAATACTATTACTACGTAATAACCTTGCAATCACGGAGCAACCTTTCTTTTGATCTCAAACTTGATATCAACAATCTCATCCCATCGAGGGTGATATGAAAGTACACGGCCAGCCAATCCGGCCTGCTCCATAGCCACCATGAGTCGCAAGGCCTGAGCCATCACGGTACTCCTTTTGTAGTAGCGGTGACTTCTGACGATATCATCAACCATCTTTAGTTGGTCATCGTCGATTCTGAAAGTAACAACATGATCTTTGGTCATAACACTGAGTATTAATTATCACGGTGCAAAGATACAAAAATATTCCGGAATTGTAATACAATGCCGGAGGTTTTTTTTGGTACCATGATATCTTTGTATTACATACCTGGTGAGTAATACGTGAGCAATTGGCGAGCAATTGGATAGTAATTGGTGAGTAATACAATGATATCCGTGCAATGCCGGAGGAATTTGTAATACATACTCCAGAAGGTCTCACGCAGCTGACTGCTCATCTGAACAAAGTATTACGAGAGAAGATCTGCATTTGTATTACATACTGCAGTAAAATAAAAGATAGCTGCTACCCTCACGGGCCACAGCCATCATCAGTATTAAAAGCTGTCGATTCCCATTAATTCATACCATGAAGGATATCATATCTATTGTGCAATTTACTCTAACCAAGACTACTTGTTACCCTGAATGGAATCGACCAGTGATGCTGTTTTTGTGCTATCCTGAAGTTGGACGTGCTTTTCCCAAAGGACTTCCAACTTTCGCGTGTTCCTATCGTAGCTGATGTAGCCACTGCTATCACCAATGACAAAGGATGGCCAAGTATAGCACCCCTGCAAAGCAAAGCTAATTACTAGCAAAACAATCAAACGAATACCAATCTTTTTCATCATGAACGTTATCACATTAAATACCATGCACTTTTAAATTTCTCGGGATCAATCCACACACCACATTCCACAAATGCCATAGCCCTAGCAATTTTGCACATAAGAACCTGGTTATCGGGGTCGATAATATCAGAGGGTAGTAGGCCCACATGAGAAGCGACAAAGTCGACATACTTATTCGTTGCATTCTCAGTCGGTGGAGCCCACACAGATATCAACTTCCTCAGGGTGTTCATCTTGGGACGAGTACCCTTGTATCCGTTGATGTGGTTCCGCATCAGGCGCAGGGCTGCCCTGATACCATACTCCATAGAGACGTACTCTTCAAAAGCAGGATCGGTTTGAGATGGCCTCTCACCTTTCCAATTATTCCCCTTGCGTATGTTCAAGGGGTTGTTATTGCGTATGCCTCTCGGCTCTTTCTTTCTAGTTGTTTCCATTTCTTACCAATTTTGAAAGTATCGAGCATATAAAAGTGAATCATCCGGCCAACTGTACACACTCTTAACGAATCCATGGGGCACAGCAATACCATGATGGCCTATTCTCTGAGTGTCGGCATTCCAGAACACAGCATCGACATGGACTTTCACCGGCACACCTTGACGAGCATAGTTCCGGCATCCATCTTCTAACCTCTTCCATGGCCCTCGATTGAGGGCAGGAACCTGAGGACAGACGTTGGTCATGATGAAGGTGGACTTCATCGAGGATATAGAACTCGATCTATCTGCAGCAGGTACCATATGGCCACGGTCAAACCCGCTATGAGTATAATCATCATGGGTGGCCCTCGGGGCAGGAACTCTGCTATCTTCTTTGAAGCGCCAAGATGGCTCACGTTTCGTTTCACCCAGGAGGCTCTTCATAATGATCCAATCGGCAGTCACCGGAATCAGCAGCGCACTATCATAAAGCACATTATACGACCCCATATCCAACACGACGCGTTGACCTCTGCACCAGCAGGCGCAAAGGATCAGCATGATACAGAACCATGCCAACAATAGAACGTCAGGATTTATTTTTGGATGCATCGAACTTGCGGATAATCGACATGATCTTGTAATCAAGTCCAAAGATGGTTGCCGTGAGCATGAGGAACTGGGCACACATCATGAGCACCCCTGCGGCTATATCGTGGTCTGTACTTATCAGGAGGGAAGTAAAAGCTAAAGCAACTGCCGCAAGGAATGAACCTACGGCTACTACTGCTTGGGTTTTTGTATCTTGAATCATCTGAGTTATATATTAGGGATTTTGAAAACTGCTTAGGGTTCAGCCCATGAGTCATATACATCATAAGGGGCTTGCATATCGAACCATCGCCAAGGCCTATCGCCATACCATCTGAAGCGTGACGAACTAAACTTGATGGAGCCATTAGTGTTACGATGGAAGAGGATGAAGGCAAAGCAAGCTATCACGCTTTCAGGCTCAAAGTCCTGATAGGTTACTTGAAAATCGAAATAGCGGGTGTCTGGGTTTGCTGAGTTATGGCCATCAGCATTGCCGGAGTAAGCAAAGAGTTCATCTTCGGCAACATCCTCCAAGAGCGTATCGAGAGGGTAGTTGGTGGATGCTTCGAAATAATGAACGTCGATTGCAGGGGTCATGGTGGCTTTGTCCTTTCTGAACATCAGGAAGTATATTCTATCCCCTGGCACCATGCCCATCTTAGTAAGAAGATCACCGTATGTTGCAGAGGCATCCAGATATGACCAAGCCGCTTCTACATCGGTCGGAACGTTGGCCACGATAGACACTCTATCGGGAATGATCTCAGGAAGCTGACCTTCTGTTAAAATCCATCGGCCAGCTGGGGCGGTCATGTCTCGCTTTGCTCTCCAATCAAAGTCACCATATGTCGTATAGTGAGAATCGAAGTCTTCAGCCAATAGCGGTCTGTTTAGCTTTGAGAAGTGCTGAAGGGACAGCGTCCCCATGGGGATTGTCGCAAAGGCTGTCTGAATAAGTCTGGGTAAGATGTGGAACATTCGTTGAATCTGGCCCATAATCATTCGCGCTTTAATCTGCGCTTCAGTATTGGAGTATTCCCGCTCTTCAGGTCGGGCTTGAACTATCTGCTCAGTCTTACCATCGGCACCCTTACGCATCTGATAGATAACGCTACCACATGCACCACGCAGTTTGGATCGAGAACCACCTAAACGAGAACGAGCCATATCAACCAGGCATTAAGAAAAAGCAGGGAGGGCACAAGCCCGCCCTGCCAAAATTTGATTATATCACGGTTTGTTTACTCTAGATCAAAGATCGCCACCATTCAAGTACTGCTCAGAGCCGCTAGGATAGGTCGGGAGGGCCACATCAGCGGCGAACTTCTGACCACCACCATTTGACAGCTGGCAGTCTGAGTGAATGAACGAGCCATTCTCCTTGCGGGTCACGATAGACCACTGAAGGCCGTATAACTCTGACTCATCGCTGGTATCACCATTCATCATAATGTTACCATCGCTTAGACGAACGGCAGGAGTGAAGTCACCCTCGAGATTGAATGCTGCAAGAGCGTTTTCAGCGGTCAGAACCGTATCATCGGCCAGATTCTCTTTGATGCTCAGGCGGCAGAAGGCAGGAACGACAGCACCAGACTCTTCGTAGTCAGCAGCCTCGTGGAAGCAGATCAGAGTTATATACTCTTCTGGAGTCAAACCCCAAGCAGCCTTGAGGGCTCCATAAGTCAGGGTTGCACCCACAGAGATTGCCAGCGGAGTACCACCATGGGCATATGTCACAGCAGCAGGATACTGAGCACTACCAGCCGATAACACCCAAAGACCACGCTTCAGGCCCTTTTCCTGATACTTATCCAGACCGAACGAGTTATCCGATGCAGGATGGGCGGCGGCATCTGCCTTCACCAGGGCATAGTTACGACGGATGAACTCACTGATTGAGGGCTGACCCTTAGAGAAACCATCAAAGGAGTGGTCGATGATGGGCTTGAACGCATGCACGGCCTGCATCACGGTCGACATGACCATACGGCCGAACATCTGATTCTGTGTGCGGGGGTTGGCTACGGTCTCAGCGAGCGAACGCACTACCTGCTGACGGCTACCCTTACCATTCTTACCGATGCTGTAAACATCTGAACCAATGCGGCCACGGAGAAAAGCGCGAGATCCGCCATTTTTAGATTTTGCCATAATACATTGTAAATTATAGTTGAACTTCTGCCCTCATCCCTCGGGCTTGGGGTGCAAGAGTGCGTGCACTTCTTCACGGTCGCAAAGGTAAAAAAAAATATTTTTCGAACCAAATCGGGAGCTATCAGGGAGGTAGTCGGGAGCAGACCCCCATTAACTGACAATTTTTTGACAAACCGCGCGCAGCCCGCGACCAACCTTTTACGCATTTTTAGTAATGTTTAACACGGCCATGCCTGCCAACTGGGTAATTTCGGGGCGAGGAGCGCAGAGCGCGACGAGAAATGCAGAGCCATTGGCGGGGCGTGCGAGGGGTGCGCGTCCGAGCGTAGCGAGGTGGGCGGGGCGACCGCAGGGAGCCACCGACCAGGGAGCGAACGAGCCAGGAGGGGGCAAGGGTCTGTTGGAGGCTGTGGGCATAGCCCCAGCGCCCAGCGCACTTGCACCCGCCAGCGAGAGAGCGACACGCGCACCCCTCGGGCGACCGCCCCGCCAAAAAGAAAGAGCCACACGAGGCATCAGGAGCCTTACACCCCTATTTAGACACAATCTAATTAAGGCCCTCACCCTATTTAGACACTATCCATATAAGCATGATCACCCAAATTATAGGGAAATATCCTTGGTGGGATCAAGGAAATTTCGTATCTTTGCATCATGAAACACATAGCGGTTAGACCTCTTGCGGGCAAAGGTTAAAGCCAGGCACACGACACCGGGAGCACACCAAACAGACGCAACACCACCGCCGACCAGGGAACTGCAAAGTTCCCTTTTTTCGTGGGCAACTGTACATTCTATTTAGCATAATAACAGTTCTAGCGACACCCCAA
>JAEEVW010000072.1 GCA_016291085.1 Prevotella sp.
TTCTTCCTCATCCTCTACGAAATGGGCATGGACGACCGCCCGGCAACGCGCTTCACGTTGAAGTCGAGCTTCTTGACTACATTCTCTGACGCTCTGCCTGTCCGGCACCAGTGCCCTTATACTTGCTCTTCGAGGCGTTGAATGTGTAGCGCAGCGAGATGTTCAGACGGTGGTTGCTGCGCACCGCGTTTTCTGTCATCTGATAACCGCCACAGTCCATGTGTATAGTCTGAGTGCCACGCTGCAACACGTCGTTGATGCTGGCGCGCAGACAGAGAGCGTCATTCTTCAGCCAATATTTCTGAACCACGAAGCCAAGATTATATGAGGCAGACTGCATCCGGAAGTTGATGACATCACCCTTGGTCATGATGTTCATGTTGGCCTCCAGTTGCCAACGGTGTGGCAGACGGAAGGTGTTGTTCAGGTCGACGAAGAAGATGGGCTTGGTGTAGGTCTCCTTGACTTTGCCTGTCGCAGAACGCGGATCGTCAAATTCCATCGTGTTCCAGAATTTCTGTCCACCAATAGTCCAGTTGGGACTCCAGATGCCGAAGGTGGGATTGGCAGAGAGGAAGACGGCCAGATTGCGCACTGGGTCTGCCAGATTCACGCGTTTAATCATAATCATCCCCTCGTTATTATATGCGCAAGGCAGTTGTGTCAGCGTGTTATCGCGACGCTCGTAGGCCGCAAAGAGGTTCAACCACTTATAGCGGGCATTGAGGCTCACCTCTTGCATAGTGGCGTTTTTCAGCGTCGGGTCACCCTGCAACAGCGTGTAGGAGTTGATATAGGTGATGCGGTCGCTCAGACTGTTATAGTCGGGACGGATGGTCTTGAAACTATAGGCTACCGAAGTCTGCACGGGGCCGAACTGTCTGGCCCACGACAGACTGGGGAAGAACTCGTCTTGATAGCGCGTCATATTGTTGGCAGCATCGAGATGATCTGTATAGTCGAACCCCACATGCTCATAACGTAAACCAGCACTGAAGTTACCCAGCTTCTCCAGGTTGAAGTTATAGGCCACGAAGGCAGCTATATTGTTCTCCTTCACCTTCGAGTCGGAAGCTGGCAGGGGATAATTGGTGATGCTGGAACTGTTTTCGCGTGTTACAAACGAGAGCTCCGTACCTGCCTCTAATTGTCCTTTCCAGATGGGGTAGGTCAGCACGAGTTTAGTAGCCCACAAAGCTGTGAAAGTGCTATTGTCCTGCTCCATCGCATGGTGGTCTGTATGGTTAACGAGTTCGTTGATATGATTATCCACGTTAGTCTTGTCCGTCAGGAAATCCACGTTCAGGTCAATGCCCATTTTACCTACCTTACCATTGTAATATGCATTGCCTTCCCAGTTATATAAGGTGTGGCGATGCTCGTCTTGAGTAGAATAATTATGCTCCTTCTTCTGGAGCGGCTGGCGCTCGATGTCTGTCTCCACCATCAGGTCTGTGGTGGCGTTGAAGCGGTCGTTGCGTTGGATTCTGACGCCAACAGAGTGGTTTTCGGCTATTTGCCAGTTGAAACCCAGATTATAGTCAATCCCATTGTTCTTGAAATGATTCCTCGAATGAGAATTCTGAACGATGTTCAAGACTCCCTTATCAGTAGGCAGATAGTTCGACTGGTCATCATAGTAAAGTGACGTCTGGTCCCATTTCCAATAGTTCACCATACTAAACAGGTCGAGGTTGTTATGGCGGTAGCGCAGGTTCAATTGAGCACTAGGGTCGCTCTCGCCAAACCTCAGATCCTGATTAAAACCTGTATTCAAGTCGAAGCCGAATCCATCACCCTCGTGTCTAACAGTCTTGATACGAACCACAGCCGAGATGGTAGCATCATACTGAGCACCTGGATTTGTAATCACCTCCACACTCTGTATTTCCTCCGAACGTAGCCGTTTCAGTTCTTCTTTGTCGTGCATTTTGCGGCCATTAATATAAAAAATAGGTGTGCCCTTGCCCAGCACTTCCAGGTCTTCGCCCTTCAGGGTTATACCGGGCACCTTGGCTAGCATCTCCTTGGCTGTTCCTGACTGCGCGAGCACCGAACCCTTGATTCTCGTCACCATTGAGTTTCCCTTCAACTTCGTCTTTGGCAGACGACTTTTCACTACCACCTCGCCTAACTGCTGTGTCTGGTTAAACCATAAAGTAGTATCTGTTGAGATACTGTCGTTCATCTGTGCGAACGCTGTCAGGCTCATCATCATTGCGGCCATTAAAGCCACCATTTTTAAATTTAACTTTTTCATGATTGTGCAATTATAAAATCTTTGGCCGTTTGACGAAACAAAGACATCCTATAGTTGCACCTTAGCTCCAATTTGTGACGAATGGTACAATTCTGTGACGAATGGTATTATTTGCTGCGAATAATATGCCCTTCTTCAACCTAAAGGTCGAAGTGTGGCGTTGCATTCCTGTATGGCTGCGAAGAGGGCGATGCAGGCAATCACCCATGCAACAGGGATGAAGTATGACTGTCCGACAGTCATCATGCCGACAAAGAGCAGGAAGCCTGTCAATTTGTTGGCTTTAGTGTGCAGGAATTGACTGTGTCTTTGCCTGTCACGACTCGGCCATCCAAACAAGTTTGGCGGTTCTCGCTGCTCCAGGCATTCAATCTTGTGTTTTATCACATACGAGCTGATTGCATTGAGAATTTTCACCAGCGCGATAAATCCTATCATCATCCACAGCGAAGCAGGCAGTTTCAGCCACGGAAACAACTTATATCCTACAACCAAGACAAACACAAAGTCTGCCAAACTATCCAATCTGGCCCCAAACTTACTCTCCACGCCCCATCGCCTTGCCAGAAAACCGTCAAGCATATCCGTCAACCCTGCTATCAGGTAAAGCACCCAGAAGGGCACAGTCATTGCATCCACCAAAAGCAATGGCAGACACAATACGATCCGCGACATAGACAGGAGATCCGGAATTCGCTTCATCGATTTTTAAGGCCAGGATAATAGCACCACACTAAAAAGGCTGGAATGACGGATGAAATAAATCGCAGCCAATTAAAATCCACCACACATGCCCAGCCTCCTGCTAATGTTCGAAGGCTGTAGAGCACGATGATAACAATAATGGCTGTTCGAGTTAATGGGAGCTTTCGGATGTCGCCAGAGGCTGCGAGGGCATAGAGTCCTGCCAGAGTAAAGGCGAGGGCGAGGCCGACGGTCAGAGCATAAAGCATCCATGCGTGACCAAAGACCATATTATACATTACGTCTTTGATGCCGTATGCGTCGAAGGCCTCATCCAAAGCAAAGAGACAACCGAGATGTCCTATGGCTATGATAAAGTGGAGAATAGCTCCGAGTCGTAATCTTTTCATTGTCTATAATTCAAGTAATTGTTTCGCCACATCAACAATCTTTGATTGCGAAGAGGGGTTGGTAATGAAAACAGCAATAGGAAACTGCTGACCGTTATCCAATATGATAATCCCCGCATCGCAGATTCCTGACGGCTGACCTGATGGTAATGGGCACCCTGTACCTGTCTTATGAATGACTTTGGCAGAAGAAGGGACCGCAGCAGGAAGACGGTCTCTACCAGTCTGACACTCCTCCATCAGTTTCCAGATGTAGCGGAGTGGCTCGTTGTCATTGTGATGTGCGATAAACCAATCAAGGAGGGCAACCATCGCCTGAGGCGTACACCAGTTCTTATTACTATCTGTAGGACGTTCATGCATCTGCTTCTCTGTCTTCTGGATACGGATGCTGTTGAATCCAAGTTTTCGGATGTATTTTTCTACTTTTCTCGGATTTCCGCATCGTTCGAAGAGAATATCGCAGGCGTTGTTGTCGCTCTGTTGAAGCGTCAGGGCCAACAACTCTGAGTATGTAAAAGTCCTTTCTCCCTCAAAAGTCTTCAACATCGGCGACCATGTGTCTTGTATCAGTTTGTCCTTCCTGACCATCACCTCTGTATTCAGCTCAATATTGTTCCTGATGAGAAAGTCTGCGACATACAAAGCCTGAGGGAACTTCATGACACTATACATGGAGAAACGGCTTGTCGCATTGATACAATTATCTGTTCCACCTTTCTTGACATAGCCGCCAATGACCTCATTCTGAGCATCCACAGAGATAATGGATACAAGAGCCAAGATAATAATTACAACATTATTTTTCATTAGATACAATTTATTTCCATTTCTTTTTCCGTCCATTCTTCTCCATCTATCCGATAGGAATCTGTACCTGTTTCCTTAAAGCCTACGGATTTGTAACAATGGTAGGCTGATGGATTGTTGTCGAAAACACCGAGGGTTATCTTCTTTGCTCCAAATTCGTTTTTCGCTTTATGAATGGCCAGTTGTAACATCTGTTTGCCCAAACCCTTGCCTCGCAGATTGTCATCAACAATCACGAATCCGAGGCGGATAATGCTTTTTGTAGGCTCAGGATAGCGAAGCATGATGTGCCCCACAACTTTTCCCTCATCGTCGATGGCGGTGAAGGGAAAGATAACATCAGATTCGTATTGTGCAACCATATCCTCTGGCTTTGGAGGATACACAGGATATCTATCTGCACTCCACTTCCGAAATGCAGTTTTGTCCTTTATCCATGAAAGGATAATAGGAGCATCATCGATGGTGAACTGTCTTAATGTCATACATTTGTGATGAATGGTTTTATATTGATGTTCCCAATTGATAGGCGTCATCTAAAAAACGTGTCCCCTTGATATCGCCTTTGTCCTTGACTCCTCTGACAAGCACCTTTCCTGCATCCTCAATATTGAAAAAATTCAAGCAGAGGTTATATTCCGTCAGAATGGCATCGAACAATTCTGGCAATGAGGCTGCACCAATGAGCAACAATGCCATCTTCTTGATATTAAACGAATCTCGAATCGGATTATGGAACCTGTCGATGACAGCCTTCAATTGAGCACTAATGCCATAGAAATAGACTGGCGAGGCTATGACGAGCATATCTGCCTGATTCATCTTTTCATAGATGGGGGACATGTCATCCTTCTGAGCACAGATGCCGTTCGTTTTGAAGCAAGCGTTACATCCCAAACACGGATTCACCTTATAATCACGTACAGAGACTATCTCCACATGATGATGTTCTGCAGCTCCTTTGGCAAAAGCTTCAGCCAACAATTCTGTATTGCCACCCTTACGAGGGCTTCCGGAAATAATCAATATTTTCATCGTTATTCAGATACCTCTATTCTAACGGCATCATCACGCCACATTGATAATCAGGCGACTGGATGTCTGTGCCCTGATACCACTCCATGCAGCAGGAATTCAGCGCCCATTTGTATTCCGGATGTGCAGGCAACCACTCCTTATGGAACTTTGTGTACTGCTCCTGAAAGGCTTTCATGCCTCCCTCGAAATGCATCTTCAGCCACTTTCCGCTATGAATGGGGAAGAGCTGCATACCTTCAGGCACGTCGCCACCTTTATAAATACCGCCAATAACGTATGTAAAGGTTTTATTTTTGCAAGCACCAAAGTTTGCTTCCCAACAGGTAGCACAATTGTGGTTGGGAATGTCGCAAGTGCAGAGTCCGAACTCACCTACGCCATTGTCGATGGCTGCTTTTTGGAAGGTATTGGGTGCTTGTTTCTCAAACACTACAGGCTTGATAATCTTTTCCACATACTCACCCCAGAACTTTGGGCATTCTTCTTTCGCCTCATTAAAGGCAATCTTTTTGGCCATGCCAATAATCTGCACATCGTGCAGTTCAATAATCTCGTGTTTCATATAACAGTTATTTCTTTCATAAATTGTGTGATTTATATATTCAAAGAAGTAAAAATCTGTCCAGCCGGTATTTTCGGCATATAGATGCTGCTGGCCGCGGTACTCAAAACCTAATGCCTTGTAAATCTTATGGGCTGGTGTGTTGGAGGCAAGAGCATCAAGACGTATGGCTTTCATGCCATTTGTCTGGGCAAGACAGATGGCCTCACGAATCATCTCAGAACCTATGCCCTTTCCTTGGCAGTCAGGACTTACTGCAAGTATATGAATGACAGTCACCTCGTTATCTAGAACCTGCTGAGACCACTCGATGTTATGATAATCTTCGCCTTGGTACATCGTGACTGCCATAGCTCCAATTATCACATCATTCTTTTTATATAGGTACATGCTTTCCTCCTCAATATAAGCTTTGATGCCACCATGAGTGGGATGCTTTCCTTTCTGCCATCGGGCATATAGTTCCATCTCTGATGTCCTGTCCGTCACATCATCGTAAAATGCAATGATGGACTCATAATCTTCAACCGTTGCTCTGTTCAGTTTCATATTTGTTTATCTTATGTCCATTTACTGCGAATATAATACCCCTCTTGAATTGTAGCGAAGAGGGCGATACAAGCAATCATCCATGCAACAGGGACGAAGAAACTTGAATTATTCAACAAACGATCCAATTTCTATGAGGTTTCCATCAGGGTCGGCAACGTAGCAAGTGCGCTGCCCCCAAGGTTCTGTTGTCGGAGGAAGTACGGACTTTGCGCCACAGTTTAGAGTATTCTGATACTCTTTGTCAACATCGGCGAAAGTTGGCACATCGAGGCTCAACTCCATTGTGCCGTTGAGACCTTCTGGATACCGAAAATTCTTTGAGACCATCTGCTCGAATGCATCACGTGGGTAGAGTATTATTCTATTGTTACCAAGGAACATCTCTACATTCGGCTGTACACCATCCCATGAAGTGGTAAAGCCAAAGGCTTTCGTATAGAAATCAACGGTAGCTTTATTGTTGCTGGTAAAAAGCCCGATGGTATTGAATTTAAAACGAGGACATGGTGAGTATAATTTTACCAGTCCGTCGCTCATAAACGTGTACCAGTTATCAATCATCTCTGGTGTATCGTTCTCAAGCAGTCTCAGCAACTCGTATGTAAATTCAAGATATCCAGAGCCATTGGCGGTAACGATGCGGCCATCAGTCACGGCTTGCTCGTTCACATAGTCGTCCTCGTTGGTATAGTTGTTGCCACCCCACAATTTCAGTTGGTCGATACCATTACCCGTATGTTTGATGTTGTTCAGTAATCCCTGTTTGGCCATCCATGAAGCGGCATTGCAGATAGCTCCAACAACAACACCTTTGCCCAGAGCATCCTTAACAATGGGTAATACACGCTCAGCTTCGGGATTCATCCAGCCAAAACCACCTATCAATATCAAAGCAGCATAATCGACTGGCATGGTTTCGAACGAATAGTCGGGCAGGGTTCGCATACCACCTAACGATTTGACAGGTTCCATCGTTGGAGCTACCATCTTATTGATATACTTTGGTTCCTTGCGAAATCCTGTGGCATCGGTACTCACTGCACCTGGCATAAAACCAATCTCGTGCTCGGCATAATTATCCAGCAATATATACAATATTTCTTTTTTCATCTTGTCTTATTCATTTATTACATGTCATTTTTATCTTTTTAGCTCAAAACGGAAGGACTTGTCGAAATGCCTACGAGAGTAATACGTGACGGAAGGATGTGTCAAGTCCATCACCATCGTCCAGAGAGTGCCACCGACGATGGCGCCTTTCTCTGGAAGCTGGGTGACAGATATGATGGCATCAGTCAGTTCCTTCTCGTTCATTACACCGCCAGCCTTGTCGTATTGCTCCATGAGTTTCTCGTGGCGATGATCACCCTCATGTAGTCCCACCTGAAACTTTTCCTCGCAGAGATAGTGGTTCGTAACGAAGGGTGACTCCGTGACCACCATCCTGTTGTCCACATATTCCACCGCAACACTTCTGCCCGATGCGTCGGCCATCGAATAGTGATAGGCCGAACCAGGGTCGGAGTTCATGTCGATGCCGCGAAGCAACTCCAGTGCCTCGTCAACGTTAGCTGCATTCTTAAGCAGGTATTGCGTGGCTGAGGTGGTGGCGAGGTCGGGCTTGGAAGTATCCTGATTGGTCACCACTTTGTCGCCGGCATCCAGCACGGCTATGGCAAAGCCCTTCTCATTGATACCGTCAAGAGCCAGAAACAAACCAGCCAGCGCCATATATTGGTTCTTGAAACCTTCTGGTTTGTAACCTTCGCCAAAGCCATAGAAATCGGTGGAGAAGGTGGTGATGGATTCATAACCTTCGTCTGGAATGGTATGCATAATCATAGCTGTACCGTATGGATAATCGAAGTTGCGGGCCATCATTGCACCACCCTCAGGAGTCCTGACGGTCAGTGTTGAATAGCCTACCGGCATGACTGGACAGTCAATCTTGGCAGTCTTGAAAAATCCCTTTGACAGGAATTCAGTCGTGTAATCGGCTAGATCGTTGATGTCTTTACTTCCACCGCGCTTCATCAACTCCTTGAATCCGTCGTCGCCTTTATACTCCATGTAGTACATGCCATCGTCGAGTTTCTCAGCTGAAAGAGCCCCCTGAATGATGGAGCCAAACTCTATCCACGTAAATACTCCTGCGACTACGATTAGTCCCAGCACGCTCAACAGCGAAATCTTTAACCACTTCTTCATAACAATATAACAATCAAAACTACGTCCATTTACTCAATGACGAAACTTCTTGGATAAAAGTCACTATAGAAACGACCATCGGTAGCTGTGAACTTCAGAACGCAATAGTTGGGATCGGTCACGCCGCCAGGGTAATACTGCTCGTCGCCCTCGCGCCAGATCATCTCCTTGCTCTTGGCATCTGTCAACACCTCCATCGTGCCACGAAGCATCATACCCTTGAAACCATTGGTATCGCAGAAATAGATGCTGGCCTTGGGATTAGCCTTGTAGTGAGCCACACGAAGCGAGAAGGTGTTAGTGGTAAAATAGAACGTACGGATGCCCTCACGTTTACGAGGTGCCAGCATGGCCTTGGCGCAGGGATAGCCTTCGTTATCTACTGATGAGATGTAGGCTATGGGCAGCGAGTCGGCCATCTGGGCTATAAGCTCTTTCACACCTGCCAAAGCAGGATTGACCTTCATGGCCTCATCATTAGTAACATTCAGCGCCTTGCGCCAACGTTTCAGGTTGGGGAAGTACGTCTTCATCTGTCCGATATACTCCTCTTTTGTAATCGGATTGGGCAACCCCTCGTTAACTGCTCCTACGAACTGGGCGCAATGCTCAATCATCTCGTCCATCGTGCAGTCTTGCAAGAACTTACCGTCCTTATAGCAGTACATGCAATACTCTTCGTTCTTACTTCCGTCGGCATTTGTGCCGAGAACCTCGTCAGTCAGTGGCATTCCGCAACTCTGACAGAATTTAATAACTTTTTCCATATTTTATTTACTTGTTTCTTATTTGTACAACAGACTCATTTAATTCTTTATATCTACTCCTCCAATAAAGTTGTCGGCAATGATGTGGAGGCAGTGGGCATCCTTTCCTGCTGTTCTTGAAGCATGATTGCCAACTCCGCCAATGAAGCTGCGACTCTTGACTACGACGTTCACCGTCTGAGGTACGAAGAGTTCCACGCCGCCACAGAAGGTATGGATCTCTATCTCCTCATCCTCAGTGATGGTGGCATCTCGCAGGTCCATGCGGATACCGCCGCAGAAAGCGTCAAGACGGGCACCGTGGAATGGCTCGCCACGATAGATATACTCGTCACCGCCGTAATGTACGCTGCAGCAGATTCGCTTGCCGTCTTCACCAATAGGCAGAGGACGCTGGAGCCACTGGTCTGGGTCGCGGCGATAACTGTTGACAATCATTAATGCTCCTACGTAGATAAGTGCTGCTGGAGCAATATAAGTCGTCCAGG